>NZ_JBAQMD010000032.1:0-81858 GCF_049302455.1 Rhodoferax ferrireducens | reverse complement strand
AGCTGTACATCGCAGTCGGTATCAGCGGCGCGATCCAGCATCTGGCCGGCATGAAGGATTCCAAGGTGATCGTGGCCATCAACAAGGACCCCGAGGCGCCGATCTTCTCGGTGGCCGACTATGGCCTGGAAGCGGACCTGTTCGTGGCGGTGCCCGAACTGGTTGCCGCGCTGTAGGCCAGGCACAAACAGGGCATCGTTCGCGGTGCCCTTTTTTTTTCGCGCCCGGTTTGAACGATTGAACGTGCGCGCTTTCTCTTTTCCATTTGGAGACTCACCATGAGCTACGTTGCCCCCCTCAAAGACATGCTTTTCAATCTCAAGTATCTCGCCGATATTGAGCAGATCGCCCAGTTGCCAGGTTTTGAAGATGCTGGTTTTGAGACGGCGCAAGCCGTGCTGGAGGAAGCGGCCAAGTTCAATGAGGGGGTGCTTGCGCCGCTGAACTGGGAGGGTGACAAAAACCCCTCCAGTTGGAAAGACGGCGTGGTGACGGCAACACCCGGTTTCAAGCAAGCGTTTCGCCAGTTTGCTGACGGTGGCTGGCAGGGCTTGCAACACCCGGTCGATTTTGGTGGCCAGGGGCTGCCCAAGACGATTGGCGCGGCCTGCGGAGAAATGCAAAACTCAGCCAACATGAGTTTTGCCCTGTGTCCGCTGCTGACCGACGGCGCGATTGAAGCGCTGCTGACGGCCGGTTCCGACGAACTGAAAGCCACCTACCTTGAAAACCTGGTCAGCGGCAAGTGGACCGGCACCATGAACCTGACCGAGCCACAGGCTGGCAGCGATCTGGCCGCCGTGCGCAGCCGCGCTGAGCCGCTGGCAGACGGCAGTTACAAGGTGTTTGGCACCAAGGTTTTCATCACCTGGGGCGAGCACGATATGGCCGAAAACATCGTCCATCTGGTGCTGGCCCGCGTCACTGGCGCACCGGAAGGCGTCAAGGGCATCAGCCTGTTCGTCGTGCCCAAATTCTTGGTGAACCAGGACGGCTCGCTGGGTGCCCGCAACGATGTGCAATGCGTCAGCATCGAGCACAAGATGGGCATCAAGGCCAGCCCGACGGCCGTGCTGCAATTCGGTGACCATGGGGGGGCTTTAGGTTACCTGGTGGGCCAGGAGAACCGCGGCCTCGAATACATGTTCATCATGATGAACGCGGCCCGCTTTGGTGTCGGCGTGCAGGGCATCGCGATTGCCGAGCGCTCTTATCAACAAGCGGTGACCTTTGCCAAAGACCGGGTCCAAAGCCGTCCGGTCGATGCTCTGGCACCTGCCAACGCGACCATCATCTACCACCCCGATGTGAAGCGCATGCTGATGACGATGCGCGCCTACACCGAGGGCTGCCGCGCCATGGCGACGGTGGCGGCTGCGGCCTATGACGCGGCGCATCATCACGCAGACGCCGAGGTGCGCAAACAGAACCAGGCGTTCTATGAGTTCATGGTGCCGCTGATCAAGGGTTACAGCACCGAGATGAGCCTTGAAGTCACCTCGCTGGGCGTGCAGGTGCATGGCGGCATGGGCTTCATTGAAGAAACCGGTGCGGCGCAGTACTACCGTGATGCCAAGATACTGACCATCTACGAAGGCACCACCGCCATTCAGGCCAATGACCTGGTCGGGCGCAAGACCGCGCGTGATGGCGGGCAAACCGCCAAGGCGCTGGCCGCGCAGATTGAAGCGACGGAAGGTTTGCTGGTCAAGAACGGCAGTGCCGATGCGGTCGCGGTCGCCAAGCGTCTCAAGGCGGCGCGTGTGGCCTTTGTTGACGTGGTGAACTTTGTGGCGACCAACACCAAGACCCGGCCCAGTGATGTGTTTGCCGGCAGTGTGCCCTACCTGATGCTGGCCGGTAACCTGATGGCCGGCTGGCAGTTGGCGCGCGCGTTATTGATGGCACAGGAAGAGATCGCCCAAGGGGTGGACGTGTCCTTCATGCAAGCCAAGATCATCACGGCGCGCTTCTATGCCGACCATTTGCTGACCAAGGCCCCTGGCATGCGCGACGCCATTGTGGACGGCTGCGAGAGCGTCACGGCGCTGGCCTTGGATGCGTTCTGATCTGATTTAAAACTGCTACATATCTAATAGCTGCTCGCGCTTGCTGGACAAGGGCTAGCGGCTATTTTTATCAATGAAATTTCATGTTGACGGAGATCCGATGTCCCACTTGCCTGCGCCCCTGAACCGCTTGCCGTTCCCCGTGATCGGCTCGCCCTTGTTCATCATCAGCAACCCGAAGCTGGTGATTGCCCAGTGCATCGCCGGTGTGGTCGGTGCCATGCCGGCGCTCAATGCGCGCCCGGCCGAGCAGTTGGAAGAATGGCTGATAGAAATCACCGAGGCACTCTCTGCCTACAACCTGGCCCACCCGGAGCAACCCGCCGCACCCTTTGCCATCAACCAGATCGTGCACAAGAGCAATGACCGCCTGGAGCATGACATGGCCCTTTGCGTCAAGTACAAGGTGCCGATCATCATCACGTCCTTGGGCGCGCGCGAAGACATCAATGCGGCTGCCCACTCCTACGGCGGTGTGGTGCTGCATGACGTCATCAACAACAAGCATGCGCACAAGGCGATCGAGAAGGGCGCTGACGGTTTGATTGCAGTGGCGGCCGGTGCCGGCGGACATGCTGGACTCAAGAGCCCGTTTGCGCTGATTCAGGAAATCCGCCAGTGGTTTGACGGCCCGCTGGTCCTGAGCGGTGCCATTGCCACCGGCGACGCCGTGCTGGCCGCGCAGGCTTGTGGAGCGGACTTTGCCTATATCGGTTCCGCCTTCATCTCCACCGAAGAAGCACGGGCCGCACAAGAGTACAAGCAGGCCATTGTCGACAGCAACTCGGACGACATCGTCTACAGCAACCTGTTCACCGGTGTCCATGGCAACTACCTGGCGCCCAGTATCCGCGCCGCTGGCCTGGACCCCGAGCACCTGCCGGAAAGCGACCCCAGCAAGATGAATTTTGGCGGCGACAAGTCCAGAGCCTGGAAAGACATCTGGGGCTGCGGCCAGGGCATTGGCGCCGTCACCAAGGTTCAGAGTACCGCCGATTTTGTGGCCCAGCTCAAGCGCGAGTACGCCAGTGCGCGGGCACGACTGCTGGCAAAAAATTATGCCTGATTTGGCTGCAGCCCCCGTGAAATAAGCACTTAGTGCTATCTAAAGTGTAGCGTTGCAAGCGCCTGCCGTGGCTGGCTTGGCTTTCGGTTCCGGGCTCGCGCCGATATGCACTTGCTGACGTGCCTTGGCCAGCTCCCATTGGCGCTGGCGTTCGCGGGCGCTGTCTTTCTGAATGTCGCGGGTGATAGCATGGCATTTGGGGCAGCTCACCCCCGCCTCAAACAGCGGTGATGCGAGCTCAGCGTCATCCAGAGGCTGCCGGCAGGCTCGGCAAAGATCGTGCTGCCCAGGTAGCAGGCCGTGGCCAACCGACACCCGTTCATCGAACACAAAACACTGGCCCTGCCAAAGGCTTTGCTCAGGGGGAATCGTCTCCAGGTATTTCAGGATGCCGCCTTCCAGGTGGAAGACCTCGTCAAAGCCTTGCGCCCGCAGCAGGGCCGTGGACTTCTCGCAGCGGATGCCGCCGGTGCAAAACATGGCGACCTTGGGCTTCTTGCCGGTGGCCGGATGCAAGGCGGGCGCTTGCGCCAGCCATTGCGGCAGCATGGCAAAACTCTGGATGTCCGGGTTGACGGCACCCGCAAACGAGCCGATGCCGACTTCGTAGTTGTTGCGTGTATCGATCAGCACCACATCGGGGTCGCCAATCAATGCGTTCCAGTCTTGCGGTTTGACATAGGTGCCAACCACAAGGGTCGGGTCGATGCCCGGCACGCCCATGGTGACGATCTCGCGCTTGAGGCGCACCTTCATCCGGTAAAACGGTGCTTTGGCTGACCGGGCTTCCTTGTGTTGCAGGTCTGCCAGGCGCGGATCACGCCTGAGATAGGCCAGCACGGCGTGCACGCCGACCGCCGGTCCGGCAATCGTGCTGTTGATGCCCTCGGTCGCCAGCAGAATGGTGCCTTTGACGTCGTTGGCTTCGCAGCAGGCGAGCAGCGGTGCTTTGAGCTGGGCGAAATCGGGCAGTTCGACGAACTTGTAGAAGGCGGCGGTCAGGAATTCAGTCATGTCGGCATTCTCGTGTCACAGCGCAGCGGCTCACCCGTTGCCGCTGCATCAAACGACCGCACCGAACAGGGCCCCGACACCCGCCGTGATCGCCATCGCCAGGGCGCCCCAGAAGGTGACCCGCGAGGCGCCCACCAGAATGCCAGCGCCGCCAACCCGGGCGGCGACGGCGCCCAACAAGGCCAGGAAGACCAGCGACGTGCCGGACACCCAGGCAATCAGATAGGTCTCGGGCGCCAACGCGGTGACGGCCAGCGGCAGCACGGCACCAACGGCGAAGCTGGCGGCCGACGCCAGCGCGGCCTGAATGGGCCGGGCGCTCAGCGTCTCGGAGATGCCGAGCTCGTCGCGCGCATGGGCGCCCAGGGCGTCGTGGTGCATCAGTTGCTCGGCCACCTGCTGCGCCAGGCCGGGCTGCAGCCCCCGCGCGACATAAATGGCTGCCAGTTCACGCCGCTCCGAGGCGGGGTCCAGTTCGAGCTCGGCGCGCTCACGCGAGAGGTCGGCTGTTTCGGTGTCTGCCTGCGAATGGACCGAGACATACTCACCCGCGGCCATCGACATGGAGCCCGCCACCAGCCCCGCGACACCGGTCAGCAAAATGCTGCCATGGCTCGCACTGGCAGCCGCAACACCAACCACCAGACTGGCGGTTGAAACGATACCGTCGTTGGCGCCAAGTACGGCCGCGCGCAGCCAGCCGATCCGGTCAGTGCGGTGACGTTCAGTGTGACGGTGGTGTAACTTCATAGGCCAGGTGTTGTCGCATTCAAGGTAGGTTCGGTATTGTCAAGGATTATTGATTGCTGACAATCTCCGTCCCTGGCACGCGACCGTAGCGACAGTGCAGGATTGCGGTCCCGGTCCCGGTCTTGGGCTGGTGGGGCATCTGCGGCCACGGCGAAGCCGCTGTGGCCGGCCGGCATCTATCTGGCTTGCAGTCTCGGTTTTCTCTTCACGGCTGCTACCGGTTTTGTCCGCGTTTTTCTGGCACGCGCCGCCAAGGCCAGCTCGCGCACACGCTCAATGTCCGCATCGGAAAACACCCCATTGACGCCGGAGATGGCCGCCAGCTTCATGCCGTGCTTCAGGCCCAGGCGGTAGATCTCGCGCACCTTTTCCCATTCGATGGCACGGCCGACCGTGTAGTTCTCGAACCTCCCCTCCAGCGCCAGCACGATGGTTTCGGCCAGGCAGGCATAGGCCAAGTTTTTGGGCAGGCCGATGTTCTTCATCTGGACATCCCCTGGCAGCTCGATTTCACCGGATTCGATCACCAGCACATCCGGGCGCTTGACGACCTCCTCGGGCGGCAGGTCCAGCGGGCGTGCCACATCGGTGATGACGCAGCCGGGCTTGACCTTCATGATGTCGAGCACCTTCTTGCCGGCGCCGGAGGTGGCGGTCACGATCATGTCCATGCCGGCGATGTCCTTGTCGGCCCGGGCTGACAGAAACAGCCGGGCGTCCGGTGTCTCTTTCAGGATGGAGTCCTTGAGCGACAGCAGTTTGGCGGTCTCGGGGGAGACGAGGTAAAGCTCCTCGGCAAAAGTGGCCAGCAGGCGGGCGCAGACCGAGCCGATAGCCCCGGTGGCACCGACCACCATGGCCTTGAATTGCACTTTCTGGCCCTTTCTGGGCATGGGTAGCAGTCGCATGCGCAACAAGGCATCATGCGCGGCCCACAACGCCCCGGAGGCGCTGTAGCTGTTGCCCGTGGTGATAGGTAGGGGCGCGCGTTTGGCGACGGTCAGCCCCGCATCGCCCACCACCTTGGTGAAAGCGCCCAGGCCCATGATCTGCGCGCCCAGCTTTTGGGCCATGTCGGCCGCGGCCAGCAAGCGGCGGTAGGTAAATTCGGGGCTGTGGGCCATGATCTCCCTGGGTGTTCCCCCCACCGAAATCAGCCACCCTTGAGCTTCCACACCCGTGGGCGACTTGATCCCCGTCACCCTTGAATAAACAAAGGGCGGGGCATAGGCCAGCACCTTTTCCAGTGAATCCATGAACAGGGGCGGCGACACCTGCGACAGCAACTCGATGGGCTTGACCACCTTGAAATACTCCTGCGACAGGGGATGGATGACGAAGGCAAAGCGGTTGACGCGCTTGAATCCGCCCGGGTAAAGAAGGCGTGGTTCCATCTGCAAATCGGTGATGATTTCCAGGTAGTCGTCCTCCAGCAGATCTTGTGGGTTCTTGCCGCTGGCGGCGATGATCATGGCATCCAGGATATTGGGGCCCAGCACGTGCTCGAACATTCTGGGCGCGCCATCAATCACCAGGTGAACGCCCTTCTCCTTGAATTGGGCCAGCCGCTCCTCGTTGACCGAGGTGGTGATGAGGGTCTTGCCAGCCAGTTCTTCCGCATTGAAATCGTCCAGTTCATGCACCGGTGCCACGATCACGGTCGCTTCCTGCATCGCCTTGCCCAGCACGAAACGGCTCCACTGCTTGACGGGGGCGCAAGACATCACACTTGGCAACGCCCAGTCGGACACGTAGTGCGCACCAGCGGCATACAGCTCCAGGGCGTTCAGTGAGCTCAGGAGCTTGGGCACCCCGAACTGCAACAGCGGGTCGGCAAACTGCAGGTTCTGGCTGTACTCCGCCATGCACGTTGCCAGCTTGTAGTTGCTCATGCCGGAAAAAAACAGGGTTCTGGCGTTGTTGAAATAGTTGCCCAGCTTGATCTGCACATGGCGCAAGGCCCATTCCTGCAGGATGTCGTTCAAGCGACCCCCGGTGGTCACCGGGATGCGCTTGACGACGCTTGCCATGCGGGCGCTGTCTTTTTCAATGTAGCGGCGGGATCCGACGTTGTAGCTGTCTTTCGCGACCCCCAAGCCCAGCACATCGGCGTGTTTTTCCCAGTGTTTCAGCAGGCTTACGGCCTTGCTCGTGCTGCCGTCGGTGCCCAGGCGCTGAACACGGATTTGCTGCCCCATGAAGGATGCAACAAACTCAAAATCCTGGGCACGCGCGCCCAAGCTGATGCTGACGACTCTTTTCATGTGTCCGTCCGGTGAAGGCATTTCCACTTTGCCGCTGGCCACGGATTCGCGGGTTGATCATGATCAACCCGCCACCTTCTTCCTTGTCATTAAATTGGACATATTTCACTGAATGCTCGGCAGACGCAACTGGCCGGTTTTGCGGCAAGTTCTGAGCGCCGGGGCCACCAGGCGCAACCAGGAGAACGATGTTGACCATGAATCTGATCGCGGACGTGGGGCGCTCGGTGGGGCTTTCGGCCGTCATGCGGGCGGCGGGTCTGGTGACGCGACTAATGCCCATACCGCAGCCCACCCTGCTGGTGGGACCCGGCTCAAGTGCGCGGCTGGGACAAGCTGTCTGCGGCGTTGGTCATCGCAAGGTCCTGATCGTCACCGACCCCATCGTCTCCGGTCTGGGCTTGCTGAATCGATTGACCCAGGCCTTGACCGAAGGCGGAACGGCCTTTGTGGTGTTTGATGAAATCACCCAGGACGCGCCCATCCCGCTGATCGAGAAAGGAATTGCGGTTTTCAAGACCGAGGGCTGTGACGCCATCGTGGCCTTTGGCGGTGGCTCGGCGATGGATGCCGCCAAGGCTATTGGGCTTTCGGCGGCCAACCACAGGTCGCCGCGCAGCCTGGCCGGGTATTTCAGGGGCTTGCACGCACCCGTGCCCATCTATGCTGTGCCAACCACCGCCGGCACCGGTTCTGAAGTGACCGTGGCCGCTGTCATTTCCGACCCTGAAAACAAGAAGAAATTGGTGATTGCCGATACCCGCATCGTGCCAAAGATGGCGGCCCTGGACCCCGTCTTGATGACCGGGCTGCCGCGCCATGTCACTGCCGCCACCGGAATGGATGCGCTGACCCATGCAATTGAAGCCTTCATCGGCCACTGGTCCACCGACGACTCCGATCGCATGGCGCTGGCCGCGGTGCGCCTGATTTATCAAAATTTGCGTACGGTCTACAAGGACGGCAACAACCTCGAGGCGCGCGAACAAATGGCGCTGGCGGCGACCTATGCCGGCCTGGCATTCACACGGGCCAATGTAGGCAATGTCCACGCCATTGCCCACCAACTCGGCGGCAAATACCACACGCCGCATGGTCTCGCCAATGCCATCATGTTGCCGCATGTCCTGCGGTTTTACGGCCCTGCCGTCAATGAGAGATTGGCGGTTCTGGCGCTGCACGCTGAAGTGGGGACCCAGGGGGAACCAGAGGACGTGCTGGCACAGAAGTTTCTGGCGTCGGTGGATGCGCTGAACCACGACCTCGGCATTCCGCGCCAACTGAACGCGCTGCGCAAAGCGGACATTCCCGCCTTGGCGAGAGCTGCCTGCCGTGAAGCGGACACCAATTACCCGGTGCCACGCTATATGTCGGCCGAAAGCTGTGCGGCCTTGATTCGCGCCGTGTTGCCAAAACCCGCCGCACGCAAAAAGCTAAAGGCGTTGTGACGGGCTCTGACTGACGTCTTCAGTCCTGTCTTTTTCAAACCTGCCAGCAATGAGCGGTTCGTGACAATTTTCGCCTCGGTACGCGAGCGCACATACAGCGCGGTATTTTTGGCCTAGCCTTCAACAATGCAATGTGGTCCACCCAGTCAGCCGCTCTATGCGCCAGCCAGCCATAACAAGCGGTCTGTGGTCTCAGACCCTCTGCATTCGTCATTTCGTATCACCAAGGAGTTCATCATGACCAGCATACGCTTTGCGTTTCGCAATCTCGCCCTCGCCGCAGCGGCCACCTTGCTGTGCACTTCAGCCGCCCTGGCGGCGAACGCCAGTGCCATGGCCGACGCGCAGGCGCGCTATCGCCAGGACATGGCGGCGTGTGCCAGCGGGCAATCAAACCAGGATATTGCAACCTGCCGTCGGGAGGCCAAAAACGCCTTGGCCGAAGCCAGGCGCGGTGCCCTCAACAGTGCCCCCGACCAGTATCAGCAGAATGCGCTGCGGCGCTGTGACGCCCACCAAGGTGAGGACCGCATCGCTTGCCAGGCGCGCATTCTCGGTGAGGGCAATGTCCAAAGTGGTGTCGAGGCTGGCGGAATCTTGCGCAAGAGCGTGACGGTTACGCCCGGCCAATAGGCTGGGTAGTGCAACGCAGCACGGTGATGGCACGTCCTGACAAAGCTTGCGGGCTCTGGCTCAGGTCGGCCAGGTCGAACCGTGCTCCGGCATGATGGCCCGCCAGCCCAACTCGTGCTTGATGCGTTTGCGAAATTCGTCTGAGGCACCCCACTCGCCGTGGGTCACATAGACTTGGTCAGGTGACTCGGGCATCGTGCGCAGCCAGGCCAACAGCTGACTGGCGTCTGCGTGCGCTGAGGCCGACTGCAACTGCACCACTTCAGCCTGGAGTTCCACATCGTGGCCGTGGATGCGCACCGACTTGGCGCCACCGGCGATGGACGCGCCGCGGGTGCCGGGCGCCTGGTAGCCGGTCAGGATGATCATGTTCCGGTGGTTCCCCGCGTAGTGCGCGAGGTGATGCAGCACGCGCCCGCCGGTGGCCATGCCGCTGGCTGACAGAATCACCATCGGGCCATGGCGACTGGCCAGGGCACGTGACTCATCGGTGCTGTTGACCATGGTGGCGCTGTGCGTCAGCGCGTGGGTGTCCTTGCTGCTGAGCCGGTGTTCACCCTGATGCGCTTCAAATAAATGGGTGGTGTGCACGGCCATCGGGCTGTCCAGAAATACAGGTAGCGAGGTGGGGAGCTCACCGCGCAGCTTGAGTTGATGAATCGCGTGCAGCAGCGCTTGTGCCCGCCCCACAGCAAACACCGGAATCACCGCCACGCCGCCGCGCTTGGCCAGCTTTTGCAACGCGGGCGCCAGTTCGGCCAGCACGTCTTCCTGCGGGTGTTCGCGGTCGCCATAGGTGGACTCGATCAAGACCGTGTCGGCGGCCGGTGCCTTCGCCGGGGGATTCATGATCAGGTCGTCGGTGCGCCCCAGATCACCTGAGAACAGAATGCGCCGTCCGGCCACTTCCAGCAACACGCTGGCGGCACCCAGAATGTGCCCGGCCGTGGAGAACGTGACGCGCCAGCCGGGGATGGGCTGGAAGGTCTTGCCAAAGTCGACCGCCTTTATACGGGGCAGGCAATCGAGTGCATCTTGCCGGGTGTACAGGGGCAGGGCGGGCGCGTGTTTGGAGAAACCGTGGCGGTTGGCAAACGCAGCGTCTTCTTCCTGGATGTGACCGCTGTCGGGCAGCAGGATGCGGCACAGGTCGCGTGTGCCGCTGGTGGCGTGCACATGGCCCGCGAAGCCGTCCCTGACCAGCAGCGGCAGGTAGCCGCTGTGGTCCAGGTGGGCATGGGTCAGCACGACCGCATCAATTTGGTTCGGCGCGACCGGCAAACGGGTCCAGTTGCGCAAGCGCAGCGGCTTGTAGCCCTGAAACAGGCCGCAGTCCACCAGCAGAGATTCGGCGCCGTGGCGCACCAGGTACTTGGAGCCGGTGACGGTGCCGGCGCCCCCCAGAAAAGTAATGTTGACGCTCATGTGGAAATCTCCCGCTTCGGTGATGTCATGCCCACACTATGCACAAAAAAATGCCACGAAGACAGTTAAATCTTTCGTGGCATTTCTGGTGCGTCAATTTTCATGACGTTATGTGATTTTCCTCAACTGAAAAAACTTTTCAGCCGGTCGGTCCAGCTGTCGCCGCTGGGCGAATGTTTGCTGCCCCCTTTTTTGAGCGACTCGTCAAGCTCGCGCAGCAGCTTGCGCTGGTGTTCGCTCAACTTGACCGGTGTCTCCACCAGAATGTGGCAATACAGATCGCCGGGATAGCTGGCGCGCACGCCCTTGATACCTTTGCCGCGCAGCCGGAACTGCTTGCCGGTTTGGGTTCCTTCAGGGATATCAATGGCGGCCTTGCCGGCCAGTGTTGGGACATCAATTTCGCCCCCTAATGAGGCCGTGACGATGCTGATCGGCACCGAGCAATGGATGTCATCGCCGTCACGCTCAAAAATGTCGTGTTTCTTGAGGCGGATTTCGATGTACAGGTCACCGGCCGGGCCGCCGTTGGTGCCAGGCTCCCCGTTGCCGGCGCTGCGAATGCGCATGCCGCCGTCGATACCGGCCGGAATCTTGACTTCCAGAGTTTTCTGCTTTTTGATCTTGCCCTGCCCATGACAGGCCGTGCAGGGCTCGGGAATGACTTTGCCGGTGCCGCGACAGGTCGGGCAGGTTTGCTGCACGCTGAAAAAGCCCTGGCGCATTTGCACTGCGCCCGAGCCGCTGCAGGTGCCACAGGTCTTGGCCTGGGTGCCGGGTTTGGCACCGCTGCCATGGCACACGTCGCACGCGTCCCAACTGGGAATCCGGATCTGGGCATCCTTGCCCCGAGCCGCTTCCTCCAGCGTCACCTCCATCGCATAGCTCAGATCGCTGCCACGGAAAACCTGGCGTCCGCCGCCCGCACCGGCCCGACCGCGCTGCTGGCCAAACATGTCGCCAAAAATATCGCCAAAGGCTTCGGCGAAGCCGCCATAACCTTCCGCGCCGGGTCCGCCGCGCATATTGGGATCAACACCGGCATGGCCGTGCTGGTCGTAGGCCGCACGCTTTTGCGGGTCCGACAGCATTTCGTAGGCTTCCTTGGACTCTTTGAATTTTTCCTCAGCCACCTTGGAGGCGTCGCCCTGATTGCGGTCCGGGTGATGCTTCATCGCATGTTTGCGATAAGCCTTTTTGATTTCTTCGTCAGAGGCGTTCTTGGGAACGCCCAGGACTTCGTAGTAGTCTCTTTTAGCCATGTCTTTGAGTGCCTGGTTTCAACGCAAACGCCGCGTTGAATAGATATTCAACGCGGCGCCCCTTTTCAGTGTTTACAACAATGTCCAGCGCAAGCGCTTAACCTTTTTTGACTTCTTTCACTTCCGCGTCGACCACATTGTCGTCAGCCGCCTGGTTTGAAGTGTTTTGTGCACCCGCTGCCGCTTCGGCACCTGAATCGCCTGCGCCCGCTTCAGCGGCCTGTTTGGCCTGCATGTCGGCATACATTTTCTCGCCCAGCTTCTGGCTGATGGTCATCAAAGCGGTGCTTTTTTCCTCAATATGCGCCTTGTCGTCACCTTTGATGGCGTCTTCCAGGTGCTTGATCGCCTCTTCGATCTTTTCCTTCTCGCCGGCTTCGAGCTTGTCGCCGTATTCGGTCAGGCTCTTCTTCACGCTGTGCAAGCTGGCGTCGGCCTGGTTCTTGGCCTGCACCAAGTCAAGCTTGCGCTTGTCGTCGGCGGCGTTCAATTCAGCGTCTTTCACCATTTGCTGAATCTCTGCTTCGGTCAGGCCGGAATTGGCCTTGATGGTGATCTTGTTTTCTTTACCCGTGCCTTTGTCCTTGGCGCCCACATGCAGGATGCCGTTGGCGTCGATGTCAAACGACACTTCAATTTGCGGTGTGCCCCGGGCGGACGGTGGAATGCCTTCCAGGTTGAACTCACCCAGCATCTTGTTGCCAGCGGCGATTTCGCGTTCGCCCTGAAACACCTTGATGGTCACAGCCGGCTGGTTGTCGTCGGCGGTCGAGAAGGTCTGTGCAAACTTGGTCGGGATGGTGGTGTTCTTGGTGATCATCTTGGTCATGACACCGCCCAGCGTCTCGATACCCAGGCTCAACGGGGTCACGTCGAGCAACAACACGTCCTTGCGGTCGCCGGACAGCACCTGGCCTTGAATGGCAGCACCGACGGCCACGGCTTCGTCCGGGTTCACGTCCTTGCGCGGTTCGCGTCCAAACAATTCCTTGACCTTTTCCTGCACCTTGGGCATGCGCGTCATGCCGCCGACCAGAATCACGTCGTTGATGTCAGCCACGTTGACACCCGCGTCCTTGATGGCAGTGCGGCAGGGCGCAATGGTGCGTTCGATCAATTCTTCAACCAGCGACTCAAGCTTGGCGCGGGTGAGCTTGATGCTCAGGTGTTTCGGGCCGGAAGCATCGGCCGTCACGTAGGGCAGGTTGATGTCAGTCTGCGCACTGCTGGAGAGCTCAATCTTGGCCTTCTCGGCGGCTTCTTTCAGGCGCTGCAGGGCCAGCACGTCCTTGCCCAGATCAACCCCTTGCTCTTTCTTGAACTCGGCGATGACGAAGTCGATGATGCGTTGGTCAAAATCTTCGCCGCCCAGGAACGTGTCGCCGTTGGTGGACAAAACTTCAAACTGCTTTTCGCCGTCAACGTCGGCAATTTCAATGATGGACACGTCAAAAGTGCCACCACCCAAGTCAAAAACCGCGATTTTGCGGTCGCCTTTTTCAGTTTTGTCCAGGCCGTAAGCCAGTGCTGCAGCGGTCGGTTCATTGATGATGCGTTTGACATCGAGTCCGGCGATGCGACCCGCGTCTTTGGTGGCCTGACGCTGTGCGTCATTGAAATAAGCCGGCACCGTAATAACGGCCTCGGTGACGGTTTCGCCCAGGTAGTCCTCGGCCGTCTTTTTCATTTTGCGCAGCACATCGGCGCTGACCTGCTGGGGCGCCATCCGGTTGCCGCGCACTTCGACCCAGGCGTCACCATTGTCAGCGGCTGCAATTTTGTAAGGCATCAGGTTGATGTCTTTCTGGACTTCCTTTTCAGTGAACTTGCGGCCAATCAGCCGCTTGACGGCGTACAGCGTGTTCTTCGGGTTGGTCACCGCCTGACGCTTGGCCGAGGCGCCGACCAGTACTTCGCCGTCTTCCTGATAAGCAATGATGGACGGCGTGGTGCGCGCCCCTTCAGAGTTTTCAATGACCTTGGGCGTGTTGCCCTCCATGATGGCGACGCAACTGTTGGTCGTGCCCAGATCGATGCCGATGATTCTTCCCATGATTTTTCCTTAAATGAAAGTCAGATGCTTTTAACGTGTGGATCAGCCGAAAATTTTCAAGTCACGATGACCATCACGTTGCTAATTATTTTGGTGCGGCGACGGTGACCAGCGCTGGACGCAGCACGCGATCGGCGATGGCGTAACCTTTTTGCAGCACCGTGACCACGGTGTTGGCATCGAACTCCGAGGGCACCACGCTGATGGCCTGGTGCTGATGTGGATCAAATTTAGTCGTCCCAGGCTGCGGGTTGATGGGAATCACCTTGTTGCGCTCCAGCGCTGCCAGCAATTGGCGCAGGGTCGCCTGGGCACCTTCGCGAAGATGGTCAATGGTGGCGTCCTTGATGATCAGGCCCGCCTCCAGGCTGTCTGCCACGGGCAGCAGACTTTCGGCAAAAGCCTCGACCGCGAACTTGCGCGCCTTTGAGATTTCGTCTTCGGCACGGCGCCGGGCGTTGTCAGCCTCGGCCTTGGCCCGCAGATACTGGTCGGCGAGTTCAGCGCTTTTGGCTTGTAATTCAGCCAGATCGGCTTGTGCCCGCGATAAAGCGTCCGACTCATAGGCTCCCTGCGCGGCGACCATTTCTTCGGTGCTTTGATACCCGGTAGCAGGTGGTTGGGTTTGGTTTGGTTTGGATTCAGACATGCTATTGAGCTAAATTTCAAATACTAAGCCCTCGATATGGGGCCATACACAGACAATTCAAGAGCGCAAGACGTACGAGCCGAAAGCCGGCTCAGGAACAAAGCGAGCGCGCCGGATGTGCGCCGGGCCGTTGGGTAAGCCGCTTGGTGGCTCAGCAGGTCAGCCTGACAGGCCGAGCAGTTCGACGTCAAACTTCAATGTGGCATTGGGCGGAATGACACCACCGGCACCGCGCGCGCCATAACCCAGCGCCGCCGGGATGATCAGGGTGCGTGAGCCGCCTACCTGCATGCCTGCCACGCCTTCGTCCCAGCCTCGAATCACCATACCGGCGCCCAGCGAAAAGACAAATGGGTCGTTGCGATCTTTGCTGGAGTCAAACTTGGCACCTTGAACGCCGTCGTTATAAAGCCAGCCGGTGTAGTGAACCGTGACGCTTTGGCCCTTGGTCGACTGTGGGCCAGAGCCGATTATGGTGTCTTCATATTGAAGTCCAGAGGAGGTCGTTGTCATGTTGAAGTCCTTGTTTGCTATAAAAAAGATAGCTTAATACGCCCTGTTTACAAGGGCTACAGCCATTAATAAAAAGTCTCAGCAGACCGGGGTGTTCAAATGTCTTTCTTGGCAAGGGTTGCCACCCATTTGGTGGCAAATGCCGGCAGGTCGGCCAAGCGTTTGAGCAGATCCGCCCCCAAAGTCGTGACGACGTAGCCCTCATTGCCGTGGTCGACCAGTCCGGCTGCGCGCAAATTCTTGATGCGGGTGTTCAGCGTGTTGGGAGTGATAGTGCCTACGCTGTCCTGCAGCAATCGAAAAGTCTGCGCGTGACCGTCCCTCAAGGCCCACAGAACCCGAATGGCATAACGCGACTCGAGAAGTTCAAGCAGTTGACCGATTGCAGCATTTTCTTTGGAACTCATGAGACAACTCTCCTTTTGGTATTGATTGATCGACGAGCGTCTTGAACTGGCAAAAGTCGTCAGACATTTGATATCTGTAGTTTTCCGGCGCTGGCCGAAACTATAGCGCAGATTGAAGACTTGCTACATGTTTCATAGCTATCATCCGTCGCATTGCCACAGTCCTGGCAATTTTTCTCATGATTCTTCACGTTGATTTTTCTTGTCAGGGTCAAGGGGAGCTGCTAAGGTCATTTCTTTGAACGGTTGATGTCTGGCGATTTTCTGGAGGATTTCATGGTTATCAATTTTGAACAGGTTCACAACTATTACGAACGACTGGTGTTTGAGGCGGTGGCCCGGCAGTCTGCGGCGCACCCGGGTTTCACGTCCGATATGCTGGCTGATGTGGCCTGCGTCGCATTGAACCGCCTGCCTGCGCGTTATGTCCGGCACGATGTGGACATGATGTTCTACCTGACTGAACATGAACGTCATGCCATCGAACAATCCATGGCCGAAGGGCTGATTTTTGCCTTTGCTTTTGTCGCTGATCGGGTTGCCAAGCGCCAGGCGCTGGTTTGACAAGCCTGTTGGCTGATGTGGTTGACGAGTTCAAGGACGCCGGCAAGGCATTTCAAGATCGCCGGGTATTCAGAGTGTATTGGCGCCTGTTGTCTTGATAGGCGGTTAAAATGCGTCGCTTGGACTGTAATTTGATCGCTTTGAGTCCCGTTGTGGCGGCAATTATTTTTTAGTTGCACTTGGCCTCAGGGTAAACCTTGGGACGTTCGTGCTGGTGTAATCCCTAAAATGTGCTGCAGTGCAATACAGCTATTTCAGCTTCGAACTGTGCTTAAGGGAATCCCATGCAATCCAAGAAAGTCGCTGAGCCAAAAGTCACCCAGCGGATCATAAAAAAATACCCTAACCGACGCCTTTACGACACCGACACGTCGAGTTACATCACGCTGGCCCAGGTCAAACGCCTGGTGATGGACAGTGAGCCCTTTGTCGTGATCGATGTCAAAACCGGTGAAGACCTGACGCGCAGCATCCTTCTTCAAATCATTCTGGAAGAAGAGTCCAATGACTCTCCCATGTTCACCGCGCCGGTGCTGGCCAGTGTGATCCGTTTCTATGGCCATGCCATGCAGGGTTTCATGGGCGGCTACCTGGAAAAAAACATGCAGCAATTGATGGATGTTCAGGCCAAATTTGCAGAACAAAGCAAAGGTCTGTCACCGGAAATGTGGACCCAGTTCATGGCGTTGCAGTCCCCCGTGCTGCAGAGCATGCTGGGCGGCAAACTGGAACAATCCAAAAACCTGTTCGAGCAAATGCAGGAACAGATGCAAAAACAGACCGGTCAGATGCTCGGGGCGTTTGGCATCAAACGCTGATCGTGACGCAAATGCTGGAACAATTTATTTATTTATGAGCGAAGTTATTACAAAAAGCAATACAGCACCCAAAGTCGGTTTCGTCAGCTTGGGTTGCGCCAAGGCGCTGACAGATTCCGAACTGATCCTCACGCAATTGAGCGCCGAGGGTTATCAAACCTCCAAGACATTTCAGGGTGCCGATCTGGTGATCGTCAACACTTGTGGTTTTATCGATGATGCGGTCAAAGAGAGCCTGGACACCATCGGTGAAGCGCTGGCCGAAAACGGCAAGGTGATCGTCACCGGTTGTTTGGGCGCCAAAACCGCCGAGGGTGGCGGCAACCTGGTGCGGCAAATGCACCCGAGCGTGCTGGCCGTGACCGGCCCGCAGGCAACGCAGGAGGTGATGGATGCGGTGCATGCCAACTTGCCCAAGCCGCACGACCCGTTTATTGATCTGGTGCCCAATGCTTTCGGTGTGGCGGGCATCAAGCTCACGCCCCGGCACTACGCCTACATCAAGATCAGCGAAGGCTGCAACCACCGCTGTACTTTTTGCATCATTCCGTCCATGCGCGGCGATCTGGTGTCGCGCCCGATTGGTGACGTGCTCAAGGAAGCGCGCGCCCTGTTTGAAGGCGGTGTGAAGGAGTTGCTGGTGATCAGCCAGGACACGTCAGCGTATGGCGTGGATGTCAAATACCGCACCGGTTTCTGGGATGGCAAACCTACCAAGACCCGCCTGCTGGAACTCGCCGCAGCACTGGGCGACATGGCCGAGCCTTATGGTGCCTGGGTGCGTTTGCACTATGTTTACCCGTACCCGAGTGTCGATGACTTGTTGCCTTTGATGGCCGCCGGCAAAGTGTTGCCCTACCTGGATGTGCCTCTGCAACACAGTCACCCGGAGGTGCTCAAGCGCATGAAACGCCCGGCCAGCGGCGAGAAAAACCTGGAGCGCATCCAGCGCTGGCGTGAAGTCTGTCCCGATATTGTGGTGCGCAGCACGTTCATCGCAGGATTTCCGGGCGAGACGGAAGAAGAGTTTTCACATTTGCTCGATTTCATGCGGGAGGCTCAAATTGACCGTGCCGGTTGTTTTGCCTACAGCCCGGTGCAGGGCGCTGTCGCCAATGACATTGGCGGTATGTTGCCGATTGAATTGCGCGAAGAGCGGCGCGCACGCTTCATGGCGGTCGCCGAGGCAGTCTCAAGCGCCAAGCTGCAACAGCGCATCGGTGCCACGATGCAAGTGTTGGTTGATTCGGCGCCTGGTTTGGGTAAAAAGGGCGGCCTCGGCCGCTCCTATGCCGATGCGCCTGAGATTGATGGCGTGGTGAAACTGCTGCCGCCGGAAAAAATCAGCAAGACTTTACGGGTTGGTGAATTCACCAAAGCGCGCATTGTCGGTGCACAGGGACACGATCTTGTGGCTCAGCCGTTTTAAGATTCAAGCCTTGGAATATTTCAGGACAAGCCAGGAGCCGATGCAAGTGCAGTGGTTCCTGGCCAAAAAAAAACCAGAAATCTTGCTAGAAGATCTCTGGTTTTCATTAACATTGGTGCCCGGAAGAGGACTCGAACCTCCACACCTTTCGGCACACGGACCTGAACCGTGCGCGTCTACCAATTCCGCCATCCGGGCATTTCAGGAAAGAGGATTATTGTATCAAAAATATTAGCCAAACCAGCGGCTTGCTGGACGAAGTTGAAGGAACTGTGCTGGGTCACCGTGATGGACATGGGTTTGTGACCCGTGATGACGGTCAACCGGACATCTATTTGCCCCCCAACGAGATGCGTGCCGTGCTGCACAAGGACCGGGTCAAGGTGCGCATTGTGCGCAGTGATCGCAAAGGTCGCCCCGAAGGCCGCGTGCTTGAGATCATCGAAAGAACAAGTCAAACCATCATCGGGCGCTTGTTGCAGGAAAGTGGCATCTGGATTGTGGTGCCGGAAGACAAATGCTACGGGCAGGATGTCTTAATTCCCAAATCGGCGACCGGCCTGGCCAAACCGGGTCAGGTCGTGGTCGTTGAGTTGACCGAGCCACCGTCCCTGTACGGTCAGCCGGTTGGGCGCATCAAGGAAATACTCGGCGAGGTCGACGACCCCGGCATGGAGATTGAAATTGCGGTGCGCAAATACAGTGTGCCGCATGAGTTTTCAGAGGCCTGCACTGCATTGGCGCGCACCTTGCCTGACCACGTGCGTCCGCAAGACAAGAAGCACCGGGTCGATCTGACCGACGTGCCCTTGGTCACGATCGACGGCGAGGATGCCCGTGATTTTGACGATGCGGTGTATTGCGAACCAGTGAAGATTGGCAAGGGCAAGACGGCGGAGCAGGGCTGGCGTTTGCTGGTGGCCATTGCCGACGTGAGCCATTATGTGGAAAACGGCTCGGCCATTGATATCGACGCCTATGAACGCGCCACCAGCGTGTATTTTCCGCGCCGCGTGATCCCGATGCTGCCGGAGAAACTCTCCAACGGTCTGTGTTCGCTCAACCCTGAAGTCGAACGCCTGTGCATGGTGTGTGACATGATGATCAGCGCGGACGGGGAGGTCTCGGCTTACCAGTTTTACCCGGCTGTGATGTGGAGCCATGCTCGCTTTACCTACACCGAGGTGGCTGCAATTTTGGCCAATACGCATGGCCCCGAAGCCCTCAAGCGCAAAGAGCGGGTGGGTGATTTGATCAACCTGCACGATGTCTTTCAGGCCCTGCTGAAGGCGCGTGCACGCCGCGGCGCGGTTGATTTTGAAACCGTTGAGACGCAGATCGTGTGTGATGAGAGTGGGCGAATCGAGAAAATCATTCCGCGCACACGCAATGATGCGCACAAAATTGTCGAAGAGGCCATGTTGGCGGCCAACGTCTGCAGCGCGGACTTTATTGCCCAGAGCAAGCATGCAGGGTTGTTTCGGGTGCATGAAGGCCCGACACCCGAGAAAAAAGAGATTCTGCGCAACTACCTCAAAGTTACCGGCGTGGGGCATTCCATCAGTGACAATCCCTCGCCGGGCGAGTTTCAGACCATTGCCAACGCCACCAAAGACCGGCCCGACGCCCAGCAGATTCACTCCATGCTGCTGCGTTCCATGCAGCAGGCGATTTACACGCCCGTGAATGAGGGCCATTTTGGCCTGGCGTTTGAAGCCTACACCCATTTCACCAGTCCGATTCGGCGCTACCCGGATCTGCTGGTGCACCGGGTCATCAAGGCGATTCTGGCCGGAACCAAATACCATTTGCCAGTGTTGCCGCTGCCGGGCGAGGCTCACGCCAAGCTCTCACGGCGACTCGAAAAGGGCTTGGCCGCGCGCGTCGCCGAGCCGGGGCAGAAGCCCAAAAAATTGAGCGTGGAAACGCAGGCTTGGCAAGCTGCGGGCATGCATTGCAGCGCCAATGAACGTCGCGCCGACGAGGCCAGCCGCGATGTCGAAGCCTGGCTCAAGTGCAAGTACATGCGCGAGCATTTGGGTGAGGAGTACGGGGGTGTTGTCAGCTCCGTGACCAGCTTCGGTATTTTTGTCACGCTGGACGCCATGTATGTCGAGGGCCTGGTGCATATCACGGAGCTCGGTGGCGATTATTTCAAGTTTGATGAGATGCGCCAGGAGTTGCGCGGTGAGCGCACTGGTATGCGCTACGCGATTGGCACCCGGCTTCAGGTGCAGGTGAGCCGGGTGGACCTGGATGGGCGACGCATTGATTTCCGGCTGATTCACGAGGGGGAGGCACTGGCTGCGCGGGGCGGCAAAGACAAAGAGTTGCCGCGCGCCGCTGGCAGCCGTGATGCTCCCGCTGGCGGGTCTGCCAACGCAGCGGGCAAGCGCCGGGCACGAAAAACTTCGGAACCCGATGTGCGCGCGCCAAAATCCGCCAGCAAGAGCAAGGAAGCAGGACGCAAGCCACGTCGACGCTCCTGATTTGAGGCCACTAATTTTTTTACGCAAGCAACAAATATGAGTTCAACTTCAAAAGTCGCCATCGTCACCGGCGCTGGCAGTGGCATAGGCAAGGCGGCTGCGCTGGCGCTGCTTGCGCACGGCTACCGGGTGGTGCTGGCCGGTCGACGCCCCGAGCCACTGGCCGAGGTGATCGCCTTGGGTGCGGCGCCCGAGCGAGCGCTGGCCGTGCCCACCGATGTGTCTGACGCTGATTCTGTCAAGGCATTGTTTGATGCCACGGTGAGTGCATTTGGGCGCGTCGATGTGCTGTTCAACAATGCGGGTGTCGGCGCGCCCGGTATTGCGCTGGAAGACCTGACGCTGGTGCAGTGGAAGAACGTGGTGGACATCAACCTGACCGGTATGTTCCTGTGCATCCAGCAGGCGTTTCGGGTCATGAAGGCGCAGACCCCGTCTGGTGGGCGCATCATTAACAATGGTTCGATTTCTGCCACCACCCCGCGCCCCAATTCGATTGCCTACACGGCGACCAAACACGCTGTCACGGGCCTGACCAAGGCGGCTTCGCTCGATGGCCGCAAGTACGATATTGCCGTTGGACAGATTGATGTCGGCAACGCTGCGACCGAAATGGCCCAGCGTATGGCAACCGGCATCTTGCAGGCCAATGGCGATGTTGCCATCGAGCCGTTAATGGATGTCAACATCGTCGGCCAATCGGTGCTGTACATGGCCAATTTACCGCTGGAAGCGAACGTGATGTTCCATACCGTGATGGCAACCAAGATGCCGTTTGCCGGGCGTGGCTAGATTTTATATAAGAAATCTGGCTGTAGCCAGCATGTAGACTGCGTATGCAGCTACTATTTTTATAGCGTCTTGGTTTTCTTTGGCAGGATCACCCTGAACACCGTCCCCTGTCCCAATTCGCTCTTGACTTCAATGCGCCCGTCGTGTTTTTTGACAATACCGTAAGCCAGTGAAAGGCCCAGCCCAGTGCCTTGGCCGACCGGTTTGGTCGTGAAAAACGGTTCAAAAATCCGGGATAGATGCTCCGGTTTGATGCCGCGGCCGCTGTCTTGCACTTCCACCCACACACAGGTGTCGTCGTGCCCGGTGCGAACGGCAATGGTGCCACGTCCTTCAATGGCGTGCGAGGCGTTGATCAACAGGTTCATGAACACCTGGTTAAGCTGAAAAGCAAAACACTCGACCTGCGGAATACCTGCAAACTCCTTGATCACCTCGGCCTTGTACTTGAGCTCGTTCCAGACCACGCGCAAGGTGCTCTCCAGCCCGGCCTCCAGGTCGGCCCACTGGCGCTCTGATTCATCCACATGAGAAAAATCTTTCAAGTCCTGCACGATGCGCGTGACGCGCTTGAGCCCGTCCAGCGACTCGACCAGCAAGTTGGTGACATCTTCGCGCAGGAACGCGACATCGATGTCCGCCTTGACCTGGTTTATCTCTTGTATCGCTGCCCCGGGGAGGGCGCCCTCAGCCTTCTCGTAGACCGACAGCAGCCTGAGCATGTCGGTGACATAGCGCTGCAAGGAGCCCAGATTGGAGTTGACAAACCCGACCGGATTGTTGATTTCATGCGCGACGCCGGCCGCCAGTTGGCCGATGGACGCCATGCGCTCCGATTGCAGCAGCTGGTTTTGCGCCTCTTCCAGTCGCTTGATCAAAATGGCCTGGCGCTCCTTTTCTTGCTGCAGCGTCTCATTGACGGTATTCAAGTCGGCTGTTCTGGATCCCACTCTTTGTTCCAGCAGGTCGCGCGATTCACGCAATGCGGCTTCGGCCAGCGTGCGCTGGGTGATGTCCTGAAAACCAAACACGCGGCCAATAATCTGCTCACCCAGATACTGCGGCCGCGAACTGACCTCGAACACGCGGCCGTCCTGGTGATGCAGCAGGTCTTCGGTCTCGCGTTTGTCCACGATCGCACCCAGTCGAGCGTGAAGCAGCTCGGACTCGATGACACGCCCGGCCACAAAACCCAGAATACGCCCATCGTCATGCGAGTCGAGCAGATCGTCAGAAATCTCCCACATCTTGCCAAACAGGCGGTTCATGCTCTCGATCCGGCCTTGCCAGCCAATGACCAGGATGCCATTGCCAGTGGACTCCAGCGTGGCTCGCAACTGCGACAAGGTTTGTGCCAGCGCGTCCTCCGCCTTGCGCTCATTGCGGGTCTGCACGGCCTGCACCAGCAGCAGAGGCGCCCCTTCATGGTCAAGCAACCGAATTGACTTGTTGACCGTCAACAGCTCTCCCTGCGCGCAGCGATACTGCCCCTCCTGATTCTGTACTTCAAGATACTGGCCAGTTCGAACGTCGTCCCAATAGAACACATCCTGTAGCGCACTCTCAATCTCGGTGATCGCCAAGCCCTGCAACTGCGCCAGCGAGTAGCCCAGCGTTTTGACCACCGACGCGTTGGCCATCATGATCTGCAGCGTTGCCGGGTTGACCAACAGCGACATCTCGGGGCTGTTGTCAAGCATCAGTCTGGCCAGCGTATTCATGGCGTGCCCGCCTGTGGCCGTGCAGAGGACGCATCAAAGTAGTAGCTGACCCGTTTGCGCGGGCTCAAGTAGTTGTACACCTCTTGCGGCACTTGGGCCGGCCGGATGGCTTTCGCAATGTTGACCTCGGTCTCACGCTCCATGTCAAGCAAAATCGCGTCATCCTTGGCGACCTCGGGGTCATACACCACCAATGTGGGCTTCATGGGGCGTGCCGTGTTGACGGTGACCACCATGCCAATGGCGCCGTTGGACAGCTGCACGATCGTACCGGGCGGATACACCCCCAGACAGCGAATGAAGACCTGCAGCAGCTTGGGGTCGAACTTGCTGCGCAACTTGGCAAACATGAGGGACAGTGCTTCGTGCGGTGTCAGTGCATCGGCAATGGCAGACGGGTTGCACAACTCATCGTAATAGTTGGCAATGGCCACGATGCGCGACAGCAGGCTGACCGATTCGCCTTTGAGTTTGGCCGGATAGCCGGTGCCGTCAAACAGCTCGTGATGCTCCCGGATAATGGCCAGCGTTGCAGGGCTCAGATGCAGGCGCTGCCCCATCTCGACTCCAAACTGGCAGTGCATCTCATAGAAGCTACGCTCTGCCTGCGTCAGTGCTTCGGTTTTGTGCAAGATCTTGTCGGGCACTTCCTTGCGTCCGATGTCGTGCAGCAGCGCACCGACGCCGAGCACGCTCACGACCTCAACCGGCAGTTTGATG
Organism: Rhodoferax ferrireducens; assembly: GCF_049302455.1. GTDB lineage: Bacteria > Pseudomonadota > Gammaproteobacteria > Burkholderiales > Burkholderiaceae_C > Rhodoferax > Rhodoferax ferrireducens_B. The sequence continues at coordinate 57,772 of NZ_JBAQMD010000032.1, read as the reverse complement.
TCGCGGGCCATCATGATCGACAGCATGGTGACGTTGAGCGAATGCAAGTACAGCTCTTCGCCCCCCATCTTGTCGCCCATCACATGAATCGCCAGTTCCGGGGCACTGAGAATCGAATCGGTGATCTGGCCAATCAGCAGGGTGGCCTGCTGCACGGTTTCAAGCGGGCGGCTGTACAGGTTTTTCTCGATGTTGCGGATGGTCTTGGCGGTGTTGACAAAGGCATTCTCGATGCGCTCGGTCGCCTGCCTTCGCAGCCGCATCTGCGCCATCATGGCCTGCTTGGCCAGCATGATCTGAGACAGCTCCGGCGCCATGCCGGCAGCCGCAGCCGCGTTGAGTATGGGAGTGAGCGGTGCGACCACCTGGGGCGGGGGACTGCCCTCGCTCAGTTCCTGGCTGAAGCGCACAGTCTTCAGACCTAGGCTGCGGATCAGCGTGATTTGTTCCTCGGACTTGATCTTGAAATGACCAAACGCGAATGGATGCTCAAACCACTTCAAGTCGAGATGGACGTACAGCCCCACACGAAGCTGGTCCACGGAGATATCGCGGTTGGCCGTGGCGTTCAAACCAGGCTCCTGATCGCTTTGTCATAACCCAAGCCACGGGAAGAAACCAGGCGCCGGCGGGCCGACTCGAAAATCTGACGCCTGTTTGTGTACCGGATGTTCATTGGGAAAATTGCCATTCAGGTTGCGCTGTCCACGCGAATGTGGGCGATCAGTTCCATGCCGCCTGACTTTTCAAAAGTGATGATCTTGCCGATCATGCGTTGATCGAGCACATGCTCTGCCGACAGCATCAACAAGCCGCTCGGCGTGATGAGATCGCGCGCCAGCACCATGCCTGCTTTCAGGTCACACGCGTTGACCGTCATTTCAGCAAAGTTCTCCTTGCCCGCGGCTTGCCGTGCCGCACCGCTGAGCACTTCCAGAAAGGCGCTCACCACCTGCGGGTCATAGCGCTGCCCGCTGCTGTGGATGATCAGGATTTTGGCTTCTTCCGGTTTCAAACGGCTGTGTGTCAGCGTGCCGATTTGCATGTTGTCGTAGTCACTGGCCAGCGACAAAATCCGGGTTCCGATGGGGATGTTGGGCCCGGCGAGCTGGGCTGGGAAGCCGCTGCCATCAAAGCGTTCAAATTGTGCCGTGATGATGTCAGAGGCAGCGCGCAATTCGGCCAGCGGCAGCAGCAACTGCTCGGCTTGCACCGTGTGCTTGCGGTAGGCGTCCAACTGCTCTGGTTTCATCATCGCCACCGGCGTGTTCAGCAGTTCGTCGGCAAAGCCGACCTTGCCAATCTCGTGCAGCAGGCCAGCGACAAATATATCCTGCACCAGCTTGCTGTCGAGTTCGAGTTTGCTGGCCATGCGCCGCGCCAGATCGGCCACACGACGCGAGTGCCCGGCCAAATTGCCGCCGCGCATTTCCATCAGGGTGGAAAATACCTTGATCGAGGTGACGAAGCTGCTTTTCAGTCGCTCATTGGCGTCTTGCAGTGACTCGTTGGCAATCCTGAGTTCAGTCGTGCGCGCTTCTACCTTGGCTTCCAGACTCGCGTTGAGGGCTTTGAGTTCTTCGTTCTGGCGCTTGGTCAGCGCTTCCAGGCGCTTCTTCTCATGCTCCAGTGCCTGGCGCTCCAGCGCCTGGCGCACGATCAGCACGATGTCGTTGTCGTCCCACGGTTTGGTGATGTAGCGGTAAATTTCTCCCCGGTTGACAGCGTCAATGATGGCGTTGATGTCGGAGTGACCGGTCAGCAACAGGCGTACCGTGTCGGGCCAGCGCACGCGCACTTGTGCCAAAAATTGGGCGCCATCCATCTCTGGCATGCGCATGTCGGAGATGACCAGGTCAACGGTCTGCGTCTCCAGCAGCGCCAGGGCGGCCTGGCCCCCTTCGGCGGACAGTACCCGCCAGCCTTTGCCGCGAAACAGCCGTTTGAGCGCCGACAAAATATTGGGCTCGTCGTCCACACACAAAATGGTGGGCAGCCGCGCTGCACTGGCGCCGGAAGCCGTGATGCTGATGTCTGTCATGTTGCGCTGGCTCCATTGGCTGCCGGCGTGGCGGGCTGCCTGAGTGGCAGTGTGACGTGAAAGGTGCTGCCTTTGCCGATTTCAGATTGAACGTCGATGCTGCCGTGATGCTTTTGTACGATGCCATACGACAGCGACAAGCCCAGGCCGGTACCTTTGCCGACCGCCTTGGTGGTGTAGAACGGATCAAAGATGCGCGGCAAGACGTCCTTCGGGATGCCGCTTCCGTTATCAATCACCTCCAGCCAGACCTTGTCATCGGCCACACCGGTGCGCACGGTGATCCTGCCGCGCTCAGCGCCCATGGCTTGCGCCGCATTAAGCACCAGATTCATCACCACCTGGTTGATCTGTGAGGGCATGCATTGCACCTCGGGCAGGTCGCAATAGTCTTTGACCAAGTCGGCCCTGTACTTGATTTCGTTGTTGATCACATTGAGCGTCGAGTCAATACCCTGGTTCAGGTTGGCAAATTGCCAATCGGGGTTGGTGTCAACGTGCGAGAAATCTTTCAGGTCTTGCACGATCTTGCGCACCCGCACAATGCCTTCTTTTGATTCACGCATGAGGACCGGAATATCTTCTTTCAGAAAAGCCAGCTCTATTTCTTCGCGCTTGGCCTGGAGCGCTTGCAGGGTTTGTGGTGCATAGCACGCGACTTCGGCCTTTTCATAGGCGTCCAGCATGCCAAACAGTTGTGTCAGGTAGTTTTCCAGCGTGCCAAAGTTGGAAAAGATATAGCCAATCGGGTTATTGATTTCGTGCGCAATGCCAGCGGCCAATTGGCCAATGGAGGCCAGCTTTTCAGACTGAATCAAATGTTCCTTGACGGCTGACAGCTTGACATTGAGGGCGTTGAGTTCGTCATTGCGGTCCAGCAACTCGCGTTCCGCGGTTTCGCGACGTTTGACATCGTCACGCAGGGTGCGATTGACCTCGGCCAACTGCGCGGTGCGCTGCTCGACCATCTGTTCGACTTCAAGCTGCGCCTTCATCAACGCGGCTTCCGCCACTTTTCGCTCGGTAATGTCCTGCAGGGTTTCAATTGCGCCCACCAGTTCACCCTGCTGGTTTCGAATCGGCGCCGCGGTGAAAAACAACCATCGCCCGGCGGCGCCCAAGCTGGAAAAAAATGCCTCGGCCTCGTAGGCATCGACGACTGCCAGTGAGCCGCGATAGCTACTCTGGTAGAGATCGTCGACGGCCTTTTGCATGACGCCATCGACGATCATGTCGGCCATCATGGGCCGGTCATGGCCATGAAATACACGACCAATGCCCTTGCGCCCGACCACCTGGTCCGCGGTGACCCCCAAGGTCATGGCGCAGGCGTGATTGAAGTGGGTGACCACATGGTTCAAGTCGATCACGAAGGCCGGCACCGGACTGGCATTGAAGAAAATGGCTTGATCGACGTCGGCAAGACCTTGAGCTGCCGTCGCATTGGCCCGGACTGGACTGTTCATAAGCTTGAGTCCTCAGCCGTTCAAAAGCAGACTGGTGGTGTCGAACTGTTGTTCGACGCTCGCAAACACCTGCAGCAGGGTCGCTTCATCCAGACCCAGTTGTTGCCACAGACCCGACGGCACAGGCGCAACCAGGTCGTCGGCGTCCATCGACAAGTCCAGCGCATGGGCAATGGCGTCAGCGGCCATCACCACCAGCGAGAGCGGCTGCATGCCAAGGCTGCTGGGCGCATGGTGCTCGGCCAGCGCTTGTTGCATGGTCAGCGGGAACTGCCAGAGCTGCGTCAGCGCATGGCCCACCTGCGCGTGGTCAAGGCCCAGCACGGCGTGTTCGGCATCCAGCAGATGGCAATCCCGCTCGGCCCGGTACGTCATGGTGGCCTGGTACTGTGGCTGAAACTGCGTGACCAACACCAGGCGCCCAATGTCGTGCAGCAGGCCTGCGGTGTAGGCCTGGTCCGGGTTGAGATGGAGGTGGGGCGCCAGTTCCCGGGCGCACACGGCAGCCCCAATGGCGTGGCGCCAGAACGGGGTGAAATCGAAGCTGTTGCCAGGGTTGGCGAAGAAGTTGCCAATCAGGGCGGCTGTGGCGGCCAGGCTGCGCACCGTTCTGAAACCCAGGATGGCAATGGCTTCCTGGATGGTGGTGACTTGGCGCGCCATGCCATAAAAGGATGAATTGGCAAGGCGCAAGGTCTTGGCCGACAAGGCCTGGTCCTTTGTGATCTTTTCCGCCAGTGCCTCAATGTTGGCGTCGTCCTGGCCCATGCACGCCAACAACTCCATCACCACCATTGGCAGCGAGGGCAGGTTGTGGATTCTTCCCAGCACGTCGTCCATCACGATGTGGTTCATGGCAAGGCAACCCTCCGGTAGCGCGCCATGAGCGCAAGCAGGTAGCGCCCCTCTGCGTTGTTGCCGGCCAGCCGAAATAATCGTTTCAACCGGTCTTGTCGCTGCAAATCGCTCATGCAGCAGGCCCGGTATGAATCAAGGTGACTATTTTTCCTCTGGAGCGCGAGTTGATGCCCATGGGGTTCCACTTGACCAGGTAGCGGGTGTCGTCAATCAGCAGCTCGCAGGGCGTCCCTTCAACGGCAGCGGCGATGGCTGCATCAACGGCGGGTAGCGCCCGAGCCAGTTCAATGCCGAGCAAGGCGCCGGCGTCGGCGAACCGGTGCTCGGCAGCCACATTTGCAAACGCAATCAAGCCTTCGTCATCCACCCCAATCACGGGCAGCGGCATGTGCTGCAAGGCTTCACGCGCAATCGCCAGACTGGTTTCGTCGCGTTCGATCTGGTAGCGCTTGTTTTGCAGGATGTCGCCGAGTTGCCGATTGGCGGCAATCAACTCCTGGTTGGTGGTGCGAATCTTGATGTCGAGCTGGCGGTTTTCCTCCTGCAACTCCTTGTATTCAAAGGCTTTGTTGATGTGCTCGCGCAGTGGCTCATCCTCCCACGGCTTGGTCAAAAAGCGGTAGACGGCGCCTTCATTGATGGCATCCGTCACGGACTGCAGCTCGGTGTAGCCTGACAGCACGATGCGAATCGTGTCAGGGTACAGGGCTTTGGCGGCGCGCAGGAACTCCACCCCGGTCATGCCCGGCATGCGCTGATCCGAGATGATCAGATCGACCTTTTGTCTGGACAACAGCTCCAGCCCCTCTGCGCCACTGTTGGCGGTCAGGATCAGATGGCCATCGCGCCTGAACAGGCGCTTGAGCGAGGCCAGGATGTTGGGCTCGTCGTCCACCAGCAGCAGCGTGCGCTGCGGCTTTTGCAGGCGCAGCAGATGCGCTGGCAACTGGCGACCCTCAGAAAACAGTTCTTCAATCGCCTGGGCTGAGATCGGCTTGCAAAAGAAATAGCCCTGAATTTCGTCACAGATGCTGGTGCGCATGATCTCGCACTGGGCTTCGGTTTCCACCCCTTCGGCAATGACCTTCATACCCAAGCCATGGGCCATGGACACAATCACCTTCACCAGCAGGCTGTCGCTCTGGCTGGTGGCAATGTCCTGCACAAAAGACCGGTCGATCTTGACCTGGTCAAATGGAAAGCGCTTGAGGTAGCTCAGCGACGAGTAACCGGTGCCAAAGTCGTCCAGCGAGAGCTTGATGCCCAGGTCTTTTAGCGCCTTGAGCATGGACTCGTTGCGTGGCACGTCATCCATCAGTGCACTCTCGGTGACCTCGATATAAATCAGCGCCGGGTCGATCTGCGATTCGGTCAGGGCGGCTTTGACCTGAAGCACCAAATTGTTGTCGCGAAATTGCAAGGGCGATGCATTGATCGCCACATGTGGGACTTTGATACCGTGATCAAGCCAGCGGCGAATGTCCTGGCAGGCACGGCGCAACACCCACTCACCGATGCCGATGATGAGGCCCGATTCCTCGGCCAGGGGAATGAACTGCCCCGGCGACACGGCGCCGAGTTCGGGGTGCTGCCAGCGCAACAGCGCCTCGACACCGCAAATTTGCCCGGTTTGCAAGTCCACCTGGGGCTGGTACACCAGTTGCAGTTGATTCAGCACGATCGCCTGGCGCAAGGCTTTTATCAGGCGGTCGTGCGCCAGCACTTGCTCATACAGGTCGTCGCTGTAGAACTGATAGGTGTCGCGTCCCTTGAGCTGCGCACGGTGCATGGCAATTTCAACCGCTTTGAACAGCATGTCGAAGTCAGCCCCGTTGTCCGGGAAGCTGGCAATGCCGATCGATGCCGTCAGGGTCAGTTCGTGCACGCCCAGTGAGCAGGGTCGGGACAGTTTCCAGAGCAGTTCAGTGGCCAGGTGTGCGGCTCCCATGGCCGGTGTGCCAGGCAAAACCAGCACAAATTCTTTGCCGCCCATACGGGACACGGTATCTTGCTCGCGCACTGAATCGCTCAGGCGCCTGGCCATTTCGACCAATAGCTCGTCGCCAAGCTGATGCCCCAGGGTGTCATTGACGGCGCCAAAATGGTCGATGGCGACCAGCAGCATGGTCAGCGGCTCCCGCGCGCGTTGCACCATGCTGATGGCCAGCGCCGTGCGGTCCTGCAGCAGGGTACGGTTGGGCAGGCCGGTGAGGGTGTCGAATTGCGACAGCCACTGGATGCGGCTTTCAGCAGCCTTGGCGCTGCTCAAGTCGCTAAAGCTCGCGACATAGTGCGTGGTTTGGCCCTGGCTGTCACGCAGTGCCGAGATGGCCAGCCACTCCGGGTACACCGTACCGTCTTTCTGTCGATTCCATATTTCGCCAGCCCAATGGCCCGACGTGGTGAGGGCAGCCCACATGTCGAGGTAAAACTCCGGGCTTTGTCGCCCGGATTTCAGGATGCGCGGGTTTTGGCCCAGCACCTCGGCTTGCGTATAGCCGGTGATCTCGGTAAAGGCCCGGTTGACCATGATGATGTGGCCCAGAGCATCGGTGACGGTGATACCTTCGCGCCCCTGCGCAAACACCTGCGCCGCGAGTTGAAGCTGTTGTTGCTGGACTTTGCGCTCGGCGATATTGCGGCTGACGCCGACGATACCGATAAATTCACCGTGCTCATTGCGGATGCCATTGGTGGAAATCTCGGTCCAGACCGTTGATCCGTCCTTGCAAGGTTGTTCCAACTCGCCCCTGAATCCGATGAAGGGCAAACCGGCTGCCATGGCAGCCATGGACTTGCCCAGCGCCTCGGTCGCTACCGGGATGGATGAGGGGCACAGGGTTTGCGCCAGTGTTTGCTGCATCACTTCCGCACTGGTGAAACCGCGAAGCTTTTCGACCGAAGGACTGACGTAGGTGAAGCGGCCTTTGAGGTCCATGGTCCAGATGACATCACTGGCGTTGTCGGCGAGCAGACGATGCCGCTGCTCGCTTTCGTGCAGCGCTGTCTCGGCCCGGCGTTGACGCACGATGCGCCAGACGGCGTCGGCGATCAGGCGCACCGTTTCCACGTCGGCCTCGGTGTAGGGCTCGGGCTTGTTGCCTACGCCGGCCATCATGCGCACCAGGCCACCGTCGATGACCGGCACATTGATCAGGCGGTCGAGCTGCGCATGCCCTTCAGGCAGGCCGTGTTTGTCCATCACGCTGGCGTAGTCATTGATGACCACCGGCGCACGCTGGCGCAGTGCATCGGCCCAGACGCCGGCCTGGCTGATGGGGTAGTGCCTGTCAAAAGCGGCGGTGCAGTACTGCGCCAGCGTGCTGCGCGACCATGTCACCAGTTCAATCGCTTCCTGGTCGTCGTGCACCAGATGAATGAAGGCGATCTGGCTGCCGGTGAGCTGCTCGGCCAACTCCTGCCCATGCTGCATGAAGGCGCTCTCAGTCATGATTTCGGCTGCGCCAGGCAGCGTCAACAGCGCCTCGGCGCGGCGCGCTTGCAGGGTGAGTCTGGCTTCGTCTCTCTTTCGGTCGCTGATGTCGCGCGAGATGCCAAACAGGCCGATGACTTGTCCACTGCTGTCGCGCAGGGGCCCCTTGGTGGCAAGAAAAACGCGCTCGCCATCGACCGTATCCAGTGTTTCCTCGTAGCTGGTGGTCCGGTTCGACGCGAGTACGCGCTGATCGTTGGCGCGGATCAACTCGGCTTGCTCAGGCGGGAACAGTGCCGTGTCATCATGGCCCAGCGCCCGCTCAGGTGTGGTGCCCATGACGCGCGTGGTTTCGTGGTTGAACAATAAGTAGCGTCCGGCCAGGTCCTTGGCGAAGATGGCGTCCGTTGAACTGTCAATCAGAGCCGTCAGCAACTGCTGGCTGCGATGATTTTCGGTTTGCGCTTCTTGCTCGCGCATCGAGGCAACAAGGCTCTGCCTCAGCAGTCGCCGCAGCAAGCCATAAAGCAACAGGGATGTGGCGGCCACAAACAGCCAGCCCTTAAAGATGCTGGCCTGGACGATTTGGGCCGGATCGCTGACCAGCCGCGCCAGCAACTCATCCGAGAGCCAAATCCATAAGCCGGCAAAGACAGCATAGACCAGAACCAGCCGCCCGGCAGCACGGATCAGTGAGGTATCTGCCAGATCATCCGGCGTCTTGGTGACGGGATTCATGGTCACATTTTCGTCATGATTTCATCAATGCCCGGCTCGTCTTGGCGCAACGTGCGGCTGGCGCAGAACGCCAGCGCCCAGATGTTGAGTACAAAAATGACCCGCGAGCGCGACTGAAAAAATCTGGATTCATGCGGGCTTTAACCGTGAGGGCCTCTTTCTATGGGCGTTGACGCCGGGACAGCGCTTGTGCAGTGCAAGAGAATAATGGTTTTTCCAGGGTTGGCGCTAGGTGTTTGCGATGAGACGGGTGCGTTTTGGGTACTGCAGCAACAGGTCGGCTCGAAAATGACCCGCACTATTGACGTAGATCAGCGCCACCGTGTATTTATATAAAATAGGCCACTAGCCCCCGTTCTGTCTTGGTTTATAGCTATCTATTTAGTAGCTGTCTGGGGCGTGAGCGGCTCATTCATTCTTCCTGAGCAGCTTTGGCAAGGGCTGTCGGATACACCAGCTCCGCAACTGCAAAAAAGTGTCCGATACGGTTTGGCGCCACAAGGCAGGGCTGTCGCGAGAGCTTGTTTTGTCATCGCGACAGCGGAGCGTTTCAGGCTGTGTTGGCGCTGCAGCGTGATATGGGCGAGGTGCATGCCCGGGCCGAGCTTGCGATGCTTCTGGTGACGCGCGGTATGCGGCTGCCCAAGCGCGAAATCATTTCACGCCTGCTAACGTAAGTGGCTACTATTTTTATAGGCCCCTGGCGAGAGACCCGGCGGTCAGGGCGCGCTCGGTGGGCCACCGATCGGCCGCCAGACCGTGCTGGTAGACCGCCTGGCAAGCGGCCTGAAAAGCGTCCAGGCCGCCCGCCAGGCGCGCGCCAATCAGCCCCGCCAGTACATCGCCCGTACCTGCGGTGGCCAGGCGGGCGTTGCCGGTGGGATTGATGACGGACGTCTGGCCGGGGGCAGCCATCACGGTGCCCGAACCTTTGAGCACCACGGTGCACTGATAGCGCTCGGCCAGTTGCCCGCAAGCGGCGAGGCGATCGGCCTGGACCTGTGCCGCGCTGGTGCCCAGCAGGCGCGCGGCTTCCAATGGGTGCGGGGTCAGGACCGTGGCGGCACCACGTGGGCTGCGATCGGTCAGCAAGGTTTGAAGCTGGGTGTCATTTGCTATCTCATTTATAGCATCTGCATCAATAACGACGGGGGCTGCAGCCGATAAAATTCTGGGCAGCTGAGCACGAACGGCGTCCCCGCCACCACAGCCGCAAACGACCGTCATGGCGGACAAGTCAAGTGCCTCGACCGGTCGGAACATCAACTCGGGTTGGCTGGTATCCACGCTCAGCGTGCCACCGTCGAGCAAGCCGACAAAAACCCGCCCGGCGCCCGCGTGCAGCGCGGCCGACGCGGCCAGCAGGGCGGCACCGGTCATGCCGGGTGCGCCGCCCACCACGGCGACATCGCCGTAGCTGCCTTTGTGCGAGGCATGCGGGCGCTCGGCTGCCGGCGGCGCGCCTGCCAGCCAGGCCGCGGGTGCAAGCGGTTGTTGCGCCAGGGCGCTGAGCTGATCCACGCCGAGGTCAGCCAGCCAGACGCTGCCAGCGGCGTCGCGCCCATGCGCGGTGAACAAGCCGGGTTTGAGTGTGAGCAGGCTCAAGGTGTGCGTGGCCTTGACGCTCAGTTGCGTGACGGCGCCGGTGTCGGCGTGCAGGCCGGTGGGCAAGTCCACCGCCAGCACCGCCTGCTTGCTGGCGTTGATCAACCTGATCCAGTCGGCCATGCGACCGTCGGGCTCGCGCACCTGGGTGCCGATGCCCAGCAAGGCATCAATACACAAATCAAACGCGTCGGGCGGCGTCTGCGAGAAGGTGACGCCGGCTTGCAGCGCGCGCTGGTAAGAAGCCGCGGCATCGGCTGGCGCCGTGTCTGGGCTGCCGAGCCAGGTGAGCACCGGCTGCTTGCCCCAGCGCTGCAAGTGCATGGCGGCTTCCAGCCCGTCGCCGCCGTTGTTGCCGGGGCCGCAGGCGATCCAGATGCGCTGGGCGTGCGGCGCCAGGGCGAGCGCCAGTTGCGCCACGGCTAGCCCGGCGCGCTGCATCAGGCTGTGAGTGGGCAGGGCGGCCTGTGCCGCCTGCTCCATGGCGCGTGTGGCCGCCACGTTGAACAAGGCGTGGCGGGTTCGGAAGTCTACTTTTTGCATCGGTTCTAAAACTCGTAGGTTTCGCCCTCGCGCGCGAGTCGAACCTCGGGGCCACCGGCGAGCGACGGGTTGTCAAGCAGCACTTGGCGGAAAGCGGCTTCGAGTGCATCGTCGCTGCGGGTCGGTTCATGGTGCGTGCAAAACAGCATCTTGGCGCCAGCCGCCTTGGCGTACGCGAAGCTGGAGTTGAAGGTGCCGTGGCCCCAGCCTTTTTTGGCCGGGTATTCCGCTTCAGTGTAGGAACTGTCGGCAATCAGCACATCGACGCCGTGCATGGCGCGCAGGATGCTGTGGGCTTTTTCATCAATAAAACCCTGGTACTCGTCGTAGCTCTCGTCGCCTGGTTCGTAGATGTTGAGCGGCGGCTCATGGTCCCCGGTAAAGAACACCGATTTACCGTTGGCTTCAATGCGGTAACCGAAGTCAATCACGGGGTGATTCATGAGAAACGGTGTGACCGTGGCGGAGCCAATCTGCAGGCTCTGCTCGGGCTTGAGCGTGACGTATTCCATGCGCGCCTTCATCTCGGCCTCGCGCACCGGGAAATAGCTGTACTGCAGTTGCACCGCCATCACCTGCTCCACGCCCTTGCCCGACACCGGGTCAAACGCACCATGCAGGCGCAAGGTGTTGCCGGGAATGAAGTTGGGGATGAAAAACGGCAGGCCCTGAATGTGGTCCCAGTGCGAGTGGCTGATAAACACGTTGGCAGTCACCGGCAACTCGGCCAGCAGCGTCTGCGACAGCGGAAAAATGCCGGTGCCGGCGTCCAGGATGATCAGCTCGTTGTTGTCGGTGCGAATCTCGATGCAGGTGGTGTTGCCGCCATAACGCACGGTGCTCGGGCCGGGTGAAGCAATGGAGCCGCGCACGCCCCAAAATCTGATTTTCATGCAGTGACCTCAAACTTTTGAAAATATTTTGGCTTCTTCCAGCAGGGGTGCCAGGTCGCCCAAAGAGACAATCAGTTCGTCCAAGGTGCCACCCAGCCGCTGCGCAATAGCGGGTGGCAGTTGTTCGACGCAGCGGTTGCCGGCAAAGCCGAATTCGAGCTTCTTGCTGATCTGGTTGGCGGCAAAGACACAGGCGATCATCGGTGTGTCTTTGATTTCCGGACCGTACTGGTAGCGGATGGTTTCCACCAGGTCGGCCGGGAAGCGCCATTTTTCGACCAGCATCGCGCCGACAACCGCGTGATCGGCACCGATCACGTCTCGCAGCGCCAGGTGCAGTGAGCTCTCGTTCCATTGGCTGGTTTCCAGGGCCTTGCGAAATTCGGCCGGCATGAACTGCGCGAACACCACCTTGCCAAAATCGTGCAGCAGGCCGGCAATAAAACAGTCCATCGGGTCGGCGTCATCCAGACGCAAGGCCAGTTGCTTGGCGATGGCCGCCGTGGACAGCGAGTGAAGCAGGTACTGCGCGCCGTCAAAACCGGCCGCATTGCTGGCCGGCAACATGCCGATGGCGGCGATGCTCAAGGCCAGGTTTTTGATGGTGTTAAAGCCCAGGTAAACCACCGCATGGTTGATGGAGGTGATCTGCTTGGGCAGGCTGTAGTAGGCCGAGTTGACGACGCGCAGCACCTTGACCGTGACCACCGGATCCTTGTCAATGACTTGCACCAGATCCTTGGGCGAGCAGTTGACGTCGCGCGTGAGTTCCAGGATCTTTTGCACACTTTTGGGAAACGCAGGCATGCCGTCCACGGCAGCGGCGAGTTTTAAAGAGAGTTCAGGGCTCATGCGGGAATTTTCTGTGAACCGGTTAGGCTGACAATGTAGCAGGCCCTGATGAATGTCCTGTTTTAGCGCCCCAGCCGTTCGATGCCGAATGCGTTGACGTCGAGGTCAGGTGGTCGGCCCGCCATCAGGTCGGCCAAAACACGGGCTGAGCCGCAACTCAAGGCCCAGCCACTGGCACCATGTCCCAGGTTCAGCCATAGGCCCGGCACACCGCTGGCGCCCACAATCGGTGCCCCGTCGGGCAACGTCGGGCGTGCACCTTTCCACTCCTGCACGCCGCTTGACAGTTTGGCGGCGCCCGGGAACCAGTCATGCAACACCCGGTACAGGGTTTGCAGAGCGTCGGCCCGGTTTCTTCCAGGTACGCCGCCCAGTTCGGCCAGGCCCGACACGCGCACCCGGTTGCCCAGGCGGGTGATAGCCACTTGGTGGCGCCGATCGATGACGCCACTGCGCGGCGCATTGAGCGGCTCACGAATAGGGGCGCTGATGGAGTAGCCGTGGACGGCGGCTAGCGCTACTCTGATGCCCAAGGGCACAAGCAGGCGCGCCGAATCGGTCCCCGCGCAGATCACGGCCGCGTCAAAGGGGCGGGCGCCGGTTTCGCCGGCGACCGTGAGCGTGACGCCGCCGGCGCTGCTGATGTGCGTGACTTCGGTGTTGAATTCAAATTTGACGCCACGGCGTTGCGACTCGTTTTTGAGCAGCAGGGCAAACTGGCGGCAGTTGGCGACTTCCGCATCGATGAGTTGAATGGCACCAAAAAATGGCGTGTCCGGACTCAAGGCGGGCTCCAGCTTGCGGACGTCGGGTGCGCTCAGTTCCTTGAAGTCCCGGCCCGCTTCACGCAGCAGTTGCAGACCAGGCTGTACCATTTTGCTGTCCTGCTCGGAGCGCAGCAACATCAGGAGGCCCTCGCTGCGTTCGTAGTCCAGTTTTAGATCCGCCGTGATGTGGTGCAAACGTTCACGGCTGTAGCTGGCCAGGCTCTGCCTCTGAGCCTGATTGGCTCGATGGCGGTCAAGCCGACGGGCGCGACGCCACTTCCAGAACCAGGCCAGCTCGTGAGCCGAAATGGGCCAACTCAGTCTGATCGGGGCAGGGCGGCTGAAAAAATGGCTGACTTCCCGGTTCGGCATGCCGGGTGTCACGATGCCGGCATTGGCAAAACTGGCTTCTTCGGCTGCGGCACCACAGCGTTCCAGCACGGTGACATCGTGCCCATCACGGCTCAGCTCATAGGCCGTGGTGACGCCGATGATGCCGGCGCCAATAACTGCAATCTTCATGAATCCCTTTGTTCTTGTAAACCTTGCAGGACAGACCGTAGCGAAACGCAGCTCTGTCCTCAATTTATCAGGTGTAAATGGCCTCTAGCCCCCGTGTACTATGCACAATGTGCTACTATTTTTGTAGTATTTGTTCGATCTGCAGCGCGATATTGAGCACGGTGTCGTCGCGTAACGCACCGGCCCAGACCATCAAACCCACGGGTAACTCATCGGCGGTCTGGCACGGCAGCGACAGGGCGCAGCCATCGAGCATGTTGACCACGCTGGGGTTGCGCAGCAGCAGGGCGTTGACGCGGAAAAATGCGGCGTCGCGCGCGAGGCCTGGTGCCAGCTCCGCTATGGGTGGCGCCACGATCGGGACGGTGGGCGACAACACCGCGTCAAAGCCCTGTAGGGCCGATGCCATCTGGCTGATCCAGCGTTGCCGCTCGCGCAGCAGCGTGATGTAGTCATAGGCACTCATGCTGGCGCCGCGCTGGATGCGGCTTGCTACGCGTGGGTCGTAAGCAACTGCGTTGCGCTCAAGTAACTGGCGATGCCAAACGTAACTCTCAGCCGCCGCCAAGCTGCCTGCGGCCTGAATCGACTGCAGCTGGCTGATCTCGGTCAGGTTGACTTCTTCAATCCGGGCTCCGGCCCGGCGCAGGGTGGCCAGGGTGCGCTGCCAGGCGCGTGAAACGGTGTCGTCCAGGTCGTCCTGCATCAGGGTGCGGGCAACGGCCAGGCGGTAGGCGGCCAGTGGCGCGGCGCTACGCGTCACCTGGCGCTGGGCCAGCAGCTCGTGCGCCAGCATTGCGTCACGCACGCTGCGGGTCATGGCGCAGACCGTGTCAAGTGTGGTGGACAAGGGCAGGGCACCTTGGGTCGGCACCAGGCGGGCGGTGCTTTTAAAGCCAACAATGCCGTTCAGAGCGGCCGGGATGCGGATGGAGCCGCCGGTGTCGCTTCCCAGACCGATGAGGGCGGCGCCGGTAGCGACTGATACGCCAGCGCCCGACGAGGAGCCACCGGGAATGCGTGGCACATCGGTGCTGCACGGGTTGACCGGTGTACCAAAGTGCGGATTGGTGCCGACGCCCGAGAACGCAAATTCCACCATATGGGTGCGCCCCATGAAGGCGGCGCCAGCGCGGCGCAAACGCGCAACGGCCGGGCTGTCTTGCTTGGCGGGCGGGGTGTCCTTGAGGACCACCGAGCCGGCGCAGGTGGTTTGTCCGGCCACGTCAAACAGGTCCTTGATGGAAACGGCCAGGCCCGCCAGCGGCTTGGTCTGGATGCCAGGGGTGTTGGCGATGGCGCGGGCCTCGTCAAACGTGGTCTGCAGGAAGGCATGCTGGCAGGCAGGTGATTGCGCGGCCTGAATGGCTCGCTCAATTTCGCTTGTTGCCTGGGTTTGGCCGGTGCGCAAGCGCTGCCGGGTGGTGTGGAGGTCTGAAAGCATGGAATCGCAGGCTATAATTGTCGGGCTTTGCTGGGTGGCCCAAGTGGCTATTTGGTGAGCAAATCAGCAAACCAGTTTCATCAAGGTGTTGCAACTTTTTACCGGCGCATCAGTGGCGTCTTCGAAAAGTGGCAAAAACGAACTGGATTTTAGACCTAACCTTTGGAATTAATTATGGCAATTACCATGCGCGAAATGCTGGAAGCCGGTGTCCATTTTGGCCACCAAACCCGCTTCTGGAACCCCAAAATGGCCCCGTTCATCTTCGGCCATCGCAACAAGATTCACATTATCAACCTGGAAAAATCGCTGCCGATGTTCCAGGAGGCCGCCAAGTTTGCGAGCCAGGTTTCCGCCCGGCGCGGCACCGTGCTGATGGTGGGTACCAAACGCCAGGCACGTGAGACCGTCGCCCTGGAAGCCCAGCGTGCGGGCGTGCCTTATGTTGACCAGCGTTGGCTCGGCGGCATGTTGACCAACTTCAAGACGGTCAAGACCTCCATCAAACGCCTCAAAGACATGAAGATCCAGCAAGAAGCGGGTCTGGACAGCTTGAGCAAGAAAGAGCAGCTCATGTTCGCCCGTGAGCTGGCCAAGCTGGAACGCGACATTGGCGGCATTCAGGATATGACGGTGCTGCCGGATGCGATTTTCGTGATTGACGTCGGTTTCCACAAAATTGCGATTGCCGAAGCCAAAAAGCTCGGCATTCCCCTGATTGCCGTGGTCGACACCAATCACTCGCCTGAAGGAATTGATTACATCATTCCTGGCAACGATGACTCATCCAAGGCAGTTATTTTGTATGCTCGCGGCATTGCCGATGCGATCATTGAAGGTCGTTCCAATGCGGTGGACGATGTGGTCAAGGCTGTCGTCGCTGAGAGCTCTGACGAATTTGTTGAAGTGAATGAAACAGCAGCCTGAGCTGTCTGCTGCCCTAAAAAAAGGGGGCTTCTGGGCCCCTTTTTTGAGTCCCCATTTAACTATTTGAACTGATGACGGAGAAAAAAATGGCTGCAATTACCGCAAGCATGGTGGCTGAACTGCGTGGCAAAACGGACGCACCCATGATGGAATGCAAACGTGCCTTGACCGAAGCGCAAGGTGACATGGTCAAGGCCGAAGAGTTGCTGCGCGTCAAGCTGGGCAGCAAAGCTGGCAAGGCCGCCGGACGTATTACCGCCGAAGGCGTGATCACCAGTTACATGGAAGGTGACGTCGGCGCTTTGCTCGAAGTCAACTGCGAAACCGACTTTGTCACCAAGAACGACAGCTTTTTGGCGTTGGCCAATACGGCGGCAAAACTGATTGCGCAGAACAATCCCGCTGACCTGGCGGCGCTGGCTGCCTTGCCTTACACCCAGGATGGTTTTGGACCGACTCTCGAAGACGTGCGCAAGGGCCTGATCGGCAAGATCGGCGAGAACATGAGTTTTCGCCGCTTCAAACGTTTTGCGTCAGGTGCCAAGCTGGCCTCGTATCTGCACGGCACCCGCATTGGCGTCGTGGTTGAGTTTGACGGCGACGCCACTGCCGCCAAGGACGTGGCGATGCACGTTGCTGCCATGAAGCCAGTGGCTTTGTCCAGCGACGATGTGCCTGCCGAACTGGTGGCCAGGGAGCGTTCCGTGGCAGCCGCCAAAGCAGCTGAAGATGCTGCAGTGGCGACGGCCGCCGGCAAGCCGGTTCAGTCGGCCGAGATCGTCGCCAAGCGCATTGAAGGCGGCGTACAAAAATACCTCAAGGAAGTATCGCTGTTTAACCAGTCATTTGTGAAAAATGACAAGCAGACGGTTGAGCAGATGCTCAAGGCCACGGGTACGACGGTGAAGGCTTTTACGCTGTACGTGGTGGGTGAAGGCATCGAGAAGAAAGTCGAAGATTTTGCCGCTGAAGTGGCGGCCCAGATGGCGGCTGCCAAACAGGCCAGCTGATTGCCTCTGCCCCTGCGAAAACCAGGTATTTCAATCCGGGTTCAGATCGAAACCACAGATCTGAATTTGGATTTACCCCGCTCAACCGTCATCACATCAGGAGTTCATCATGTCCGTCGCCAAACCAGCTCATAAGCGTATTTTGCTCAAGCTGTCAGGCGAGGCCTTGATGGGCGATGACCAGTTCGGTATTAACCACGACACGATTGTGCGCATGGTCAACGAGATCGCCGAGGTGACACGTCTGGGCGTGGAGGTGGCGGTGGTCATTGGCGGTGGCAATATTTTTCGGGGTGTGGCGGGTGGCTCGGTCGGGATGGATCGGGCGACTGCCGATTACATGGGCATGTTGGCCACCGTTATGAATGCCCTTGCCCTGGGTGACACCATGAACAAGGCGGGGCTGACCGCACGCGTCATGTCGGCCATTGCGATTGAACAGGTGGTGGAGCCCTATGTTCGACCCAAGGCGCTGCAATACCTTGAAGAAGGCAAAGTGGTGATTTTTGCGGCCGGTACCGGCAACCCGTTTTTCACCACCGACACCGCTGCCGCATTGCGTGGCGCTGAAATCGGCGCCGAGGTGGTGCTGAAGGCGACCAAGGTCGATGGTGTCTACACCGCCGATCCCAAGAAAGACCCGCAGGCTACTCGCTACAGCAAAATTTCATTTGATGACGCGATGGCGCAAAACCTGGGCATCATGGACGCCACTGCATTTGCCTTGTGCCGCGATCAAAAACTACCCATCAAAGTGTTCTCCATATTGAAACATGGCGCCCTCAAGCGTGTGGTGATGGGCGAAGACGAGGGCACGCTGGTTTATGCCTGACCGTGTCAAAATTGCATCTTTTTGAACAGTGTCCTTTGAACAGTCGAGTGAGGAATAAACATGACGATTGCCGAGATAAAAAACACGGTTGAAGGCAAGATGGACCAATCCATCGAAGCGTTTAAACACAACCTGACCAAGATTCGGACCGGTCGCGCCAACCCTGCGTTGCTGGACACCGTGCACGTTGACTATTACGGTGCCATGCTGCCGATCAGCCAGGTGGCCAATGTGTCCTTGCTGGATGCTCGAACCATCAGTGTGCAGCCTTGGGAAAAGGGGATGGGCGCCAAGATCGAAAAAGCCATTCGTGACAGCGATCTGGGACTCAACCCGTCGTCCATGGGTGACTTGATCCGCGTCCCGATGCCCGCCATGTCGGAGGAGCGACGCAAGGAACTCTCCAAAGTGGTTCGCGGTGAAGGCGAAGGCGCCAAGATCGCGATACGCAATTTGCGCCGTGACGCCAATGAAGCGATCAGAAAAGCCGTCAAGGACAAGCTGGCCTCGGAAGATGAGCAAAAACGCTGCGAGACCGACATTCAAAAAGTGACTGACCGGCACATCATCGTGATCGACCAACTGGTGGCTGCCAAAGAGCAAGACATCATGGCGGTCTGATTTGCAACAACCTTGCCTCAGGTGTTTCCTCCCCCCATCGCCATGCAGATCAGCTTGTCATGCCGACTGTTGTGCGTGGTTTTGCTTGAGAACCAATAGATGTTGAAGCAGCGTGTTATCACCGCCCTGGTCATGCTGCTTATCTTGCTGCCAGCGATGTTCTATCGCTCGCCTGAGCCATTTTGTGCCATCGCCCTGTTGCTGATTGCTGCCGGCGCGTGGGAGTGGGCTCGCCTCAACGGCTATTCCCAGTCGGTCTCGCTTGGCGCTGGACTGGTCAGTGGGTTGCTGTGTGCTGCGGCCTGGTGGTCAGGCTGGCTGGAGCGATCGCTGGGCGGGCTCTGGATGGCTGCTGGAGCTGTCTGGGTGCTGGCTGGCGCCTGGGTGTTGCACCGTGGTGTGTCGGCCTGGTCGGCCCATCCGCGGGCGCTGCGGCTGATGGCGGGTCTGCTGGCGCTGTGCCTGGCCTGGCTGGCAGTGGCGCAGGCGAGGGTGATTGGCATTAATTTTTTGCTCTCCATTCTGGTGCTGGTGTGGGTGGCGGACATTGGTGCCTATTTTGCGGGCCGCACCTTCGGCGGGCGTTTTAGCCGAAGCAAACTGGCACCCAGCATCAGCCCCGGCAAAAGCTGGGAAGGGGTATGGGGCGGCATGGCGGGTGTCATTGCACTGGCCTTTGCCTGGCGTTGGTTGGATACCGCATGGGCCAGCACCGTGCCCAGTTTTTATAGCCACGTGGGCCGACAAGGCGGCTGGTTGCTGCTGATTGCCGCCATCTTTATGGCGGCGATGAGCGTTGTGGGTGACTTGTTTGAGTCGCTGGTGAAACGCAGTGCGGGCGTCAAGGACAGCAGT
Source organism: Rhodoferax ferrireducens (assembly GCF_049302455.1). Taxonomy (GTDB): domain Bacteria; phylum Pseudomonadota; class Gammaproteobacteria; order Burkholderiales; family Burkholderiaceae_C; genus Rhodoferax; species Rhodoferax ferrireducens_B. Next base: position 38,365 of record NZ_JBAQMD010000032.1, on the reverse strand, counting down.
GGCTTGCTGCCAGGTCATGGCGGTGTATTGGACCGGGTGGACGCCTTGTTGCCTACCTTGCCGCTGGCCATGATGCTTTACTCTGTGTGACGGTGCCAATGAATGATGTGAAAAACTTGCCCAAGCAGCGGGTTGCTATTTTGGGCTCGACGGGATCCATTGGGGTCAGCACGCTCGATGTGATTGCGCGCCATCCCGATCGGTTCGAGGTCTTCGCCCTGAGCGCTGCGACTCAGACGCAATTGATGCTGGAACAGTGCGTGCGGTTCAAGCCCGTGTTTGCCGTCATGGTCAGTGAGCCCCATGGACGCACGCTGGAGCGCCAATGCCGCGAACTTCATTTGACGACACGGGTTCTTTGGGGCGCATCGGCCCTTGCCATGATTGCCTCGCATGAACTGGTGGATGCGGTTATGGCTGCGATCGTGGGGGCGGCCGGATTGGCCTCCTGTTTGGCGGCAGCCCAGGCGGGCAAACGTTTGTTGCTGGCCAATAAGGAAGCCTTGGTGGTGGGCGGCGCCTATTTCATGCAGGCGGTGGCCAAGGGGGGCGCCAAGCTGCTGCCGATTGACAGCGAGCATTCGGCTATTTTTCAGTCATTGCCCGACGATGCTGCCGTCTGGTCGAGCCAGATTGACAAAATTATTCTCACTGCATCAGGTGGGCCGTTCAGACAGCGTGAGCCCCACACGCTGCGGGACGTGACCCCGGAGCAGGCCTGCGCCCACCCCAATTGGGTCATGGGGCGCAAGATTTCTGTCGATTCCGCCACCATGATGAACAAGGCGCTGGAAGTCATTGAGGCCAGATTCCTGTTTGGTGTCAATCCGGAGCAGATTGAGGTGGTGATTCACCCGCAGAGCGTCATTCATTCAATGGTGCAGTACAAAGACAATTCCGTCCTGGCCCAGCTCGGCACGCCCGACATGAAAGTGCCGATTGCCTATGGCCTGTGCTGGCCGGATCGCATGGTCTCGGGTGCTGGCGCGCTGGATTTTCGGGCGATGGCTGACCTGACGTTCGAGTCGCTGGACTCGAACGGCCACGAACAACGTTTTCCGGGTTTGCAGCTGGCGTGGTCAGTGTTGCGGGCGCCTTCCGGTTCGACTGCCGTGTTGAACGCTGCCAATGAAGTGGCGGTCGCTGCGTTTCTTGACGGCCGAATTCGGTTTGACCAGATTCACGAGGTTAATCTGGAAACGCTCGAATCGGTTGTCCCGGCCAGCCCGCAGTCGCTGGAGGATCTGCTGGCACTGGACGCCGAGTCGCGTGCTGCCGCGCAGCAGGTGGTGCGCCGTGTCGGCAATCAATAAATTTCCAATAGAAGACGCATGCTGACTGTTGCCGCCTTTGTACTCGCCCTTGGCGTATTGATCGCCATCCACGAGTATGGCCACTACCGGGTGGCTGTGGCTTGTGGTGTCAAAGTGCTGCGCTTTTCCATTGGATTTGGTAAGACGTTGTATCGATGGCAGCGCAAGGGTTCAGCGACCGAATTTGCGCTGTGCGCTTTTCCGGTGGGCGGCTACGTCAAGATGCTTGATGAGCGCGAGGCACCGGTGCCCGAGGGTGAGCGGCATCTGGCATTCAACAATCAGCCTTTGCGTTCGCGCGTCGCCATTGTGGCGGCGGGCCCGGTGGCCAATTTGCTGCTTGCGGTGTTGTTGTACGCGGTGGTGAACTGGAGTGGCGTGCAATATCCGGCAGCGATTCTGGCCAGCCCCGAGGCGGGTTCGATTGCGCAGCAGGCCGGATTGGTGGGCGGTGAGCGGGTCCAGCGTGCCGGCTTTGCCGACGACGAAATGAAGAGCGTGGCGTCGTTTGAAGACCTGCGCTGGTTCTTGACCCGGGGGGCGCTGGAAGGGCAAGACGTGCAACTGGAGCTGACGGGGCCGGGACGTACGACGACAGGCGACGTGCTGCTGAAGCTCTCCGCCATGGATGCCAGCGAGGCCAATGCGGACTTGTTTCGCAAAATTGGGGTCGTGGGCCCATACACCCGTCCTGTCATTGGCGAGGTCATGGCGGGCGCCGCGGCCGACAAAGCTGGTTTGCGCGAAGGCGATGTGGTGCGCCAGGTCGGGTCGGTGCCGGTGGTGGACGGCCAGCAATTGCGTCGACTGATTCGCGCATCGATCGTGAACGGCCGAACCGTCCCATCCACCTGGAAAATTGACCGGGCCGGAATCGAACTGGAAATCATCGTCACGCCCGAGTCTCGGCAAGACGGAGAGTTGTTGGTGGGGAGAATCGGCGCCTATGTTGGGGCCATGCCGGAGCTGGTGACGATGCGCTATGGCGCTGTCGACGGTTTGTGGCGCGGCGTGACGCATACCTGGGATGTCTCTCTCTTGACGCTCAGAATGATGGGCAAGATGCTGATTGGCGAGGCTTCAGTCAAAAACCTCAGCGGTCCTTTGACAATTGCGGATTACGCCGGCAAATCCGCTGCGATGGGATTGACGCAGTACTTGCTGTTCCTGGCCTTGATCAGTGTCAGCTTGGGCGTTTTGAATTTGCTGCCGCTGCCGGTTCTGGACGGTGGTCACCTGATGTATTATCTTTGGGAAGGTGTGACGGGCAAACCGGTTTCGGATGCCTGGATGGAGACTTTGCAGCGGGGTGGCGTTGCCATCCTGTTCCTTCTGATGTCGATTGCCCTCTTTAACGACATAACCCGCTTATTTGGCTAAATGTCTGGTGTTGACATTCAACATCGGCTTGATTTTTTAATAAAAATGCAATTCAATCGCTTTGCTCTGCGCGCCGTATCCGTCGTCGCTTCTCTGGTTTTTGTGGCCGGCTCGGCCTGGGCGGTCAGTCCTTTCACTGTGCGCGATATTCGTATTGAGGGCTTGCAGCGGGTGGAGCCAGGCACTGTTTTCGTGTCGCTGCCGGTTCGGGTCGGCGACGTCTATAACGACGAAGTGGGCTCTTCCGCAATCCGGACGCTTTTTGCGCTGGGTCTGTTCAAGGACGTCCGCATTGAGGTCAGTGGTGACGTGTTGGTGATTGTGGTCGAGGAGCGGCCCACCGTTGCGGAGGTTGAGTTTGTCGGCACCAAAGAGTTTGACAAGGACGTCCTCAAAAAAGCCTTGCGTGATATCGGCCTGGCTGATGGCCGCCCGTTTGACAAAGCCCAGCTTGACCGCGCTGAACAGGAGCTCAAACGGCAATACATCAATCGCAGCCTGTATGCCGCAGAAGTGGTGACGACGGTGACACCGATTGAACGCAACCGGGTCAACCTGACGTTCACTGTCACCGAGGGCGATGCGGCAAAAATCAGCGAAATTCGGATCGTCGGCAACCATGTTTTTGGCGAGTCAACCTTGCGTGGCCTGTTTGATCTGGACACCGGTGGCTGGCTGAGTTGGTACACCAAGTCGGATCGTTATTCACGCGCCAAACTCAATGCTGATATTGAAACCCTGCGTTCTTATTACCTGACACGGGGTTATCTGGAGTTCAAAGTGGACTCAACCCAAGTGGCGATTTTGCCTAACAAAACGGATATTTCCATCACGATCAACATCACCGAAGGTGAGCGCTTTATCGTGAGTGGTGTCAAGCTCGAAGGTAATTTTCTGGGCAAAGACGACGAGTTCAAGTCGCTGGTGACGATTCGACCCGGTCAGGCCTATAACGCCGATGAAGTCGCCAAGACCACGAAGGCGTTCACCGACTATTTCGGCAATTTTGGCTTTGCTTTTGCGCGGGTGCAGGCGCGCCCTGACATCGATCGCGTCAACAACCGTGTCGCCCTGGTCCTGCAGGCGGAGCCATCGCGGCGGGCCTATGTGCGCAAAATCAATGTAGCCGGCAACAGTCGCACGCGTGATGTGGTGGTGCGCCGGGAGTTTCGGCAATTTGAGGCCTCCTGGTATGACGCTGACAAGATCAAGCTGTCACGCGACCGGGTGGATCGTCTGGGCTACTTCAGCGAGGTCGGTATCGAGACCCAGGAAGTGCCCGGGTCACCGGATCAGGTCGATTTGAGCATCAATGTTGTTGAAAGGCCAACCGGCAGCCTGAGTCTGGGTGCTGGCTTTTCAAGCGGCGACGGGCTCGGGCTTTCCTTTGGTCTGAAGCAGGAAAACGCCTTTGGTTCGGGCAACTCCCTGGGGGTGCAAGTCAACACCAGCAAGTTCAACCGGGTTGTTGTTTTCAATACCACCGATCCTTACTTTACCGCCGATGGTGTCTCCCGGACTGTTGACGTCTACCATCGGACCAGCAGTCCGTACCAGGACGACAGTTATTACAAGCTGGTAACTTCGGGCGGCAGTTTGCGCTTTGGTGTGCCTTTCACGGAGACCGATACGGTTTATTTCGGTGCTGGTATCGAGAATACGACCATTGAGCGCGGCACTCTTTTACCTTCATCCTACGAAGCGCACATCCAGGAATATGGGCTTTCCAGTATGGCAATTCCTTTGACGGTTGGTTGGTCGCGCGACCGTCGTGACAGTGCACTGGCACCCAACTCCGGCCGCTATCAACGCGCCAATGCCGAGTGGTCGCCGGCGGGCGATGTCCACTATGTACGCGCCACCTACCAATATCAGCAATATGTCCCACTCAACAAGCAGTTCACCGCCGCCTTCAATGGTGAGTTGGGCTGGGGTGTGGCAGTTGGCGATAAAAGTTATCCAGTGTTTAAAAATTTCTACGGGGGCGGTTTGGGGTCGGTACGCGGATTTGAGCAAGGAAGTCTGGGACCGCAGGACAGCGCGGGAACCATCCTTGGTGGTACCAGAAAGATGAATTTGAACGCCGAAATACTTTCCCCCTTTCCCGGCGCCGGCAATGACCGGACCTTGCGGATGTTTGCGTTCCTTGATGTTGGCAGTGTGTCGGGTCCGGGCGCGATCAATGAAAATGCGGGCAGCCTGCGCTCATCGGTCGGGGTGGGCGTCAGCTGGATATCGCCGGTCGGTCCGTTGCGGCTGGCGATCGCCAAGCCCATCAAAAAGTTCGAAGGCGATAAAATCCAGAACATGCAATTTCAAATTGGAACGACTTTCTAATGAACTATTTTCTACGTCGCAGTTTTGCCAGTATTCTGTTCGGCTGTCTGCTGGTGTCGGCACAAATGCAGGCTCAAGCCCAGGAGTTCAGGATTGGATTCGTCAGTACCGACCGGATTTTCAAGGAGGCGAGTACGGCCAAGTCGGCCCAACTCAAGCTTGAACAGGAGTTTTCCAAGCGCGAAAAGGAGATCATTGATCTGGGGGCTGCGTTGAAGACGCTGGCTGACACCTTTGAGCGTGAAGCACCTACTTTGTCGGCGGGGCAGCGCACCACGCGGCAAAAGCAGTTGGTGGAGCAGGATCGTGACTTCCAGCGCAAGCGTCGTGAATTTCAGGAAGACCTGAATGCCCGCAAAAACGAAGAGTTGCAGCAGGTGATTGAGCGCGCCAACAAAGTGGTCAAGCAAGTGGCTGAAGCGGAAAAATACGACCTGATTCTGCAGGACGCGGTGTATGTCAATCCAAGACTGGATATCACCGACAAAGTCCTCAAGGTACTGAATTCGAACGGTGTTAAATAGCGGTGCCTCAGGCAAGTGACGTGTGACGCTGCTTCTAGGTTCGATTGTCGAGTTGCTTGGCGGAGATTTGCAGGGCGATGCAAGTCTCAAAATCGAGGGCCTGGCGCCACTTGAAAGCGCAACGCCACAACAGTTGAGTTTTCTCAGCCACCCCAAGTACCAGAACCAATTGGCGGCCTCCAGAGCCGCTTGTGTCATCGTCGGCCCGGAGATGCGAGGAGCGGCGTTGGCGCGCGGGGCTTGCATCGTGACCGAGCAGCCTTACCTGTACTTTGCCCGTGTCACGCAACTCTGGAAAAAGAGTCTGCCGCGGACGGCACGGCCGCAGATTCACCCGAGCGCGGTGATTGACCCTGAGGCTTTTGTGCACTCGCGCGCCTGCATCGGCGCGCTGTGCGTGATTGAGAGTGGCGCCAGCGTGGGTGCCGATACGGTCCTCAAGTCGCGCGTGACGGTGGGTGAAAACTGTGTCATCGGCGAGCGTTGTCTGGTGCATTCAGGTGCTGTGATTGGTGCCGATGGTTTTGGTTTTGCGCCCCATGCGGGGGCTTGGGAAAAAATTGAACAACTCGGTGCGGTTCGCATCGGCAACGACGTTGAAATTGGCGCCAATACCTGTATTGACCGTGGCGCCTTGCAAGACACGGTGATTGAAGACGGCGTCAAGCTCGACAACCTGATACAGATCGGCCACAACGTACACGTTGGGAAACATACCGCGATGGCCGGTTGCGCCGGTGTGGCTGGCAGCGCCACCATTGGCGCTCATTGCACCCTGGGCGGCGGTGCCACTGTGCTGGGACATCTGACGCTGGCCGATGGGGTCAACATCTCGGCGGCCACAGTCGTCACCCGCTCGCTTCGCAAGCCCGGTCACTACACGGGCATGTTCCCGATTGATGACAATGCCGCCTGGGAAAAAAATGCTGCGTCACTGAAACAATTGCACAGTTTGCGCGACCGCATTCGGGTGCTGGAAGATAAACTCAAGGCGTCAATTCCTGCGGGACCGTCCGACGCGCACTAAGCGGTGTCGCGCTGTCCTAAACTACCCTGAAACCGGTGGCGCGGTCTGACGCCAAATTTCACCAACCCTGTTCCGAGTCAATTCAAGTCATGATGGACATCCACAAAATTCTCAAGCAACTGCCACACCGTTACCCCTTCCTGCTGGTGGATCGGGTGCTGGCGATTGACAAGGGCAAGAGCATCCGGGCGGTGAAAAATGTCACCATCAATGAGCCATTTTTTCAAGGCCACTTCCCCCATCGGCCAGTGATGCCGGGCGTGTTGATGCTCGAAGCCCTGGCGCAGGCGGCGGCCCTGCTGTCATTCGACGCACTCGGTGCCTCGCCGGACGACCAGATGATCTACTATTTCGCCGGCATGGACGCGGTGCGCTTTCGCCGGCCTGTGGAGCCTGGCGATCAACTGATTCTTGAAGCTGAGTTGGTCCGCATGAAGGCAGGTGTTTTCAAGTTCAAGGCGCGCGCCCTGGTCGATGATGAGCTCGCTGTGGAAGCCGAGTTGACCTGCGCTGTGCGCAAAATAGCCTGAAAGATGAGAGCCCCCACGTTTGCGGCTTCGCCGCTGCACTGCCCCCCGGGGAGGCTGGGCCTCCTTGGGGCGGCCCGGCGGAGGTCCGCACTTTGACAACCATTCATGCCACGGCGATTATCGATTCCCAGGCCCAACTGGACAGCTCGGTGACCGTTGGCCCCTACAGCCTGATTGGCCCCAACGTCAAGGTGGGCGCGGGGACCACGATTGGTCCGCATTGCGTGATTGAAGGACACACCACGATCGGACGCGACAACCGCATTTTCCAATTCAGCTCTTTGGGTGCTATCCCGCAAGACAAGAAGTACGCCGGAGAACCCTGTGAACTGGTCATTGGCGACCGCAACACCATTCGCGAGTTTTGCACCTTTAACATTGGTTCGCCAGGGGATCTGGGTGTAACTCGCGTCGGCGATGACAACTGGCTGATGGCCTATGTGCACCTTGCGCACGATTGCGTCGTCGGCAACAAGACCATATTTGCCAACAATTCCCAGTTGGCGGGCCACGTTCATGTGGGAGACTGGGCAATTCTGGGCGGGTTTACCATGGTGCATCAGTTTGTGAAAATCGGCGCCCACAGCATGACGGCCCTGTGTACTGTGTTGTTGGCCGATTTGCCGCCGTTCGTCATGTGTCAGGGCCAGCCGGCACAAGCCCGCTCCATGAACTATGAAGGACTGCGCCGTCGTGGTTTTTCGCCAGAGCGGATTGCTGCCGTCAAAGCCATGCACAAGGCGCTGTATCGCGAGAGTCTGACGCTACAGCTGGCGCGTGAGCGCATTGCGGATTTGGTCAAAAGCAGCCCTGAGTCCTTGCCAGATGTGCAGATGATGCTCTCATTTTTGGAGCAGACATCGCCCCAGCGTGGCATTGTGCGCTGAACCAAAAGCGCGCTGAAGCCTGGATGGCAAATCAAACTAGCCAACAACTCCAGGTGGCGCTGGTGGCCGGCGAAACCTCGGGTGATCTGCTCGCGGGTTTGCTGCTGGATGGTCTGCGTGAGCAATGGCCACTCATGACCGCAGTCGGCATCGGCGGCCCTCAGATGGCCCGCCGTGGCCTGGTGGCCTGGTGGGGGCACGACAAACTCTCGGTGCATGGCTTTGGCTGGGAGGTGCTGCGCCGCTACCGCGAGATTGTGGGTATTCGCCGGCAACTCAAAACCCGGCTGCTGCGGCAGCAGCCCGATGTCTTCATTGGTGTGGATGCGCCCGACTTCAACCTGGATCTGGAGCGAGACCTGAAAGCCAAGGGCATCAAGACCGTGCATTTTGTGTCACCGTCCATCTGGGCCTGGCGCCCTGAGCGGGTAGAGAAAATTCGTCGCAGTGTCGACCATGTGTTGTGTATTTTTCCGTTCGAGCCCGCTCTGCTGGCCCGGCACGGCATCGCCGCGACCTACGTTGGGCACCCATTGGCCAACGTGATTCCGATGGAGCCCGATCGATCGGCTGCGCGTGCCGCCTTGGGACTGGCCGATGAGGACCAAGTTGTCGCGATTTTGCCTGGCAGTCGTCAATCTGAAATCAATCATCTGGCTTTAAGGTTCTTTCAGGCTGCAGCCCTTATCAATAAAGCGCATCCTGCTATTAAATTTATAGTTCCTGCCATTCCGGCGGTGCGGGCAGGCATTGAGCACGCCGCCCGTGCCAGCGGCATGCAGGCGCATCTGCAAATCATTGCGGGCCAGTCGCACACGGTGCTGGCGGCTTGTGATGTCACCTTGATCGCCAGTGGCACGGCCACGCTGGAAGCGGCCCTGTTCAAGCGGCCGATGGTGATCGCCTACCGCATGGCTTGGCTCTCCTGGCAGATCATGCGGCGCAAACAACTGCAGCCTTGGGTCGGCTTGCCCAATATTTTGTGCCGGGAGTTTGTCGTGCCTGAATTGCTGCAAGAGGCTGCCACGGCACAAGCGCTGGCTGACGCGGTGTTGCTCTGGATCGATGCCAAGGCATCGCATCCTGCGAAAATAGCAGCTTTGCAACAAAAATTCACCGCCCTGCACGCAGAGTTGCAGCGCGACACTCCTCGATTGGCCGCCCATGCGATCCAGCAAGTCCTCCAGGGCTGAACAAGCCGTGTTTCACAAGCCATCCATCAAACAGGCATCGCTCCTGTGGGATGTTGCTGGACTGGTCGCCGGGGTGGACGAGGCCGGGCGCGGCCCGCTGGCGGGCCCCGTGGTCGCCGCCGCCGTGATTCTGGACGACCTGCAGCCGATCAAGGGTTTGGCGGATTCAAAAATACTCAGCGCACGGCGTCGCGAGCAGTTGTTTGACGAGATTCGTGCCAAAGCTCTGTGCTGCTGCATTGCCCAGGCCAGCGTGGAGGAAATTGAGCGACTCAACATTCTGCAAGCCACGCTGCTCGCGATGCGCCGGGCGGTTGAGGGTCTGCGGCTTAAGCCCGCACTGGTGCTGGTGGATGGCAACCGGCTACCGGTCTTGACCATGCGGGCTGAAGCCATTGTCAAAGGCGACGCACTGGTCGCTGCCATATCAGCCGCCTCGATTCTGGCCAAGGTCCACCGCGACCGCTGGTGCGCCGAGGTGGATGTGCAGTACCCGCAATATGGTTTTGCCCGGCACAAAGGCTATGGCACGGTGCAGCACCTGGCGGCCTTGACAAAGCATGGGGCTTGCCCGCAGCACCGAAAAACTTTTGGCCCGGTGGCTGAGGTGTTGCGAGAGGCGCTGCCATGAGTGCGTCTGAGGTTCAGCGCATCACGTCGCGCGACAACGCTTTTCTCAAAGACTTGCGTCGCCTGGCGCAAGACAACACCGGTTATCGGAGACAGGGCCGGTTCTGGGCCGAGGGTGAGCACCTGGGTGCTGCCGCACTGGCCCGTCATGTGAGGCCCGCCATTGGTGTTTTTTCAGAGTCATTTTGGCCTCTAGCCCCCGTGAAATATGCGCAGGCAGCTATCAAAAGTATAGTTATCCCGGATTCCTTGTTCGCGGCGATCAGTGGCCTTGAGTCACCGGCCCAGATGGGTTTTGTCTTTGATTTGCCGCTGCTGGCGGCTTTGCAGCCGGTCATGGCGTCGGTGATTCTGGACCGGGTGCAAGACGCAGGCAATGTCGGATCGATTCTGCGCAGTGCCTCAGCCTTCGGTTTCAAACAAGTCATCGCCTTGAAAGGTACGGCTGCGCTGTGGAGCCCCAAAGTGCTGCGTGCCGGTATGGGCGCGCATTGGGGTTTGCAGTTGATCGAAGGCGTGGCGCTGGCTGATCTGGCGCTACTGGCCGTGCCGATCGTGGTGACCAGCTCGCACCGGGGCGCCTGGTTGCATCAGGCGATCGCAGATCAGGCGCTGCCGATGCCCTGCGCCTGGGCGCTGGGGCACGAAGGGCAGGGCGTCAGCGCCGAGCTGGAGGCGCTGGCCCGCTTGCATGTGCGTATTGCCCAGCCCGGCGGTGAAGAGTCTCTTAACGTCGCCGCCGCCGCTGCCATTTGCCTGCATGCCAGTGCGGCAACTTCCTTGGTGGGGTGATCGCTGCCTGACGGCCCCCTCGGTTATACTCGGAGGCCTCATCGCACCCTGTACGCCTAGCGCCTTCTCAAGCCAATTCTCCCGACAATGCAAGCCAAGAGTTCAATCTTGAGCGGGCGTGGGCGTACCCGAAAACCCCTTCCGGAGAACCCAGTGCTTTTGTCTTTACAGGGAAATGTTCCCCCCGCCATCTTGGCGCTCGCAGACGGCACAGTCTATGTTGGTCATTCCATTGGAGCCGCTGGCTCCACCGTCGGCGAGGTGGTGTTCAACACCGCCATGACCGGCTACCAGGAAATCCTCACAGACCCGAGCTACTGCCAGCAAATCGTTACCCTCACGTATCCGCACATAGGCAACTACGGCGTCAATTTTGAAGATGTCGAGGCCGATAAAGTGCATGTGGCCGGTCTGGTCATCAAGGACTTGCCGCTGCTGGCGTCCAACTTCCGCCAAACCATGTCCTTGGGTGACTACCTGGTGCGCGAAGGCACGGTGGCGATTGCCAACATTGATACCCGCAAGTTGACGCGCCAGTTGCGCAGCCAGGGTGCGCAAAACGGCTGCATCATGGCCTTGGCGCCGGGCGAGGCGGTGACCCAGGGGCTGATCGACAAGGCCATTGCGCTGGCGCTGGCGGCGCCTGCCATGGCCGGACTGGACCTGGCCCAGGTGGTCACGGTCAAAGAGCCCTATGCATGGACCCAGACCGAGTGGCGCTTGTCCCAACCGGCCCTCGGCGGCAAGCCCGGTCATGGAGAACTCACAAAGCCGAAGTTTCATGTGGTGGCGTACGACTTTGGCATTAAAAAGAACATTTTGCGCATGTTGGCCGAGCGCGGTTGCAGGGTGACCGTGGTGCCAGCGCAGACCCCTGCGTTTGATGCGGTCAAGTACCAGCCCGATGGCATTTTCTTGAGCAACGGGCCTGGTGACCCGCAGCCGTGCGACTACGCCATTACCGCTGTTGCCGAGTTGATCGAGTCCGGCATTCCGACCTTTGGCATTTGCCTTGGGCATCAGATCATGGCGCTGGCCAGTGGTGCCAGGACCTTCAAGATGAAGTTTGGCCACCACGGGGCCAACCACCCGGTCAAAGACCTTGATACCGGGCGCGTCAGCATCACCAGTCAAAACCACGGTTTTGCGGTGGATGAAAACATGTTGCCGACTCATCTGCGTGCCACCCACATCAGCCTGTTCGATGGCACGCTGCAGGGGCTGGAGCGCACCGACAAACCGGCGTTTTGTTTCCAGGGCCACCCGGAGGCCTCGCCGGGGCCGCACGATATCGGCTACCTGTTTGACCGTTTCCTGCTGGCGATGGAGCAGAAGGCATGAGTTTTTACGGCGTCACCGACCTGTGGACTTATGTTGTCGGCGCTTTCGGCATCATTTTGCTGCCTGGGCCGAACTCGCTGTATGTGCTGTCAGTGGCCACCGTGCGCGGTGTCCGTGCCGGCTATCAGGGCGCGTTTGGGGTGTTTGTGGGCGACACTATTTTGCTGCTGTGTACCGCTTTGGGTGCGGCCAGCCTGCTGCGCACGCATGCGGCCGTGTTCATGGTGGTCAAGTACGCCGGTGCGGCTTATCTGTTTTGGGTCGGGTTGAATTTGCTGCGTGGCGCCATCGCTGGTTTGCGCGCCCGTGCGGATGGCCTGCCATCGACGGCGGCGGCGCCTGTTCCCAAGCCGGCAGCCGCGGCTGCGCACCTGCAGCGGCCATTTCGCCGGGCGCTGCTGATCAGCTTGCTCAACCCAAAGGCGATTTTGTTTTTGCTATCGTTCTTTGTGCAGTTCATTGACCCTGCCTACGCCCAGCCTGAAGTGCCGTTTCTGATTTTGAGCGCTATTTTGATGAGCTTCAGTGCCGCCTACCTGACGGCGCTTATTTTTGCGGGTGCCCGACTGGCGCAAGCCTTCAGCCAGCGCAAGCGGCTCTCAAGCGGGCTCTCCAGCCTGGTGGGTGGTTTGTTTGTCTGGTTTGGGGCCAAACTGGCCACAGCCAGCCTGAACTGATTCAGTTTGGTTCACCATTTTTGAGTTTATGAATTTGCAGGTGCAGCCTCAAGGTTGCACCTGAGAACGAGAGAGCAGTCAACAATATGCCAAAACGTACCGACATCAAAAGCATCCTCATCATTGGCGCCGGCCCGATCATCATCGGCCAGGCTTGCGAGTTTGACTACTCTGGTGTGCAGGCCTGCAAGGCTCTGCGCGAAGAAGGCTTCAAAGTCATTCTGATCAACAGCAACCCGGCCACCATCATGACCGACCCGGCCACGGCGGACGTCACCTACATCGAGCCGATCACCTGGCAGACGGTTGAAAAAATCATTGCCAAGGAGCGCCCCGATGCGATCCTGCCGACCATGGGCGGTCAGACCGCGCTGAACTGTGCGCTCGACCTGTGGCATCACGGCGTGCTGGAGAAGTACAACGTCGAATTGATTGGCGCCAAGCCCGAGGCCATCGACAAGGCCGAAGACCGCCTGAAGTTCAAGGACGCCATGACCAAAATCGGTCTGGGTTCGGCCCGCTCCGGCATTGCCCACAGCATGGAAGAAGCCTGGGGCGTGCAAAAGACGGTGGGTTTTCCGACCGTGATCCGGCCCAGTTTCACGCTGGGCGGCACCGGTGGCGGCATTGCCTACAACTCGGAAGAATTCGAAGTCATCTGCAAGCGCGGTCTGGAGGCGTCGCCGACCAATGAACTGCTGATTGAAGAATCGCTGCTCGGCTGGAAAGAGTACGAGATGGAGGTGGTGCGCGACCAGGCTGACAACTGCATCATCATTTGTTCCATTGAAAACCTGGATCCGATGGGTGTGCACACGGGCGACTCGATTACGGTCGCGCCGGCGCAGACGCTGAGTGACAAGGAGTACCAGATTCTGCGCAACGCCAGTCTGGCCGTGCTGCGCGAAATCGGCGTCGATACCGGTGGCTCCAACGTGCAGTTTTCCATCAACCCCGAAGATGGGCGCATGGTGGTGATCGAGATGAACCCGCGCGTCAGCCGCTCCTCAGCGCTGGCTTCCAAGGCCACTGGTTTTCCGATTGCCAAGATCGCCGCCAAACTCGCGGTTGGTTACACGCTGGACGAGTTGCGCAATGACATCACGGGCGGGGCCACACCCGCCAGTTTTGAGCCCAGCATTGACTACGTGGTGACGAAGATTCCGCGTTTCGCGTTCGAGAAGTTCCCGGCGGCTGACAGCCGCCTGACGACGCAGATGAAATCGGTCGGTGAAGTGATGGCGATGGGGCGCACCTTTCAGGAGTCGTTCCAGAAAGCCCTGCGCGGCCTCGAAGTGGGCGTCGATGGCATGAATGAGAAAACGCAGGACCGTGAAGTGCTGGAAAAAGAGTTGGGCGAGCCCGGCCCCGAGCGGATCTGGTACGTGGGCGACGCGTTTGCCGCCGGCTGGAGCGTCGACGAGGTGTTTGAGCTGACCAAAATTGACCGCTGGTTTCTGGTGCAGATTGAGCAGATCGTCAAGATTGAGCTGGAGATTGAGCGCCTGCCCGCGCCGGAACAGGGCTCCGCGCTGGATGCGATGGACGGCGAGACCTTGCGCGCTTTGAAGCAAAAAGGATTTTCCGATCGGCGCCTGGCCAAACAGTTCAAGACCACCGACACGGCTGTGCGTGAGAAGCGCCACGCCCTGGGTGTGCGCCCGGTCTATAAGCGTGTAGACACCTGCGCGGCCGAGTTCGCCACCAACACGGCGTATCTGTACTCGACCTATGAGTCGTCCAGCCCCTTCGACACCGGTAGCGAGTGCGAGGCCGATCCCACCGACCGGAAAAAAATCATGGTGCTCGGCGGTGGCCCGAACCGCATTGGCCAAGGCATCGAGTTTGACTACTGCTGCGTGCATGCGGCGCTGGCGATGCGCGAAGACGGCTATGAGACCATCATGGTCAATTGCAACCCCGAGACTGTGTCGACCGACTACGACACCTCGGACCGTCTCTATTTCGAGCCGGTCACGCTGGAAGACGTGCTTGAAATCGTGGACAAGGAAAAGCCGTATGGCGTGATCGTGCAGTACGGGGGCCAGACGCCACTCAAACTGGCGTTGGCGCTGGAAGCCAACGGCGTGCCCATCATCGGCACCTCGCCCGACATGATTGACGCCGCCGAAGACCGTGAACGCTTTCAGAAGTTGCTGCATCAACTCGGGCTTCGTCAGCCCGCCAACGCGACTGCCCGCACCGAGGCCGAGGCGCTTGAAAAGGCGGCCGCGCTGGGCTACCCGCTGGTGGTGCGACCGAGCTATGTGCTGGGTGGCCGGGCCATGGAAATTGTGCATGAGCAGCGCGACCTGGAGCGTTACATGCGCGAGGCGGTCAAGGTCAGCCACGATTCGCCGGTGCTGCTGGACCGCTTCCTGAATGACGCCATTGAGTGCGATGTGGACTGTGTGCGCGACTCGCAGGGGCAAACCTTCATCGGCGGCGTGATGGAACACATTGAACAGGCGGGCGTGCACAGTGGTGACTCGGCCTGCTCGCTGCCGCCCTACAGCTTGTGTGCTGAAACAGTGACAGAGATCAAGCGGCAAACGGCGGCCATGGCCGAGGCCCTGCATGTGGTCGGCTTGATGAACGTGCAGTTCGCCATTCAGACCCTCGATGGCGCTGATGTTATTTTTGTGCTGGAAGTCAATCCAAGAGCGTCCCGCACCGTGCCCTTTGTGTCCAAAGCCACCGGTGTTCAGTTGGCCAAGGTGGCGGCCCGCTGCATGGTCGGTCAGTCGCTTGCCTCTCAGGGCATCGGGACGGAAGTGACGCCACCCTATTTCAGCGTGAAAGAAGCGGTGTTCCCCTTTGTCAAATTTCCCGGCGTTGACACCATTCTCGGCCCCGAGATGAAGTCCACCGGCGAGGTGATGGGCGTGGGCAAGACTTTTGGTGAGGCCTTTGTGAAGTCTCAAATCGGGGCCGGCACCAAATTGCCCCGGCCGCGCACGCCCTCTGGCGAGCCTGCAGGCAAGGTGTTCATCTCGGTCAAAAACAACGACAAACCCCGTGTCATTGAGGTTGCGCGTGATCTGGTTGACCTCGGGTTCACGGTACTGGCAACCAAGGGCACGGCCTTGGCCATCAACGCGGCCGGTGTGCCCTGTGCGACGGTCAACAAGGTGACCGAAGGACGGCCCAACATTGTGGACATGATCAAGAACCAGGAGATTGCGCTGGTCATCAACACGGTGGAAGAGCGGCGCAATGCGATTGCGGACTCGCGTCATATTCGCACCTCGGCTTTGTTCGGGCGGGTGACCACCTTCACGACCATTGCCGGCGCCGAGGCCGCCGTGCAGGGAATGCGCTACATGGACGACCTGAGTGTTATTTCGATCCAGGAAATGCATGCCCAGTTGGCTGGTGCTTGATGTGACCTGACAATCACTGCATAATCCAGCCAATTGGGGGCGCAGCTAGCCAGTTTCGCGTGACGTCTGTCTGTTGCGCAAACTTCCAGAAATAAGGTTGCCCCTCGAACTCTTGGTCCATGCCGCCGAACGGTAACGCTCGGCGGTTTTATTTTTATACCCCATTCCCTTTAACGGAGCAGCACGTGGCTACCCTTCCTATTACCAAACGCGGTGCCGAAAAGCTCAAAGCCGAGTTGCACAAGCTGAAAACGGTTGATCGCCCCTGGGTCATCAACGCCATCGCCGAGGCGCGCGCCCAGGGTGACCTGAGCGAACACGCCGAGTACGAGGTCGCCAAAGACAAGCAGGGCTTTATCGAAGGGCGCATTCAGGAGATTGAAGGCAAGCTCTCGGTCTGCCAGGTCATTGATCCGGTTGAACTGCATGCGGAAGGCCGGGTGGTGTTTGGTGCCACGGTGCAACTTGAGGACGAGGCGTCCGGCGCAGCGGTGACTTACCAGATCGTCGGCGAAGATGAAGCCGATATCAAACTGGGCTTGATCAACATTGGCAGCCCGATTGCCCGGGCGCTGATTGGCAAAGAACAAGGTGACACGGCCGAAGTGCAGGCGCCGGGTGGCATCAAACACTATGAAGTGGTGGCGGTGAGCTACGTCTAAGTTGTTGTCACGGTTGCCTTTTTGGGCGGCTGCACTGTGGTGGGGCAGCCTGAGCACGATCGGATTCCTGGTTGTGCCCCTGCTGTTTGCGACTTTGCCGACCCCGGCGCTGGCGGGCAATATGGCGGCACGCCTGTTCGCCGCTCAGACCGGGCTGTCCTGTGTGTGTGCTTTGCTGCTGCTCATGAGTTCAAGGCAAAATCAGGCTCTAGCCCCCGCCCCTATTGAACAAACAGCTATTATTTTTATAGTTGGAGGGATGCTGCTGGCGCTGCTGGCCGAGTTTGCCGTGGCGCCCCGCATTGTGGCGCGCGAGAATTTGCGCCTGTGGCACAGCGTGGGCAGCGCGATGTACTTGCTGCAATGGTTGTGCGCTGGGGCGACGTTCTGGAAGTTGACGTCGCAACGTACTTAGAAAGGGCCGGTTTGATGCGTGTGGTTGGGACTTGCCCCGCAAGTTCTCGGAACTTCAGGTTTGGCTGCGCTTCTTGATGCTGATTTGTTTCGGTTTGGAACGCTTCACCTGGCCTCCCGAAGTGAGGCGCTGGTTGCCCAGCACACGCAAGGTCTTGACTTCGGGACGCTGGCCGCCGCGTTTGCTGTATTTGAGTACTTTGAAGTCGCGTGGGCCGGGCATGCGATCTTCATCCACTGTTTTTTCCCGTTCCGGCATCGGTCGCCAGAGTACCAGCAGCTTGCCGATATGCTGAATTGGTGCTGCGCCCAGTTCGTCGGCCAGGGTCTGAAACATGGCTTCGCGTGCGGCCCGATCGTCCGAGAAGACACGAATCTTGATCAGCCCGTGCGCGTTCAAGGCGGCATCGGCTTCCTTTTTAACCGCGGCCGTGAGCCCGTCACCCCCAACCATGACCACTGGGTCAAGGTGGTGTGCTTCTGAGCGGTGTACTTTGCGTTGGGCGGGGGTCAGTTGAATTTGAGACATGTCTATATTATCGACGAGGAAGGTCAAAATGAAATCCCAAACTAAAAGCAGTAAGGTCAATCGGGCCTGGTTAAACGACCACGTCAATGACACCTACGTCAAATTGGCAAAACTCGAAGGTTACCGTGCCCGCGCCGCGTACAAGCTCAAGGAAATCGATGAAACGCTGGGTTTGATCAAGCCGGGTCAGCTGGTGGTGGATCTGGGCTCAACCCCCGGCGCGTGGAGTCAGTACGTGCGCCGCAAAATGTCACCCAAAACCGCCACCGGCGGCGGCGCGGCGGTCGGGGCGCTCAATGGCACCATCATTGCGCTCGATATCCTGCCGATGGAGCCGGTAGAAGGCGTTGTCTTCTTGCAGGGGGATTTTCGGGAGTCCGATGTCTTGCTGCAGTTGGAGGCTGAAATGCAGGGGCGCCAGGCCGACGTGGTGGTTTCCGACATGGCCCCCAACTTGTCGGGCATTGACTCTGCCGACGCTGCCCGCATTGAGCATCTGGTGGAGTTGGCGCTTGAATTCACCCAGACCCACATGAAACCGGAGGGTGCGCTGGTGGCAAAAGTGTTTCATGGCGCTTCCTACGACCCACTGGTCAAACGATTCAAGGAGACCTTTTTGCTGGTCAAGCGGATCAAGCCCAAGGCCTCGCGTGACAAGTCGTCGGAAACCTTTCTTGTCGGTCTGGGTTTGAAACCCCATTGAATCCCATGCTTTGTCTGAGGATGAACGGCAGAAAACCATGTCCGGCGCATCTTGAAACGCCTAAAATGCAACCCAAGTTATCTCTGTCTTCTTATTTGCTCACCCTTTGGAGCCTCGCTTGAATAATCAGTGGTTTTCAAAAATTGCCGTCTGGCTTGTTATTGCACTTGTGCTTTTCACGGTATTCAAGCAGTTTGATGCGCGTGGGCCTGCGAGCGCCGGGTATCTGGGCTACTCTGACTTTCTGGAGGAAGTGCGCAGCAATCGTATCAAGAGCGCCGTCATCCAGGAGGGGCAGGGCGGTACTGAAATTGTGGCTGTGACGACCGATGACCGCAGGGTCAGGACCACCGCGACTTACCTGGACCGTGGTCTGGTGGGCGACCTGATCGCCAATGATGTCAAGTTTGATGTCAAGCCCCGCGAAGAAGGTTCTTTGCTCATGACGCTGCTGGTCAGTTGGGGACCGATGCTCTTGTTGATCGGTGTCTGGGTTTACTTTATGCGCCAGATGCAGGGCGGCGGCAAGGGTGGGGCCTTCAGTTTTGGTAAATCCAAGGCGCGTCTGCTTGACGAAAACACCAACACAGTCACGTTTGCGGATGTGGCAGGTTGCGATGAGGCCAAGGAAGAAGTCAAGGAAGTGGTTGACTTCCTGAAAGACCCGGCAAAATTCCAGAAACTGGGGGGACGCATTCCGCGTGGCCTGTTGCTGGTGGGCCCACCGGGCACCGGCAAGACGCTGCTGGCCAAGGGCATTGCCGGTGAAGCCAAGGTGCCGTTCTTTTCAATCTCGGGTTCGGATTTTGTTGAAATGTTCGTCGGCGTCGGTGCTTCCCGGGTGCGCGACATGTTTGAGAACGCCAAGAAAAATGCGCCTTGCATCATCTTTATCGATGAAATTGATGCTGTGGGCCGGCAACGTGGCGCCGGCTTGGGCGGTGGCAATGACGAGCGTGAGCAAACCCTGAACCAGATGCTGGTGGAGATGGATGGTTTTGAGACCAATGTTGGCGTGATCGTGGTGGCTGCCACCAATCGCCCTGACATTCTGGATTCCGCTTTGCTGCGTCCCGGCCGTTTTGACCGCCAGGTGTATGTCACGTTGCCCGACATTCGGGGCCGTGAGCAAATTCTCAATGTGCACATGCGCAAGGTGCCCTTGGGTCAGGATGTCAATGCTGGGGTGATCGCGCGCGGTACACCGGGCATGTCGGGTGCTGATCTGGCCAATTTGTGCAATGAGGCGGCCTTGATGGCAGCACGTCGCAATGCGCGCACGGTCGAGATGGTGGACTTTGAAAAGGCCAAGGACAAAATTCTGATGGGCCCGGAGCGCAAGAGCATGGTCATGCCCGAAAGCGAGCGCAAGAACACGGCTTATCACGAGTCGGGTCACGCGTTGATCGGCAAGTTGTTGTCCAAGTGCGATCCGGTGCACAAAGTGACCATCATTCCGCGTGGTCGTGCCTTGGGTGTCACCATGAGTTTGCCGGCGCAAGACCGCTACAGCTACGACAGCGAATACATGCTGCACCAGATCAGCATGCTGTTTGGTGGTCGTATTGCTGAAGAAGTGTTCATGAACCAGATGACCACCGGTGCCAGCAACGATTTTGAGCGTGCTACTCATATTGCGCGCGACATGGTGACGCGTTATGGCATGACCGATGCCCTGGGCCCGATGGTCTATGCCGAGAATGAGGGTGAGGTGTTTTTGGGTCGCTCTGTCACCAAGACCACCACCATGAGCGAAGAGACCATGCAGAAGGTTGACGCCGAGGTGCGCCGCATCATTGACCAGCAATACAGTCTGGCGCGCAAGCTCATTGAAGACAATCGCGACAAGATGCACGCCATGGCCAAGGCCTTGCTGGAGTGGGAAACCATTGACAGTGAACAGCTCGATGACATCATGGCCGGTAAAGAGCCCCGTCCGCCGAAAGACTGGACGCCACGTATCCCGCCCGCTGGCAGTGACAGCAGCAGTGGGGGCACGCCCGCCGTCAAAACGGATGTGGCGCCAACGGCTGCCTGAAAACGGTATTTATCAAAAAAACGGGGCGACAAGCCCCGTTTCTGTTTTCAAATTTCTGGAGCGCTCTATCAGCATGAAATGGAACACGGCCCGATTCCTGATTGACCTCAGCCGCCCCCAGGTGATGGGCATTGTCAATATCACACCCGATTCGTTCTCGGACGGTGGTCAGCATGCCTCCACCGCAGCGGCTCTGCGGCACTGTGAGACGCTGCTCAAAGAGGGGGCTGACATTTTGGATATCGGGGGGGAGTCGACCCGTCCCGGCGCCTTGTCCTTGCCACTGGATGAAGAGTTGGCGCGGGTGCTGCCGGTCGTGCGTGAAGCGGTTCGCTTGGGTGTGCCGGTATCGGTCGATACCTACAAGCCAAAAGTCATGCAAGCCGTGCTGGACCTCGGCGCTGACATCATCAACGACATTTGGGCTCTGCGTTGGACTGAGCCCTGTGCCAGCGCCGCACCCGCTGCCTTGAACGCCATGCAAGTGGTGGCACAACACCCCAGCTGTGGCGTCTGTCTGATGCACATGCACCGTGAACCTTTGACGATGCAGGTGGCCCCCATGGAGGGTGACGTGGTGTCGCAGGTGCTATTGTTTTTGAAGCATGAAACCCAGTCGTTGCGTGGGCTAGGGGTAGAAAGTAATCGTATCGTTATTGACCCCGGCATTGGCTTTGGCAAGACCGTGGCACAGAATTTCGCGCTACTGGCACGGCAGGGTGAGCTGCTGGGTGCGGGTTTTCCGCTGCTGGTCGGCTGGTCGCGAAAATCTTCATTGGCAGCGGTTACAGCCACCCCGCTGGCCGCCGTGGCGACACTGGATGTTCATGAGCGCCTGGTGCCCAGTGTGGCCGCTGCGTTATTGGCGGTGGAGCGTGGCGCCGCCATTGTCCGTGTGCATGACGTGCGGGAAACCGTGCAGGCTCTCAAGGTGCTCGGCGCTATAAGATAGTTGGCGTCGATTTCATTAACAAGTAGGCAAGAGTAGATCAATGACTAGAAAATATTTTGGCACGGACGGTATTCGCGGCACGGTTGGGCAAGCGCCCATCACCCCTGATTTTGTGTTGCGTCTGGCCCATGCGGTGGGTCGCGTGCTCAAAAAATCAGAAGCGCGCCCGACCGTGCTGATTGGCAAAGACACCCGCATCTCGGGCTACATGCTGGAGAGCGCACTGGAGAGTGGTTTCAATTCTGCCGGTGTCGATGTCGTGTTGTTGGGTCCCTTGCCGACGCCAGGCGTGGCCTACCTCACGCGCGCTCAGCGTGCCTCGCTGGGCGTGGTCATCAGCGCCAGCCACAACCCCTTTGCCGACAATGGCATTAAGTTTTTCAGTGCTCAGGGCAGCAAACTGCCAGACGTTTGGGAGCATGACGTGGAGGCTGCACTGGACGAGTCACCGGTATGGGCTGATTCCGCCAGCCTGGGCAAGACGCGGCGACTCGATGATGCCGCGGGCCGTTACATTGAATTTTGCAAGAGTACATTTGCCAACGACCTCACACTCAAGGGGCTCAAGATTGTGGTGGATGCTGCGCATGGTGCGGCCTACCAGGTGGCACCCAAGGTGTTTCACGAATTGGGGGCAGAAGTCGTCGCCATTGGCTGTTCGCCCGACGGTTTGAACATCAACCACGAGGTGGGAGCCACACATCCGCAGGCCCTGATTGAAGCCGTCAAGGCGCACCAGGCTGATTTTGGTGTAGCGCTCGATGGCGATGCTGATCGTCTGCAGTTGGTTGACCATGCGGGTCGTCTGTACAACGGAGATGAGCTGTTATATCTGTTGGTGGACGAGCGACTGGGGCGCGATGAACCGGTACCGGGTGTGGTGGGTACCTTGATGACCAATATGGCCGTGGAGGTGGCGCTTCGAGCCCGTGGGGTGCAGTTTGTGCGCGCCAAGGTGGGGGATCGTTATGTGCTGGAAGAGCTTGAAAAGCACAAGTGGCTGCTGGGTGGAGAAGGCTCTGGCCACTTGCTGGCGCTGGACAAACATACCACCGGCGATGGGCTAATCTCGGCTCTGCAGGTGTTACAAGCCTGCGTACGCAGCGGGAAAAAGTTGGCTGACTTGCTCGCTGAAGTGACGCTATTTCCGCAGACCCTGATCAATGTTCGCTTGCAACCCGGCCAGGACTGGCAGCTTAGCGCCAACCTGGCCAGCGAATCGCGGGCGGTGGAGACAGAACTGGGTGCCGCTGGCCGATTGCTGATTCGTGCCAGCGGCACAGAGCCCTTGGTGCGCGTGATGGTGGAGGCGCGTGACGCCGTCCAGGCCAGGGTGTGCGCCGAGCGGATTGCCAACACCCTCTCGGTATGACCATGGCGCCCAACACTTCCCTGCGCGTTTGTCGCGCTGATTACGCCAACCCCGTGCATGCGCAAGCACTGGTGAGCTTGTTGGACGCCTATGCCCAGGATCCGATGGGGGGTGCCGAGCCCCTGAGTGAATTCGCCAAAGTCAATCTCATCCCGGCACTCGCAGCGCGCCCGCAAGCCTTCAGTGTGCTGGCGTTTGATGATGTGGACGGTCTTGGCGGTGGTCTTCCTGTCGGGTTTGTAAATTGTATTGAAGGCTTCTCGACTTTTGCCTGTCAGCCTTTGGTCAACGTACACGATGTGGCCGTGTTGCCTGCGTACCGGGGGCAGCGTGTCGCCGAGAAGATGCTGGCTCTGGCTGAGGAAATAGCGCGTGAGCGGGGTGCCTGCAAACTCACGCTCGAAGTGCTGCACGGCAACGCGGGCGCTATCAAACTTTATCACCGCGTTGGATTTGCCAACTACCAACTTGACCCGGCCATGGGGCAGGCTCAATTTTTGCAAAAGTGGCTTCGTTAGTGGCAAGTCGTTGAAATTCCTGGTCAAGATGCTGTGCGCGTTGATAGCAGCAAAATATTGGCTATTCTTTTAAAATCTTGCGCATGAACTGGCTTCGAAAACTGCCTGGATTTCAGCAAACGCCCTATGGACTTGAGTGGCGCCTGCTGCGCCTGATGCCGACGGCGTGTCTGGCGGGTACGCTGCTGCCAGCCCTGATGTCGCTGGCCGCCCGTTTTTTGATCGTCGACGGCAGCGCGGCAGAACTGGCGCGACGCATTCAATTGTTTGATTTTGTGATGATTGGTTTGGTGATCTTTATCTGGGCGCTGGTGGTGACTGTCACCATCGGCTGTGTCATTGTCTGGCTCATGAAAGGCCCAGCCTACGTGGCCGATGGCTTTGATGTGTCGCACAGCGATAAGCCAGGTCCTTGATTCAGAGCCTTATGTCAATAGCGGACTGACCGGGAACAAACGGCTGGTTTGAAGATGATTTTGTCCCCATGAACGCTTCAAACTGTTCAACCGGCAGCGGTCGGCTGAAATAGTAGCCTTGCACTTCGGTGCAGCCCTTGGCCTTCAAAAATTCAAGCTGCCCCTCGGTTTCTACCCCTTCGGCAATGGTTTGCATGCCCAGGCTTGTTGCCATGCTGATGATGGCGCCCACAATTGCCTTGTCGTCGGAGTCTTCGGTGATGTCACGCACAAAAGATTGATCGATCTTGACTTTGTAGACCCGAAACTTTTTCAGGTAGCTCAGCGACGAATAACCCGTGCCAAAGTCATCAATCGACATGCGTACGCCGCGTTCGTGCAAATTGTTCATGACGGCAATGGCCCCCAGTGGGTCGGTCATGGCAACGTTTTCGGTCAGTTCGAGTTCCAGCAAATGGGCGGGCAACTGGGCTTCATTCAGAATGCTGGTTACCAGTTCAGGTAGGTCGGCATGGCGGAACTGCACCGATGACAGATTGACAGAGAGGGCAATGGGCAGCATCCCGGCGTCAATCCATGCTTTGAACTGCTGTACAGAGGTACGCAACACCCATTCGCCGATGGGCAAAATCAGTCCGCAGGTCTCGGCCACGGGAATGAATTCAGCCGGCGGCACAGCCCCCAGCTCGGGGTGATTCCATCGCAGCAAGGCTTCTGCGCCAACGACGCGGCCACTCGCCAGCGAAATTTGCGGCTGGTAGTGCAACTGCAGCTGATTGCGCTCCAAAGCACGGCGCAGCGCATTTTCCAGCGCCAGGGTGCGTTCAGAGCGAGCCTGCATTTCTGCCGTGAAGAAGCGGTAGTTGTTGCGCCCGTCTTTTTTAGCGCGGTACATCGCGGCATCGGCGCAGCGCGACAGCGTGTCAAAGTCTGAGCCGTCGCCAGGAAACAAGGCAATCCCGATGCTGGGTGTCACCGTCAACTCATGCGGTTCGAGCTCAAATGCCACCAATGCCGATTGCAGCAACATTTCGGCGATGTGTGCAGCACCCGCAGCATTTGTTTCGGGAAGTACCAAGATGAACTCATCACCACCCAGACGGCAAACGGTGTCCTGCTCACGCACGGCGCCTTTGAGCCGACCCGCTAGGGCAATCAGCACTTCGTCGCCTACCCGGTGTCCGAGCGAGTCGTTGACGTTCTTGAAATGATCCAGGTCCAGGAGCAACAGCGCCAGCGGTGTGCCATTGCGCTGCGCGGCGCTAAGTGCCAGGTTGCAGCGGTCGGTCAACAACACCCGATTGGGCAGGCCTGTGAGTGAATCAAAATGTGCCAGCAGCTGGATTTTTCTCTCTGCCTGTTTGCCTTCGGTGATGTCGCGGCATAAAACCAAAAAGAGGGGTTCTTCGCCAGGCAAGGCTGATTTGCGCCTCACCGACATTTCAAACCAGTGCATGCCATTGTCAAGCGGCACTTTGATTTGTTTGCCGATTGAACATTCTCTTTCTTTGGCTTCCTGCAAGGCCGCCAGCACGATTTGGCAGGCCTGCGGTGGCAGCACTTCCATGATCGTTCTGCCGATCAGATCCTCGGTCGGCCATGGCAGTGAGTCAGTCCGGGACGAGTGTGCGTTGTAACAGCGCCCGTCCAGTCCCAACTCAAGGAGCGGGTCCGGAATGGCGCCCAGCGTAGCTTGAAGCTGTCGCTGCGTCGCCAGAATTTCAGCCGTGCGCTCGTTCACCTGCACTTCTAGTCCCTGGTCACGCATCCTCATCTCATACAGCAACCAGGCGAGATAGGCCATCAGCAGGCTGAGAAGCAATCCGGCGGCGGCCTCGAACCCGATGCGGTCTGATTGGCCCCAGCCGTTGATCGGCGCGACACTCAGTGTCCACTGGCCGTTGGGCAGTTCCAGCGTGCGCTCTACCGGTGCATTGAGCACAGCGTTTCCAGACGCCTCAATGCTTTGTCGCTCGCCCGTGTCCGGTGCGGTCCGCCAAAGCTCGTAGGCATAACCGCGTTGCGTCAAAAGAGGCAGGCGGGCGGAGGCCAGAGCATCCGGAAACCGCAAGGTTACGTAAGTGAAGCCCCAAAATACCTTGTGTCCCTGCGCGTTGTTCAGAAAGACGGGCAGACGCCCCACAACTCCCAGTCCACCTTGCGCAAGCTTGAGGGGGCCCGCCAGTGTCAGCCTGCCGGTGTCACGGGCCATGATCGCCTCTTGGTTCTGGGCGTTGTCCTTCAACTGGTTAAAGCCAATGCTTTTTTCATTGCCAGCAAGAGGCACCACGTTTCGAATAATGCCGTCGGGAGCCATTCCCAATGCGGCAATGCCAGGATAAAACGGCAGCATTTCAGTGGCGACCGCCTCGAAATCAGCGATGTTTCCCTGGCCTTGGCGAACCAGCGCGGCAATTGCGTAGGTTGCAGACAAGGCCCGCTCGATATCGCGTTGCAGGGTGTGTGCGTGATCTGTGGCCAGATCAGCGGCTCGCGCGCGGACTTCTATAAGTGTCTGCTGTTCCCAGCGCCAGATTAAGACAGCGATGGCCACCGCGCTGAAAACAAAGACGCTCGTCGCCAAAATCCATTGGCGCGTGCGGTGCTGGCGGGCTGCATTCATCATGTCGGTCGGAGTCTATCAATAAAGGAGTCGGCTCGGTGTGCGCCTCATCGTCGACGGACCCGGTTTGACGCGTTGCGCCAGTTGAGCTGGGTGCGGAGTAAGCTGTTGTCACACGATTGTCACCAATACGGTCAACAATCAGTCATCTGTCTGTAATAAACGAGCCTTGGGGCATCATGTCTTCATTCTTTCGTCCGCCAAAATTGATGCCGGCCATTGCAGCGGTGACGCTTCTTGATCGCGACCACAGCATTTTTGCGTTCAACGAGCGGGTGCTGGATTGGGCCCGGCGCAAAGACGTTCCACCGCTGGAGCGGCTGCGCTATCTGTGCATTGTGTCGTCCAATCTGGATGAGTTTTTTGAGGTTCGGGCGGAGCCTCATCTGGTGGCCAACCAGCGTCAGGATGCCAAGGGAAACTATACGGTGGCGTCGTTTGAGCGGCTTGCCATGACCGCACACACCTTGGTCGCGAGTCAGTATGCGCTGTACAACAATCACGTGATGCCGACACTGGAGGCGCAGGGCATCAAGGTGGTCTCCCATGGTGAGCGTAACGAGGCCCAGCGGCGCTGGGTCAAGCAGTTCTTTGAGCGCGAAGTGCGCCCTTTGCTGATTCCGGTCGGGTTGGACCCTTCGCATCCGTTTCCGCAAGTGGCCAATAAATCGCTCAATTTCATCGTGCGGTTGGGTGGCCACGACGCGTTTGGCCGAGAGAACGAGATTGCCATCGTGAAGGTGCCGCGTGTTTTACCGCGCATGATCCGCATGCCGGAAAAAATCTCGGGTAAAACTTACCACTTCGTCTCCCTCTCCAGCGTGATTCGGGGACATCTGGCCGAGTTGTTCCCGGGGCGGGATGTCGGGCAATTCTCACAGTTCCGGGTGACCCGCCATTCCGATCTTGCCGTGGACGAAGATGACGTCAGGAATTTGCGCACTGCCTTGCGCCAGGGCCTGGAATCCCGTCAATTTGGCCAAGCGGTGCGGCTGGAAGTGTCCGCTGGGTGCTCAGAGTACTTGTCAGCGTTTCTGTGCGAGCAGTTCAATTTGCCGGAGCAGGCCTTGTACCGCGTGCCAGGTCCGGTCAATCTGGTTCGGTTGACGCAGTTGATTGATCTGGTGCCGTTGCCGAAATTGTGTTTTCCCACCTACCAGTCGTGTTATCCGACGCAACTGACGCCAGGTGTATCGTTTTTTGAGCAACTCAAGCTGGGCGACGTCTTGATTCACCAGCCGTTTGAGAGCTTTGGCGGCGTCCTGGCATTTTTACGTGAAGCCGTGAATGACCCGCAGGTGCTGGCGATCAAACAGACGATCTATCGCACCGGCGTTGACTCAGAGCTGATGGATTTGCTGCGCGAGGGGGTGCGGCGTGGCAAAGAAGTCACCGTGGTGGTGGAACTCAAGGCCCGGTTTGACGAGGAGGCCAACATCAACTGGTCCGAGATGCTCGAATCCATTGGCGCACAGGTTTTGTACGGCGTGGTGGGGCTTAAAACCCATGCCAAGATGATGCTGATTACCCGCCGCGAAGGCAATAGGCTGGTGCGCTACGCGCACCTGTCGACCGGCAACTACAACCCTCGCACGGCGCGCCTGTACACCGATTGGGGCCACCTCACGGCCGACACGGTGCTCACGGCCGATGTTGAGTATGTGTTTGTTCATTTGGCCAGCCACAGTCGGCTGCCCAAACTCAAGCGGGTGTTGTTGGCGCCGTTTTATCTGCAACGCAAGCTGCTCGAAAAAATCAACAAATTGGGCGCTGTGGCCGCGTCGGGTGGGGTCGCTCGCATCGTTGCCAAGATGAATGCCTTGACGGATGAAGCACTCATCTACGCATTGATTCAAGCCGGGCAGAAGGGCGTCAGGATTGACCTGATCGTACGCGGTGCCTGCATGCTGCCAGCCCAGGTGCCGGGTGTCACCGACAACATCCGGGTCCGCTCCGTCATTGGCCGGTTTCTGGAGCACTCGCGGGTCTTCTACTTTCGCCATGATGACGTGGAAGAGCTTTACCTGTCCAGCGCCGACTGGATGAATCGCAACATGCTGCGCCGGGTAGAACTGGCCTGGCCAGTCACGGACCCGGCGCAGCGCCAGCGCATTGTTGATGAAGAGTTGGTGGCCTATTTGCATGACGGTGTGGACGCGTGGGACTTGCTGCCGGACGGCACCTATGCGCGCGTCAAGTGCGAGCATCCACGCCTGGCGCATGGTGCACAAGCTGCCCTGATGGCGCGCTACGCCGGACAGGACGACAGACGCGCAGGCTGATATGGATCTGATCTTATGGCGTCACGCGGAGGCACAGGAATGGCTGGAGGGCTGTGACGACATGGCCCGCTCACTCACTTCGCGTGGCGACAAACAGGCCGCGCGCATGGCGAACTGGCTCGACCGTCAGTTGCCCGAAGGCACGCGTATTTTTGTCAGCCCGGCACGCCGTTGTGAGCAAACTGCGCAGGCACTGGGACGTAAATACAAGTTGCGAGAAGAACTGGCGCCGGGCGCCAGTGCCGACCGGTTGCTGGCGCTGGTTCAATGGCCGCTTGCAAAAGGCACCGTGCTGGTGGTGGGTCATCAACCTACGTTGGGCCAAACCATCGCCCAGTTGCTCGGTCTAAGCGCGACCGAATGCACGGTCAAAAAAGGGGCGGTCTGGTGGCTGCGCAATCGCCAGCGCGACGCACAGTCCCAGACTGTGATCGTCGCGGTACAGTCACCCGAGGTCATGTAGCGAATCCACCAGCGCGGCATTTTCAGATGCGGTCCGGCAGAAGTTCGCGCAGGCTCAATCTTTGTTGGGGCGCCCGGTCTTGATGGCTGGCACGGCCTTCAGCGCGGCCAGAAAAGCCCCGTCTGGCATGGCAGCCAGGGCTTTGATGCCGGCGCGGAGCAATTCACTTTTCTTGACGGCATGGGCCAGCTTGCCAGCGCGTTGCTTCAGGTCGTCGAGCACGGTGTATTCAGCCTTGGGGATGGTAAAGCTGTCGCGTACCAGTTTCGGTTTTTTCACCTTGGAGGGCTTTTCGGTCTTAGGCATGGCAATTGGTTTGGCAATTGGTTTGGCGCTACGTTTGAGCGCCACTTTTGCCATGGTGGCAGGCGCTACTGGCGCGGGCGTGACCTTGGCGCGAACCACTGCTGGTGCGGCTGTTTTTGCAGATTTGGCAGAAACGATTTTCTTGTCTGTTGTGACCATGATGAACTGTCCTTTATAAAACGATTTATACAGTTTATATTGTTTGATACAAATTCGTCAAGTTGCAGGTCCAATTTGACGGGTTTGCTTGGACAGACACACGTGTCATCGCCACGGCTCGCGGTGTTTCACGGAACTGTCATAAAACCGCCGTCATCCTGTCATGATTGGTTTTTATGCTGATGGCTTTTCAACCCGAGGAGTCTCCATGAAGTCAAATTTTTCACTCACCAACACCGCATCCGGCAAGCCTGAGCGCATTGCGCCAGGAGCGACTCACCTGCAGCGCCGCCAAGTGCTCAAAGGCGCGCTCGGTGGCGTTGCCACGTTGGGACTGGGAAGCTTGGGTCTGAGTGCCTGTGGTGGCAGCGATGCCGCAACAGCCGTCGCCCCCACGGGCGTGGAGTTCATCGGCATGCCTGCCACCATGACCGATGTACAACGCGCTACCACTTTCACCAGCGCCAGCGTCAAGATCAGCTATTCCGATGCCGGCACGAAGACCCAGGCACTGGCCTACAACACCCTGTTCAAGACCGGCGACACGCTCAAGAACGGCAGCGCCAGCGTGATCGCCGGCGCCTTCTATGACATCAATGGCAACCCCATCATGGACACGTCGGGCACCACGTCTGAGCCGTTCTACTCTGATTGTCCGGATGGCAACTCGCTGATCTCCTTGTCCAACCCAACGGTGGCTGGCGTTACAGGCAACACGCTGTTCCTGGTGACGCAGTACGAGTACAAGACCCTCAACAATGCCGGCGTCAGCATGTACGGCACATTGCCATCGCCGATTTCCATCACCACCCTGGACCAGGACAAGACGACGGGTGCACTGAAAGCCGTCAAGCACTTCAATGTGGATACCAAGCCGGTCAACGGCCTGTGGATCACCTGTGCTTCGAGCCTGTCGCCCTGGAACACCCACCTCTCCAGCGAGGAGTACGAGCCTGACGCCGTCAATATCGCCGGCAACACCATGTTCCAGGCGTTCAGCCAGAATCTGTTCGGCAGCACTACCGCTGCCAAGCCCTACCACTACGGCCACGTGCCGGAAGTCACGGTCAAGCCCGACGGAACGGCTACCATCGTGAAACACTACTGCCTGGGCCGCATCGCGCGCGAACTGGTCGAAGTCTGCCCCGACAACAAGACCGTGCTGATGGGTGATGACGGCACCAACACCGGCCTGTTCATGTTCATTGCTGACAAGGAAAAAGACCTCAGCAGTGGCAGCCTGTATGTTGCGAAATGGACGCAGACCTCGGCTGTTGCGGGCGGTACCGCCACGCTGAGCTGGATCAAGCTGGGCAGCGCCACCAGCGCAGAAATCAAGGCCCTGGCAGACACGCTCTCAGCCAGCGATATCGTGACGGTCAGCAAGACCGATCCGCTGGATGCCAGCTTCAGCAAGATTGCCTTCAATGGCAAGACGGAGTGGGTCAAGTTTGCTGCAGGAAAGGAAAAAGCAGCCGCCTTCCTGGAATCCCACCGCTATGCCGCCGTGATGGGTGGTTCAATGGAATTCACCAAGATGGAGGGGGTAACACTCAACCGCAAGGACAAAGTCGCTTACGTCGCCGTGTCGTACATCCAGAAAAGCATGTCGGATACGGCTGGTGACATTCAGGTGGGCGCCATCTCGGCCGGTGCAACCTACGAACTCAAGCTGTCGACAGGCCAGAAGGACAAGGCGGGCACGACCATCGGCAGTGACTGGGTCCCCACCGTCATGGCGGCCATCCCCGCCCTGGTGGGCGAAGATCAGGCCGCTGACGCCGTTGGCAACAGCGCCAACGTGGACAAAATCGCCAACGCCGACAACCTCAAGTTCTCGGAAAAACTGCGCACGCTGTTCATTGGCGAAGACTCTGGTCAGCACGTCAACAACTTCCTGTGGGCTTACAACGTGGACAGCAAGAAGTTGTCGCGCATTCTCTCGGTTCCGGCGGGCGGCGAGGCGACCGGGCTGGAGATGGTGGATAACCTCAATGGCTTCTCCTACATCATGAGCAACTTCCAGCACCCCGGTGACTGGGGCAGCATCCATTCGGTGATCAAGGCTGGCGTCGATCCGCTGATCAACGCCAACTGGAACAACAAGAAGAGCGCCGCCATCGGCTACCTCAGCGGACTGCCCGCACTCTGAGCGTGTGCTGTTCGGTTTGATGAAACCGATCGCTTCCAGGGTTCATGCCAGTTGGAAACTGGCATGTGTGCTGCTGCATCTGCTGCGCGGCTGGTGGACGGTGGTCCTGGTGTTTCCAGGACTGACGACCCCCCAAAAGCAAGAACGAATCAGGGCCTGGGCCCTCGCCCTTCTTGCGCTGCTAGCTATCAAATTGGTAGTAATCGGCAGGCCGCCAAAGCGTGGCCCCTTGTTGCTGGTGTGTAACCACATCTCGTGGCTCGATATTTACGTGATTTATGCGGTCTGCCATTGCCGCTTTGTCGCCAAAGCCGATGTTGGGCGCTGGCCCCTGATCGGAACTCTGGCCGCGGCTGTCGGCACCTTGTTTATCGAGCGCGAGTCCCGGCGAGACGCTCTGCGTGTGGTGCAGCAGATGGCAGATAGCCTGCATGCCGGTGACTCGATCGTGGTGTTTCCAGAAGGCACCAGCAGTGACGGCGTTGGCGTGCTGCCATTTCATGCCAACCTGGTGCAAGCCGCCATTGCTGCCAATGCGCCGGTGCAGCCCGTGGCGCTGCGGTTTTCGGATGCCGCCAGCGCCGCGCACAGCCTGGCGCCGTGCTACATAAATAACGACACGCTAATGGGCTCCATGTGGCGCATGCTGACCGCGCCGCCGCTGTGCGCGACCTTGATCTTTGGCGAGCAGCAATCAGCCCAAGAGCGTGGACGGCGTGCGTGGAGCGCCGACCTGCGCCTGGCGGTAGAAGCCCTGCGGGCAAGCCCCGTGGACAGCTGAGTGCAGAAAGCGGTGGCGTGGGACTCCACACGGTGCGCGGTCCGGCGCCATAAATGACGCCGGGAATGCCCCTCTCGCAAAACAAGCGTACGTCGGTATACAAGAGCGTTCCCATGGCCGGAATCTCCTCGCCGAAGACGGCTCTGCCACGGATTGGGCCGTCTTCAATCTCGCCAAACGATAGGCTGATTCGATCCGATTCACAGCACTTTGACAGGTATCGGCGCGCCTTACCCCGCCGCCACTGCCAGCGCCGTTTTACTCACCACCCGGCGCAGCACGAAGCTGGAGTGCACGCCGGTCACGCCCTCAATGCGGGTGAGCTGGTCAAGCAGCAAAGATTGGTAGTGATCCATGTCGCGCACGGCCACCTTGAGCTGGTAGTCGGCATCCTGCCCGGTGATCAGCAGGCAGTCCAGCACCTCGGGCAATGCGCACACGGTCGCCTCGAAATTGGCAAAGCGCTCGGGCGTGTGCAGGTCCATGGAGACGTTGATCAGCGCCAGCAGCGTCAGGCCCATTTTTTTGGCGTCCAGCACCGCCCGGTAGCCCACGATCAGGCCGGATTCCTCCAGCGCACGCACCCGGCGCAGGCAGGGTGACGGGGACAGGCCGATGCGGTCGGCCAGGTCCTGGTTATTGATGCGCCCGTCTTGCTGCAGCACTTCAAGTATGTGTTGGTCGTAGCGATCCAGTTTCATGTTTTGCCTCATATTCCGAATATTCAGGCAGATTATTCTAAATTAAGTTAATCTACAAGCAGTAAATATCTAAAAACTTGATTTTTGTGAAAATTACGCAATCCCCTGCGGGGCACCCCGATCTACACTTCTCTCACCTGTTACCCACAGGCAAATGCAACAAACTGGTCAAAGCCAAACGTTGCGCAAGCTGGCCTCACGAGGGCGGGCGATGCAAAACCAGAACCCAGGCGAAACATTCGCCCTGGGTTAATGGAATCTCTTAACCGCCCCGCGTCTTTGAATGCCTTTCTTGATGAGGGGCGACGTACCTTGCTCAAAGATGGTCAAGGATTGCGAGCGATGCAACAACGGTGACAAGAGGTAAGCAAATCGCCTGAAATGGCTGAAATTTAAGGAGGCCTTAAGCAGGGATTTTTAGGATCCCGACTTCTTCAATGTTAGGAGTTGGTTTATGACTTTTAGAAAAACAGTGGATCGATATCACCTGGCGTCAATATCGCTGCATTGGCTGATGCTTGCCTTGTTTATCGGCGTGTATGCCAGCATTAATTTGCGCGAGCTTTTTGACAAGGGCAGCGTGCCCCGTGAGGCCTTGAAAAGCCTGCACTTCATGCTGGGTCTTTTCATGTTTGCCCTGGTTTGGCTGCGCCTGGCAATGCGCGCGATCTACCCCGCTCCGCGCCTGCAAGCCGCCCTGCCTCAGTGGCAAGCGATGGCTGGCAAACTGGCCCACTTGATGCTGTACGCCATCATGATTGGCATGCCGCTGCTGGGCTGGCTCATGCTGAGTGCGGCAGGCAAGCCCATTCCATTTTTTGGTCTGGAGCTCCCGGCGCTGATCGGGCCAGACAAGGCGTTGGCGGCCCAGCTCAAGGAAATCCATGAGTTCGTGGGGACCGCCGGCTACTTCCTGATCGGTGGCCATGCGGCGGCAGCCTTATTCCATCACTACGTCCAGCGCGACAATACCTTGCTGCGCATGTGGCCAGGTTCCAGGAAATTGGCCACATGAAGTGAAAGTGCAGCGACTGGTGGTCTCGGTGCTTCCAGGACTGCCTGCCCCACAGACAGTTGAACGCACAAAACGGTGGCCTGGCGCAATCAGCAGCGCTTCAGTATTGAATGCACTCACCTTTGTCTGCCGACCGCGACGCCGCGCAAGAAATCAAGCACGCCGGGTTCTATTTCCAACTTGGCAACCAGGGTGATGGCCAGACTGACATCGCGTGCTGCGCCAATACTCAATTGAAGCTCGCTCGCCTGTTCATGCCAGCGTTGCGAGCGCTTTTTGGGTAGCAGCGGCTGTAATGCTTCGATGCCGTAGCGCATTCGCTTGGCAATGATGCGAGCATGGTGCTGACTGTCCGGGTCGCTGGTGTCGCGCAGGGCGAGCTGCAACTGATCATGCAGGCGCTTGATTCGACGCCTGGCCCAGCCCCGCAGGGGCTCTTTGGGTTCAAGCGCGACTTGGTCCGGCGCCATCAAAGTTGACCATCCTTCGAGCCATTGAGTGATTTCAAGCAGACTTGCGCCGACCGCGGGCCGCTGGAGCGCCTCGCGCGCGAGCTCGCGCTGGCGCATGGCGGCCTGTTTCAAGGCCTGTTCCATCGTGTGCCAGGTTTGTGCCCGTTGGCTGTCTCCGGCGGCATAGGCGGCGCCGAGCGGGGGCAGCGTTTCTGTGCAGGCAACGTCGAAATTGCGCACGTCACCTAGAAGATTTAATAACGGCCGCAGCGCTTGCCACGATGGCATCGCGTTGCCCGGCAGGCTTACCTTGAAAAGTCGCAAAGCACTTTTAAAGCGTCGCCAACCGACCCGGGCCTGGTGCACCACCTCGGGGTTGTCAGAGCGGCATAGCAGGCCAAGATTGGTGGTGAACTGGCAGAACATCTCGCGCAATACTCGCCGCGTCGTCTCATGTAATGAGAGCTTGGGTGTCAGGCTGGGGGGCTGGGCGCGCAGTGGCTTGTCCAGGCAGCCGTCGGCCAGGGTGTAGCCACGCTCGGCCTTGCTGGCATTGGCTGGCAATACGGCAGTTGTCTTGGCAATTTGTCGGGCGATGTCAAACAGGGCAAGGGGTGAGCCCGCGAGTAATTCAAGCTCCAATTCGCAAATCGGTGAATTCAAGTGATTGGCTTCTATTTGCCCAAGGTCCAGCGCGACCTCGACCACGCTGCCATCGCGTTTGCGAACGACCCAGATTGTTCGGTCGAAGACCGTTGAGAAACTCGGCGCCAGGGACTGAAACACGCTTCCATCAGGATCGATATGGTTCCAGGGGGTCGCCTGAAGCGCCTGCAAGTCGAGCCTGGCATCCGGCATGGGCACTTCCCATTCGCCACGCTGGCTCAGTGCCGAGTCACCAAGCCCCCCCATTTTGAGGGTCTGTAGCCATTGCGGTTTTGCATCGCTGCCAACGCGCCGTATTCGCAATGCGATGCGCGCCTGTCGCAATACCTGCGTAGGCGTATCGTAGTAAACATTGTGCAGGTGCAGACGGATCGCCTGGCGCCGAGCCAACAGGGGTATCTGCGCCAGCTGCTGTGCCAGGTGTGAGGGGTCAGAGCCTGGCAAGGCCAGTTTGAGCTCGATTTCTTGCGGACCCTGGGGGAGAGTATTTTGTTTCATAAGATGCAAGCTGCTTGTTCAATCGCTGCCGCTCAGGCACAACACGACTCTCATAAAACCTGTCCTTTGTACCAACTTTGGACTTCAATTATGCGTCTTGAGTCTTCAGTTCTGACCCTGGCCACCAGGTGAATACATGCTGACAGCAAGCAGTGGCCGATCTGCTGATCGGCCACTTGGTGTATGGCGTTGGTAGCATCACGTCAATGAATACTGATGCATTGTTTGCCGGGAATGTCCGTCCCGCCACCAACATGGCGCTAATTTAATGGGGAAAAATGACAACTTGAAGACGCTGATGTAGCGTTGGCCCGCGAAAATCAGAACCCGGCAGCGGTGTCTAGGAATAAGTGCGACGACTCATCAGACGTGAGCGTTGCAAAGCAAGGAATTCGAGCACACCATAGGCAATACAGGCCGGGATGGCCATGACGCGAAAGAAAGTTCTTTTGTTAAACATAGGGTAGACGCTGGCAGGCGTTTTGTAGTTGGCAAGAGCCAAATTACACCGGCCTTGTGACAGCCTTGTGTCAGTGTCAAATTACGACGCCTATCCAGACAAGCGTTGCACGCGCGAAGGATTCGACGCTAAGCTCACCGTTCATGACGATCGTCCTTCAACTCTTATCCCATCGGCAACTGTGACGCAAACCAGGCTGCCAGAATTGCTTGCGTTGGAGCGCATCATTGAATTGGGTGCAGCCTGGCTCGAAACACGCGTGGTCTGTAACGTCAATTTGCCAGGCGGGGGCTCCTATCCGGTTCATGTCATCGCATTGGGCAATCCAGCGCTCGACGTGCCGGCGGTGGGTTATTTTGGTGGTGTTCATGGCCTGGAGCGCATTGGCACTGGCGTGGTGATTTCGTATCTGCAAAGTTTGGTCATGCGTCTGCAATGGGACAGCACCTTGCACCGGCAACTTGAAGCGGTTCGCCTGGTCTTTATGCCTATCGTCAATCCGGGCGGCATGGCGCTTGGCACCCGGGCCAACCCCAACGGTGTGGACTTGATGAGAAACGCGCCGGTAGAGGCGCAAGAGCCGGTGCCATTTTTGGTCGGCGGACAGCGCTTGAGCGCTGGCTTGCCTTGGTACCGCGGTCTCAAAGGCCAGGCCATGGAAATTGAGAATCAGGCCGTGTGTGATGTGGTGAAGGCTGAATTGTTGCCCCGCAGCTTCAGCCTGAGCGTGGATTGTCATTCGGGTTTTGGCGCCAGCGACCGCATCTGGTTTCCCTATGCACATACCCGGGTGCCCATCACCCACTTGGCAGAGATGCATGCCCTCAAGAGCATTTTTGTGCAGTCGAACAGCCATCACCGGTACATTATTGAACCGCAAAGCTTGCAGTACCTTGCGCATGGGGATTTGTGGGACCATTTGTACCAACAGTCATGTGCGCAAGCCAAAAACATATTTCTGCCGCTCACGCTAGAGATGGGTTCCTGGCTTTGGGTGAAGAAAAATCCACGCCAGCTGTTTTCGCGACACGGCATTTTTAATCCCCTGATTGAGCACCGCCAACAGCGGGTGCTCCGCCAGCACCAGTTGTTATTGGACTTCTTGTCGCGCGCAGCGTGTGGTCACTCACTTTGGCTTCCAGGCCATGAGACCCGGGCGCAACACCATGCACAGGCGCTACAGGACTGGTATTGATCTACAACGCAGACGTGGTTTTGTGCAACGTTGTGCACGATTGACCGCTTGACGCAAGGTCCTGGGCCGTTCGGCCGGTGTGTGCACGGTGACACAGAAAAATCCTATACTGATTCGCACAGGTAGGGCGGTTCTCACACCGCGAAGGAGTTCATTTGATCGACAGCGCAGCAACACCCGTGCGCCCAGGCGTCACCAGGCAGTCAGGCCTTGCCTGGCTCAAGCGCTTGGTGCAGCCGTCGCCCAGCCCGCTCAACCTCGCGCTTCAGGGCGGTGGTGCGCACGGTGCCTTCACCTGGGGCGTTCTGGACGCGCTGCTGGAAGACCCGCGCATTGAGTTCGAGGGCCTGAGCGGCAGCAGCGCCGGGGCCATGAACGCGCTGGTCTTTGCCGATGGCTGGATGAAGGGCGGGCGCGATGGCGCTCGCCAGGGTTTGTCGGATTTCTGGATGGAAGTTGGCAAGCAGATGCCCTGGGGCTTGATGACCCAGGGTGAGGGCGAGGCGATCAGCCTGTCGCCAGCCAGCAAGTTGCTGGTGAACTGGGCCGGCCACTTCTCGCCAGCACAGCTCAACCCTTTTGATCTGAACCCCTTGCGCGATCTGCTCAATCGGCTGGTCGACTTTGAGCAGTTGCGCGCGCGCAGTCCGTTCAAGTTGTTCGTCGGCACCACGCAGGCGAATACCGGCAAGCTGCGCGTGTTTCGCGAGAGTGAACTCAGCGTTGACGTGATGCTCGCCTCCGCCTGTCTGCCCAAAATCCATCATTCGGTGGAAATCGATGGCGAGCCGTATTGGGACGGTGGCTACGCGGCCAATCCGGCGGTATTCCCGCTGTTTTACGACTGCGATTCGCGCGATGTGTTGTTGGTGCTGCTGAGTCCGCTGAAACGCGAAGGCACACCGAACACGGTGGATGAGATCGAGTCGCGCATCGCCGAACTGGCGTTCAGTGCCAACTTCATGCGCGAGATGCGGATGTTCGTTCATGCGGC
>NZ_JBAQMD010000031.1:0-15668 GCF_049302455.1 Rhodoferax ferrireducens | reverse complement strand
AGCAGTTGCCTCTGACAGACCGTTGGAAGACGTTCCTGGACTACGTGGTGGCGAAAATAACCCGCCCTTTGCCGCCGTGGCACCGAACGGATCAACTCACGATGGCAGGGTAACTGCCGGATTTAGGCTGAACTCAGGTGTTGTCATGAAAAAATCGATTCCACTCCCGCCGCCGACTGAACGGCAGCTGGCTGCCGCCCAGGCGCTTGATGAAGCGTTTCACTCGCAACTGGCCAAGGTCAACCTGGGTTTGTCACCGATTTCCCTGGCCCTGGCTTACGCCGACTGGGCCATGCATCTGGCCACATCGCCGGGGCAACAGATGCTGCTGGCGCAGCGGGCGCTGGCACTGTCGCAACAAGCACTCAGCAGCCCTTGGCAGGAGCAGCTCGCGTCCGATGACGAGTCTCAGCCAGCGCCAGTCGATGACCCGCGCTTCAATGATCCGGGCTGGCACCACTGGCCTTTCAATGTGCTCAAAGAAAGCTTCAAAGCCACCAGTTCCTGGTGGCACGAGGCAAGCCAGGTCGAGGGGGTGTCGAGCCATCACCGCCATGTGGTTGATTTTTTTAACCGGCAGGGGCTCGATGCGCTGTCGCCCTCCAACCTGCCCATCACCAACCCCGAGGCGATCAAAAAGGGGAAAGAATCCCTGGGACAGAGCTGGCTCAAGGGTTACCAGCATTTGGCCCTGGACCTGCTGGAGCGAAGCCAGCACACCGGTGGCGCGTCCCGCACCGCGCTCAAACCGTTGCCATTCAAGGTCGGCCAGGACGTCGCCGTCACGCCGGGCAAGGTGGTGTTTCGCAATGATCTGATTGAGCTGATCCAGTACACACCAACGACCGCTGGTGTCTACCCGGAGCCGCTGCTGATTGTGCCGTCCTGCATCATGAAGTACTACATCCTGGACTTGTCGCCCGGCAATTCAATGGTGCGTTATCTGGTCGGGCAAGGGCACACCGTGTTCATGATCTCGTGGCGCAACCCGGATGCATCCGACCGCGAACTGGGTATGCAGGACTACCTGCAACTGGGTGTGATGGAGGCCATGGCGGCGGTGAAGTCGCTCACTGGCGCACCCCGTATTCATGCCCTGGGCTATTGCCTGGGCGGGACTTTTCTGGCCATTGTGGCGGCGGCACTGGGTGCTCGCCAGCCGCAGTCGCACCGGCGCGGGCAAGGAAAAAATCAGCACCGTCGACGGGAAGATGCGGTCGCGCTCGACACCATGCCCGAGCTGGCCAGCGTGACTCTGCTGGCGGCGCAAACTGACTTCACTGAACCGGGCGAGCTGGGCGTTTTCATTGACGACGATCAGCTCAAGACCCTGCGCGAGTCAATGGCGCGCACCGGTTTCCTCTCGGGCAGGCAGATGGCCGGATCGTTCCAGTTCTTGAATTCGCGCGATCTGGTCTGGTCCCGCAGCACGCGGCGCTACCTGTTGGGCCAGGACGAGGTGGGCAACGACATGATGAGCTGGAACGCCGACGTCACACGTCTGCCCGAGCGCATGCACAACGAGTACCTGTCCTCGCTTTTTTTGAATAACGCGCTGGCCACTGGCAACTACCGCGTGGCCGGGGTCGGGGTCGCCCTGATGGATATCCATGCGCCGCTGCTGGTGGTGGGCACCCAGCGCGACCACGTGTCGCCCTGGCAGTCGGTCTACAAGATTCATCTCTACACCGACACCCAGACCACTTTCATTCTGGCGGCGGGAGGCCACAACGCGGGCATTGTGTCCGAGCCCGGACATCGAGGGCGCAGTTACCAGATGGACTGCATGGAAAAAGGTCACGCTTGGACAGAACCTGATGACTGGGCGGCGCATGCGCCTTTATTCGAGGGTTCATGGTGGGAGGCCATGCATCGCTGGTTGCATGAGCGCTCAGGCAAGCCGGTGCCGCCGCCCGCCATCAACCCGGCCACAGTGTTGGGCGATGCGCCTGGGGACTATGTGATGACGCGCTATGCCGACTGACCCCCTCGCCCTGGACGAAGCACAAGTTGACCGTCTGCGCCAAATGGAGGCATCCATCGAGTCGCTCAACGCACGCATCGCCCGCTTGGCCATCGCCTTGGGGATATCGCTGGCAAACGATAACGACGTGGCCGGCTTGATGAGCGAACACCACGCGCCGACGGTCTTGCACGAGCGGCGAGTCACATCCGGGCACGCTGAGGCAGCACACGCCAGCACCAGCCCGGAGCACCGGGTGGCGCACCAACGCGAAGAGTTGCGCGGCCTGCTGGTCATGCGCTACGGTGTCGAAAAGCGCTATGTCGACGATACCGGCGTCACGGTCACACGCCAGATCATGGTCCAGGCCGAGCAGCAGTTGGAGCGCAGAGGCTTCAAACCCGGTGTGGACGGCATTAACCTGGAACGCCTGTTTGGCCAGTCCTGACTTCTACGCCTGCCACGCCGTCGCGTGACTCAACCCTTCTATTGCCCGGTGCCCCGTCTTTTTTCCCCGCCACGTTAAACCAACCATGAATCTTTCACTGCACGCTGATTTGATTGAAAACGTCACTTTTGACGAAATAACACTGGGGCAAAGCGCCCGCCTGTTGCGCACCCTGACGGTGGCCGACATCCAGGCCTTTGCCGCCGTATCAGGCGACACCAACCCGGCCCATCTGAACGCCGAGTATGCCAATGACACCTTGTTCCACGGTGTGATTGCTCACGGCATGTGGGGCGGCGCCCTGATTTCAGCGCTGCTGGGAACACAGTTTCCGGGCCCGGGCACCATTTACCAGGAGCAGGTTTTGCATTTTGTTCAACCGGTTCGTGTCGGCGACACGCTCACGGTGATGGTCAAGGTGGTGAGCAAAAATGACCTCCATAAGAGTGTCGAACTCGATTGCCAGGTATTGAACCAGAAAGGCGTGCGGGTGCTGTACGGCACGGCCCGGGTGCTGGCGCCAACCAAAAAAGTGCGCCTGCCGCGCGTCAATCTGCCACAAATCCAGTTGCATGACCCACAAGCCCGTTTTAATGAGTTGTTGGCCTTGGGCAAGGGCATGCCCGCCGTGCGCTGCGCCGTGGTGCATCCGTGCGACGAGGGCTCGCTCAGCGGCGCCATGGACTCGGCCAGCCATGGCTTGATCGTGCCGGTGCTGATTGGCCCCGAACTGCGCATCCGCCGCGTGGCCGAGCAGGCGGGCATTGACTTGGGTGACGTCGAGATCATCTCGGTGCCGCACAGCCACGCCGCCGCCGACAAGGCGGCAGAAATGGCCGCCGGGGGCGAAGTCGAGGTGTTGATGAAGGGTGGTTTGCACACCGATGAGCTGATTCACGCCGTGCTGGCCCGGCCCGAGTTGCGCACCGGGCGGCGCATGTCGCATGTCTTTCGCTTTGACATACCGCTTTACCCCAAGCCGCTTCTGATCACCGACGCCGCGCTCAATATTCGCCCCACCCTGCCCGAAAAAATGGACATCATTCAAAACGCAATCGACTTCGCCCGCATCATGGGGGTGGCAGTCCCCAAGGTCGCGATTCTGTCGGCGGTGGAAACTGTCAGCCCCAACATCCCTTCCACCCTGGACGCCGCGGCGCTGTGCAAGATGGCCGATCGCGGCCAGATCACCGGCGGCATACTGGACGGTCCGCTGGCCTTTGACAACGCGATTTCAGCCCACGCCGCGCAGATCAAAAACATTGACTCCCCGGTTGCGGGGCAAGCCGACATCATGGCCGTGCCCGATCTTGAATCGGGCAATATGCTGGCCAAACAGCTGGAGTATCTGGCCGGTGCCTCCGGCTCGGGCTTGGTGCTGGGCGCACGCGTGCCCATTGCCCTGACCAGCCGCGCCGACGGCCCCATGAACCGGGTGGCGTCAGCACTGCTAGCCCAACTGGCTGCCAACAACGCACGGCGCAACCAGCCGCGCCAGGTCTGGTAAGGAGCATCACATGGCCATACTTTCTGTCAACGCGGGCTCCTCCACACTCAAATTTTCGATCCATCCCTTGTATGACGGCCACGTGCAGCGCAGCGTGCTCACCGGCAGCATTCAGGGTTTGGAGCCCGGTGGCGCGCCGGTGCTGGACTGGACCTTTCAGGGCCACGCCCAACATCGCCAACTTGAGCGCGCGGCCGATCCGTTTGATCAAGCCCTGCGCAGCCTGGGCGACTTGCTGCAGGGTGACCCTGCCGTTCCCACGATCAAGGCGATTGCCCACCGGGTGGTGCATGGCGGACGAAAATTTTCGGCCAGCGTGCGAATCACGGCCCCCATTTTGAACGAGCTGACCGAGTTGATTTCGCTGGCGCCGCTGCACCAGCCGCAAAATCTGCAAGGCATTCGGGCCTTTCAAAAAGCCTTTCCGAGCCTGCCGCAAGTGGCCTGCTTTGACACCGCCTTTCATGCCACCCTGCCCGAAGTGGATTACACCTATGCCTTGCCACAGGCGCTGACAGAGCAAGGCGTACGCCGTTATGGCTTTCATGGCCTGTCGTACCAGTACGTCATGAGCGTGCTGCTGGAGCGCAGCGAACAGGCCAAGGGTCGCGTGCTGATGGCGCATCTGGGCAACGGTGCCAGCCTGTGCGCGGCGCGCGGCGGACGCAGCTGCTCGACCAGCATGGGGTTCTCGGCGCTCGATGGCTTGATGATGGGCACCCGCACCGGCTCCATCGACCCCGGCGTTCTGCTCTACCTGATGGAGCAAGGCTGGGACCACGACCGGCTGGAAACCCTGCTCTACAAGCAAAGCGGCTTGCTCGGCGTCTCCGGCATCAGCGCCGACATGCGACTTCTGCGCGCCGACAGCAGTGCGGCAGCGCTTGCGGCGATTGAATTATTCACCTACCGTGCGGTGCGCGAATCGGGCGCGCTGATCGCTTGTCTGGGCGGGCTGGACGTGCTGGCCTTCAGCGGTGGCATTGGCGAACATGACATTGAGCTGCGGGCACAGATGGGCCAGCGCCTGGCCTGGCTGGGCGTCGTGATCGACCCGCTGCTGAACCAGCAGGCCGTCGGCAACGAGATCATGGCCATCCATACACCACAAAGCCGGGCACAGGTGTGGGTGGTGCCAACCGACGAAGGTCTGGTGGCGGCGCGCGAAGCCGCGCGCCTGATTTGATGATTTCGGTGTGCTTTAGCGCCGCCGCGGGTCCGCACTGA
Source organism: Rhodoferax ferrireducens (assembly GCF_049302455.1). Lineage (GTDB taxonomy): Bacteria > Pseudomonadota > Gammaproteobacteria > Burkholderiales > Burkholderiaceae_C > Rhodoferax > Rhodoferax ferrireducens_B. The sequence continues at coordinate 10,523 of NZ_JBAQMD010000031.1, read as the reverse complement.
CGACATTTCAACGCCGGCTTTGCGATACTCTGTCCATGCAGTTACAAGACATTCTTTATACCCAGGGCTTTGGTACCCGGCGCGTGTGCGCCGGCATGATTCAGCAGGGACTGGTCGGCGTCTATGAGTCAAATCAGGCTCCAGCCCCCGTCCTATATACGAAAGCAGCTACAGAATTTATAGCGGATGGTTTGCGCTTGCGAGTCCAGGGGGTGGACTGGCCGTACCATGAAAAAGCCTACGTCATGCTGCACAAACCCGGCGCCACCGAGTGCTCCCAGAAGCCCTCCACCTACCCCAGCATTTACACCCTGCTGCCCTCTGCCCTGCGCCTGCGCCCGCAAAAGGGCGCGGTGCAAGGCGTGCAAGCGGTTGGCCGCCTGGATCAGGACACCACCGGGCTGCTGCTGCTCACCGACGACGGCCAGTTCATCCATCGCATGAATTCGCCGCGTCACCATGTGCCCAAGGTTTACGAAGTCACGGTCAAGCACCCGCTCGACGACACCCAGGTGGCCCGGCTGCTGGCCGGTGTGGTGCTCGACGACGACCCCAAACCGGTGCACGCCGCTGCCGCCGAGGCGGTATCCAACCACCACCTTCGCCTGACCCTGACCGAGGGCAAATACCACCAGGTCAAACGCATGGTGGCCGCCGTCAGCAACCGGGTAGAGGCCTTGCACCGCTCGCAAATCGGCGGCTTGCGCCTGCCCGATGACCTGGCACCAGGCCAGTGGCGCTGGTTGAGCGCGGCCGATCTGGCCAGCATCGCGGGCTGAGGCTGCGAGCGCGCGGTATGCTTGCGTCATGAACCTGTTTCTCGATGCCTTCTGGCGCGCAGTGGCCTATTGTCTGCACCCGCGTGTGATCGTGTTGTCGCTGTTGCCGCTGCTGCTGACGGTGGCGCTCGCCGGGGGCCTGGGCTATTACTTTTGGGACAACACGCTGGAGTGGGTGCGCGGAGCGCTGGAGGCCTCCACCCTCGTCAACACCGTCTGGGACTGGCTGCAAAGCGTGGGCGCGGGCAGCCTCAAGCTGGCGCTGGCGCCTCTGATAGTGATTTTTGCCGTGACACCCATCCTTGTGATGCTGTCCTTGCTCACCGTCGCGCTGTTGATGACACCGCTGCTGACCCGGCTGGTGGCTGCGCGGCGTTTTCCGCAACTCGAGCGCAAGCACGGTGGCTCCTTGGTGCGCAGTCTGCTGTGGTCTCTGGGCTCGACCGGGCTGGCCTTGATCGCCTTGCTGGTTTCCTTGCCGCTGTGGCTGATTCCGCCCTTGATTCTGGTGCTGCCGCCGCTAATCTGGGGCTGGCTGACTTATCGTGTGATGGCGTTTGATGCACTGGCCGAACACGCCAGTGTCGAGGAGCGACGCGAGATTTTTCGCCGTCATCGCGGCTGGTTGTTGGGTATCGGCGTTTTTTGCGGCTACCTGGGCGCCGCACCGAGCTTGCTGTGGGCCTCGGGTGTCTTGTTTGCCGCGGCGTTTGTCATTTTGATGCCACTGGCGATCTGGCTTTACACGCTGATTTTTGCCTTGTCTTCACTCTGGTTTGCGCATTACAGTCTGGCCGCCCTGCAAGCCTTGCGAGCCGAGGCGGACCCGGTCGCCGCCCCGCCCTCGCCTGGCGCCACAACGATTGACGTGCAGGCGCTAACATTGCCGGATGAACCAACCGCCAATGCCAACACCTCCCTCTGACGCTGCACCCCGTTTCGGCCTGATCATCATTGGGGATGAAATTTTGTCAGGCAAGCGCGCTGACAAACACCTGCCCAAAGTCATCGAACTGCTCAAGGCGCGCGGCCTGTCACTTGACTACGCCGAGTACGTGGGCGACTCACCCGAACGCATCACGGCCACCCTGAAGCGCGCCTTTGCATCGGGCGACGTCGTGTTTTCAACCGGCGGCATTGGCGCCACCCCCGACGACCACACCCGCCAGTGCGCCGCAGATGCCCTCGGGGTTGCGTTGGCGCTGCACCCCCAAGCCGCCGAACTGATCCGCCAACGCATGCAAGACCTCGCCAAAGAACAGGGCAGCGTCTATGAGCCCGATCAACCTGAGAACCTGCACCGGCGGCTCAACATGGCCGTGTTTCCGGTCGGCGCAACGATCATTCCCAACCCGTACAACCGCATTGCGGGCTTTTTCTGCAAGGGGGAGCGTGGGGGCGTCTATTTCGTGCCCGGTTTTCCGGTGATGGCCTGGCCGATGATCGAATGGGTGCTCGACACGCATTACCCGCAGTTGCACCAAACTGCCGCCTGGATCGAGCAGTCGGTCATCGTGTTTGGTGCCATGGAAGCCACACTGACGCCGCTGATGCAAGACATTGAGCGGCGCCACATCGGCGTCAAGGTGTTCAGCCTGCCCAGCGTGGATCATCCAGAGTACGGCCGGCACATTGAACTGGGGGTCAAGGGTGAACCAGCACGAGTCGCCCCGGCCTATGCTGATCTGCTGGCGGGTCTGCACCGTCTTAACGCCAATCTTGGCCCTGAATTGGTGCAAAAATAATCCCAACAACTCAGCATTGACAAGTGACTGCACCTGATTGGTGCCAAACTTATTGATGCGATCTAATGTTTGTGCAACAAGGTCGGCAGCGACTGAAAGTCAGGGCAAAATGTTGCATTGGACATTTAAGTCGCAGCGCCGCAACTGGCACAAAAACTGCATGACACCTAACCATACCCTTTTCAACAACGATTCAACCAGGAGTATTTGATGGCCAAGACCGTCGCAGACGTCATGAAGATGGTGAAAGACAACGAGGTCAAATTTGTTGACTTCCGTTTCACCGATACCCGGGGCAAGGAACAGCACGTGACCGTGCCGGTTTCTCATTTTGATGAAGACAAGTTCAGTTCGGGCCACGCCTTTGACGGCTCGTCGATCGCCGGCTGGAAAGGCATTGAAGCCTCCGACATGCAGCTCATGCCCGACCCCAACACCGCGAACATTGATCCGTTCTTTGAAGAAACGACGTTGTTCATGAGCTGTGACGTGGTTGAGCCCAATGACGGCAAAGCCTATGACCGCGACCCCCGCTCCGTCGCCAAGCGTGCTGAAGCCTACCTCAAGGCCTCCGGTATGGGAGACACCGCCTTTTTCGGCCCTGAACCAGAATTCTTCATCTTTGATGACGTGCGCTGGAACACCGACATGTCGGGCACTTTCTTCAAGATCGACGAGTACGAAGCGCCCTGGAATTCCGGCAAGAAGATCGAAGGCGGCAATCGCGGTCACCGCAATACCGTCAAGGGCGGCTACTTTCCAGTGCCCCCGGTGGACAGCACGCAAGACATGCGTGCCGAGATGTCCCTGATCCTCGAATCGCTGGGCATTCCGGTTGAAGTGTTCCACCACGAAGTGGCGGGCGCCGGTCAGAATGAACTGGGCACCAAGTTCAGCACACTGGTGCAACGCGCCGACTGGACGCAAGTCCTGAAATACGTGGTGCAAAACGTGGCCAATGCCTATGGCAAAACCGCCACCTTCATGCCCAAACCCATCGTCGGCGACAACGGCTCAGGCATGCACGTGCACCAGTCGATCTGGAAAGACGGCAAAAACCTGTTTGCTGGCGACGGCTATGCTGGATTGAGCGACTTTGCGCTGTACTACGTGGGCGGTATCATCAAACACGCCCGCGCCTTGAACGCCATCACCAACCCCGGCACCAACAGCTACAAGCGTCTGGTGCCCGGCTTTGAGGCCCCGGTGAAATTGGCTTATTCGGCCAAGAACCGCTCGGCCTCGATCCGCATTCCGTACGTGGCCAACCCCAAGGGCCGCCGCATCGAGGCTCGGTTTCCCGATCCGCTGATGAATCCGTACCTTGGTTTTGCGGCCCTGATGATGGCCGGTCTGGACGGCGTGGAAAACAAAATCCATCCGGGCGAAGCTGCCACCAAAGACCTGTACCACCTGCCACCAGAAGAAAACGCCAAGATTCCGACCGTCTGCCACAGCCTGGACCAGGCGCTGGACTGCCTGGACGCTGACCGCAGCTTCCTGACCAAGGGCGGCGTCTTCACCGACAGTCTGCTCGATGCCTACATTGAACTCAAGATGGGCGAGGTCACGCGCTTGCGCATGGCCACCCACCCGATCGAGTTCGACATGTACTATTCGCTGTAAACCACGACAGAACCTGCGGGACAGACCGCAGCTACGCGCAGCGAGCCAGCTCTGTCCTCAACTGGCAAGGACTGTGGTAAAAAAGGACGGCATTTGCCGTCCTTTTTCATTTGTGTGGATTGAACTTTCTTCACATCATGCGTAACTGACGCATACTGACAACTTCATCCATGCATTTTTCCAGCGTGGAAAATTTATGAACCATGCTTTATTGATTTCCCTGGCGGCTTGCTTGTTGGTGGGCAACAGCTTTGCCCAGGAACGAATTTACCGCTGTGGCAACGAATACACCAACACCGTGCCCAGTGCCCAGACAAAAGGCTGCAAGCTCATGGAAGGCGGCAACGTGACCGTGGTGCAGGGCACCCGTCCCCATGCCGCCCAGCAGAAGCAGGCAGCGGCAGCGCCGCAAGCTGCGTCTGCGCCCGGGCAGCGGGTCGACGCCGCAGATCAGAAGTCGCGTGACTCGGATGCGCGCCAGATTCTTGAACTGGAGCTGAAGAAAGCCCAGGCGCGCCAGGAGGAGTTGCTGCGGGAATACAACAACGGCGAGCCGGAAAAGCAGGGCAGCGAGGCGCGCAATTACCAGAAATACCTGGACCGGGTGGCGGAACTCAAGGCCAGTCTGGCCCGCAACGAGAGCGACATGGCCGGTATTCGCCGTGAACTCGGACGACTCGGCGTTCCGGCGGCGGCACCTGGGGCAAAATAAGTCGCTTGAACAAGCCTGATCACACCCCGACTGCCCCTGACGTCGCGCCCAGCGCCGCGGCGACGCTACGCTTCCAGTCCTTTGACCTGCTTGCCACACTGGTGGCAGTGGTGCACAGCAATGGCACCGTCCTCTTTGCCAATGCCGCGTTGGAAGACGCGCGCGGCATGTCACGACGCGCGATTGTGGGCTCATGCCTGTCCGACAGCTTTACGGAACCCGCCCGCCTCCAACAGGCCTTGCAAAGCGCTGATGACAATGAATTTGCCGCCTTGCGCTATGACACCTGGCTCAAACGCTTGAACCACGAGCCGCTGCCGGTGCATGTGATCGTGACCCGGACTGAAACAGAAGATGAAATTGTGGTCGAGTTGCTGCCACTGGAGCAGCAAGCGCGTCAGGACCGGGAGGAACGCCTGGCTGAGCAGGCGCAGGCCAACAAAGAGCTGATTCGCAATCTGGCGCACGAGATCAAGAACCCGCTGGGCGGTATTCGCGGCGCGGCGCAGTTGCTGGAGCTCGAAATGGACTCGGCAGAACTCACCGAATACACGCAGGTCATCATTCATGAGGCGGATCGTCTGCAAACGCTGGTAGACCGGCTGCTGGCACCGCACCGGCGCCCGCATCTGGTGGGGGATGTCAACATCCACGAGGTTTGTGAACATGTGCGGCTGCTCCTGTCGGCCGAATTCCCCAAGGGCCTGCAGGTGGTGCGCGACTTCGACACCTCGATTCCAGAGTTTCGCGGTGACCGCGAGCAACTCATCCAGACCATCCTCAATATTGCGCACAACGCCTGCCAGGCGCTGGCCGCGCAGATCGCGCAAGGCAACGCCTGCCTGACTTTTCGCACCCGAATTGCGCGCCAGATCACTTTTGGTAAACAACGCTATCGGTTGGCACTGGAATTGCATGTGATTGACAACGGGCCTGGTGTACCAGACTCGATCAAGGACCGCATTTTCTATCCGCTGGTGTCAGGGCGCGAAGGCGGTTCGGGGCTGGGACTGACATTGGCGCAAACCTTTGTCCAGCAACACCACGGTTTGATCGAGTGCGACAGTGTGCCGGGCTGCACGGATTTCAAGATATTGATTCCACTCCCTTAACCGTTCTCGCCATTGACCTGAGGTAAGCCCACCTATGAAGCCGATTTGGATCGTAGATGATGACCAGTCCATCCGCTTCGTGCTGGAGAAGGCGCTTCTGCGAGAAGACCTGCCCACGCGCAGTTTCACCAGTGCGCGCGAGGTACTGGCCGCGCTCACTGACTGCAACGACGACAACGCGCCGCGCGTGTTGGTGAGCGACATTCGCATGCCGGGCGGCTCGGGTTTGGATCTACTTGAGAAGGTCAAGGAAAAATACCCGGCGCTGCCGGTGATCATCATGACCGCGTACTCCGACCTGGACAGCGCGGTATCCGCCTTTCAGGGTGGTGCATTTGAATACCTGCCCAAGCCGTTTGATCTAACCAAGGCGGTGGAGCTGATCCGCCGCGCCGTCGAAGAAAGCCAGCGCGAAGAGGTGGCGCTGGAACTCACCACCGACGCGCCCGAGATGCTGGGCCAGGCGCCGGCCATGCAGGATGTGTTTCGCGCCATTGGCCGCTTGAGCCAGAGCAACGTCACGGTCCTGATCACCGGCGAATCCGGCTCGGGCAAAGAACTGGTGGCGCGGGCGCTGCACAAGCACTCGCCACGCGCCAAGGGGCCGTTTGTGGCGATCAACACCGCAGCCATTCCGAAAGACTTGCTGGAGTCCGAACTGTTCGGCCATGAGCGCGGCGCCTTCACCGGTGCACAGGCCATGCGCCGGGGCCGCTTTGAGCAGGCCGATGGCGGCACGCTGTTTCTGGACGAAATCGGCGACATGCCGTTTGACCTGCAAACCCGGCTTTTGCGCGTCTTGAGCGACGGCCATTTTTACCGCGTGGGGGGTCACAGCGCCGTCAAGACCAATGTGCGGGTGATTGCCGCCACGCATCAGGACCTGGAGCAACGCGTCAAGGACGGTGCCTTTCGCGAGGACTTGTTTCACCGCATCAATGTCATCCGCCTGCGCCTGCCGGCCTTGCGCGAGCGCAAAGAGGACATTGCCGTACTGACGCGCCATTTTTTGCAGCAAAGTGCCGCCCAGCTGGGTGTCGAGCCCAAGAGGATTTCAGAAGCGGCATTGGTTTGGCTCGGCAACTTTGCCTTTCCGGGCAACGTGCGGCAACTGGAAAACATCTGCCACTGGTTGACAGTGATGGCGCCAGCACAAGTGATCGAACCCAAGGACTTGCCGCCGGAAGTGGGGGTGATGGCAACTGGCCCGAGTGAGACGCCGGCCGCCATGCCCTCGCCCGCAACCCTGATGATGTCTGCCCTGCAACCGCACCCACCCGAATCATCGCTGGTAGCGGCCACCGCAAGCCCAGAGTTGATACCCGCCTACGGATCGGCTGCCATGGCGCCACCGCAGCCTGGCAGCGCTGGAGAAGTGGTCGGGGCGGCCTGGGAGTTGGGACTTGAAGCCGAGGCCCTTGCCTTGCTGGCAGGTGGTCGCAATGATGTGTGGGACGCCCTGACGCACCGTTTTGAGGCGCGGTTGATTCTGGCCGCACTGGCTGTCACCCGGGGCCGACGTATTGAGGCAGCTCAAAAACTGGGCATCGGGCGCAACACCATCACGCGCAAGATTCAGGAGTTGGGTTTGGAGTGAATCAGGCTACAGCCACCGTCCAGACTTGACCAGAAGCTATCAAAATAGCAGAAAACTAGACCTTCTCGGCGTCCGCCAGCGTCACCACCACTGGCGCGTGGTCGCTGGGGCGTTCATTCTTGCGCGGCGCCTTGTCAATCACACAGGCCGTCACCAGCGGCTTGAGTGCATCACTGACCAGAATGTGGTCAATGCGCAGGCCATGGTTACGTCGAAAGGCGAAGTCGCGGTAGTCCCACCAGGAGTAGCTTTTCTCGGGCTGCGTGAACAGGCGGTAAGTGTCATGCAGACCCAGCGCAATCAGGGCGCGCAGGTGGTAACGCTCCTCTTCGGTGCAATGAATCGTGTCCTTCAGGCCCACTGGGTCCCACACATCGGCATCGTCAAAGGTGATGTTGTAGTCACCCATCAGCACCAGTTTGGGGTGCGTCAGCAATTCGCCGCGGACCCAGTCGCGCAAGCCCTTGAGCCATGCCATCTTGTATTCAAACTTGTCGGAGCCCGGCTCCTGCCCATTGGGGAAATAGGCACCGATGACACGCACACCAGCCACGTCGGCACTGATGACGCGCGCCATGTCGTCGGCAAAGCCGGGGACGTTGCGCACCACGTTGAGTACCGGTTCCCGGCTGAGCAACGCGACGCCGTTGTAGGTCTTCTGGCCGAAGCATTCAGCGTGATAACCGGCCTGCCTGAAAGCATCGACAGGAAACTTGTCGTCGGTCAGCTTGAGTTCTTGCAGCGCCAGCACATCGACCGGGTTGGCCTGAAGCCAGTCCAGCACCTGCGGCAAGCGCACGGTCAGCGAGTTCACGTTCCAGGTGGCGAGTTTCATAGTCTATTATTCTTCAAGTAAAATCTGGCCATAGCCCCCGTGCTTGCTGGGATCGCAGCTATCAAAATTTATTTTTCAAGAGCCGGTTTTTCTGCGATAGGTCACAAAGCTGAAACTTAAGCCGGTGGATGATATTTGCCGCTCGCGGGCGGTTTCCACCCAATCCGGCCCGAACGAGGGTGCGAACGCATCGCCTTCAAATTCCGCATCAATCTCGGTCACCACCACCGTGTCGGCCTGCGGCAGGGCTTGGGCATAAAGCTCAGCGCCGCCAATCACCCAGGCATCACTCTCGGGCGGGCACAGGGCGCATGCCTCGGCCAGCGAATGCGCCGTTAATGCACCGGCTGCCTGCCAGTCCGGTTGGCGGGTTACCACGACGTTGAGGCGACCGGGCAGTGGCCGGAATTTGGGCGGCAAGGAATCCCAGGTCTTGCGCCCCATGATGACCGGCGAACCCAGTGTGGTGCGCTTGAAGTGAGCCAAGTCTTCGGGCAAATGCCAGGGCATCTTGCCATTGATACCAATGACGCCGTTCGCAGAACGGGCAAAAATCAGGTGAAGTTTCATTTAGACCGCCACCGGCGCCTTGATGGCGGGGTGGCACTCGTAGCCGAGCACCTCGAAGTCTTCGTACGCGTAGTCGAAGATCGACGCCGGTTTGCGCTTGATGCTGAGCGTCGGATAGGCAAAAGGCGTGCGGTTCAGTTGCAGCGCCACTTGCTCGGCATGGTTGCTGTAGACATGGCAGTCGCCCCCGGTCCAGATGAAGTCGCCGACGTCCAGGTCGCACTGCTGCGCCACCATGTGGGTCAAAAGCGCGTAGCTGGCAATGTTGAACGGCACCCCCAGAAAGATGTCGGCGCTGCGCTGGTAAAGCTGGCAGCTCAATTTGCCTTTGCCGCCAGGGGTTTGCGCCGGCGCCACGTAAAACTGGAAAAAGGCGTGGCAAGGCATGAGTGCCATCTTGTCGAGCTCGGCCACGTTCCAGGCGCTGACGATGATGCGACGCGAATCGGGGTTGGTTTTGAGCGTCTTGATGGCCTCGGCCATCTGGTCGATATGGCCGCCATCGGGTGTCGGCCAACTGCGCCACTGCACGCCATAGACCGGGCCCAGATCACCGTCAGGGCGGGCCCATTCGTCCCAGATGGTGCAACCGCGCTCTTGCAGCCATTTCACATTCGAGTCGCCGCGTAGAAACCACAGCAGTTCCAGCACGATGGCCTTGAGAAACACCTTTTTGGTGCTGACCAACGGAAAGCCCTCGTTCAGGTCAAACCGCATCTGATAACCAAACACGCTGGTGGTGCCGGTGCCGGTGCGGTCAGCCTTGAAAACGCCGTGGGTGGACACGTGGCGCAGGAAGTCTTCGTATTGGGAGCGGATGGGGTGGCTTGACATGTCAATAAGAACCAAAAAGGGTGTCCAGTGCGACGACGATGTCGTCGCGGTGAGTCAACAGACTGGCCACGGGTTGTTTCAAACCCGCTGCCGGGAATGCGGCCAATGCTGCGCTATCCAGCACCACGTCCTCACCGGCGATATCAAAGAGCGGATTCAGATCGCGCATGCGCGGGCCAAAAGCGGCTGCATGACGCAGTGGAATCACCACGCGGCTCGCAACCCGTTCGATGAAGTTGTTTTGCACGTCCAGCAAATAGGGTGTGAGCTTTCGCAGCGCAGTGTCCGGGTGGCGATAAACGTCAAAACGTGCCATCTGGTGCTTCTTCAAAAGGACCGGTACTTGGCCAGCGGCAGGCCTTCACTATCAATGCGGGCGTTGTAGTGATCGATCGCCGCCTGATTGTCTTCATTCCATTTTTCCCAGTAGCGGCGATTGACTTCTTCACCAAGCAAGGCATCCACGGTTTTGGACAGGTTCATGCCAAGTGCTTTGGCCTTGTCAATCGTGTCGGCGGTGATGGACAGATTGACCGGGCGTTTGGGAGCCTGAACAGCAGTGCGCATAGAACTCTCCTTGCTGAATGTGCATTATTTATGCGCACTATAGCATGCGCATAATGCAGAGAGTCTTTTGCCTGGCGGTCGCGGGCTAAAGAGCTGAATCAAAACTGGGGCGGCCGTTCCGCGAACGGTAGGCAAAAGATCCCGTT
>NZ_JBAQMD010000030.1:0-11298 GCF_049302455.1 Rhodoferax ferrireducens | reverse complement strand
GCAGCGCAGTGGGTGCGGCGCCGCCGATGAGAATCACCGGCGACTGCGCCAGCTGCGCGTTTTTCAGGGCGGTGATGGTGTTGCTGATGCCCGGCCCCGCCGTGACGGCCGCCACACCCGGCAGACCAGACAGGCGCGCGGTGGCATCGGCGGCAAACACAGCGGTGGCTTCGTCGCGCACGTCGACGATGCGGATGCCGCGCGCTTTGGAGGCGCTCAGGATGGGTGAAATATGGCCGCCGCAGAGCGTAAAGACACAGCGCACACCGTGCGCCTGCAGGGCCTCGGCAACGCGGTCGCCGCCGTGGCGGATGGATGTGCTTGGCATGGTGTCGTGTTTCCCGCTTAAGCCCAATGAACCGGGCCGCGGCCGGTGTACCAGACCTCTACCTGGGCCGCCACCGCCGCTTCGATGCGACCGCGTTTGATTTTCATGGTCGGCGTGAGGCAGCCGTTTTCGATCGACCAGGGCTCGCGTGCCACGACGATCATGCGCAGGTGTTCATATTCAGGCACCTGCTGGTTCACGTCCTGAAGCAACTGGCCCAGCTCGTCCTGCACTCTCGCTCGAACACTGGGGTCGCCCATTTGCGGGCGCAGGCTTTCGGCCAGCACCACCATCGCATAGGCAGAAGGCTGACCGACGCCCGACACGAGCGACAGCTCGACCATCGGATGCGCATTGAGCAGGTTCTCGATCGGCGCCGGCGCCACGTACTTGCCCTTGGCCGTCTTGAACAGCTCCTTGGCGCGGCCGGTGATCTTGAGCAGCCCGTCGGCCCTGAGCTCGCCGAGGTCGCCGGTACGAAAGAAGCCGTCTTCGGTGAACGACGCTGCCGTCAGCTCCGGCTGTTTGTAGTACCCGCTGAACTGCCCGGGCGACTTGATCAGGATCTCGCCTTCGTCACTGATGCGTACCTGCACGCCAGGCATCGCGACCCCGACATAACCGGGCTCGTTGAACTTCTCGTTCGAGGCGTGCGAGAACGAATTGTCCTCGGTCATGCCGTAGCCTTCATACAGTTTCAGGCCGAGGCGCCGGTACCAGGCGATGAGGTCGGGCGGGATCGGCGCCGACCCGCTGGCGGCATTGCGGACCTGATCGAGCCCCAGACCCTTGAGCACCTTCTTCGCGACGATGCGGCCGAGGATCGGGATGCCGAGCAATCGATCGAGCTTTTCCGGCGCCATCTTCGCGAACACACCCTGCTGGAACTTGAGCCACAGCCGCGGCACCGAGATGAAGACCGTCGGCCGTGCACGCTGCAGGTCCGTCAGGAAGGTGTCGAGCGCCTCGGCGAAAAAGACGTGCGCCTCGCCGCCGACCAGCGTCGACGCTTCGACGCACGAGCGCTCGAAGCTGTGCGCCAGCGGCAGGTAAGACAGAAGTCGGATTTCGGTTTCCGGGCCGAGGCGCTCACGGGTGTAGTTGGAAAAACCTTCCCCCGCGCGACTGATGGCACCGAAGCTCACCATCACGCCCTTGGGCTGCCCGGTCGAACCCGAGGTATAGATCAACATGGCCAGCTCGTCGGCGCCGCGTTGCGGGCGGCCACCGAGCGGCTCGGTGCGCGCCACGATGGCATCCCAGGTGTCGTAGTCGGTCTGCGGCGCCAGCGGAAAGGCAATGCGTGGCAGACTGGCCGGCACGCCCGGCTTCTGCGCCTCCCAGGTGTCGAGCTTGCCCACGAACAGCAGGCTGGCTCCGCTGTGCTCCAGCACGAAGTGCACGGTCTCGGCGACTTCGGTCGGGAAGATCGCCACCGTGGTGTAGCCGGCCATCCAGATCGCCAATTCGGCCATGAAGAAGTGCGCGCAATTCTTGGACAGGATGGCGACGCGTGCGTCGCGTTCCAGGCCGCGACTTTGCAGATGCGCCGCCATGCGCCGCGCCTGATCGACGGTTTGCGCCCAGGTGTAGTCCATCACCTTCCCGCCGCCAACGGGCTGACTCAGGAAAACCTTGTCGGGGTGCGCGTCGACGTGGTCGTAGACGTAGTCGAGGATCAGCTTTGAATCGGGCATGGGGCATCCTGTTTTTTTTTGTTCTCGCGCCAGCAGAGCGCGTAGTGCTCCACTATGACTTGCAATGTGCACGCCGTCACACGGGTTTACCCGAGTTATCGACAAAATTTAGCCTCTAGCCCCCGTCCATACTGGGTAAGTAGCTACTATTAAGATAGCGTTTTTGCCTGCAGCATGGCGATAATCAAACCGATCCAGGCGAAGCAAACTGGCCTGTCAGCCTGGGGACCGGGGGTCTCGCATCAAGCCTTTGAGTCATAAAACCTGACTGTATTGCGCCCAACTTTCTTGGCCTGGTACATGGCCGCATCGGCCCACTTGAGGATGTCGTCCTGCGGCGTTTCGTTGTCAATGAAGATCACCACGCCGATGCTGGCCGTGCAGCAATGCGTCAACAAGGTGTCGCTGAGGCCCTCGTGATACGCCGTGATCAGGTAGGGTTCAGACAGGCTGCTGCGGATTTTCTCGGCAACGGCTTGCGCCTGCGCGGTCGATAGCGCCTGATCGGTACTCAACTCACTGAGCATCACCACAAACTCGTCGCCACCGAAACGCCCAACGGTGTCGATCTCGCGCACACAATGGGTCAGGCGCCTGGCCACCTCGATCAATAACAAATCACCCAACAGGTGCCCATGCGTGTCATTGAGTGGTTTGAAATTGTCCAGGTCCAGAACCATCAGCGCGCAATAGCAGGCACTGCGCTTGCTGGCTGCCATGGCCTGGCTCAAGCGGTCGGTGAGCAGGCGACGGTTGGGCAGCAGGGTCAGCGGGTCATAGAAGGCGAGTTGACGCACCTGCTCTTCCATCTGTTTACGCTCGGTAATGTCGTGGGTGACGGCCAGCTGCATCGTCTCGGCATGGTCAAGCATAGGCACCGCATGGGTCTCCAGCCAGCGCCGGCCACCCTTGAGACCGATCACCTCGAACTGCATTTGCATCCTTGCACCCGCCAGCACACGCTGGTGCAAATCCCAATAAGCCGCGCGGTATTCGGGGGCGATGAGATCAAGCACCGGGCGCCCTGCCACCTGCGCCAGCGAGTCGGCCTCGATCATCGCCAGTCCGGCCGGATTCATGTGCAGCAAGCGCCCCTGGCCGTCAATGATTTTGATGCAATCGGGTTCGTTCTCGATGATGGTCTGCAAGTGCAATTCACTCGCCTTCAACTCGGCTGTCTGATCTGCCACCCGCTGCTCCAGCGTTTCGTTGACCTCCTGAATTTCATCAAACTGTGCCTTCAGCAGACTGGACATCTCGCGGAAATTGCCAATCAGATCATTGGTCTCCTTGATCGCTGTTTCAGGCCACGCAATGTCGTTGTCGCTGGCCGCAACCCTGAATGGCAAGTTGCGGGTCAATGCACCCAGAACATCGAGCGTGCCCATGACTTGGCGGCTCAGGACTTCGACCAGTGCCAGCGCCGCCAGCAAAATCACAAACAACAGCGTCAGTTTGTCGCTGTAATTCTTGTAGAGCGTTTTCTGGAAAGGGGCGACCGGCTGCTCCAGGACCAAGGTCCATTCGGCCAGATCACCGACGGCAGTCTGGACGACATAAACCGATTCTTGCCAGCGATCGGAGATTGGGGTATTGGCAGCCACTGAAGGCACCCACTGACTGATACCGGCATCGAGTTGGCTGAGTGTTCCTGCGCTGCGGGTAAAAGGCTTCATGACCGTTTGATCGCTGCGATTGCTCATGATGACCTGGTTATTTTTGTCCAGCAAGGTGTAGAGCACCGCATGACCCATCGTGCTGCTGTCGAGTTGCTCGCGTATCTGCGCCAAACTCAGTATGCCGGTCACATAGCCGCCATATTTCCCCTCCATGATCACCGGCGCTCGCGCCGCAATCATGGGTTTGGCCACGCCAATTCTGTCCATCAGAACTTCCGAGACCATCGGTTGAAGGGTTCGCTTCAGGTCTGGAATGAAGGGGCGATCAGCAAAGTTATTGCCGATGGTGCTCTGCCCTAAGTCATCAAGCAATGGATAGTAGGCCGTGCTTGTCGCCTCTCGGTCCATCAGCCCAAGGCGCAAAAAATTGGAATCCGACTTCTGCGCCTGCTCCAGATGAGCTTGCATCTGCTGCGGCATTTTTACGGACGCCATCTCGGCCAGCTTGAGAACGACAGATTTCCTGTTGATCACCCATGTGTTCACATAGTGATCCAGGCGGGCGCTGTCTTGCAGCAATGAGGCCCGAATCCGGTGGTCGGTTTCGGCAAAGTCAGCGCGACTGCCAATCGCCAGCATGATCAAGCCCGGAAACAGCACAAAAGCGGTCAGCAGGGTGTAGATAATCTCGCGAAAAGAGGTCTGCGACGACCGGAACCCGAGCACCAGCCCGGTAATGATCAGCCGGGCCAGCAAGGCATTGGCCATGCCATTGATGGCCTGCTTGGTCATGATGAAGGTAACGCTGCTGAGCGGCACATGCATCACCAGGCGGTAAAAAAAGAACACCAGTGGCATGCCGACCAGCAGCCAAAACAAGGTGTCGGCCAGCACCATGCCGACCCGGCGCCGCGTCATCAGAACACCCACCCACAGCGCCTCAGCGCCGAGGATGATGATGGCGTAAGGGTGGTTCCACAGAAAGTAGGTGTAGCTGCCGATCAGCGCGGCAGCCAGTGTGCCCCAGCCGAGCCCGAAGTACTGGAGGGCCAGCATCGCAAAGACGCTGCCGAACAGGAAGTCAATATTGAGAAAAACCGGAAAACTGAAATAGTTGCCCGCCAGACCGGCAGCAACCAGAAGCACAAACAGCAGAAGGCTGTAAGGGTGTCTGATGTTCGGGCTGATCAGGACGCTGTTCACGTTTGGCGTTGTGGTTAAAACAAAGCTCCGCTCAAACCAGGGTCCAGGTCACCTCTCTTTTTTCCGGTTAGAAAGCTTCCCATGCCGATTCACCCGCTGGGGCGTCTTTAGCGGCCACTTTCGCCGGCGCTTTGGCGGAATTCTTCAACGCAGCATCTGACGACGGCGGCGCCAGGGCGCGACGCGCGACGGGCTGGCGGTTACCCGGGGCAGGCTGATTCGAGCGCAACGCTGCCGGTGGTGCCACCCGCCGGGGCGCGTCAACGCTGACGAGCTTGAACACGGCCACCGTTTGCACCAGCTCTTGCGCCTGCGACTTCAGGCTGTTGGCAGCAGCCGCCATTTGCTCCACCAACGCGGCATTTTGCTGCGTGGACTGGTCCATCTGAGTCACCGCCTCGCCCACTTGCGACACGCCCAGCGCCTGCTCGCTGCTGGCGGCGCTGATCTCGCCCATGATGTCGGTCACACGGTGAATGCTGCTCACCACCTCGGCCATGGTGACGCCGGCTTGGTCCACCAGCGTGCTGCCCTGCTCCACCCGCTCCACGCTGGCGTTGATCAATGACTTGATTTCTTTCGCTGCTTCGGCGGAACGCCCGGCCAGACTGCGCACCTCGCTGGCCACCACCGCAAAGCCGCGCCCCTGTTCACCGGCCCGGGCGGCTTCCACCGCCGCGTTCAAAGCCAGGATATTGGTCTGGAACGCAATGCCATCAATCACACTGATGATGTCCGAGATTTTGCGTGAGGCATCGTTGATGCCCTTCATGGTGTCGACCACCTGCGCCACCACTTCACCGCCCTTGACGGCCACCGCGCTGGCATTCAAAGCCAGTTGGTTGGCCTGGCGCGCGCTGTCGGCGTTCTGTTTCACGGCGGCACTGAGCTGCTCCATCGAAGACGCGGTTTGCTCCAGCGCGCTGGCTTGGCTCTCGGTGCGCGCGCTCAGATCCTGGTTGCCCTGCGCAATTTCGGCGCTGGCGACCTGCAGGCCCTCGGAGCCGCGGTGAACATTGGCAACGACCCGGGCCAGGCTGGCCTGCATCAGATCCAGATGGGCCATCAGGCTGCTGGTGTCACCTGCCTTGAGCGCGTTTCCCTCGCTTAAATCCCCCTGAGCCACGCGCTGCGCCAGGTTCACGGCGTCCTGCGGCTCGCCACCGAGCTGCTTGATGATGCTTCGGCTCAACAGAACACCGAACACGATGCCACCGGCGCACACCAGCAGCATGAGAACGACGCTGATGAGGGTCGCCCGGCGGCCCGATGCCGCTGCTTGGGCCAAGACGGCGGCATTGTCAGCCTTGATCCGGGCAACCGCCTGCTCAAGCAGCTTCAAGGGCTCCCGGTCCATGTCCTGCGCCGAATTGTCGCCGCCGGCCGGATCCATATTGGCGGCCTTGAAAAACTCCAGAGCCTTGCGATAGTTCTCCCCCATCTGGGTGTGTGCCTGGGCGAACTTGGCCACCAGCGCCCGGCTTTCGCCCTCGGGTAATGCGGCCATCAGCTTCTTGGCCCGCTCCGCCACATCGCGCTCATGCTGAACAAAACCGCTCCAATGTGTGTTCATCTTTTCAGCGTTTGAACCGCGCAGCAGGACGTTCTTCCACTCCAGCACCTGGGTCTTGAAAACCAGCGCCATATCAGCAACCTGGGCCTCGTGATTGGTGTTGGCTGTGGCGGCCACCGCATTTTCAAACGTCCCAAGCGACTGGTTCAGGCTGTAGATGCCGAACAGCGCCGCACAGAACAGAAAGAGCTGAGCCCAGGCAAACGCCAGAGGTAACTTAAGGCTTAGTTTCATGATGGCTTTCGTGAAAAATGACGTTTGCAATAGAAACTATAGCGTTTCAGGCGTGATGAAGGGTTGCGTTGGATCAGTGTTTAAATCAAGGATCGCCCCGGCATCTGGGCTGACCAGTCAATCGGGTCCTGCTGCAGCACCATGTCAATGTCCAGGCCCAGCACCTCGCCCACCGCGCCCGGAAACGTCACCGCCAGGGCATTGGCCGATAGCCCGCCCTCGCGGGCGCGCACACGCCAGGTAGCCAGGTGAATAACCCCTGCCAGCGGTTCATAGACCTCGTCCTGGAATGGCGCGTACTGGTGCGCCAGCGCATCCACAATCGGCTGCGGAAACTGCCACTTGCTGGCAAAACCGGCACCCACCTCGGCGTAACAAAAACCAAAAGACCGGTGCTCCAGCTTGGCGCGCCGCAAATCAAGCGGGTCCACTTCGCGATCGAGCGCCGCTACCTCGTCGGGCATGCCGATGTGCATGGCCAGTTCGCCCACCGCATGGATCAAGCCGCAGGTAAAAGCGGCCTGCGGGTTTTGCCGCACCACCCCGGCCAGTGAGCGCGACAGCTTGGCCACGTTCAGGCTGTAAGCCCAAAACTGCTGCAGGTTGATGCCCGGCACCGCCTTCAGGGAGGCTGCGGATGCTGCCTGTGCGGCCATGGCCCGCACATGCGCCAGGCCCAGGATGGCCAGCGCCTCCGACACGCTGTTGATCTTGCCCGAGAGCTTGAAAAACCCCGCATTGGCGGTCTGCAACAAGCGCGTCGTCAGGGCCGGGTCGGTGCTGATGAGTTGGGTGATGGTCTTGAGATCGGGCTCACTGCGCCCGAGCTCGCTGAGCAAGAGCGCCACCACCTTCGGAATACTGGGCAGGACAAACTGTGAGGCCAGCAGGGTATTGAGATCCACGGCTACACAACTCCGTTGACAAATTCGAGGGATGGAAGAGGCTGACAAAATCATTATGTTCTCAAACCTGGCGTAACGGACCGCCGCCACACGCAGTGGGCAAGCTCTGTCCTCAACTGTTATGAGACCTTGCGGGACAGACCGCCGCCACACGCAGTGGGCAAGCTCTGTCCTCAACTGATCAAGAACGCCCCAGGCCCTTGAGTTTGGCAAAAGCCGACGATATGGAGGTTGCGGGCGGGTTTGACGCCGCCGCGCCTTGAGCGCCACGCCCTGCGCGCTGGTGGTTGGCCACGCCCTGAAACCGATTGTCACCGGCGCTGCTCTGCCGGCTGGGGGCAGCACCCAGCTTCATGGTCAGGCCAATGCGTTTGCGTGCCACGTCCACCTCGACCACCTGCACCTTGACGATATCGCCGGTTTTGACAATCTCGCGCGCATCGGTCACAAACTTGTGACTCAACTGGCTCACATGCACCAGCCCGTCCTGGTGCACTCCGAGATCAACAAAGGCACCGAAGGCGGCCACGTTGCTCACCGTGCCCTCCAGCACCATGCCTTCTTTCAGGTCCTTGATGTCTTCCACGCCATCGTTGAAACGTGCCACCTTGAAGTCCGGTCGCGGATCGCGGCCTGGTTTTTCCAGCTCGCCCAGAATGTCCTTGACAGTGATCACGCCAAATGTCTCGTTGGCAAACAGCTCGGGCTTGAGGGTCTTGAGCATGTCGGCGCGGCCCATCAAGTCGGCCACCGGCTGGCCGGTCTTGGCAATGATCTGCTCCACCACGGCATAGGTCTCAGGGTGCACGCCGGTCATGTCCAGCGGGTTGTCGCCCCCGCGAATACGCAAAAAGCCCGCGCTTTGCTCAAAGGTTTTGGCCCCCAGACCGGTCACTTTCAACAATTGCTGGCGGTTGGCAAAGGCACCATTGGCCTCGCGCCAGCGCACCACCGCCTTGGCCACACTGCCGCTCAAACCCGAGACGCGGCTGAGCAGCGGCACACTGGCCATGTTCAGGTCCACGCCGACCGAGTTCACACAGTCTTCCACCACCGCGTCCAGCGTTTTGGCCAGCTCGCCCTGGTTCACGTCGTGCTGGTACTGGCCCACACCAATACTCTTGGGGTCGATCTTGACCAGCTCGGCCAGCGGGTCTTGCAGGCGCCGCGCAATGCTGGCGGCACCGCGCAGGCTCACATCCACGTCGGGCATCTCTTGCGACGCAAATTCGCTCGCCGAATAGACCGAGGCCCCCGCCTCACTGACCACCACTTTGTCCATCAGGCGCTCGGATGATTTGGCCATGAGCTTGATCAGATCGGCAGCCAGCTTGTCGGTTTCCCGGCTGGCGGTGCCGTTGCCAATGGCGATCAGGCTGACACCATGCTTCTCGCACAGCCTGGCCAGGATGTGCAGCGAGCCGTCCCAATCCTTGCGCGGTTCGTGCGGATAGACGGTGCTTGTGTCGACCAGTTTGCCGGTGGCATCCACCACCGCCACCTTGACGCCGGTGCGAATGCCGGGGTCCAGGCCCAGCACCACCCGCGGCCCGGCCGGTGCGGCCAGCAGCAGGTCGCGCAGGTTGTCGGCAAACACCTTGATCGCCACGCGCTCGGCGTCTTCGCGCAGGCGGGTGAACAGATCCCGTTCGGTGGACAGGCTCAGTTTGACGCGCCAGGTCCAGGCCACGCATTTGCGGATCAAATCATCGGCTGCGCGGCCCTGGTGGCTCCAACCGAGCCTCAAAGCGATGCGGCCCTCGGCCAGCGACACGACCGGGGCTGCTCTTGTTTTAATAGCGGCATGTTCAGGTGCGACGGGGGCTGGAGCCTGATTTGGCTCAAACACCACGAGTTTGGCATCGAGTATCTCCAGACCACGACCACGAAACACTGCCAAAGCCCGGTGCGAAGGCACGCGACCAATCGGCTCGTCATAGTCAAAATAATCGCGGAACTTGGCCACATCGGGGTGGTTTTCGTCCTTGCCGTCCATCAGCCTGGATTTCAACAGCCCCTCTTGCCACAGCCATTCGCGCAAGTCCTGCACCACAGCCGGGTTCTCAGCCCAGCGTTCGCTCAAAATATCACGCACACCGTCCAGCACCGCTGGCACGGTGGAGAAATCAGGCTGCTTGTCCTCGCCCTCCACCACCGGCCGCATGGCAATCACGTAGGCCTGGGCTTCGTCCGCCGGGACCAGATCAGGGTTGGCAAACAGGGCGTCGGCCAGCGGCTCCAGCCCAGCCTCCCGCGCCAACTGGCCTTTGGTGCGGCGCTTGAGCTTGAATGGCAGGTACAGGTCTTCAAGTTCTTGCTTGCTGGCAGCCGCGACCAGCGCCGCCAGCAGCTCAGGCGTGAGTTTGCCCTGCTCATCGATGGCCTTGATCACGGTTTGGAGGCGGTCACGCAGCTCGCGCAGATAGCCCAGGCGCGCCTCCAGCTCGCGCAACTGGATGTCGTCGAGCCCGTCGGTGGCTTCCTTGCGGTAGCGGGCGATGAAAGGCACGCTGGCACCACCGTCGAGCAAATCGACGGCGGCCTGCACCTGTTTGTTGTGAACCCGGAGTTCCTGCGCGATTTGCGCGATGATTTTCTGCATGACTAAAAGAGGCGCCAGCCTTGCGCTGACTAAAACTGAGTGAAGGGCGCGAGTTTGCCATAGGCGGGGATCGACGGTTGGCCTGTGGGGTTCGCCCTACACCTGCTGTGTCCCGCCGTGGAAACTACTTTCTGGAGGGCACCGTTACCTCGTAGACTGAAATACGTCGAGTAAGCCAGGCAAGGCCATCCGACGTATTCAACCAACCTTCTCAAAGGACTATCACCATGATTCATCAAACCACGTCTGCCGTCTCCCAGCCTGATCGCATCAAGACGCTTTTGTCACGCGCTGGCGCACCGAGCGCACCCGCCATGACCGAGGAGCTGCTGCCGTTCACCGTCAGGTTGGTGCGGGACGAAGACGACCTGAGCAAGGCGGTGCAGATCCGCCACTCGGCTTATGCCCGCCATCTGCCGGACTTCGCCGAGACGCTCAAATCAGCCGAGACCGCTGACGCCGAAAATGGCGTGGTGGTGTTGCTGGCGGAATCGAAACTGGACGGCTCACCGCTGGGCACCATGCGCATTCAGACCAACCAGTTCAAACCACTCTGTCTGGAGCAGTCGGTCGAGTTGCCAGGCTGGCTCAAGACACTGCGGCTGGCGGAAGCCACCCGCTTGGGCGTGACCAATGAAAGGGGCGGTCGACTCGTCACCACCGTGCTCTTCAAGGCCTACTATCAGTACTGCAAGCAGATCGGTATTGAGTGGATGGTGATCGCCGGGCGTGCCCCCATCGACAGGCAGTACGCCCGACTGCTGTTCGAAGATGTATTTCCGGGTGTAGGTTTTATCCCCCTACTGCACGCCGGCAACCTTCCACACCGCGTTATGTCATCCAATGTCGATACCGCAGAGGATCGCTGGGCAGCGGCCAAACACCCGCTGTTTGACTTTGCCTTCCGCACGAATCATCCGGACATCCAACTCGGCGGCCAGCGTCGGCCGTACGTCCCGCGTATGGCAATGTCGGCATTCCCGGCTCACGGAGCAACCTTTCCCATGTAAGTAGTGCTTGACAGAAAACCCGTCAACCCCAGCAACGGCGCGTGTTTTCACGGTTTTCATCGAAGTGAAGATTTTCCAAAAACCATGCTTTGAGCTGGTTTTGCGTCAAATACCGGGGCAATGCCCG
>NZ_JBAQMD010000029.1:0-122982 GCF_049302455.1 Rhodoferax ferrireducens | reverse complement strand
AGTGAGCTGCGGCACCTGTTATGACCAGTTGCAGGACTACGAGTTCGACAAGATTTTCCCCGGCAGCCGCATCATCGACATCCATGAATACCTGCTGGAAAAGGGCATCACGCTGGCCAATGCGGGCTCGTTCCTGTTTCATGACCCCTGCCACAGCCCGATGAAGCTGCAGGAGCCTCTTAAAACCGTCAAGGCTTTGCTGGGTAACAACGTGATCCAGTCCGAGCGCTGCTGTGGCGAGTCGGGTACGCTGGCCCTGAACCGGCCCGACGTGTCCACGCAAGTGCGCTTTCGCAAGGAAGAAGAGATTCTTAAAGGTGAAGCCCAACTGCGCGCCAAGGGGTCCCTGGCGCCGAATGCCAATATCAAGATCCTGACCTCGTGTCCGGCCTGCCTGCAAGGCTTGAGCCGATTCGGGGAGGACTTGAAAGGCGGTCTGCTGGAGGCGGACTACATCGTGGTCGAGATGGCGAACCAGATTCTGGGCGAGCAGTGGATGCCGGACTACGTCAGCAGAGCCAACGATGGCGGTATTGAGCGGGTGCTGGTCTAAGGCATGGACGACTCAACTTGTCCCTTGTGCGCGGGCGTTGGCGGTGCACTGGTGTTTCAGGGCGAAAAATTCCGGGTCATCCGGGCGACTGAGGCCGGTTTCCCGGCCTTTTACCGGGTCGTCTGGACGGCGCATGTGGCCGAGTTTTCGGACCTTGACCCGAGCGATCGCGCCTTGTGCATGGCGGCTGTGTGTGCCGTAGAGCAGGCCTTGCGGGAGCATCTGCAGCCGACCAAGATCAACCTGGCGGCCCTAGGCAATGTGGTGGCGCACCTGCACTGGCATGTGATTGCCCGCTTTGACTGGGACAGTCACTTTCCGGCGCCGGTGTGGAGCGCGCCTCAGCGCCCGGTTGATTTGGCGGCGGTGGCGGCCATTGCGGCCCGTCTGGAAGACGTGGATGGCACGATTGAGCGGACCCTGTCCGTGACTCGCGCCGCTTGGTGAGTTTTGTGATTTTGTAGCTGGTAATTCTGAAAAGGTGGTTCATATGGCAGGTTTGCAAACAGGCGCACCGACGCCCCAGGCGATCACGGTGCACAGCCAGTCCAAGGTGCTGGAGGTGACATTTTCCGATGGCGCCACCTTTCGTATTCCCTTTGAGTTGATGCGCGTGTACTCACCCTCGGCAGAAGTAGCGGGCCACGGGCCGGGGCAAGAGGTCTTGCAGACCGGCAAGCGCGACGTTGAACTGGCCGGGTTGGAGCCGGTCGGCAACTACGCCATCCAGCCCGCGTTCTCGGATGGCCACGATAGCGGCATCTTTTCCTGGGACTATCTCTATTTTTTGGGCTCCCAGCAGGACAAACTGTGGGCTGACTACACCGCCCGTCTCACCGCCGCCGGTGTGGAGCGGGATGCGCCCATGCCCGAGAAAGCCGGGAAAGCCTGCGGCAGCCATTGAACTAACAATTAACATTGCACCCATGACGACAACACATTTTGGTTACAAGACGGTTCAAGAAACCGAAAAGGCGAAGCACGTGCGGGGAGTGTTCGACTCCGTGGCGCCCAAATACGACCTGATGAACGACCTGATGTCGATGGGTTTGCATCGCGCCTGGAAAGCCTTCACGGTGATGGTGGCCAATGTTCGTGAGGGTTATCAGGTGCTCGACATTGCCGGTGGCACTGGTGACCTGGCGCTGGCTTTTTCCAAAAAAGTGGGCCGGAGCGGGCAGGTGGTGCATACCGACATCAACGAGGCGATGTTGCGCACCGGGCGCAATCGCTTGCTGGACGCCGGGGTTTCCCTGCCGACCGTGGTGTGTGACGCCGAAAAGCTGCCGTTCCCCAGCAACCACTTTGACGTGGTCAGCGTCGCCTTTGGCCTGCGCAACATGACACACAAGGACCTGGCGCTGGCCGAGATGAACCGGGTGCTCAAAGCCGGGGGCAAATTACTGGTGCTGGAGTTTTCCAAGGTGGCACCACCTCTGGAAAAAGTCTATGACTGGTATTCCTTCAAGGTGCTGCCCAAGCTGGGGCAACTGGTGGCCGGTGACGATGCCAGCTACCGCTACCTGGCCGAGTCGATTCGCATGCATCCGGGGCAAGAGGAGCTCAAAGCCCTGATGAAAAATAATGGCTTTGGTCATGTGGATTACCACAACCTGACCGGGGGGCTGGTAGCCTTGCATGTCGGCATCAAATGTTGATGTGAAGAATTTTTTGGAGACCTTATGAAATTGTGGACTTGGGTTTTGGCGGCATTGATGCTTTTGGCAGGCTTTAACGCCGAAGCCGCACGCTTCGGCGGCGGCCGTTCTTTTGGCAAACAGTCGAGCAATGTGACGCAGCGTCAGGTCGCGCCCAAGCCGCCGGCTGCGGCACCCGCCGCCGCACCGGCGGGTGTTGCGCCCAAGCGGCCTTGGGGTGCCATGCTGGGCGGTTTGGCCGCCGGTCTGGGGCTGGCCTGGTTGGCCAATTCTTTGGGCATGGGCGAGGGCTTTGGCCAGGTCTTGATGTTTGCCTTGCTGGCGATGGTGATCATGATGGTGGTGGCATGGTTCAAGCGGTCCCGCCCGGGTGCGCAATCGCAGGACACGGCCAAGTCACCGTTTGCTTTTCAAGGTGCAGCACCCGCAACCGCGGCGCAACTGCCCGCCAGCTACCGACCGGAAAATGTGGGGAACGACGCCTCCGCCCGTCCCTGGGAGCGCAACAGCACGGCGTTTGAGGCCCTGAAAACAACGCCTGCCGTGGCCGGTTCGATGATTGGCTCGGGTCTGGCGGGTTCGCAGAGCTGGGGCGTTCCGGACGGCTTTGACGCCGAGGGTTTCCTCACGTCGGCGAAGGCGAATTTTGTGTCGCTGCAGGCGGCTTGGGACAAGTCGGACATCAACGCCTTGCGCGTCATGATGACCGATACGATGCTCAAAGAGATTCAAGCGCAACTCGCTGAGCGGGAAGCCCACACCGGTGGCCCGGTCAATCTCACCGATGTTGTCATGATCGAAGCACAGCTCTTGGGTATTGAAGATACCGGTGACGATTACATGGCCAGTGTCGAGTTTTCCGGCATGATCCGTGAAGAACCGTCGGCCGGTGCCAGCCCGTTCCGCGAAGTGTGGAACATGACCAAGACCAAGAGCGGCAAGAGCGGTTGGCTGGTGGCTGGGGTGCAGGCACTGCAATAGCGGTCAAGCCGGACGGGATCGGGGGCCGCAATCACAGTCGGTCACGATAACGGTCTGATTTCAGGGAATAATCGGGGGCTATGGCAACACAGTCCCCTTTTTCATGGCTGGAGGGTCTCCTCCAAAATCTTCCACCTCTGCCCAATTTGCAGCCGCCGGAATGGGCGGTTGATGAGGCGCAGCGTCGCATCGTCTTGCTGCTCAATCACATTTTGATGCAGGAAGTTGAGGCGACCAGCCGCCTGGCCCGGCAAAAAGGGCGTGTCGTCCTGATGCAGTGGCGCTCATTTTCTGTCCGCTTAGTTGCTACGCCGGCGGGTTTGCTGGATCGGGCCGCGGCGCAAGACAAGCCCGACCTGGTGTTGGCGGTTTCTGAAGAGTCGCCGTTGACACTCGCTCAAAACGTGCTGCGAGGCGACAAACCGGCGGTGCGTATTGAGGGCGATGTGCAACTTGCCGCCGATGTGAATTGGCTGGTCGACCATGTGCGCTGGGATATCGAAGAAGATCTGGCGCGTGTGATGGGCGACGCGCCCGCCCATACCTTGAGTCAAGCTGCCCGCAACATGGCGGCGGCCCTGCGTCAGTTTCTGGGCAATGCCGCAGCGGCCGACTCGACCAAGGCGCCCACATGACGCGTCTGTTTCGTGGCGTCTTCATCGTCTGGATGATGTTGCGCTATGGTCTCGATGAGCTGTTTCTGACCAGCTTTCGCAAGCCCTGGCTGCATGCCCTGGCCCGCATCGTGTCGATCGGGCGAAATCTCGACGCACCCCGGGGGCAACGGATTCGCGAGGCGTTGGAGAGTCTGGGCCCGATTTTTGTGAAGTTTGGGCAGGTGCTATCGACGCGGCGCGACTTGTTGCCGCTTGATATTGCCGATGAGCTGGCCCGCTTGCAGGATCGGGTGCCGCCGTTTGACAGCGATGTGGCCATTGCCTCCATTGAGCGGGCGTTCAATAAAAAAGTCGGCGACATTTTTGTTTCGTTTGAGCGGGTGCCTGTTGCCAGTGCCTCGATTGCCCAGGTCCATTTTGCCGTGCTCAAGGACCGGGACGGTCGCGAACGCGAGGTGGCGGTCAAGGTGTTGCGCCCCGGCATGATGCTGGCGATTGAAAAAGACCTGAGCCTGATGCGCATGATGGCGGGCTGGGTCGACAGCCTCTCCAACGGTGGCAAGCGTCTCAAGCCGCGCGAAGTGGTGGCTGAGTTTGACAAGTACCTGCATGACGAACTTGATCTGATCCGCGAGGCGTCCAGTGCCGCGCAGTTGCGCCGCAACATGGCAGGGCTCAATCTGGTGCTGATTCCCGAGATGTTCTGGGACTATTGCACGACCGATGTCATTGTGATGGAGCGTATGCATGGGGTGCCGGTCAGCCAGGTGGATCGCCTGAAGGCCGCGGGGGTTGATATCCCGAAGCTGGCGCGTGATGGGGTGACGATTTTCTTCACGCAGGTGTTTCGTGATGGCTTTTTTCATGCCGACATGCATCCCGGCAACATCCAGGTCAGTATTGATCCGGCCACCTTTGGTCGTTATATCTCGCTCGATTTTGGCATTGTGGGTACTTTGACGGCGTCTGATAAAGAGTACCTGGCACAAAATTTCACCGCCTTTTTCCGGCGCGACTACAAGCGGGTCGCCGAGTTGCACATCGAGTCCGGCTGGGTGCCGCCTGCAACCCGGGTCGATGAGCTGGAGTCGGCCATCCGCTCGGTGTGCGAGCCGTACTTTGATCGGCCGCTGAAAGATTTCTCGCTGGGCATTGTGTTGATGCGCCTGTTCCAGACCTCGCGGCGTTTTCATGTCGAAATTCAGCCGCAGCTGGTGTTGCTGCAAAAGACGCTGCTCAACATCGAAGGCCTGGGTCGCCAACTGGACCCTGATCTGGATCTCTGGAGCACGGCCAAACCGTTTCTTGAGAAATGGATGATTGACCAACTGGGGCCGAAAATGCTCATGGACCAGTTGCGCAACGAAGCCCCGCTCTATGCCAAGCTGATCCCTGAACTCCCGCGCCTGCTGGTCGATTTTCTGAAACATGGAAAGTCTGGCCAGAATGGCGGACTCGACGCCTTGTTGGTCGAGCAAAAACGCACCAACCGTTTGTTGCAGGCGCTCCTTTACGGGGGTTTGGGATTTGTGCTTGGCTTGTTGGTCATGCAGCTGATTGTGCGGGTACGGCTTTTTTAGTCAGCCCGGTTGATTGCGTGGCGCTTTATAATGTCGGGCTTTGTTACTTGAAATCCGAGCCGTATTGCCATGCCAATTTATGCCTATAAATGTGAGTCCTGCGGGTTTGCCAAGGACGTGCTGCAAAAGATGTCGGATGCGGTGCTGACCGATTGCCCCTCCTGCGGCGCTTCTGCCTTCAAGAAGCAACTGACCGCGGCGGGCTTCCAGCTCAAAGGTTCTGGCTGGTACGCCACCGATTTCAAGGGTGGTGCGTCGGCTACTACCACTGCAGCGAGCACGACCACCGACAGCGCCGGCGCTGTGGCAACTGCGACAGAGGGTGCCAAGCCAAGCGAGAGTTCCACGGCAAAACCAGTTGCAACGCCGCCGGCGGCCGGTGGCTGCGGTGGCACCTGCGCCTGCCATTAACCTTGCCCTACCAAAGCGCTGGAAATCTCGTGCCCATCAAGAAGTACCTGCTCACTGGTTTACTGGTCTGGTTGCCATTGGCCATCACCATTTGGGTGCTGTTGTGGCTGGTCGGGCTGCTCGATGCCATTTTTGGTGGTTTATTGACAGGACTGGTCGCATTGACCCCCAACTCGGCGGGCACCCTGATTGAGCCGCTGCGCCATATTCCCGGGCTTGGTGTGGTGCTGGTTTTTGGCGCCTTGCTGGTGACGGGGGCGCTGGTCTCCAATGTGGCAGGCCGCTGGTGGCTGGCGCAATGGGACCGGTTGTTTGCCAATATTCCGGTTTTCAAGTCGATCTACAACAGCGTCAAGAAAGTGTCGGACACGCTTTTTTCCAGCAATGGCAATGCGTTTCGCAAGGCCATGCTGGTCCAGTATCCGCGCGCCGGTGTCTGGACTGTTGCGTTTCAGACCGGCACTCCCGGCGGCGAGGTGGCTCACCACCTCGGGGCTGATTTTGTGAGTGTTTATGTTCCGACGACGCCGAACCCGACCAGTGGGTTTTTTCTGCTGCTGCCGCGCTCCGAAGTGATTGAATTGCGCATGAGCGTGGATGAGGCACTGACCTATGTCATTTCCATGGGTTCAGTGGCACCAGCGGTCGCAATTGAGCTTGCGCCCAAGCAAGTTTCGCCTTAATTTTTGATAACCTGTGCCGCCTCGCGAGGCGGGCTCTGAAAGCTGTTTATGGCCATGCGCTCTCATTATTGCGGTCTTGTCACCGACACCCTGTTGGGTCAAACCGTCACCCTGTGTGGTTGGGTGAATCGTCGCCGCGACCACGGAGGCGTGATTTTTGTCGATATCCGGGATCGCGAAGGTTACGTGCAGGTGGTGTGTGACCCGGACCGTGCCGACATGTTCAAGGTGGCCGAGGGTCTTCGCAACGAGTTTTGTATTCAGGTCAAAGGCCTGGTGCGCGCCCGCCCTGAAGGCACGGTCAATGAAGGCCTCAAGAGCGGCAAGATCGAGGTGCTCTGTCATGAGCTGACGGTACTCAACCCGTCGGTCACGCCCCCGTTCCAGCTCGATGATGACAACCTGAGCGAGACCACGCGCCTGACGCACCGGGTGCTGGACTTGCGCCGCCCCTATATGCAAAACAATTTGATGTTGCGCTACCGCGTGGCCATGGAGGTGCGCAAGTTTCTCGATGCCAACGGTTTTGTTGATATTGAAACCCCGATGCTCGGCAAGTCCACCCCCGAGGGTGCGCGCGACTATCTGGTGCCCAGCCGAGTCCATGAGGGTCACTTTTTTGCCTTGCCGCAAAGCCCGCAGTTGTTCAAGCAATTGTTGATGGTGGCGGGTTTCGATCGTTATTACCAGATCACCAAGTGCTTTCGTGATGAGGACTTGCGTGCTGACCGCCAGCCCGAATTCACACAAATTGATATTGAGACCTCGTTTCTGAGTGAACAGGACATTCGTGACCTGTTCCAGGAAATGATCACGACCGTTTTCAAGACCACCTTGAATGTCGACTTGGGCGAATTCCCGGTGATGGCGTATTCCGAGGCCATGCACCGTTATGGCTCGGACAAGCCTGACCTGCGCGTCAAGCTCGAATTCACCGAGCTGACCGATGTGATGACCGACGTGGACTTCAAGGTGTTCTCGGGTGCCGCGACCATGAAGGGCGGCCGTGTGGTCGGTCTGCGCATTCCGGGTGGCGCGCGTGAAGTCGGCGGCTTGAGCCGTGGCGAGATTGATGCTTACGCTGAGTTTGTCAAGATCTACGGGGCCAAAGGGCTGGCGTACATCAAGGTCAACGAGTTGGCCAAAGGCCCGGGCGACAAGGCCCTTCGGTGGCCGGGCCTGCAGTCGCCCATCGTCAAGAATATTCACGACAAAGCCATTGCCGAAGTGCTGGCCCGCACCGGTGCGCAAGATGGAGACCTGATTTTCTTTGGCGCTGACAAAGCCAAGATTGTCAACGACGCCATCGGTGCTTTGCGCATCAAGATTGGTCACAGCGAGTTTGGCAAGAAGAATGCTTTGTTCGAGAAGTCCTGGCGCCCGATGTGGGTGGTTGACTTTCCGATGTTTGAGTTTGATGAAGAGGCGCAGCGCTACACAGCAGTGCATCACCCGTTCACAGCGCCCAAGGAAGGGCATGAAGACTGGATGGTCACAGCTCCCGAGAAGTGCATCTCGCAGGGTTATGACATGGTGCTCAACGGCTGGGAGATGGGCGGCGGCTCGGTGCGTATTCACCGCGCCGATGTGCAGCAAAAAGTGTTTGATGCCTTGAAAATCTCGCCGGAAGAAGCGCAAGACAAATTTGGTTTCTTGCTGGATGCCTTGCAATATGGTGCGCCACCGCATGGCGGCTTGGCTTTTGGTCTGGACCGCATCATTACGTTGATGACCGGTGCCGAGTCAATTCGCGACGTCATCGCCTTCCCCAAAACCCAGCGTGCGCAGTGTCTGCTGACGCAAGCGCCGTCACCGGTGGACGAGAAACAGTTGCGCGAACTGCACATCCGGCTGCGCACGCCCGAGCCCATTAAAACGGCTTGATCAAGCCCTGGACGGCGGGCTTCAGGCAGAATGAACGGGCGCTTGAATGGCGCCCGTTTTTTTATGCCTAAAGTCTATAAGATTCCCCAATCCGTCCTGGTTGTGATTTACACCCCGGCGCTCAATGTGCTGCTGATCAAAAGAGCCGACGCTGCGGATTTCTGGCAGTCGGTCACCGGCAGCAAAGACACGCCGGGTGAGACCTTTGAGCAAACAGCGGTGCGTGAAGTGCAGGAGGAAACCGGCATTGACTGCGCCCCCGGTACGCCACTGGCCGCTCATTTGCGCGACTGGCGACTTGAAAACGTCTATGACATTTATCCGCGTTGGCGGCATCGTTACGGGCCCGGTGTGACACGCAACACCGAGCATTTGTTTGGCTTGCAGGTGCCCGCCGCAACCCCGGTGCGCCTGAGCCCGCGCGAACACACGAGCTACCAGTGGCTTCCCTATCTTGAAGCGGCGGCCGCGTGTTTTTCACCTTCCAACGCGGAAGCTTGTTTGATGCTGCCCAGGATGGCGGCTGCAAAGGCGTCAATATGAATATCGTGCGTGTCGCCACCTACAACATTCACAAAGGCGTACAGGGTATTGGTCCGCAGCGACGGCTGGAAATACACAACCTCGGCCATGCGGTCGAGCAGTTGGATTCAGACATTGTGTGCCTGCAGGAGGTGAGGCTTTTGAATCGGCGCGAGGAACAGCATTTCACGCGCTGGCCCGAGTTGTCGCAAGCTGAATTCCTGGCGCCGGAAGGCTACGAGGCGGTCTATCACACCAATGCATTTACTCGGCATGGCGAGCACGGCAACGCCATGCTGTCGCGCTGGCCGGTGGTGGCTTACCAGCAGGAGGATATTTCCGATCACCGTTTTGAACAGCGTGGTTTGCTGCATGTCGAGGTGCTGGTGCATGGCCGAGCCGTGCATGTGGTGGTGGTGCACCTGGGTCTGATCAAGGCCAGTCGAGCCCGCCAGATTGCGCAGTTGCAACGCTTTGTCGCGCGCGAAGTGCCCCCGACGGCACCGTTGCTGGTGGCCGGGGATTTCAATGACTGGGGCAGTCTGGTGCAGCGAGCGCTTGATGCGACCAACTTGAAAGCCTTCACGGGCGCGCGGCAGCCGACTTTTCCAGCCCGGCTACCGCTGGTGCAGCTGGACTATGTGTACGCCAGAGGCTTGGTGCCGCTGGGGGTGCAGGTGCCCCATGGCCGGATATGGTCGCGTATGTCCGACCATTTACCTTTGATTGCCGAGTTCGCTTTGCCGGCAATTGAACCATCGCCGGACCGCGCGTAGCGGCATCGCCGCAAGCCTTGTCCGCAGCACGTGAAGGAAACCATGCCACAAGCCCGCACCGGTCACCAGATTCTTCTGCTGCAGGGTGCGCAGGCATTTTTCCCGGCGCTGGTTCGAGCGATTGAGCGTAGCGCGCATGAAGTCCGGATGGAGACCTACATCTTCAGTGTTGAGGCTGCGGGTGAAAGTGTGGCGATTGCCCTGGAGCAAGCCGCCCGGCGCGGCGTGGCGGTGTATCTGGTCATGGATGGTGTGGGCACCCCGCGTATTCCGGCGCAATGGGCGTCCCGTTTTGACGCATCGGGGGTCAAGTGGCGAATTTTCTCGCCGCTGGGGCGCTTTGGGCTGTTCATTCCGAGTCGCTGGCGGCGCCTGCATCGCAAACTGTGTGTGGTGGATGGCACGGTGGCATTTTGCGGTGGCATCAATGTGCTCGATGATTGGTATGACCCCAACTATGGCACCCTGAAAGCGCCCCGTTTTGACTTTGCCGTGCAGGTGACGGGCCCGCTGGTGCAGGCGGTGCATGAGGCCACGGCACAGTTCTGGTGGCGTTCGCAGGCGGCCAGTACCATGCGGCAAAGCGACTTTCCGGCGGCCTGGCTGGCGCTGCAGGAAGCGGTGAAGCTCAAGCTGCAGGCCCGTTCGGACGCTGAGATGCCCAGGGATGCGGGTACATGGGCCCGTGAGACAGTGGGCGAAAACACCAATGCCGACCTGGTACTGCGCGACAATTTGCGTAACCGTTCCCGGATCGAGCGGGCCTATCGGAAAGCGATTGGTGCTGCCCGCACTGAAATCATCATTGCCAATGCCTACTTTGTGCCGGGCCGCAAGCTGCGCAAGGGCCTGATGCATGCGGCGCAACGCGGGGTGCGGGTCCGGTTGTTGCTGCAAGGTCGTTACGAGTACTTCATGCAGTACCATGCGGCGCGCTCCGTCTACGGTGCGCTGCTGGCGGCGGGTGTTGAAATCCATGAGTATTCGGTCAGTTTTCTCCATGCCAAGGTGGCGGTCATTGATTCTCACTGGGCCACGGTCGGCTCTTCCAACCTGGACCCTTTGAGTTTGCTGTTGGCGCGTGAGGCGAACGTGGTGGTGGACGATGCGGCTTTCGCGCAGAATTTGCGCTCGCGGCTTGAGGATGCCATGGACCAGGACGGTGTACGCGTGGACCCTGCAGCCTATGCCAACCGTCCGTGGCGCCAGCGCTTTCTGGATCGCGTCGCATTGGGCGTGATGCGCGTCCTGCTGTTCCTGAATGGGAAGCGCTATTAAATAAATAGCGTGATACGCAGCGTGGATGCGGGCTATCTGCCAAAAACCCTATAAGTAAAACGCTGCTACCATTCTTGTATGTTAATGAAAAGCCAAAGCACCATGAATCCAAGCGATGCCGATGAGGGTATTCCCGTCTCCGTCAAAATTCGGCAACGCCTGCTGGCCGCGCGCAAGCGCTTTCACGCCAACGACAACATTGCCGATTTCATCGCGCCCGGTGAGCTTGAACAGTTGCTCGACGAGGTGGAAGACAAGATGAAAGGCGTCTTGAGCAGCCTGGTGATTGACACCGACCATGATCACAACACCGACGAGACGGCGCGCCGGGTCGCCAAGATGTATCTCAAAGAGGTGTTCAACGGCCGCTACGTCAGCGCGCCCACCATCACCGAGTTTCCCAATGCCGAGCATCTCAATGAGTTGATGATTGTTGGCCCGATCACGGTGCGCAGTGCCTGCAGCCATCACTTGTGTCCGATCGTCGGCCAGATATGGATTGGTGTGTTGCCGAATGAACATACCAATGTGATTGGTCTGTCCAAGTACGCGCGACTGGCCGAGTGGGTGATGGGCCGACCGCAGATTCAGGAGGAAGCGGTGGTCCAGCTGGCCGATCTGATTCAGGAAAAGACCCAGCCCGACGGCCTGGCCATCGTGATGGAGGCGACCCATTTCTGCATGGGCTGGCGCGGAGTCAAGGACCTGGACAGCAAGATGATCAATTCGGTCATGCGGGGCAGCTTCCTCAAGGACCCCAATCTGCGCCGTGAATTCCTGTCCCTTATTCCCAAGAAAGAAGGCTGATCATGTTGGTCCGTTTGCTTTACGCCAGCCGCGCCGTTGACACCGGCCCGGATGCCATTGAGGCAATTTTGCTGCAGTCGCGCCAGCACAACCCGGAGTGCGGCATCACCGGTATTCTTTGCTACGGCGGCGGCATTTTTCTGCAGGCCATTGAAGGCGGACGCATGGCCGTGAGCGAGCTGTATGGCCACATCCAGAAGGACCCGCGCCACAAGGACGTGATGCTGTTGGACTATGAAGAAATAACCGAGCGCCGTTTTGGCGGCTGGACCATGGGGCAGGTCAACATGTCCAGGATCAATACCTCCATTTTGCTCAAATACGCTGAAAAACCGGAGTTGAACCCGTATTCGGTGTCGGGCAAGGTGTCGCTGGCATTGCTGGAAGAATTGATGGCCACCGCCTGCATCATTGGGCACGCCTGAGCGGTCAGTTCTGTGACCGGGATGGTGCTTTTAGGCTGCGACTTTTCAAGCCGTCCATCCCGCAAAAAACCCATCATTCTGGCCTTGGGTGCATTGCAATCCGGGCGTGTCCAGCTATCGAAATTGGAGCGACTGGAGTCGCTGGATGCATTTGCACGCTGGTTGCAGCAACCCCTGTGCTGGGTCGGGGGCTTTGACCTGCCATTTGGTTTGCCGCGTGAACTGGTCGAAACTCTGGGTTGGCCGACGCAGTGGGAAGCCTGTATTCGTCATTACGCCAGCTTGAGCCGGGAGCAGGTTCGTGCCTCTTTTGTCGCGTTCTGCGCTGCCCGCCCGGTGGGCGGCAAATTTGCGCACCGGGCGACCGACATCCCCGCCGGGTCCAGTCCGTCCATGAAGTGGGTCAACCCGCCGGTGGCCTATATGCTGCATGCCGGCGTCCCGCTGTTGCTGGCGGCCGGCGTGCAACTGCCGGGGCTGCATGCGGGTGACCCCAGGGATGTGGATGGGAGTGGTCAGGCGCGCCGGGTGGCGCTGGAGGCTTATCCAGGTCTGTTGGCGCGCGAGGTCCTGGGTCGTCGCAGCTACAAGAGCGACGACAAGGCACGGCAAACGCCAGAGCGCCTGATTGCCCGCAAAGACTTGATCACTGCGCTGGAGCATGGCCAGACCCGGCTCGGTCTGCGGCTCAAACTGACCCATGCACAGCGTGACGCACTGGTGGATGACGCCAGCGGTGACTCGCTGGATGCAGCGCTGTGTCTGATGCAGGCGGCCTGGGCGTACGCGCGCCATGCGCAGGGTGACGCTTGCTACGGTTTGCCGGCTGACCTGGATCCGCTGGAGGGCTGGATCGTCACCGCCTGCAGTGGCGGTCTTAGGCCTTCTGATTGATGATGGTGTCTTCCAGCTTGACCGCCAACTGGGAAATTGCCATGGCGGCCGGGCAGCCCGGTGTTGATTGCATCAGCAACTGGCGGCGCATCACCGCTTGGCGTACCGAGGGGTCGGATGGTATGTCACCGAGATGGATCAAGCGAATCGGGCGTCCCGGTTCGGTGACCACAAAGCGGTCCAGCACCTGCTGCAATTGGGTCGTGATGGCACGCCCGTCACCCAGACGAGCCGTCTGGTTGATGACCATGCGAATGTTCTGCCGCTTTTGCTGGCCCACCAGCACTTTGATGGTGGCGTAGGCGTCGGTCAGTGAGGTCGGCTCCGGTGTGGCCACCACCAGCACCTCGGAGGCCAGGGAAACGGCAAACAGCACGACATCAGAAATGCCGGCACCGGTATCGAGCAATACGATGTCGTAATGCGGTATCAGCCCGCTCATGATGCGCAGGAAGTCGTCGCGCACTTCGGGAGTCAGACGCGAGTACTCCACCATGCCGGAGCCTGCCAGCAAGACCGAAAAACCGCCCGGCGCCCGCACGATGGCTTCTTCGAGTTTGGCTTTGCCGGTAAACACGTCGTGCAGGGTGACTTTGGGGTACAGGTTCAGCACCACATCCAGATTGGCCAACCCCAGGTCAGCGTCGAGCACCAGCACCCGGTGGCCGCGTTTGGCCAGCGCTGCGGCCAGATTGGCCGAAACAAAGGTCTTGCCAACGCCGCCTTTGCCACTGGTCACCGCCAGCACCTTGCCCAGTGGTCGCAGCGGTACGCCGGGCGCGGCCCCATGGTCTTGCGCAGGATTCAGGACGTCGCTCATCATCAGTTCACCCTATTCATTGCGCTGTCTGCTGCACTGACCGACGCGTCAGTCGAAACGCTCTCCAACCAGGCCGGGTCCCCTATTGAGAGGTGGCCAAACAACATTTTTTTTTCTTCTGAACTCACGGCGATTTCCGGCTGCCGATCAATGTAAACGCGGTTACGCCCCTCGGACTTGGCCCGATAGAGCTGGGTGTCGGCCCGGTCGATCCATAACGCGGTGGTGGAGCGGACCCATTCGGGCGCAAAGGCGCCCCCAATACTGATCGTGACCTGCAGACTGACCAGTGGCGCCACTAAAACCTGGAGCGAACCGACTGTTGCGCGGATTCGTTCCGCCACGATTTTTCCAAAGGAGGGAGGACAGTTGGGCAGAACTGCAGTGAATTCCTCACCGCCGTAGCGCGCCACGGTGTCCATCGGGCGCACACAGGACGCCAGGGCTTTGGCAACGGCCTGCAGCACCCGGTCTCCAGCCAAATGGCCGTAGGTGTCGTTGACCTTCTTGAAATGATCAATATCCATCATCAACAGCAAGGCAGATTCACCTGAACGGGCCACAGCATCAATTTCGCGCCCCAATACATGGCGGAAATGACGTCGGTTGGCCAAACCCGTCAGCGGGTCTTTGAGGGAGAGTTCGCACAGCTGGTCGATGACCCTTTGCAGGTATTGGGTGCGGGATTCATCCGGTTCTGGCAAACTGCCAGTCGCATCATGTTCCAGCAAGGCACGTGCATCATCCAGACGCAAATCATGCAGGTCGATCATGGCGGGTACAGTTTGAGAAGTCACGGAAAATTAGTGTGAGAGCGAGCCAGTCTAACAGGAACATTTTTGAATCCAGACCAAAAGTTGACCGGTTTTTCTACCCAATGGCTGGGCTTTGGTGGTTCCAGGATTTAAGACTTTGTCGTCGCCTTTGAACCTGTTGCTGTGACAATTGGCCGAATGAATGACACATTCTTGCACCATGGACTCACGAGGAACTTCCTTGTCCTGTTGGTTTCGACTCTTGTTGCTGCCCATAACGCCCAGGCGACATCAGCTTTTGCCGGCACAGTCTCCCATGTCTCGGACGGTGACACGCTCTGGGTCCGCCCGGACGCAGGGGGGCCGCCCCGCAAGCTGCGCATTGACGGCATTGATGCGCCCGAGATCTGCCAGACCGGTGGCGAGGCCGCGCTTGAGGTGCTCAGGCAGCTTGTGCTGCACCAGCATGTCGAGGTAACAATTCGGCGCCATGATGATTACGGACGCGCACTGGCGCGCATTCGGCTCGACGGCCATGATCTGGGCGCGCAAATGGTGCAGGCGGGCCAGGCCTGGTCCTACCGCTGGCGTCGCGCCCTGGGACCCTACGCGGCCGAAGAGGCTCTTGCAAGGCAGACACGATTGGGCTTGTTTGCGCAGGACCAAGCCGAATTGCCACGTGATTTCCGCCAACGGCACGGTTCGTGTCATGACGCGCCGCGATAACTCCGGGGTATTAGTGCGCCGCGCCGCAGATGGGGCAGCCGGCCTGGCGTGCGACACGCACTTCCGTGAACTCCATGGCGCGGCCATCGAGCATCAGCAGGCGCCCGGTGAGGGGGCTGCCGACGGCGCTGAGCAGCTTGAGCGCTTCAGCCGCTTGCAGGGAGCCGATGATGCCCACCAGCGGTGCAAAAACGCCCATCGTGGCGCAGCGTGTTTCTTCAAAGGTGTCGTCTGGGGGGAAGACACAGGCGTAGCAGGGCGAGTTGGCGTCGCGCGGGTCATAGACACAGACCTGGCCATCAAAGCGGATGGCCGCGCCCGATACCAGCGGTTTGCGGTGTTTCACACAAGCTGTATTGATGGCGTGGCGCGTGGCAAAGTTGTCAGAGCAGTCCAGTACCACATCGGCCTGCGCCACCAGGGTGTCCAGCAACGCGGCATCGGCGCGTAGCATGATCGGCGTGACTTGCACGTCGGGGTTGATGGCGGCAATGGCAGTCTGAATTGACAGCACCTTGGGCTGGCCGACACGCTCCATGGTATGCGCGATCTGCCGCTGCAGATTGGTCATGTCCACGCGGTCATGGTCAACCACCGTGATGCGCCCGACGCCAGCCGACCCCAGGTAGAGGGCAACCGGTGAGCCCAAACCACCCGCACCCACGATCAGGGCATGACTGGCCAAAATCTGCGCCTGGCCTTCAATCCCGATTTCGTTCAGCAGGATATGGCGCGAGTAGCGCAGCAGTTGCTCGTCCGTCATGCGCTGGCTTTCACTCCTCTTTCTTTTCTTCCGGGCGCTCGACCAGGGTCTTGCTGGCCAGGACAGTCTGACCTTTGAGCTGCTTGATGGCCTGGATCAGCTGAAAATCCTTGTCGGAGCCGTACTCCGGCAGCTTGCGCTCGGCCAGGGGCTTTTTAAGTTCCTCCTCCAGCTTTTTAAGCGCATCTTCCCGAACCTTATCGCTGACGCTACTTTTCTTTTCGTCGCTCTGGCCGTTGCTCAGGTGTTTCTCCAGATCCGCCTCGCGCGTGCGCAGCGCGGCAAACGGATTGCCCTCGGCGGTTTCGTCCACCATGACGTCGGGCACGATGCCCTTGGCCTGGATCGAATTGCCGCTGGGCGTGTAGTAACGGCTGGTGGTGAGCTTCAGGGCAGCCGTCGGGCAGTTGTCCATGCGAAATCCAGAGTCCAGGCAGACTGCAGTCTGCACCGAACCCTTGCCGAAAGTCTGATTGCCCATCAGCTTGGCGCGCTTGTGATCTTGCAGCGCCCCGGCGACGATTTCACTGGCGGAGGCGGAGCCTTCATTGACCAGCACCACCAGGGGCACGCTTTTGAGTGCGCCCTTGGTCACGTCAGCCAGGTGTTTGAGCGGATCGCCGCCGCTGCGGCGCTGGTAATACTCGGGCGCCGCCTTGTAGGTGAATTTGCTTTCTGCCAACTGGCCGTTGGCCGATACCACCGTCACGTTGGCCGGTAAAAAAGCCGCCGAAATGGCCACGGCAGCGTCCAGATAGCCGCCCGGATCGTTGCGCAAGTCAAGCACCAAGCCCTTGAGATGAGGCTCCTGCTTGTAAATTTCTTCCATCTTGCGCGCGAAGTCGTCCACCGTGCGTTCCTGGAACTGGCTCAGGCGAATCCAGGCGTAACCCGGTTCGATCACCTTGCTGCGCACCGACTGGGTGCGGATTTCTTCGCGCACGATCGGGACCGGGAAGGTTCTGTTTTCGGATTTGCGAAGAATGGTCAGCAGCACTTTGGTGTTGGGTTCCCCGCGCATGCGCTTGACGCCTTCGCTCAACGTCAAACCCTTGACCAGGGTGTCATTGATCTTGATGATCAGGTCATTGGGTTTGATGCCAGCCCGAAACGCGGGCGAGCCTTCAATCGGGGACACCACCTTGATCAAGCCATCTTCTTGCGAGATTTCGATGCCGACGCCGACAAATTTGCCGGTTGTGCCCTCGTTGAAATCCTTCAGCGCCTTTTTGTCGAGGTAGACCGAATGCGGGTCCAGTCCTGCCACCATACCGGCGATGGCATCGGTAATCAGCTTTTTGTCGTCCACCGGTTCCACGTAGTTGCTCTTGACGATGCCAAAAACGGCCGCCAATTGCTGCAATTCCTCCAGCGGCAAAGGTGTCAGCGTGCCGCGCGCCACGGTCTGCAGCGACACCGTGGTCAAGGCGCCCGCCATGACACCAATTGAAATCCAACCGGTAATTTTCAGTTTATGACCCATATATACCTTTAATCAGTTGGGGACAGGGCTTGCTCGCTGCGCGTAGCTACGGACTGTCCCACAAAGTCTCATGTTAGTTGAGGACAGAGCTATTTCGCGGCTCGTCACTGCGGTCTGTCCCGCAAAGTCTCATGTTGCTTAATTCAAGAGCTTACTTCGCTTTGAAGAGCGATGGTCTGAACTGGAAGGTTTTAACCGCATGCGGTGTACTCGCTTTGACGAATGTCAGAGGGTGAGGTTCCCCATTTACTCAAGCTTTACCTTGCGAGGCCACGGCCGCAGCCGCTTTGGCAGCAGCCTCGGCATCGCCCAGGTAGTAGTGGCGGATGGGCTTGAGGTTCTCGTCGAGTTCATAGACCAGCGGAATGCCGTTCGGGATGTTCAGGCCCACGATGTCGTCGTCGGAGATGTTGTCCAGGTATTTCACCAGCGCCCGAATCGAGTTGCCATGGGCTGCCACCACGACGCGTTTGCCCGCTTTGATGGCGGGCGCCAGCGCCTCGTGCCAAAAAGGCATGACCCGCGCCACCGTGTCCTTCAGGCACTCGGTCAGGGGCACCTGGTCTTGTGACAGTCGGGCGTAGCGCGGATCAGCGCGCTCGCTGCGCGGGTCAGCGGGCGCCAGTGCGGGGGGGGGCGTGTCGTAGCTGCGCCGCCAGGCCAGTACCTGGGCGTCGCCATATTGTTTGGCGGTTTCGGCCTTGTTGAGGCCCTGCAAGGCGCCGTAGTGGCGCTCGTTGAGGCGCCAGCTGTTGACCACCGGCAGCCAGGTGCGGTCCATCTCATCGAGCACGTGCCACAGGGTGCGGGTGGCGCGCTTGAGGACGCTGGTGTAGGCGACATCAAATTCATAGCCCTCGGCCTTGAGCAGGCGCCCGGCATTTTTGGCCTGTTCGATGCCGAGGGGGGTCAAATCCACGTCGGTCCAGCCGGTAAAGCGGTTGTCAAGGTTCCAGGTGGATTCGCCGTGGCGGATGAGAACAAGTTTATACATGGTGTGGTTGGGGTTCGGACAAGGGCAAAACGAAGGCGCAAATGCCTTGCGCGCGCCGTCATTCTAAAATGCCGCCTTTAGCCACGGCTCTCTACAAGGATCAAAGTGAAGTTTATTCTCGACAATTGGATGATTATGTCCGTCGCGCTGGCATCGGGCGCCATGCTGTTTTGGCCGGTGCTCAAAGGCGCCAGCGGCGGCTCCCTGACGGCGGCCGGCGCCGTGCAGCTCATCAACCGCGAAAAAGCGGTGGTGATCGACATTTGCGAAGTCAATGAATTTGCGGCTGCTCATATCGTTGGCGCCAAGAACATTCCCCTGGGCCAGCTGGAAGAAAAATTGCCCACCGTGGTGAAGAACAAGACCGTGCCGCTGATTCTGGTGTGTCAGTCGGGCGCCCGTTCCAAGCGCGCCGAGGCGATCGCCAAAAAGCTGGGTTATGCGCAGGCGCAATCCCTGGCGGGCGGCCTGGGTGGCTGGCGAGCGGCCAACTTGCCGCTTGAGAAATCCTGATGAACAAGACCTTCCAACTGATTTTCGAAGAATGAGTCCCATGCAAACCGTCAAGATGTACACCACCGCCGTCTGCCCTTACTGCACGCAAGCCAAGCAGATTCTCAAAGCCAAAGGGGTGGCCCAAATTGAGGAAATCCGCATTGACACTGATGCACAGGCGCGCGCCCAGATGATGGAGATCACCGGGCGGCGTACCGTGCCGCAGATATTCATTGGTCAGACCCATGTTGGGGGTTGCGATGATCTGATCGCGCTCGATGCACAGGACGGCTTGCTGCCGTTGCTCAATGCCGCCTGACGCTGTGTGAAGCCGGCGCCATGATTCTCACCTGAGATAATGACGCCCGTTCCCCTTCGTTGGCCCGCTCAATTCACAAGGCAGCGGGCTTTGTTTTAACTGAAATTTTGCGTAACAGATCGCCACCAGGCGGTCACTGAGCCAGCGCTGGCCACCACCACTCAAGGAAATTCCATGACCGACCAACAAGCCCCCGTTTTTCAAATCCAACGCGTGTACCTCAAGGAGGCGTCCCTGGAACAACCCAATTCGCCCGCCATTCTGCTGGAGCAGGAGTCGCCCACGGTAGACATCCAGCTCGGCGTGAACGCGGCGCCGGTGGCAGAGGGCGTGTTCGAGGTCACGGTCACCGCGACGGTTCAGACCAAGATCAAGGATAAAACCGTGTTTCTGGTGGAAGCCACGCAAGCCGGTATTTTCGAGATTCGCAATTTGCCGCAAGAGCAGATGAGCCAGATCATGGGCATCGCCTGTCCGCAAATCGTTTACCCCTATTTGCGCGGCAACGTGGCGGACCTGATCCAGCGCGGAGG
This sequence comes from Rhodoferax ferrireducens, assembly GCF_049302455.1. Classification (GTDB taxonomy): domain Bacteria; phylum Pseudomonadota; class Gammaproteobacteria; order Burkholderiales; family Burkholderiaceae_C; genus Rhodoferax; species Rhodoferax ferrireducens_B. Next base: position 103,025 of record NZ_JBAQMD010000029.1, on the reverse strand, counting down.
CTTTCCGCCGGTGCACTTGTCGGAAATTAACTTTCAGGCCATGTTCGAGCAGCAACAGCAGCAGGCCGGCGCCGGCGCCGATGCGCCACAGCTAGTTACGCAGTAAAAATATAGAGCGTTTTAGCCTCTAGCCCCCGTGTTTATTGGGTAAGTAGCTATGAAAATAATAGTGCTTGGCGCCGGTGCCTGGGGCACCGCGTTGGCGCTCAGTGCGTGCAGCAACCCTGCGGCCCGGCACACTGTCACGCTCTGGGCGCGCGATGCGGCGCAAGCCGCCGTCATGCAGGCCCGCCGGGAGAATGTGCGCTACTTGCCGGGCATCAACCTGCCACCGGCTTTGGGCATCAGCTCAGCCCGCTTGTCCGACGCCTCTGCCCCCCCCGACTCGTTTGACCGTCTCATCGACGGCGCTGATCTGGTCATTGTGGCAACACCCATGGCCGGCTTGCGCGCCATGCTGGCGCACTTGTCCGCGTGCCGCGTGCCCGTGGCCTGGTTGTGCAAGGGTTTTGAAGTGGCCAGGTCTTCAGAGACTTTGGGGCTGCTGGCCCACGAGGTGCAGGCACAGGAAGCGCCTGATTTAATGGCGGGTGGACTCAGCGGCCCAAGCTTTGCGCTGGAGGTGGCGCAGGGTCAGCCCACTGCGCTGGTCGCCGCCAGTGTTCATGCCGTGGTACGCGACACCTTGGTGGCGGCTTTTCACAGTCCGACGCTGCGGGTTTATGCCAATGACGACATCGTGGGCGTCGAAGTCGGTGGGGCGGTGAAGAACGTGCTGGCCATCGCTGTCGGCCTGTGCGACGGTCTGAACCTGGGCCTTAATGCCCGTGCGGCCCTGATTACCCGCGGCCTGGCCGAGATGACGCGCCTGGGTGTGGCGTTGGGCGCACGTGCCGAAACCTTCATGGGTTTAAGTGGTCTGGGCGATCTGGTGCTGACCGCCACCGGCGATCTGTCACGCAACCGGCAGATTGGGTTGGCGCTGGCCCGAGGCCAGACCTTGCAGCAAGCGGTGGATTCGTTGGGCCATGTGGCTGAAGGGGTCTATAGCGCTCGCACGGTGGTGCAGCGCGCTGCCTATTTGGGCGTCGAGATGCCGATTGCGCAGGCGGTGGTGGCTTTGCTGGATGCCCAGATGAAGCCGGCGGAGGCTGTGGCCGCACTCATGGGCCGTGATCCGGCCAACGAACAACTCTAGTGTTGGCGGGCGCCAGCTCCATGCTGACGCCACACGCCGGTCAGCCCGCGTCTTTTTCAATTCGCGCTGCAATGTGCGCCAGCGCTTGCTCGACTTGATCAACCAGAATCAGGCATAGATCGCCCTCGCACAAGGTGTCCATCGCGGTGTCAATGGCGAGAAACTCACCTTGAATCTCGGCGATGGATTCGGTGCGTGTCGCATGGGCCAGACCCTCGCGCAGCAGCGTCAGCACCTCGCCGTCGGCGCGGCCGCGCTGACACTGGTCCTGGTACAGAACCACGTTGTCAAATGCGTTGCCCAGAATTTCAGTCTGTTGGCGAATGTCTTCATCGCGCCGGTCGCCAGCGCCGCTGATCACGACTGTGCGGCGCTTGGAGGGCATGCTTTCCACCGCCTGAACCAGCGCAGCAATCGCATCCGGGTTGTGGCCGTAGTCGGCAATGACGGTGGCACCCCGGTAGCTGAACAGGTTGAAGCGGCCCAGTGCGTTGTCGTTATTGTTGATAAAACTGGCCAGTCCGAGCTTGATCGTCTCCCACTTGACCCCAAGGGCCCACACGGCAGCCACCGAAGCCATGACGTTTTCGATCTGAAACCCGATGGTGCCCCGACGGGTAATGGGGATCTCTGATAGCGCCATCTGGTGTTGCACCTTGCCCTGGGCAGCCATCAGATGGTCGCCTTCCACGTAGACGGCGCGTCGCCCCTGCGCCAAATGCGTGGCCATGACCGGATGATGCCTGTCCATGGCAAAAAAGATGACTGAAGCGCTGCAGTGCCCGGCCATGGATACCACAATCGGGTCCGCCGCATTGAGCACCGCCACACCGTCATGGGCGATGTTTTGCACGATCACGCGCTTGAGCACGGCCAGATCTTCAACCGTCGTGATGTAGTTCAGGCCCAGGTGGTCACCGCTTCCGACATTGGTGACCACGGCCACATCACAACGGTCAAAGGCCAGCCCTTCGCGCAGCATGCCGCCGCGGGCGGTTTCCAGCACGGCGGCATCCACGTCGGGGTGCTGCAACACATTGCGCGCACTTTTGGGGCCGCTGCAGTCACCGGTGTCGATGCGCTGACCCGCGATGTAGACACCATCCGTATTGGTCATGCCCACGCGCAGGCCGTTTTGGGCCAGCAGGTGCGAGATCAGGCGCACGGTGGTGGTCTTGCCGTTGGTGCCGGTGACGGCCACCAGCGGAATACGGCCGTTCTCATGCTGGTCGAACATGCTGGCGATGATGGCCTCACCCACCGGGCGCCCCTTGCCGTAGGACGGCGACAGGTGCATGCGCAGACCCGGCGCGGCATTGACCTCGACCACACCACCGCCCTGTTCTTCGAGCGTATGCAGAATGCTGTTGCAGACAACGTCCACGCCGCAAATATCGAGTCCCACCATTCGTGCGGCAGCCACGGCTCGGGCTGCCACTTCCGGGTGCACGCTGTCGGTGACATCGGTGGCGGAGCCGCCGGTGGACAGATTGGCGTTGTGGCGCAGGGTGACGCGTTGGCCCTTGGGCGGCACCGAGTCGGCATCAAACCCCTGGCTTGCCAGGCAAGCCAGGGCAATATCGTCAAATCGGATTTTGGTCAGCGAGGTCGCATGGCCGGAGCCGCGGCGCGGATCTTTGTTGACCTGTTCCACCATGTCACGGATGGTGTGCTGGCCATCACCCACCACGTTGGGCGGTTCACGATAAGCCGCTGCCACCAGCTTGTTGCCAACCACCAGCAGGCGAAAGTCGTTACCGGGAATGTAGCGTTCGACCAGGATGTCATCGCCGAACTCGGCGGCCGCCGCGTAAGCCGCTGTCAGCTGTTCACGCGACGTGATGTTGACCGTCACGCCCTTGCCCTGGTTGCCACTCGTGGGTTTGACCACGACCGGCAGACCGACCTCACAGGCGGCAGTCCAGGCATCTTCAAGGGTGTCGACCTCACGGCCGAGCGGAACCGGCACGCCCGCCGCAGCCAGCAGCTTTTTGGTCAGCTGTTTGTCCTGGGCGATCGCTTCAGCAATGGCACCGGTGATGTCCATTTCGGCGGCCTGGATGCGGCGCTGCTTGCTGCCCCAGCCGAACATGATCATGCTGCCTTGCGTCATGCGGCGAAAGGGAATGTTGCGCGCAAGCGCCGCCTGCACGATGGCGCCCGTGCTCGGGCCCAGGCGTACATCTTCGTCGAGCTCGCGCAAGCGCTGCAGCGCTTGCTGCAGATCGAAGGGGGTGTCGTTTTGCGCCGCCAGACACAGGGATTCGGCCAGCTCCAGGGCCAGGCGGCCCACCGCTTCTTCTGAGTACTCCACCACAATCTGGTAGACGCCGGGTTCCGTGGTGGCCGTTGTGCGTCCGAAGGTGACCGGGCAGCCAGCCAGGGCCTGCAGATCCAGCGTGGCCATTTCGAGCACATGGGCCATGGGTACCGTGGTGTCGTGTCCGGTCGGCAGCAGTGTTCCGAGTTCCGGGAAGCGCGCCCGAAGACGGCTCTCAAAGCCGTCGTGCGTGTTGATGGCGCACTCGGCGGGTGTGCAGGTCACGACCGCCTCGATGGCGGTGTGACTGCTCCAGAGATTGGGGCCGCGCAGGGCGCGAACGCGTGAGATGTCCATAAGCTTAGTTTTGTTTCTTCAAATCTGATTCAAAAGCGCGCAGCCCGGCTGCGATCAGTTCCGGGTCGATGCCCAACGCCCAGGCCGCCGCCACCGCCGCCATCAGCATGTCCGGTTTCTCGGCCTTGGCCGGCTTCATGCTGGCCAGGGCGATCACGGCCGCCTCTTGCATGCCTTGGGCCAGCACGATCTGCCCGTCGCGCACGAAGAGCACCCGCTCACCCTTGGCCCGGTGCGTGGCGATGGCCTCCAGTTGAGGGTCGGGTCCATAGAAAATGATCTTGCCGTCACACAAGGAGGCCATCTCCACCACCTGCGGGTCGGCAGCGTTGAGCACGGCCGTTCCGTGCGGCAGGATCACGTCGATCTGCGTGCGGACCACGCTGTAAAGCTTGTCCATGTGATCAATATGGAACTCAGCCAGTGCCTCCATGCCGCCGACATCCGTCACCACGCCGACCGAGCACTTGTCGTAGGGCAGACCTTCACTGAGAATCATGCGGCTGCTGTTTTCGAACACCGCGGTTTCCAGCGAACGGTTGATGAGCAGGCGCTGCGCCGCGTCCCATGGGGTGCCGTCCCTGCAATCCACTTGCCGGGCGCCAAGATAAAAGCCGTCACGACAGGCCACACCGACCTGTTTGCCGCTGATATGGACCAGCCAGCCCACCAGGCGGGCAATGCGGGTGGTGTCCTGGGTGCCAGTGACGCCGACCACCGGAATGCGCCCGGTTTTGTCCATGCCAAACAGGTGTTCGATGATGGCTTTGCCAATCGGTCGCGGCAGGCCGTCTGCTGGTTTCAGGTGGGCCAGCAGACCGGGGCTGGCATTCACCTCAATCACGGCGCCACGCTGCTCGGCCAGAGGGCGGGAGACGTCTTCAAGGACCAGGTCCACCCCCGCAACATCCAGCCCCACCACCCGTGCCGCCAGGGTCGCCGCAGCCGCCACGCTCGGGTGGACCAGGTCGGTGACATCGAAGGCGACATTGCCATTGCGCTGAATCAAGACTTTTTCGCCTAGGGCCGGCACCGAGTAGGCCGTGAGGCCCTGGCGCTCCAGCTCAAGAATGATTTCTGCGCCGTCCTGGGGCGCCAGCGCGTTCAGCGGGGCGTCTTCTCCGGTGCCGCGCCGGGGATCGGTATTGATTTGGCGGTCGACCAGTTCAATGATGTTGGACCGTCCGTCGCCCGTGACCCAGGCGGTTTCGCCACGGGCCGCAGCCACCACGCGCTTGCCAACCACGAGCAGGCGATGCTCGTTGCCCGAAATAAATTGCTCGACGATCACGCTGCCGCCGCCTTTGCGCTGCGCGAGCAGAAAGGCCGCTTCGATGTCTTTCTGGTTGTTCAGGTCCAATGACACGCCGCGCCCGTGGTTGCCGTCATAGGGCTTGAGTGCGACTGGCAGCCCGATGTCCTGCGCGGCCTCCCACGCCTCTTGGGCGCTGTTCACGACTTGCCCTTGCGGCACCGGCACGCCACAGGAATGCAAGAGGGACTTGGTCAAATCCTTGTCACTGGCTATTTCTTCGGCAATGGCACTGGTCTGGTCGGTTTCCGCCGTCCAGATGCGGCGCTGGCCCGCGCCATGGCCGAGTTGTACCAGATTGCCCTCGGTGAGACGCAGGTGGGGGATGCCGCGCTCGGTGGCCGCCTCCACGATGTGCGCCGTGCTGGGGCCCAGGCAGAGTGAATCGACCAGGTCATGTAGCTTGGCCACGGCCGCCGCCTGGTCATAGGGTTGATTCTCGATGGCGGCCATGACGAGATCGCGGCCGGTGTCCAGCGCGGCACGACCGACCTGTTCTTGCCGGGTCCGGAAAGCCATTTTGTACACTCCGCGCACCGACGTTTGCCGGGTCTTGCCGAAGCCGGTGCGCATACCCGCCAGATTTTGGAGCTCGAGCACCACATGCTCCAGGATATGAGCGGCCCAGGTGCCCTCGCGCAAGCGCTCCAAAAATCCGCCCGGCGCGCCGACGCCGCATCGATGCACCGCGAGTCCGGGCAGCATGGCGGTCAAACGCTCATAAAATCCGGGTATGGTGTTGGAGGGGAAATCTTCCAGTGCGCCGATATCGACCCAGGCTTCGATCACCGGACGGTAGGTCCAGATATTGGGGCCGCGCAGATGAGTCACCCGCAGCAATTGAATGTTCTTCGTTGTCATGAATCCAAATACTTCCGGTAAGCCCGTAGTCGGTATAAATTTTGATCTTCTCTAGTCTATTGCAGTTCGCAACTGGCGCCGGTGGTCCGGGCTGTCGTCAACCCGCCCGTTAACCTGCAGAATCCTCTGGCCCCCATGACCAAGCAAATCCTCGACTCTGAACCCTGGCTGAATGAACTCTCCAACGAGGAGCGTGCCCAGGTCCAAACGCAGCTGCAAGCAGATGAGAACGTCTCAGCCCTGCTTCAGGTGGACCTGGACAACAAACTTTGTTTTGTTGCCGGTTTTGTGCTGGTCACCAACCGGCGCCTGCTGAGCCGCGCGCCGGACGGCAGTTGGCAGGCCTGGCCTTACCAGCCCGGGCTGGCACTGAAACACCATGACCATGCGGGGGTGGGCCATCTGGCGCTCAATGACGCCCAGGGACGGCTGGCCGCCTGGTGCTTCACGCTGGGGCACAATCTGCAGGCGATCCGCCTGCTCGATCAGTTTCAGATTTATGCGCAGAGTGCCGTGACCGGGCTGCCCCCGGTGCTGCTTGAGGGGCGTTGTTGCCCCAGCTGCAAAGCGCCGCTGGCGCCCGATCAGGACGAATGCCCGATCTGCACCAAAGTCATCCACACCCCGCCCTCGACCCGCACGTTATTTCGGCTTTGGCGCTTTGCCAGACCGTATCGCATTCAGCTGTTCGCCGGTTTTGCGTTGACGCTCCTGGGCACCGCCGCCAGCCTGGTGCCGCCGTACCTGGCCATGCCCTTGATGGACGAGGTGCTGATTCCGTTTCAGAACGGGCAGCACATTGACCCCATGCTGGTGGCACTCTACCTGTCGGGGCTGTTCGGCTCGGCGCTGCTGGCCTGGGGGCTGTCGTGGGCCAAGACCTACATCCTGGCGCTGGTGTCCGAGCGCATCGGGGCCGACCTGCGCACCACCACCTACGAGCACCTGCTGCGCATGTCGCTGGAGTACTTTGGCGGCAAGCGCACCGGTGATTTGATGTCGCGCATCGGCAGCGAGAGTGACCGCATTTGCGTCTTTTTGTCGCTGCACCTGCTCGACTTTGCCTCCGACATCCTGATGCTGGTCATGACGGCAGTGATCCTGATCTCCATCAACCCCTGGCTGGCGCTGGTCACGCTGGTGCCGCTGCCGTTCATCGTCTGGATGATCCGCTCGGTGCGTTTTCGGCTGCAAACCGGCTTCGAGAAGATCGACCGCGTCTGGTCCGAAGTCACCAGCGTGCTGGCCGACACCATTCCCGGCGTGCGCGTGGTGAAGGCCTTTGCGCAGGAAGATCGCGAGGCGGCGCGCTTTCGCGAGGCGAATAAACACAATCTTGCGGTGAATGACAAGATCAACAAGATCTGGTCGCTGTTCTCGCCCAGCGTCTCCCTGCTGACCGAGTGGGGGCTGCTGGTGGTGTGGGCGTTTGGCATCTGGCTGGTGTCCAAGGGTGACATCACGGTTGGTGTGCTGATGGCCTTTATTGCATACATCAGCCGCTTTTATGGCCGGCTCGACTCCATGAGCCGCATCGTCTCGGTGACCGAAAAGTCCGCCTCGGCCGCCAAGCGCATTTTTGACATCCTGGACCATGTCTCCAGCGTGCCCGAGCCGACGCAACCGGTGAAGCTGGACCGCGTGGAAGGGCGCATCGAGTTGCGTGATGTGAGTTTTCGTTATGGCAACCGCGAAGTCAACCGGGGCGTCAATTTGACCATTGAGCCGGGCGAGATGATTGGCCTGGTGGGTCACAGCGGCTCGGGCAAGAGCACGCTGGTGAATCTGATTTGCCGCTTTTACGATGTGTCGGAAGGCTCGATCCGGGTCGATGGTGTCGATGTGCGCTCGTTCCCCATTGCCGACTACCGTCGCAACATCGGTCTGGTGCTGCAGGAACCTTTTCTCTTCTTCGGCACCATTGCCGACAACATTGCCTATGGCAAACCGCACGCCAGTCAGGCCGAGATCATTGCCGCAGCGCGCGCCGCACACGCGCATGAGTTCATTCTGCGTTTGCCGCAGGGTTATGACTCGATGGTGGGGGAGCGCGGCCAGGGCTTGTCGGGCGGCGAGCGCCAGCGCATCTCGATTGCGCGCGCCCTGTTGATCGATCCGCGCATCCTGATCATGGATGAGGCGACGTCTTCGGTCGACTCCGAGACCGAGAAGGAAATCCAGAAGGCGCTGGAGAATCTGGTGCAGGGGCGCACCACCATTGCCATTGCCCACCGCCTTTCCACCCTGCACCGCGCCAACCGCTTGGTGGTGCTGGACCGGGGCGAAATCGTGGAAGTGGGCACGCACGACGACCTGATGGCGCGCGAAGGGGCGTATTTCAACCTGTACCAGGCGCAGGCGCGCAACATGGATGTGGACGTGGACGATGACAGAAGACGCAATGTCAGGGTCGATAACGTGAAAGACGACAAATGAACGCGACCACTGCCATGGCCACAAGCCATTTTCAGCTGACCCGCAATCCGTTCGGGCTGCTTGTTCTGACGACCGCCGCGGGCGAGGTGTTTGAGGGCGTGGTGCCGGTGCGGGCGTTCCCGATCCAGTCGCCCGAGGACGGCATTGCCCTGGTGCACACCGATGGCCATGAAGTGGCGTGGGTTGAGCGCCTGGACAAGCTGCCCGAGCCGGCGCAAGGCCTGATCCGCGAAGAGCTGGCAACGCGCGAATTCATGCCCGAAATCTTGCACATTGACAGTGTCACCAGCTTTTCCACACCGTGCACCTGGCAGGTCCAGACCGACCGCGGTGACACGCGCTTTGTGCTGCGCGGCGATGAGGACATACGCCGCGTCGGCCCCACCATTTTGCTGGTGACCGACTCGCACGGCATCCAGTTTTTGATCCGTGACCGCTCGAACCTGACCAAGGACAGCCAAAAAATTCTGGACCGCTTTTTATAAGAAATAGGCCTCTAGCCCCCGTGTTATATGGGTAAGTAGCTATTAATTTGATAGTAATTGTTAGGTGTCGATGGCGCCCGCCCCGTTAATGAACTACATCCATGGATTTATGTCACTATGCTTTCTGCCATGACCAGCTATTTTGATTTTTCCGACCCGGCCGTGGCCGAACTGGCCCGCGTCGACGCGGCCCGTGCCCTGCAGGAAGATGTCGGCAGCGGTGACCTCACGGCCGGGCTGATCGACCCCGGTTGCCACGCCCGCGCGCATGTGCTGGCGCGCGAGGCGGCTGTGATCTGCGGCGCCCCGTGGGCGCAAGCCGCGCTGCAGCAGGTTGATCCGGCCATCCGCCTGCAGTGGCGTGTGCTGGAAGGTCAACGCTGTGCAATTGATCAAGTGGTGCTGGAGTTACAAGGCCCGGCCCGTGCGTTGCTCACGGCCGAGCGCACGGTGCTCAATTTTCTGCAACTGCTCAGTGCCGTCGCGAGTAAAACGGCAGACTATGTGGCCGCCGTGCAGAGCGTGCCCGGTAGCCGGGCGCAGATCGTGGACACGCGCAAGACCTTGCCGGGCCTGCGTCTGGCACAGAAGTATGCGGTGCGGGTCGGCGGCGGCACCAACCACCGACTGGGTCTGTATGACGCCTTGCTGATCAAGGAGAACCACATCGCCGCCGCCGGCGGTGTGGCGGCGGTGCTGCGCCGCGCTGCCGTCTTGGCGCCTGATGCCAAGTTTGTCGAGATTGAGGTGGAAACCCTGGCGCAACTCAAAGAGGCGCTCGACGCCGGCGCCGGCATGGTGCTGCTCGACAACATGACCTTGGCGCAGTTGCAGGAGGCGGTGCAGCTCAACGCCGGGCGGGCCGTGCTGGAGGTCTCGGGTGGCGTGAACCTGTCCACGGTGCGCGCCATTGCATCCACCGGGGTCGACCGTATTTCCATCGGCGCCTTGACCAAGGACGTCAAGGCGATTGATTTTTCAATGCGTTTTGCTTCTAGCCCGCTCTGAGTCTGCGTAGTGCGCTATTGATTTTGATAAACAGGAGTTGCCATGACGAACACCACGGACACGGTCAAAGAAGTTGACTACGAACAGCCCCAGCGTGAAACCGCAGCCGGTGCCGCGGTGTGTGCCACCAAACACGCCTGGGCACGGGTGCCGGCCGAGCCCGGCCCAGCCGAGCGCGCCGCGCTGAAAGACAAGATCCGCCGTCTCTTGAGAGAAAAAAACGCAGTCATGGTGTCGCATTACTACGTGCACCCGGACCTGCAAGACCTGGCCGAAGAAACCGGCGGCCTGGTCAGCGACTCGCTGGAGATGGCCCGCTTTGGCCGCGACCACACGGCGCAGACGCTGGTGGTGTCGGGCGTGCGCTTCATGGGTGAGACGGCCAAAATCCTGTCGCCTGAAAAGCGGGTCTTGATGCCCGACCTGGACGCCACCTGCTCGCTCGACCTCGGTTGCCCGGTGGACGAATTCAGCGCCTTTTGCGACGCGCATCCGGACCGCACGGTGGTGGTCTATGCCAACACCAGCGCGGCCGTCAAGGCGCGCGCCGACTGGCTGGTCACGTCGAGCTGCGCGCTGGAGATTGTGAGTGCGCTCAAAGACAAAGGCCACAAAATTCTGTGGGCGCCCGACCGCCACCTGGGTGGCTACATCCAGCGCGAAACCGGCGCCGACATGCTGATGTGGGGCGGCTCGTGCATCGTGCATGACGAGTTCAAGGCCTTTGAGCTCAAGGCCCTGATGAAGGAGCACCCGGGTGCCCGCGTGCTGGTGCACCCCGAGTCACCGGCTGACGTGGTGGCGCTGGCCGACGCGGTGGGTTCCACATCGGCCATCCTCAGAGCGGCGCATGAGATGGAGGCCCAGGAGTTCATCGTCGCCACCGACAGCGGCATGATGCACAAGCTGCGCACGCTCAATCCGGGCAAGCTGTTTCTGGAAGCGCCCACCGCCGGCAACAGCGCCACCTGCAAGAGCTGCGCCCATTGCCCCTGGATGGCCATGAACTGCCTGGCCGACGTAGCCCGCGTGCTGGAAACCGGCGCCAACGAGGTTCACGTCGATCCCGCGTTGGGCCTGCGGGCTCGCGTTCCGATTGACCGCATGCTGGCCTTTACCGCGGCGCTCAAAGGCGGGCGCGATGCGGGCAGTCTGGTGCCGCTGATTGGGGCTGCGTAGTCGGCGCTGGTCGCGAGGGCAGAGATTGGGGCATGGGCCCCCGCCTCATACTGTCAAACGCCCAGAAATGGAAGTTTCAGAGGAGACTAACTTGCCCGCAAGTTATGTCGTAACTAAATCGGCGGGAGGAGCCCACGCCCCAAGCTCTGGGGGCGACGTCCCTGGTTAACGAAGCAAGTTTTGATGCTCGCGAAGGATAGGGCTGCAGCTTGGTTACTGTCGTTCAGCGTTCCTTTGTCGCAGCGTTTCTTGGCCTCAAATAACAACCAGTCCTGCTCTGGATTGATGCTGTTGGTTCGAGCCTTGATTTGCTCCCCAGTCAGGACAAATCTGGTAACTGGGTAATCGAAGTTCTATTTAAATAACGCTAACTACCCCGCAGACGACTTGACAGCACTCAGGCAATGCCCTTCACCATTGCACCAGGTATTGTGGCAAAGCCCTTTGCAGTATTCTGATCCGTGAAGATTGATGTTCTAATAAATTCGCATTCTTCAACCGTACAACTTTTCAAAACAATTATTCCAGTCATGTTCGTGTTTTCCGGCAAAGCAACAATATCACCGCATTCAAGGAAGTTACTATTCTTGTAGGTCCCGCCTAGGATTGCGAGTGCTGCAGGGCCAACGAACTTACATCTCTTAAAGTGTTTGCCTTCATGAAGTTGGGATGTCGGGAGCCTAAGATCTTCCACTGAAATTATTAAGTCCTTAAAAGACTCAGCCAAAGGATTAATTGAAGTCCTTGGTGTTGCCATAACTCTGTGGAAATCAGCCTGTGCCTGCTTCAGGTTTGCAGATTTAAAGAGATAAAAAATAACCGAAAGAGCAAGCGATGTAATGAAGCCGATCGCAACCCAATAAATTGGACCGAGCTCTTTAAGAAGCGGATCGGCCTTGGCCAAAAATGCGGTTGCAGTTCCGCCACTCACAATGAATAAAAAGGTGACTATTCGCCATACCCATTCCGCAGCGGAAAGGCCTGTTTCAAAGACGGAGACAGAGTCCCAAAGTTTATTCTTTCCCATGTATGTCCGTTTTCTTCCGTAATTAGCCGGATGCTTTCCACCATTCAAGTAACGCGGGGATCTATTAATATCAAAGAGCATAGTAGTCGTTTTATCTTGAGTTACCGGCATCCAAATTCGGGATCAGGCATCCACCGCGCCCGATTGCAAGCACAAGGGACCAGTACGGAGCCAGATTCGTGTCAAAGTGCCTCCCCGGACCGGTCGATTCTGAGAACTGGGAAGTTAAGTTCTACTGGATTTAGTCGTTCGCCGCGAGTATGTCACCAATCTTGGTGGAAACCGGGAGCAAATCTGCAGCAAACATTTGGTGAACAACGGTTGTAAAGTGCTGTAGACACTGGTGTTGGTCAAGGCCAAGATGCTTGGACATTTCGAAGAACTCGCAGTGCTTTCCGGCCTGTAACCCATATTCAATTATCTCTGCAAGTTCATCTGGCGTATTCCCTACGACAGCAGAAAGAGGATCAAGCATTGTGGTGGCTTTCTGGAGCAACCACGCTTCTGGCCATGTGTCTCCAGGTAAATAACAGATGTGATTCGCAAACCATGCGTCGAAATCTGCTTTGACCTTCTCGGCCATTTTTCTGGCATGGTTTAGGTTATCTGCCTCCTTTATGCGCTGATCTCCGTCGAATATTGCAAGGGCAGGTCTCGTCTCTCCCCGGACGTACAGCGCAGCAAGTTGGCGAGCCAATGCGGTAGCAGAACCGATTACCGTAAATGTCGATCGCGCTCGGATCGAAGACGGAAGAGATGTCATCAAAATTGATTTTGCCACTTCGTCTTCAATATAGATATCAAGTTCCGTCCCAGTTGTCGCACTCATCTTTGCAAAGGCAAAGTCTGAAGAAATACCTTGCGTAACCCGTGTCTTATTGTTTACGGACTCAACGTAGAACCTTGCGTCATTAGGTAAGCAGTCGAATATTTCTTTCGAATGAGTCGTACATATGACCTGAGTGTGCATTTCTAGACAAACATCTTTGAGGCGATCAATGAACCGTTTTTGAGCTTCCGCATGGAGACCAAGCTCTATTTCATCCATTACGAGTAGCGCGCCGTCACCAGCAGCGTAGAGGGTAGAAAAAATTTCAAAAAGAGCATTCTCACCGGCTCCCATGTTGAAGCCCGAATAAACGACGTCTTTGCACTTGACAATGGGAAGACTGTACTTTGAATGTTCCAAGTATCTAAAGTCTAGGTAGGTCTTCCCAAGTATGTGTCCTACAGCTTCCCTTACTTTAGGCTCCCATCCCTTGGGCTTGGTATCTTTAAATACTTTCGAGTAGGATCTAGACTGGCTTCTTTCGCTATGCGGAACAATTCTCTCGATCCCCAGAAAAACTACGTTTCGCTTAACCCGCCGGTCATAGTCATTCCATTTCCCTCCCTTGGTCTTTTTTCGCAGTTGGCTCCCGATGCCGATACCTTCAGGAACGGTCGGACCTTTTTTCCAATTGTTGTAAGCAAAAGAATAGTAAATCTCGAGACCTTGTGGTGAAGTTTCGGCTGAATTTTGAATAAAAAAGTCAGAGAACGTGTAGTATGAATTTCTGCGTTTCGGAAGTTTGAATCCGTTGTCAGTATTGTGGAAAGCGCAGCATGCCAAGGCTAGGATCGTTGATTTTCCAGCTCCGTTTTTACCAGCGATAGCTGTTATTGGGTATTCGAACGTGATGTCAAGAGAGTTCAGCCCTCGAAGGACACCATTTTTCAAGAATATCCGTCTGAGGATACCGCGGGTCATATCGCTCGCGAACCACGATCTGAGCTGCTTGTCCTTATGGCTTTCGCGATACTTCATCTTAGATGGCCCCCCGGAGTTGGCCCCCCGTTTAAGTAACACGGGGGCTACAAATACAAAAGAGCATAGTAGCCGCTTTATCTCTAGTTTCCGGTATCAAAATTGCGGATCAGGCATCCCGCACGCGTCATTGCAAGGAAAAGGGGGCCAGTGCGGGGCCAGATTCGTGTCGAATTGGCTCCCCCAACGCAGGCTCGAACCAACAGCATCAATCCAGACCAGTGCGAGTGACTGCTTGACGCCAAGAAGCGCCGCGACAAAGGAGTACTGACTGACCGGACCCACTCTTCAAGAGTCCGTCGACTTGCGCTGCGGTAATCTGATAACAATGTCCCACTGAACAGTAGGTACCTAAATTGACCTACTCAATTTCAACGTTTGCTTTTGTATCCTGATTCGCGCTGGCTTCGCAGGGCCAGCACAAAAACCGTATCAAGCGGCGCCACGTATCGGTATAACGCAACGTAGCCACGGGAAGCCCGCCCAATGATCAACTCGCGTTTGCCGCCTTTGACTGGACGACCAATCATGGGGCTGGTCGCCAGAACTTGCACTGCCTCCACAATTTCGCCGATACGTTCGGGCGCGGAGTCGATGTCGAACTGCGCGATGTAGTCAAAGAAGCGGTCGAAGTCGTCGAATACCTCAGGAGCTATCTCAATGCGGGTCATTGCAGCAGTCAATGCTTGGAGATACGAGCCAATGGCTTGGTCGGGCTTTTGCCAAGTGATTTGGCTTTCAGATACGCCTTCGCGTCGTCCCAGGATACCGTCTTCCCGGAAGCCAATATTTCCTTCCACCGCTCGTCTGCGACTTCATGGAATTCATGGTCCAGTTCAACCTGCTCAACCGTTTGGGCTATGGCGTCGAGAATGAAGGCATGAGCTGATTTACCAGCCTGTTCTGCCGCAGCAGCGATGCGCTCCTTCATGCTGTCATCGAGCCGGATGGTGGTGGTCTGCATGGTTCTCTTTCAAAGTACCAGATCAATGTAGCATGATTGTGCTACTCATGCAAACCGCCGGGATTTTACTCAACCGCCCGATATCAACGCCATGGCGTGCCGTGTCATGGATGCTCCTCTGGTGTGAAGTCAAAACTGTCACGGAACGTGAAATAAAGCGAGGTAAAAAACATCGACGCCATCAGCAGCAGGGCGGGAAACAGCAGGTCGCCGGCCAAACCCGGATTGCCCATCAGGGATGCGATGGTGGTCACGCTCACCACCACCAGGATCAGCACGGCCAGCCACATCAAGCCAAAGACCGCATAGGCCCAGAAATTGCGCCCACAGGCCACGATGCTGAAGAAGAGGCTTTTGATGGGCGACAGGCCGTGCCAGTGCACCAGCGCCGGTGCATGCCAGAACATCAAGGAGAGTGGCAGATGCAAGCCGATAAAGACCCACATGGCGGCCTGAAAATCGGGCTCCAGCATCATTTCGCGCGTCGGTGTCGCGCCGCCCAGATAGACCCGGGCAAAGGCGCCGTCGTCGACCAGCCAGGAGACCCCCATGGCCAGTAAAAAACCCAGGGCGTACAGGGCGCCCAGCAGCAGCATGGCACGGGTTTGTTGACGGCCAGCGCGAAAGGCGGTCAGCAATACCTTGGGCATGGGGAAGCGGCCGTCGATCGCCTCCCGGGTTGCCGCCATCATGCCCAGCGTCGCGGCAGGCAGCAGGGTCATGGCCAGTGCCATACCGATGAAAGGAAGCTGACTGACGACGGTCATCGTCGCCATGAACAGAAAAAACAGACCGGCCAGGGCCAGTGGCTGTTTGAAAAATGTCTGCATGCCCAGCTTGACCCAGAGCGTGCCGCTGCGGGCGGGAACGATGTTGAGCTTCATGGCTGCATCTCCAGCGAGTTGGTGGCCTGCGGGTGCATGACCCGTTGCTGCAGCACCCGCTCAAAATGGGCCGGGTCGTGGGGCTGGAGCAGGCTTGCCGGGCGCGGCAGATAGTAGTCCCACAGGCGTGAAATCCAGAAACGCAGGGCTGCTCCGCGCAGCAGGGCGGGCAGCAGCGCCCGCTCTGCGCTCTCCAGCGGGCGCACTGCGCTGTAGGCGCGCAGGAAGCTGTGGAAGCGCTGCGCGTCATGCGTGCCGGTGCCCTGATCGATGCACCAGTCGTTCATGCAAACCGCCATGTCAAACAGCCAACTGTCGACGCCGGCGAAATAGAAGTCGAAGACGCCGGTGAGCTCCGGCTGGCCTTGCGCGTTGTCAAACATCACGTTGTCCCGAAACAGGTCGGCGTGTATCGGTCCACGGGGCAGGGCGGCATAGCTTGAAGAAGCGGCGACGTGGTTTTGGTAGGCCAGTTCGCTTTGCAGCAACGCGGCCTGCGTCGGGTTGACATGGGGCAGCAGCACCGGCACCGTTTCATTCCACCAAGCCAGGCCACGCAAATTGGGCTGCGACAGCGGGAAGTCGCGTGCGGCCAGGTGCATTTTGGCCAGGGTGGTGCCGACGGCCGCGCAATGGGCCGGCGTGGGCGAGAGCTCGCTGCTGCCGCGCAATCGGGTCACCACCGCGGCCGGTTTGGCTTTGAACTCAAACACCAGATCACCGCGCGCGTTGGCGCTCGGCGCGGGCACCGGGATGCCGTGCTCGGCCAGGTGTTTCATCAGGCGCAGATAAAACGGCAACTGCGCCAAAGTGAGTCGCTCGAACAAGGTCAGCACGTAATCAAAGGTTTCGCCACCCTGCTCAGTGCTGACAAAATAATTGGTGTTTTCGATGCCCCTGGTGCAACCTTGCAGGGCGGTGAGTTCGCCCAGTTTGAGTTGTCGCAGCAGGTCGCGCGCCTCTTGGGTAGAGACTTCTGTGTAAACCGCCATGAATCAGAAACCCAGAATCTTCCAGCTGCGCTCACCGCTGGTGGGTTCAACTTGATAGCCGGGCAGACGCCCCTTGGGCTGAACCGAGATGGTTTTGGTTTCACCGCCAACGCGCAGCTCATCAATGCGGGCGCCCGAGTCTTCGATTTGAATGCGCTCGGTGCGCTTTTCAATCACGCCGGGTGCGGAGGACGCCGCAGCGCGTGATTGCACGGCCGCCTTCTGGGCTGGCGCGGCAGACTGTGCCAGCGCGAGGCTGCCACACGACAAAGAGAGGGTAAGAAACAGGGCGATTCGCATCGCCCGATTGTAGAGCGGGCGCAGCCGAGCGGCACTCGCAGGCAAAATGGGCGCATGAATATGAATGACTCCTTTCCTGACTCCCCAGCCAAGCCCAAAACCCTGCTCTTGGTGGACGGCTCCAGCTACCTGTACCGCGCCTTTCACGCCATGCCGGACTTGCGCGCCGTGCCGGGCGACCCGAGCAGCGCGCCCACCGGTGCTATCCGCGGCATGATCAACATGCTGCAAAGCCTGCGCAAAGAGGTGCCGGCTGACTATGCCGCCTGTATTTTTGACGACAAAGGCCCGACCTTTCGGGATGCGCTGTACCCCGAATACAAGGCGCACCGTTCGCCCATGCCCGATGATTTGCGCTCCCAGATCGAGCCGATTCATGAAGTGGTGCGCCTGATGGGCTGGAAAGTGCTGGCCGTGCCCGGTGTCGAAGCCGATGACGTGATCGGCACGCTGGCGGTGACGGCGGCGCGCCAGGGTATCGAGGTGATTGTGAGCAGCGGCGACAAGGATTTGGCGCAGTTGGTCAACTCGCACATCACCATCATCGACACCATGAACGGCCGCCGCCGCGACGTGGCCGGGGTCGAGGCCGAATTTGGCGTGCCGCCGCAGCTGATGGTGGACTTTCAGACCCTGGTGGGCGACGTGATTGACAACGTGCCGGGCGTGCCCAAGGTCGGCCCCAAGACCGCTGCCAAGTGGTTGCAGGAATACGGTTCGCTCGACGCCGTGGTGGCCAACGCCGACCAGATCAAAGGCGTGGTCGGCGAGAACCTGAAGAAGTCGCTGGACTGGTTGCCCTTGGGTCGCCAACTGCTGACCATCAAGACGGACTGCGATCTGGATGGCTGGATGCCTGATTTGCCTGCTCTTGATTCAATAGCTACCGGCACAATGGATACGGGGGCTCTGGCTATTTTTTATGAAAAATACGGGTTCAAGGGGCTGGCCCGGGCGATCGGTGGCGGTTCCGCCAGTGCTGCAAACAAAGCAGGCTCAGGATTTGGGGTCGACGGAAAAGGGGTCAGAGCCAGCTCCGCTTCGCTTCGTGGATCCGACCCCATTTCCGTCGCTGGCTCAGACCCCAATTCCGGGTACAGATCTGAACCCGGCCTGTTCGACGACATTGAACCCCCCGCCCCGGCCCGTGTGACCAACCTGCACTACGACACCATCCTGACCTGGGACGCCTTCGACCACTGGCTGGCCAAAGTGCAAGCGGCAGACCTGGTGGCGCTGGACACCGAAACCACCTCGCTCGACGAGATGCGGGCCCAAATTGTCGGCATCAGTTTCAGTGTGACGCCGGGCGAGGCCGCTTACATTCCGCTGGCGCACGCCTACCCCGACGCCCCTGCGCAGTTGCCACTGGCCGACGTGCTGGCCAAACTCAAGCCCTGGTTGCAGGACGCCAGCCACAAAAAGCTGGGCCAGCACGTCAAATACGACCGCCACGTGTTCGCCAACCACGGCATCGAGGTGCAAGGCTACGCGCACGACACGATGCTGCAAAGCTATGTGCTGGAGGTGACCAAACCCCACGGCCTGGCCAGCCTGGCCGAGCGGCATCTGGGTCGCACCGGTATCAGCTTTGAGGACTTGTGTGGCAAGGGGGCCAATCAAATCTGTTTTGACCAGGTGGATATTGCCCAAGCCGCCCAGTATTCATGTGAAGACTCCGACATGACGCTGGACGTGCACCGGGCGCTGTGGCCGCTGCTGCAGGCGAATGACAAATTGCGCTTCATCTACGAGCTGGAAATCGCCAGCAGCGAAGCCCTCTACCGCATTGAGCGCAACGGCGTGCTGATCGACGGCCCCACGCTGGCGGTGCAGAGCCACGAGCTGGGTCAGCGCATTTTGCAGCTTGAAAAAGAAGCGCACGAGCTGGCCGGGCAACCCTTCAACTTGAGTAGCCCGAAGCAAATCGCTGAAATTTTCTTCACCAAGCTCGGCCTGCCGATCGTCAAAAAAACCCCCACCGGCTCACCCAGCACCGACGATGAAGTGCTGCAGAAATTGGCCGAAGACTACCCGCTACCGGCCAAAATTCTGGAGCACAGGGGCCTGGCCAAGCTCAAAGGCACCTACACCGACAAGCTGGCCCAGTTGGCACTGCCGCGCACTGGGCGCGTGCACACGCATTACGCGCAAGCGGTGGCGGTGACCGGGCGCCTGAGCAGCAATGACCCCAACCTGCAAAACATTCCCGTGCGCACGCCGGAGGGGCGGCGTGTGCGTGAGGCCTTTGTGGCACCACCCGGCAGCGTCATTGCCAGCGCCGATTACAGCCAGATTGAGCTGCGCATCATGGCGCACATCAGCGGTGATGCGGCCCTGCTGCTGGCGTTTCACGACGGCATCGACGTGCACCGCGCCACCGCGTCTGAAATTTTTGGTGTGGACAGGACCCAGGTCACCAGCGAGCAGCGCCGCTACGCCAAGGTCATCAACTTTGGCCTGATTTACGGCATGAGTGCCTACGGCCTGGCCAAAGCGTTGAGCATTGACAACACGGCCGCCAAAAACTACATCGAACGTTATTTTGACCGCTACCCCGGCGTGAAAAACTACATGGAGCACACCCGGGCGCTCGCCAAGCGCCAAGGGTATGTTGAAACCGTGTTCGGGCGCCGCTTGTATCTGCCCGAGATCAACTCCCCCAACGGCCCGCGTCGCAGCGGCGCCGAGCGCGCCGCCATCAACGCGCCCATGCAGGGCACGGCGGCTGATTTGATCAAGCTCAGCATGGTGAAGGTGCAGCAAGTGATTGATGAAGAAAAACGGGCCACCAAGATGATCATGCAGGTGCACGACGAGCTGGTGTTTGAAGTGCCAGAGTCGGAAATCGATTGGGTCCGCCATGAGGTGCCCAAGCTGATGGCGGGGGTGGCGCACCTGAAGGTGCCGCTGCTGGCCGAGGTGGGGGTGGGCGCGAATTGGGACAAGGCGCACTGAGCTTTTTCATGACCCCGTTTGAATCCCGGACGCGCCGGCAGTTGTTGCAGTTGATTGGCGCCGGTGCCGCTGCCTGGAGTTTGCCGCGCAGCGCCTGGAGCCAGCCGCGCTTGAAGCAAAACCCGTTCACTTTGGGTGTGGCGAGCGGCTCGCCCACACATGATTCGGTCGTCTTGTGGACGCGTTTGCACACCGCCCGGTCGTCGCTGCTGGGTGTCAGTGACGAGCTGGGTCACGCTGCGGTGCCGCTGCGCTGGGAGCTGGCGCACGACGAGCAGTTCAGCCGCATCGTGCAAAGCGGACAGTCCTTGGCCAGCGCGGAGCTGGCGCATTCGGTTCACATCGAGGTGGCCGGGCTCGACGCTGATCGCTGGTATTTCTACCGCTTCATGGTGGGCGATTTTGTCAGTCCGGTGGGGCGCACGCGCACGGTGCCCAGACCTGAGGCACAGGTGGCCCGGTTGCGGCTGGCCTATGCGTCGTGCCAGAAGTGGGAGGACGGTTTTTTCACCGCCTGGCGCCACATGCGCGAAGAGAACCTCGATCTGGTGCTGTTTCTGGGCGACTACATCTACGAATACCCGGCGCTCACCGGCAAGGTGCGCGTGCCCACCGGTGGCTGGGTGTTGACGCTGGACGACTATCGCCAACGTTATGCGCTGTACAAGGGCGAGGCCGACCTGCAGGCGATGCATGCGGCCTGTCCGTGGCTGCTGACCTGGGACGACCACGAGCTGCAAAACGATTACGCGGGCGTGCAAGCCGGCTACAGCAGCGCGCTTGACCCTTCGAAGCCCGAGAACTTTTTGGCCCGTCGTGCCGCGGCCTACCAGGCCTGGTACGAACACATGCCGGTGCGCGCCTGCGCGCTGACGCAAGGGCTGGCCGGCCTGGCGACCGGCGCCGATCTGCGCATTTACAGCCGCTTGCCCTATGGCCAGCTCGCCTCCTTGTACCTGCTCGATGGTCGGCAGTACAAAGACCCGCAGGCCTGCACCCCCGGCGGCGGCGTGGGCTCCGGCATGGTGAAACCGGCTGACTGTCCGCCGTGGAACGATGCGGCTCGCTCGCTGCTGGGGCGCGCGCAGGAGCGCTGGCTGTATGACGAATTTTCAAAACCCCATGCGCACGAATCCGGCTGGAATGTGCTGGGCCAGCCCACGCTGTTCGGCCAACGGGACTTTCAAGCCGGCCCCGGCCAGACCCTCTGGAACGATGGTTGGGACGGCTACCCCGCAGCCCGCACGCGCTTGACCGATGCCTTGCGCCAGCACGCGGTGGCCAACCCGGTGATTCTGGGCGGCGACGTGCATGAAAACTGGGTCGGCCACGTGAAGGCCGATTACGCTGATCCGAATAGTGCCAGCATTGGTGTCGAATTCTGTGGCACCAGCATCAGCTCGCGCTCCGGCGGCAACGCCAAGACGGCGCAGCGGCTGGCCGAGAACCCGCATTTTGTCTTTGCCGATGCGCTGCGCAAAGGCTACGGCGTGGCCGAGTTCACAAAGGCGCAGCTCACCACCACCTTGCGCGTGGTCGACGACGTGACGCGGCAAGATACCAAAATTGAAACCCTGGCCCGCTTCACGGTGCAGGCCGGGCGGCCCGTGGTGGAGCGGGCTTGAGGGCAATGCTGTTCACTTAAGTCCGTTCGCCCTGAGCCGCCTGTCCTGAGCACGGTCGAAGGGGTCGAAGGGCTGCCAGGCTTCGACAGGCTCAGCCCGAACGGTGATGGGGTGTTATCTGAACAGCATTGGGCCTAAGGGATCAAACCGCCGCCAGCGCCTGGTCCAGGTCGTCCAGCAGGTCGTCAATGTGCTCAATGCCGATTGACAGACGCACCATGTCGGCTTTCACGCCCGCTTTGGCCAATTCTTCGGCGTTGAGCTGGCGGTGCGTCGTGCTGGCCGGGTGGCAGGCCAGGGACTTGGCATCGCCAATGTTGACCAGCCGGGTGAACAGTTGGAGCGCATCCTGAAAGCGCGCACCGGCCGCCAGGCTGTCGCTGGCCTTGAGGCCGAAGGTGATGATGCCCGAGGCGCGACCACCCAGGTATTTCTGCACCAAAGCGTGGTCCGCATGATCGGGCAGCCCGGCGTAGTTGACCCAGCCCACCTTGGCGTGCGCTTGCAGGTGCTGGGCGATGCGCAGGGCGTTGTCGCAGATGCGGTCCATGCGCAAGGCCAGCGTTTCAATGCCTTGCAGAATCTGGAAGGCAGCCAGCGCGCTCAAGGCGGCGCCCATGTTGCGCAGCGGCACCACGCGGGCGCGGCCAATGTAGGCGGCAGCGCCCAGCGCCTCGGTATAGACGACGCCGTGGTAGCTCACATCGGGCTCGTTCAGGCGCTTGAAGCGCTCCTTGTGCTCGGCCCACGGGAACTTGCCTGAATCCACAATGATGCCGCCAATGGTGGTGCCGTGGCCGCCCAGGTATTTGGTCAGCGAATGCACCACGATGTCGGCACCGTGTTCGAACGGGCGGCACAGATACGGGCTGGCCACCGTGTTGTCCACAATCAAGGGCACGCCGTGGGCATGGGCCACTTGAGCGAGCGCGGCCAGGTCGGTGACGTTGCCTAGCGGGTTGCCAATGGTTTCGCAGTAGACCGCCTTGGTGCGCGCGTCGATCAGCTTGGCAAACGAGGCCGGGTCGCGGTAATCGGCAAAGCGCACCTCGATGCCCATCTGCGGGAAGGTGTGGGCAAACAGGTTGTAGGTGCCGCCGTACAAGGTGGAGGCCGACACGATGTTGTCGCCCGCCTCGGTGATGGTCTGAATCGCATAGGCGATCGCCGCCATGCCCGAGGCCACCGCCAGTGCACCAATGCCGCCTTCCATCGCTGCCACACGCGCCTCCAATACGCCACAAGTCGGGTTCATGATGCGGCTGTAGATGTTGCCTGCGACCTTCAGGTCAAACAAATCGGCGCCGTGCTGGGTGTCGTCAAACGCGAAGGCCACGGTTTGGTAAATGGGCACGGCCACCGCTTTGGTGGTGGGCTCGGGCGTGTAGCCGCCGTGGACGGCCAGGGTTTCGATTTTCATGAGGGGGCTTTCGAGTGCAAAAAAATGATGGCACATCTTAAGGCCCGCATCGGACTGCGCACAGACCGAGTTTTCATATCGATATGCCGGGTTTTTATCCATGTGCTGCGGGTAAACCCGAGCGCTTCGGTGCCGTGATTTCAGTCCAAACGCGGGGATACTCCGGGTGGCCCCGTCATTTTCATTGTTGATTCCAAACTGATTCAGGAGCATTGATGAGCAAGCAGACCAAGTTTCTTTTGAACGAAGACCAGATGCCAAAATTTTGGTACAACCTGCAGGCCGATTTGCCCAAGCCGATGCCGGCCGTGCTGCATCCCGGCACCATGCAGCCAGTCGGGCCCGATGACCTGGCACCCTTGTTCCCCATGGCGCTGATCATGCAAGAGGTGAGCCAGGAGCGCGAGATCGAGATTCCTGAGCCGGTGCGCGATGTGTTTCGCCTATGGCGGCCAGCGCCGCTGTTTCGTGCCCACCGCCTTGAAAAAGCGCTCGGCACGCCGGCCAAGATTTATTACAAATACGAGGGCGGCAGCCCGGCCGGTAGCCACAAGCCCAACACCGCCGTGCCGCAGGCGTTTTACAACAAAGAGGCCGGCATCAAGCCGAAACCGGGGCCGGCCAGTGGGGCTCCTCGCTGGCTTTTGCCGGCTCGCTCTACGGCCTGGAAGTTGAAGTGTTCCAGGTGCGTGTGTCGTACGACCAAAAACCCTATCGGCGCGCCTTGATGGAAACCTATGGTGCGCGTTGTGTCGCCTCACCCTCCAATGAGACGGTGTATGGCCGCTCCGTGCTGGCCAAGAACCCGGACCATCCCGGCAGCCTGGGCATTGCGATCTCGGAAGCGGTGGAGCTCGCCGTGCAGCGCGAGGACACCAAATACGCGCTCGGTTCGGTGCTCAACCATGTGCTGTTGCACCAGACCATCATCGGGCAAGAGGCCATGCTGCAGATGCAAATGGCCAATGACTGGCCCGATGTGGTGGTGGGCTGTGCCGGTGGCGGCTCCAATCTGGCGGGCATTGCGTTTCCCTTCATCGGGCACGGCTTGCGCGGTGGCCAGAAACCGCGCATCGTGGCGGTTGAACCGGCGGCTTGCCCCACACTGACGCGCGGCAAATACGCCTACGACTTTGGCGACACCGGGCACATGACACCTTTGACCAAGATGTACACGCTGGGCAGTCAGTTCACGCCGCCCGGCTTTCATGCGGGCGGCCTGCGCTACCACGGCATGTCACCGCTGGTGTCGCATTGCAAGGCCTTGGGGCTGTTGGAGGCCGTGGCCTATGACCAGGTGGCGTGTTTTGAAGCCGGCGTGCTGTTTGCGCGCAACGAGGGTATCGTGCCCGCGCCCGAGTCCAACCACGCGATCAAGGGCGCGATTGAAGAGGCCCTGCGCTGCAAGCGCGAGGGCAAGGCAGAGACCATTCTGTTTTGCCTGAGTGGGCACGGTCATTTCGACATGACGTCCTACCAGAAGTACTTTGCCGGTGAGTTGACCGACGAGCATTACGACGAAACCGAGTTGGCGCTGGCGCTGGCCAGTTTGCCGAACGTGCCGGAAACGGTGTGACGGGAATAACGCCCGGTTCAGGGCTGGAACAGCTCAAGCAGGCGGTCCAGCCCGCCTGACTCGATGGACACATTGGCGAGCTCGCGCACGGCGGATTTGGCGTGAAACGCCACTGACAAACCCGCCTCACGCATCATCGGCAGGTCGTTGGCGCCGTCGCCCACGGCAATTGCCTGCTTGGGCGCAATACCCAGCAGAGCGCAGGTTTCGAGCAACATCTTGCGCTTTTCAGCACCATCACAAATGTCGCCCCAGGGCTGATCGACCATGCGGCCGGTGAGGACGCCGTTCTCAATCTGCAGCACATTGGCGCGGGTGTAGTCAATGCCCAGGCGCTGCGCCACGCGCTCGGTAAAGTGGGTGAATCCGCCTGAGACCAGCAGCACCTTGAGCCCGGCCGTCTTGCAGGCCGCCACCAGTTCAAAGGCACCGGGGTTGAACTGCATCCGTTCCTGATAAATCTGGTTCATCTGCACTTCGGTCACCCCCTGGAGCAGCGCCACGCGCTGGCGCAGGCTCTCTTTGTAGTCGGCGATTCTGCCCTGCATGGCCGCTTCGGTGATGGCGGCGACTTCTTGCTTGCGCCCGACCGCGTCAGCAATTTCATCCACACACTCGATGTTGATGAGTGTGGAGTCCATGTCGAAGGCGATCAGTTTGAAGTCGCTCAAACGCAGCGGTGGGGTAAAGCCTTGAATGATCAGTCCGGGGGCGATTGCAATAGGGTGCATGAGGGGAGAAAATTACTACTGTTTTAATAGCTGCTTAGGCAAGCAGGACGGTGGATAGAGGCCGATTTGTTATGTGAAAGACAGCAGCCAGTTCTCGACTCGCAGGCCCGGTACGCGGGCAAATTCTGCGTCTGCGGTGACCAAGGTGGCGCCAAGTGACATGGCATGGGCGGCGATGAGCGTGTCGTTGGCCCCGATGGGTGTACCGGCTTGTTCCAGATGGGAGCGCAGTTTGGCGTAATGGGGGCCCACGACTTCATCCAGAGGGAGCACCAGCAGGCTTTGCATTTGGATGTCAAACGCGGCCTGCAGGCGCGGGGACCCGTGTCTCACCAGGCCAAAGAGAAGTTCATATTGCACAATCACGCTAGTGACCAGTGTGCAGTCGGGTGTGCGCAGTGCCCATTCGCGCACACGCGCAGTATCCGTGCCGGAGCGGTCTTTCATCAGGGCGCTGATGATGTTGGTATCCAGCAGGAAGGTGATGCCTGTTGTCATGGCGCATCGTCACCAAAATCAATGTCATCCAGAGGAAGTAGTCCTTCATCGCCAATGTCTGGAAACTCATCCTGACAGGGGCCTAGTTTGGCAATTTCATCCAAGGCAAAAACCAGCGCGGCCAGCGTGCCTTTTTTGGGCCTGTCTGGCAGCAGCTCCAAAATCAGCCGGTTGCCTTCGCGGTGCATCAACGCCTGGGTGCCCGGCAGCTCAAACTCTTTGGGGATGCGCACGGCCTGATTGGCTCCATTGCGAAACAGGCGAACGTGGCGAGCGGGCGGCTCAACCAAATAGTCAGCGGCTTTTTCTGAGACGGTGGGCATGATGTTTCTCCTGGCGGGTTCGAATAGTCAGTTTAGCCTATGCCGTAGCATATGTCATGACCATTTTGGCGGCTCACCCGTCACGTGGCGCCATGCGGTCGTGAGTTGGCGGGTACCTGTGGCGCCATGGGCATCAAAGCTCTGCTCCAGAAACGTGATGTGATCCGCCTCAAATCGCACGATGCTGCAGGCGCGGGTGCCGTAATCCGGCAGGGCGATGAATGCGGCCGAGAGTGCGCGCTCGAATTCCAGCGGGATGCCCGTGTCCGGCAAGTCGGCATCGGCTGCAACGCTTGGGTTTTGCAGCAGCGCCAGCAACTGGGCATCGCTGGGCGGCTCTTGCCCCTGCAGGGTTTGCAGACCGCCTTTCAGGTTGGCCAGCTTGGGCCAGGGTGTCAAAAAGTCCGCGTTGGACACGGCACCCAGCCCGGGGCGCAGGGTAGTCACCTTGGCGTGGCGGCTCTCCAGACCCAGCAGGCTGGTGCCGTCAAAAACCAGCAGGTTAAACGGGTTGTAGTCGCCGGCGCGCCCAGCCAGTTCCGTCAGGTAGTCCAGCGCGCTGGTATCGGTCTGTAAGTAAGCGCTGACAAGTTCGCCGCGTGAGGGTGCATCCGCGCGCAGGGCCGCTGGATTGCGGTGGTTGGTCAACGCAGCCAACCGTCCCGAGCGGCTGATGCCCAGCCAGGTGCCGCCGGCCTGCAAATCGCGTCCGGCCAGGATGTCCGCGTCATCCCAGCAGTGCAGGGGCGCAGTGGGGCGGGCGTAGTACTCGTCGCGGTTGGCAATTAACAGCAGCGGGGTGTGGCTGGCGGGTTGCCAGTTCCAGGCGATCAGGCACATGCGGATTGAGACCTCTGTGGGTTTGTGGCTGGTTGGCTGTCAGGTGGGCTTGTTCTTCTATGCGACTGTCGCAACAGCCGCCACCGGCTGCCCCAGATTTTTCAGCACATCGCGCACCATCTGCGCCCGGTCTTGTGGCAAGGGCAGTTCCCGCTCGATGCGCAGCTTCTCATTGCCCGCCAGTTTGATGTGTTTGTTCTTCTGGATCATCGCAATAATCTTCATCGGATCAATCGGCGGGTTTTTCTTGAAGGTGATGGTGATCACGCCGGGCGCGGCATCGACCTTGACCACGCCAAAGGGTTTGGCCAAAACGCGCAGACGGTGAACGTCGATCAGGGTCTGCGCCTGGGCCGGCAGTTTGCCGAAGCGGTCCACCAGTTCCTCCAGCAGCGCATCAATCTGGTTGGTATTGTTCGCGGTGGCCAGCTTTTTGTAAAACGAGAGGCGCAGGTGCACGTCGCCACAAAAATCATTCGGCAACAGCGCCGGGGCGTGCAGATTGATGTCGGTGCTGACGTTGAGCGGGCTGAGCAAATCGGGCTCGATACCGGCTTTGAGGCAGCGCACCGCTTCACTCAGCATCTCGTTGTAGAGCTGGAAGCCG
This sequence comes from Rhodoferax ferrireducens, assembly GCF_049302455.1. Classification (GTDB taxonomy): domain Bacteria; phylum Pseudomonadota; class Gammaproteobacteria; order Burkholderiales; family Burkholderiaceae_C; genus Rhodoferax; species Rhodoferax ferrireducens_B. Next base: position 75,377 of record NZ_JBAQMD010000029.1, on the reverse strand, counting down.
ACTTCCAGCATGTTGCCGCTCTGGTTTTCGCCCAGCACCTCACCGGCACCGCGAATCTCCAGGTCGTGCATGGCCAGGTAGAAGCCGCTGCCCAGTTCTTCCATTTGCTGGATGGCGTCCAGCCGCTGTTGCGCCTGCTTGGTCAGGCCCTCCAGGTCGGGCACCATCAGGTAGGCGTAGGCCTGGTGGTGGCTGCGGCCGACGCGGCCGCGCAACTGGTGCAATTGGGCCAGGCCAAATTTGTCGGCGCGCGCCATCACGATGGTGTTGGCCGTCGGCACGTCAATGCCGGTCTCGATGATGGTGGAGCACAGCAGCAGGTTGAAGCGCTGGGCCACAAAGTCGCGCATCACGGCCTCCAACTGGCGTTCGGGCATCTGGCCATGGGCCACGGCAATGCGCGCTTCGGGCAGCAGTTCCTCCAGCTTGGCGCGGCGGTTTTCGATCGTTTCGACCTCGTTGTGCAAAAAGTAAACCTGGCCGCCGCGCTTGAGTTCACGCAGCACGGCCTCACGGATCACGCCAGCGCCTTCCGTGCGCACAAAAGTTTTGATGGCCAGGCGGCGCTGCGGCGCGGTGGCAATCACGCTCAGGTCGCGCAGGCCTTCCAGCGCCATGCCCAGCGTGCGCGGGATCGGTGTGGCGGTGAGCGTGAGCACATCGACCTCGGCGCGCAGCGCTTTCATCTGCTCCTTGTGACGCACGCCAAAGCGGTGCTCCTCGTCGATGATGAGCAGGCCCAGGTCTTTGAAGTGGGTGTCTTTGCTCAGCAGCTTGTGGGTCCCCACGACGATGTCGATGGTGCCGTCGGCAATGCCTTTCATGGCGGCGGTGATTTCCTTGGCGGAGCGGAAGCGGCTCATCTCGGCCACTTTGACCGGCCATTTGCTGAAGCGGTCGACCAGCGTCTGGTAGTGCTGTTCGGCCAGCAGCGTGGTCGGTGCCAGAAAAGCGACCTGCTTGCCGCCGGTGATGGCAATGAAGGCGGCGCGCAGGGCGACCTCGGTCTTGCCAAAACCGACGTCGCCGCAGATCAGCCGGTCCATCGGGCGCGGGCTGATCATGTCCTGAATCACGGCGTGAATGGCGGCGCTCTGGTCGGCGGTTTCCTCAAAGCCGAAGTCGTTGGCAAAGATTTCGTAGTCACTGGCCGAGTAGCGGAACGCATGGCCTTCGCGCAAGGCGCGCCGGGCATAGATATTGAGCAGCTCGGCGGCCGAGTCGCGCACTTGCTCGGCTGCTTTGCGCTTGGCCTTGTCCCACTGGCCGGAGCCCAGTTTGTGCAGCGGCGCTTCGTCCGCGGCCACGCCGGTGTAGCGGCTGATGAGCTGCAACTGGCTCACCGGCACATACAGCGTGGCCTTGTCGGCATATTCCAGGTGCAAAAATTCCTGCACCTCGGGCTCGCCATTGGCTAATCTGTTGCCCAGGTCCAGGTTGATCAGGCCGCGGTAGCGGCCAATGCCGTGGGCCGAGTGAACCACCGGGTCGCCGATGTTGAGCTCGCTCAGGTCCTTGATCAGCGCTTCGACGTCGCTGACCTGCTCCTGCTTTTTGCGCCGGCGTGTGGTCGGGCCAGCGGCAAAAAGTTCGGTCTCGGTAACGAAGTCGATGCCCGCTTCCAGCCAGCCAAAGCCCGCGCTCAGGCTGGAGGTGGCGATGCCGATCGGCTCATCGCTGCGCTCGAATTCCGCCAGCGAGTCAAACGCCGGCGGGTCGAACTGGCTGCTGTGCAAGAAGTCCAGCAGGCTGGCGCGCCGGCCCTCGCTTTCGGCCAGCACCAGGGTGCGCTGCTGGGTGTTGCGGATATGGGCTTTCAGGCGGGCAAGCGGATCTTCGGCGCCGCGCACCACGCTCAAAGGCGGCAAGGTGCCAAATTCCAGATACTCCGTTCGCCCTGAGCCTGTCGAAGGGAGGGCTGGGGCCCCTTCGACCGTGCTCAGGACAGGCGGCTCAGCCCGAACGGATCTGATGGCCAGTTGCGCATGCTGGTTGACCCGCTCGTAAAACTGCTCAGTGCTTAAAAACAGGGCCCCCGGCGGCAACACCGGGCGTTCCGGGTCGCCTTGCACCAGCCGGTAGCGCTCACGCGTGTCTTGCCAGAAGTGGGCAAAGGCGGGTTCCAGGTCACCGTGCAGCACCACCGTGGCCGCCTCACCCAAATAGTCAAACACCGTGGCGGTGTCGTCAAAGAACAGCGGCAAATAGTACTCAATGCCGGCGGTGGCAACCCCGTTGCCGATGTCTTTGTAGATGCGGCTGCGGGTCGGGTCGCCCTCCAGCAACTCACGCCAGCGGTTGCGAAAGCGCGCGCGCGCCTCGTCGTCCATCGGGAACTCGCGCCCGGGCAGCAGGCGCACCTCGGGCACCGGGTACAGGCTGCGCTGGCTGTCGGGGTCAAAGGTGCGGATGCTGTCGATCTCGTCGTCAAACAAATCAACGCGGTAGGGCACGGCGCTGCCCATCGGAAACAGGTCGATCAGGCCGCCGCGCACCGCGTATTCGCCCGGGCTCACCACTTGCGTCACGTGGCTGTAGCCGGCCAAAGTCAGTTGGGCCTTGAGTTTGGCTTCATCAAGCTTTTGTTTGACCTTGAAATGAAAGGTGTAGCCGGCCAGAAAGGCACGCGGCGCGAGCCGGTAGAGCGCGGTGGTGGCGGGCACCAGCACCACATCGGCGCCGGTGTCCTTGTTGCGCTGGCTGATGCGCCACAGGGTGGCCAAGCGCTCGCTGATCAGGTCCTGGTGCGGTGAAAAGGTGTCGTAGGGCAGGGTTTCCCAATCCGGAAACAGCACGCAGCGCAGCTCGGGCGCAAAGAACGCCATCTCGTCGATCAGGCGCTGCGCGTCCAGGGCATCGGCCGTGATGATGGCCGTGACCTTGTGCTGGCTCTTCTCGCGCAGCCCCAGCTGGGCCAGTAAGAGCGCATCGGCTGAGCCGACCGGGCGCGGCAGCGTGAAGCGTTTGCCGGGGATGAGTTTGGGTAATTCCATGAATGCAGGGCAGGTGGTGGCTAAAGCGCCAATGCGTGACAAAAACGCCAACACCCTGCGCGTTTCAGGCCAGGGTGAATTGATATCGATTCTAGAATGCGGGCCACACCATGCTAGACACCCCCGCACTTATCCCCCAATCCGACACGGCTCCGCGCTGTTGGGCCTTGATTCCCTGCGCGGGCACCGGCTCGCGGGCCGGGGCGGCGGGCCCCAAGCAGTACCAGCTGCTGGCCGGGCAGCCGATGGTGCTGCACACCCTGGCGGCGTTTGCGGCGGTGCCGCGTATTGCCCGCACACTGGTGGTGGTCGCGCCAGACGATGCTTTTTTTGCCTCGCAGACCTTGAATGACGCTCGCTTTTTAGTAGCTGCTTGTGGAGGTTCGACGAGGGCTGCCAGCGTATTGAATGGCTTGAATTTTCTGCTGAGACAAGGTGCTGATCGGCACGATTGGGTGCTGGTGCACGACGCGGCCCGCTGTCTGATTCGTCCGGATCAGATAGATCAGTTGATCGATGCCTGTTGGCAAGATGAGGTGGGCGGCCTGCTGGCACTGCCCTTGCCTGACACCCTCAAACGTGAGTCCCTTGGCCGGGTGGCCGCCACCTTGGAGCGTGCCGACAAGTGGCTGGCGCAAACCCCCCAGATGTTTCGCCTGGGCAGTCTGTTGGACGCGTTGCAAGTGGCAGGCATCACCGTCACCGACGAGTCCAGCGCCATGGAAGCCATGGGCCTGAGCCCGAAGCTGGTGCCCGGCAGCGCCCAGAATTTCAAGGTGACTTACCCGCAAGACTTCTCTCTGGCCGAAGCGGTGCTGCAGGCACGCTCGTCCAGTGCTTCAGCGCTGCAGCCGTCAACCATCGCTTTTAACAGGGCCAGTGACATGAATTTCAGAATCGGTGAAGGCTGGGACATCCACGCTCTGGTTGCGGGGCGCAAGCTCATGGTGGGGGGCGTCGAGATTCCCTATCACCTCGGGCTGCTCGGCCACTCGGACGCGGACGTGCTATTGCACGCCATCACCGATGCCTTGCTGGGCGCCGCCGCGCTGGGGGACATCGGCACGCATTTTCCGGATACCGATGCGCGCTTCAAGGGCGCTGATTCGTTGGTTTTGCTGACGGAGGCCGCGCGGCGCGTACGCGAGCATGGTTTTGAGATCGGCAATGTGGACAGCACGGTGATCGCGCAGGCGCCCAAGTTGATGCCCTATATGGCCGCCATGCGAGCGCAAATTGCGCTGGCGCTGGCGCTTGAGGTCGATCAAGTCAATGTCAAAGCCAAGACGGCAGAAAAAATGGGCCCGGTGGGGCTGGGTCAGGCCATGGAAGCGCGCGCCACGGTGCTGCTGCAGAAATTTATATAAAACAGGCCGCTAGCCCCCGTCCTACCTTGCTTTGTAGCTATTAATTTGATAGTGTATGCAGGGGAATGTCTTTTTCTCTGGCCAGCGCATCCAGGGCCTGGCGGGTCATGCCGAGCAGGTAGCTGGCAATGGCCTGATGCGTGTCAGGTGACAACAGGGTCAGGATGTTGGCATAGGAAACCCCGGCTGCGTCGCACAGGGCTTTGGCAAAGTGCGGCTCCAGCGCCGCCACCGCCACCCGGCCGTCCTTGCAGGGGTAGACGCGGTAGCCGGCGTGGCCACCGCCGACAGCGGCGCCAGGCTGGGTCAAGCCCCAGTTGCGCGGCAAGGCCAGATAGCCCGCGGCGTCTGACAGCGCGACTTCAATCAACAAGCCTTTGCCATTTTTCTGCTGCATCAACACCGCCGTGAGCACGGCTTCCGATGCCATCAGCGAGCCGCCCATGTCAGCGTACAGGGTTGGTGGCAAGTCCAGAGCGCTGATGAGGTCGTTTTCCGCCAGGTAGGTGAGATCGTGTCCCGGTTCTTCGGCGCGCGCGCCGGGGGCTCCGACAATCGCCACCTGTGACAGGGCCGGGTAACGCTTGTGTAGCGTTTTCCAGTCCAGCCCCAGTTTGCTCAGGGCCGACGGTCGAAAAGAAGTCAGCAACACATCGGTCTTGGCCAATTCCCGGTGCAAGGCTTTTTGACCCTGTTCCGTCTTGAGGTCGGCGACTTTGATGCGAACACCCCGGTGCAGCACGTCATAGGCCGTGCGGTTGTACAAGCCCATGGGATCGCCAGACGCGCCGGGCGGCGCGCCAAAGGGCGCTGGCGGTTCGAGTTTGACGCAGCTCGCGCCCATTTGCTGGCAGCGCATCAGGGCAGCCGGGCCTGGCAGGTTGAGCGCGAGGCTGAGAATGCGCACGCCCTTGAGCGGGCGCAGGGGCTTGCTGGATGAAGTGGCCATGGGGGTCAATGCCTTGTGAACTGTGGCTATTTAAATAAGAGGCTTTGGGCGTCCATCTTACGTGAGCGTCTGCGGGCCAACGCGTCACGCGCTGCGTGGGCCCGAGACCGCTCGAACGCCGGGCCGGATGGCCTCGGCCAAGCACTTGAGTCGGCAAGGGGAATTATCAATCCGGCAGATTTGAGGGGGCGGGCGGGTAGAATTCCGCGCTTACAGGACTATATTGTCTTGCGACTTTCAGCTTCTCCGTGCCCCTTGGGGGTCCGCGTCCAGGACGGGTACCCGAGATGTTGGAGTCCCCCCGAGGATTTTCATGAAACGTGTTGATGATTTCCGTCTGAAGTTCGGAAAAAAAGAGTTTGTCCCGATCATCGTCGGTGGCATGGGTGTTGATATTTCAACCGCCGAACTGGCCCTGGAAACCGCCCGGCTTGGCGGCATCGGCCACATCTCTGACGCCATGGTGCCCGACGTATCTGACCGGCGCTTTGACACCAGTTTTGTCAAGGACAAAACCCGTTTCTACAAGGCCAACATCGACAACTCCGACAAGTCCATCATCAAGTTCGATCTGGGTGTGCTGGCCGAGGCTACCCGGCGCCACGTTGAAGCCACCATGCAGGCCAAGGGGAGCGAGGGCCTGATTTTTGTCAATTGCATGGAAAAGCTGACCATGAACGGGCCGCGCGAGACCCTGCAGGTGCGCATGGCGTCAGCGTTGGATGCAGGCATTGATGGCATCACCTTGAGCGCCGGCTTGCACCTGGGCTCGTTTGGGCTTATTGCAGACCACCCCCGTTTTCGCGATGCCAAGCTGGGCATCATCGTGTCCTCGGTGCGCGCGCTGCAATTGTTTTTGCGCAAGAATGCACGCTTGGAGCGCAAGCCCGACTATGTGATTGTGGAAGGCCCGCTGGCCGGGGGCCATTTGGGTTTTGGCATGGACTGGGCGCAATACGATCTGGCAACCATCATTGCTGAAGTCATCAAGTATGTGAAAGACGAGCAGCTCAACATTCCGGTGATTGCCGCCGGTGGCATCTTTACCGGCAGTGACGCGGTGCAGTTTCTGGAAATGGGCTCGGCCGCGGTGCAGGTCGCCACCCGGTTCACCGTGGCCAATGAGTGTGGTTTGCCCGCCCAAGTCAAGCAGGATTACTTCAAGGCCAGCGAAGCTGACATTGAAGTCAACACGATCTCGCCGACCGGCTACCCCATGCGCATGCTCAAAAGCTCACCCGCTATCGGTTCGGGCATCCGGCCCGGCTGTGAGTCTTATGGCTACTTGCTCGACGGCAATGGCAACTGTGCGTACATCACCGCGTATAACCGCGAACTGGCACTGCACCCGGACGGCAAAAACATTGTCGTCATGGACAAAACCTGCTTGTGCACCCACATGCGCAACTTTAATTGCTGGACTTGCGGGCATTACACCTACCGCCTCAAAGATACGACGCTGCGCAATGCCGACGGTACTTACCAGACTTTGAGTGCCGAGCACATTTTCAAAGACTATCAGTTCAGCGTCGATCAGAAAGTTGTCTTGCCGGTTTGATCCCTTGGCGGGTTCCCTGTTACTTTTCTGAACTCGATCGACGGCTGAAGCGCCGCAGTTCGCGTCATTGCTGCCGCGGCCTTGTTGGGCGCGCTCTGGAATTCGGGCAGTGTGGCTGCCTTTCAATTTTTCCACATCGCGGAAAAGTAATTTCGGAATGTAAAAAAATCACCGAGCCCATGGCAAAATTTTTTCTCGTTGTGAAAAATTCATTTTCATATTGCGAATTGATGGTTGTAAGTCATTGATTTTGTTTGATTTAAAAAATGTCTTCTATAAGACATAAGATTTATTTTTAGTCTTATACAAGACCTAAAATTAATCTTGAAGCAAGGGAGCTGCAAAGCGCCAATGCCAACGTTTTTTTCAACTTAAGGAGTGATCTCATGACACAAACCATCAACGAGCAACTGAGCCGCGAACAACAAGTCGCCGCACTGGAAAAAGACTGGGCCACCAACCCGCGCTGGAAGGGCATCAAGCGCGGCTACAGCGCCGCCGATGTGGTGCGCTTGCGCGGTTCGTTCCAGATTGAGCACACCCTGGCGCGCCGCGGTGCCGAAAAGCTCTGGAACTTGTTGCATACCGAAGACTATGTCAATTGCCTGGGCGCCTTGACGGGCGGTCAAGCCATGCAGCAAGTCAAGGCCGGCGTGAAGGCGATTTACCTGTCGGGCTGGCAAGTCGCCGCGGACGGCAATACGTCCATGTCGATGTACCCGGATCAATCCTTGTACGCGGTTGACTCGGTGCCCACCATGGTCGAGCGCATCAACAATGCGTTCCGTCGTGCCGACGAGATTCAGCACTCCAGAGGTATTGACGCCGGTGACACCGGCTATGTCGACAACTTTGCACCCATCGTGGCCGACGCCGAAGCCGGTTTTGGCGGTGTGCTCAATGGTTTTGAGTTGATGAAGAACATGATCAGGTCCGGCGCTGCGGGCGTGCATTGGGAAGATCAACTGGCATCGGCCAAGAAATGTGGCCACATGGGCGGCAAGGTGCTCGTGCCCACCAATGAAGCAATTCAAAAGCTGATTGCAGCCCGCATGGCAGCTGACGTCTGCGGCGTGCCGACGCTGGTGATTGCCCGCACCGATGCTGAAGCGGCTGACCTGCTGACCAGTGATTACGACGAAAACGACAAACCTTTCCTCACCGGTGAGCGCACCGCCGAAGGTTTCTACAAATCCCGCAAAGGCCTGGACCAAGCCATCAGCCGCGCCGTGGCTTACGCTGACTACGCCGACCTGGTCTGGTGCGAAACCGGCACGCCTGACCTGGAATTTGCCCGCAAATTTGCAGAGGCCGTGCGCGCCAAACATCCGGGCAAATTGCTGGCTTACAACTGCTCGCCCTCGTTCAACTGGAAGAAAAACCTCGACGACGCCACCATTGCCAAGTTCCAGAAAGAACTCGGCGCCATGGGTTACAAGTACCAGTTCATCACCTTGGCCGGCATTCACTCGATGTGGTTCAACATGTTTGACCTGGCGCAGGATTACGTCAAACGTGGCATGACGGCTTATATCGAGAAGGTGCAGGAGCCCGAGTTCGCTGCACGCGCTCGGGGTTACACCTTTGTGTCACACCAGCAAGAAGTGGGCACCGGTTACTTTGACGAAGTCACCACTGTGATTCAGGGCGGCAAGTCCAATGTGACGGCGCTGACCGGTTCCACTGAAGAAGAACAGTTCCATTAAGCAGCATTGCGGGTCCAGGAAAATGGGCCTGTGTCATCCAGTGATGGGTGGCACAGGCCTTTTTTGTTAAACTCGCCGCTTCATTCCTGCAAAAAGAGCGAGAAAGGCAGTCTGGTTATGACACCGCGAACTACGTCGGCAAAGTTTATACAGCTTGCAAGCCGCTAGTCCGCGCGCCTTGTGCGCTGGCAGTTACAAAAATCATAGTAGAGCGCGGCCGGTGCCGCGCTTTTTTTTTGCTCTATATCTTTCTGGTTTTCATCATGATTCAAATCACACTTCCTGACGGTTCCCAACGCGACTATCCCGCTCCGGTAACGGTGGCCGAGGTGGCCGCCTCCATTGGTGCCGGTCTGGCCAAGGCAGCCTTGGCGGGCAAAGTTGACGGACGGGTGGTGGACACCAGTTATCTGATCGAGGCGAACAGCGCGGTGGCTATCGTCACGGCCAAGGACGCCGAGGGGCTGGAGGTCATCCGCCATTCGACCGCGCATTTGTTGGCTTACGCGGTCAAAGAATTGTTCCCGGATGCGCAAGTCACGATCGGCCCGGTGATTGAAAACGGGTTTTTCTACGATTTTTCCTACAAGCGCCCGTTTACGCCAGAGGACTTGCTCGCGATTGAGCAGAAGATGGCTGCGCTGGCCGCCAAAGACGAGCCCATCACCCGCCGCGTGCTGCCGCGCGACGAGGCAGTGGCCTATTTCAAAGGCTTGGGTGAGAACTACAAGGCGGAAATCATCGCCAGCATTCCGGCGGGCGAAGACGTGTCGCTTTACCGCGAAGGCAAGTTCGAAGATTTGTGCCGTGGCCCGCATGTGCCCAGCACCGGCAAGCTGAAGTTCTTCAAGCTGATGAAGCTGGCCGGCGCCTACTGGCGCGGGGACCATCGCAACGAAATGCTGCAGCGCATCTACGGCACGGCCTGGGCCACCAAAGATGAATTGCAGCAGCACTTGACGATGCTCGAAGAAGCCGAGAAGCGCGATCACCGCAAACTCGGGCGCGAACTTGATCTGTTTCACATTGATGACCATGCGCCGGGTCTGGTGTTCTGGCACCCCAAGGGCTGGACCTTGTGGCAGGGTGTGGAGCAATACATGCGCCACGTGTATCGCGACAACGGTTACCAGGAGGTCAAAGGGCCGCAGATCCTCGACAAGTCTTTATGGGAGAAGACCGGCCACTGGGACAAATACCGGGAGAACATGTTCACGACCGAGTCGGAGAAGCGCGAATACGCCCTGAAGCCGATGAACTGCCCGGGGCATATCCTGATCTTCAAACAGGGCATCAAGAGCTATCGCGATCTGCCGCTACGCTATGGCGAGTTCGGCCAGTGCCATCGCAATGAACCCTCGGGCGGCTTGCACGGCATCATGCGGGTGCGCGGCTTTACGCAGGATGATGGTCACATCTTTTGCACTGAAGACCAGATCTTGCAGGAGTGTGTCGATTACACGGCGCTGCTGCAAAAAGTCTATGCCGACTTTGGCTTCAAGAACATCATCTACAAGATAGCCACCCGCCCGGACAAGCGCATCGGCTCGGATGAAAGCTGGGACAAGGCCGAACATGCCCTGATGGAAAGCCTGCGGGCGTCGGGTTGCGAATTTGAAATCACCGCGGGCGAGGGCGCGTTTTATGGCCCCAAAATCGAGTACACGCTCAAAGATGCCATCGGTCGACAGTGGCAATGCGGCACCATTCAGGTCGATTTTTTCATGACCGAGCGGCTCGATGCCGAGTACGTCGGCGAGGATGGTGCCCGCCATCGGCCGGTCATGCTGCATCGCGCCATCGTCGGCAGTCTGGAACGTTTCATCGGAATTTTGATCGAGGAAAGTGCCGGGGCTTTGCCAACCTGGCTGGCTCCGGTGCAGGTTGCCGTGCTCAATATCACCGACGCGCAGGCTGACTATTGTCGCGAAATTGTTGAAAAATTAAAAAATGCATTGCCAGATCAAAGGCTTAGGGCGGTCGCTGATCTGCGGAACGAAAAAATTACGTTTAAAATACGCGAGCATTCAATGCAAAAGCTGCCCTACATCTTGGTCGTTGGTGACAAAGAGAAAGCAGCAGGTACCGTTGCAGTGCGCGCCCGAGGTGGTTTAGATCTCGGTGTGATGTCCCTCGATGCATTCGTGCAAAAAATATCCAGTGACATCACTCACAAGTCTGTTGGTTGAGCTCATTTGAAGCGAAATAACAGTTTGCCCGCGTGCGCCAGACGGTTGGAGCTGCGTTTATCGTGGCAAAAATTGTGAAGGATTAAGCCATCGCTACTGAATATCGTGACCGCCGTCACCGCGAAGAACGCAAACATCGCCTGAACCGGGAAATCATGGCCCCGGAAGTCCGACTCTCGGGAGTTGAAAACGAGCCGCTCGGTGTGGTCAGCCTGATGGAGGCGCTGCGGATGGCGGGTGATCTCGATGTTGATCTGGTTGAAATCTCCGCCACGGCGGTTCCGCCGGTCTGTCGTTTGATGGATTACGGCAAGTTCAAATACCAGGAGCAGAAGAAGGCGGCGGAAGCGAAGGCCAAGCAGACGGTCATCGAAATCAAAGAGATCAAGTTCCGTCCAGGCACTGACGAAGGCGACTACAACATCAAGATGCGCAACATCAAGCGCTTTTTGGCTGAAGGTGACAAGTGCAAGATCACGCTGCGGTTCCGGGGTCGCGAGATTACACACCAGGATCTTGGCATGGCCTTGTTGAACCGCATTCGCACTGAGTTGGGTGATTTGATTTTGATTGAGCAGTTTCCCAAGCTCGAAGGGCGCCAGATGATCATGATGATCGCGCCGGGCAAGAAGAAGATTGCCACGAAGCCGGTGGCAGACACGACGGCTTGAAGAATTTTGTGCACTGCTTGCCAAGCTGGTGCGCTACAAAACGGGGTGGGTTAATACCCGCCGCGACAGCGATGCTGTGAAAAGCGTTGCTGAAAAGTGGTGAAGTAACACTCACCGCTCAAAAGTGGCTCGGGGCCAACAAGACTGCAAATAGTTTGCAGACGCCTCACGAGCACAATGAAAAGGAGCATGAACATGCCCAAAATGAAGACCAAGAGCGCGGCGAAGAAACGCTTCCGCGTCCGTCCAGGTGGCACCGTCAAACGCGGCCAAGCCTTCAAACGTCACATCTTGACCAAGAAGACCACCAAAAATAAACGCCAATTGCGCGGATCGACAGCTGTTCATGAGACCGATATGGGTCGCATGTCACAGATGTTGCCCGGCCGTGGCATTTAATTAACGACGAACAAGGAGTACTCACATGCCTCGCGTCAAACGTGGTGTAACGGCTCGCGCCCGCCACAAAAAAGTTTTAGCCCTTGCCAAAGGTTTCCGCGGTCGCCGCGGTAATGTTTATCGCGTTGCCAAAGAAGCGGTGATGAAGGCCGGGCAATATGCCTACCGTGATCGCCGTACCAAAAAGCGCGTCTTCCGTCAGTTGTGGATTGCCCGTATCAATGCCGCTGCGCGTCAGTGCGGCATGACCTACAGTCAATTCGCCAACGGCCTGAAGAAGGCGAACATCGAGATTGACCGCAAGGTCCTGAGCGATATCGCTGTGCATGACATGGCGGCATTTGCCAGCATCGTGGATCAAGTCAAGGCCAAGCTGGCAGCTTGAGTTCACGCTGATGCGCTATTAATTTAATAGCGAATTATGCAATAGAGACAAGGGCTAGAGCTTTAAAAGGCACTAGCCCTTTTTCAATTTCAAGAGAATTTATGAACGAGTTGAACAGCGTCGTTGACAGTGCCAAAGCCGCCTTTGAGCAAGCCCGCACCCCGGCAGACCTGGAAAACGCCAAAGCGTTGTTTCTGGGCAAGTCGGGCCGCATCACCGAGCTGATGAAGGGCATGGCCGCCTTGACCGTGGACGAGAAGAAGTCCCGCGGCGCCGCCATCAACCTTGCCAAGCAGGCCATTGAAGTGGCACTGAATAACCGCCGCCAGGCATTGGCCGACGCTGAATTGCAGGCGCAGCTCCAGGCTGAGGCGCTCGACGTGACCCTGCCAGGCCGCCAGCGCGGGCAGGGCAGTTTGCACCCGGTGTCGCTCACCCTGGAACGCATCGAGGCGATCTTTGGCTCAATGGGATTTGATGTCGCACAAGGTCCCGAAATTGAGTCGGACTGGTTCAACTTCACCGCCTTGAATACGCCAGAGGACCATCCGGCGCGTTCCATGCATGACACCTTCTATGTCGAGGGCGGCACCGCCACTGCCCCAAATTTGTTGCGCACTCATTCCAGCCCGATGCAGATCCGCTATGCGGTGCAACATGTCAAACGGCACCGTGCGGCGGCCGGTGTTGGTCCGACGGAAGGACTTTTTTCAGGCGATATGCCCGAGATTCGCGTGATCGCGCCCGGACGCACCTACCGCGTCGACAGCGACGCCACGCATTCGCCCATGTTCCACCAGTGCGAGGGCCTGTGGGTCGGTGAGAACGTCAGTTTCAAAGACCTCAAATTTGTCTTTACCGATTTTTGTCGCACCTTCTTTGAGTCAGATGACCTGGTGCTGCGCTTTCGCCCCAGTTTTTTCCCGTTCACCGAGCCGAGTGCCGAGATTGATATCCAGTTCCAAAGCGGACCGCTGGCGGGTCGCTGGCTGGAAGTGGCAGGTTCGGGCCAGGTGCATCCCAATGTGATTCGCAACATGGGCCTGGAGCCGGAAAAATACATTGGTTTTGCCTTCGGCATGGGGCCGGACCGGCTTGCCATGCTGCGCTATGGCGTGAATGACCTGCGCCTGTTCTTTGACGGTGATGTCCGCTTTCTGTCGCAATTCCAATCATAAGAAACCGATTAAAGAATCATCATGCAATTCCCTGAATCCTGGTTGCGCGAATTCTGCAACCCGCCACTGTCCACTGAACAACTCGCGCAAACACTCACCATGGCCGGTCTTGAGGTCGAAGAACTCAAGCCCGTCGCCCCGCCGTTCACCAAGATCGTGGTGGGTGAGATCAAAGAGTCAGCGCAGCATCCCAATGCCGATCGGCTGCACGTCTGCCAGGTGGACGTCGGCCAGGCTGAACTGCTCACCATCGTTTGTGGCGCCCCGAATGCCCGGGTCGGCATCAAGGTGCCGTGCGCCTTGGTCGGCGCGGAGTTGCCCCCTGGTGAAGATGGCAAACCTTTTCTGATCAAGGTGGGCAAACTGCGCGGCGTTGAAAGCTACGGCATGCTCTGTTCGGCCCGGGAACTCAAACTGTCAAACGATCATGGCGGTTTGCTGGAGCTTCGCAGCGATGCTCCGTTGGGCCAAAACATTCGCGAGCATTTGAAGCTGGACGATACCTTGTTCACGCTCAAACTCACGCCCAATCTGGCGCATTGCCTGAGTGTGTACGGTGTGGCGCGTGAAGTTGCCGCTTTGACCGGTGCGCCTTTGATGACGCCCAGCTTCTCCGTCGTCAAGGCCGGCGGCGCAGACACCTTGCCAGTGAAGGTCAGTGCCCCCGATCTGTGCGGGCGCTTCTCCGGCCGCATCGTGCGCCACGTCAATCCCCGGGCCAGTACGCCCGACTGGATGGTGGAGCGGTTGGCGCGTTGTGGCCAGCGCAGTGTCACGGCGCTGGTCGATATTTCCAACTACGTGATGTTCGAGCTGGGACGGCCATCGCATATTTTTGATCTGGACAAAATCCACGGTGGCCTCAATGTGCGCTGGGGCAAACCCGGTGAACAACTCAAACTGCTCAATGGCAACACGGTCACGGTGGACGATCAGGTTGGCGTGATTGCCGATGAAGCCGAAGTAGAGTCGCTCGCGGGCATCATGGGCGGTGACGCGACGGCGGTGTCGGACAATACGCAAAATATCTATGTGGAAGCCGCTTTTTGGTGGCCGAAAGCCATCGCCGGGCGTTCCCGCCGCTTCAACTTCTCCACCGACGCCGGTCACCGCTTTGAGCGCGGCGTCGACCCGAGTCAGACCGTGGAGCACATCGAGCGCATCACGCAGTTGATCATTGACATCTGTGGCACGGCCGACACCGTTTGTGGCCCCATTGACGACCAGCAGGTGAATATGCCTGTTGCGCCACCCGTCAGCCTGCGCGTGGCGCGCGCCTGCAAAGTCATCGGCATGGCGCTCACGCAGGCGCAATGCGCGGACGCGCTGACGCGCCTGGGTCTGGCGATCACACAGAGCGAGGGCATCATCACCGTGGCGCCGCCGTCATACCGCTTCGACCTGCAAATTGAAGAAGACCTGATTGAAGAAGTAGCCCGCATGGTGGGCTACAACAACCTGCCTTCGATACCGCCCCTGGCACCGATCACCGCCAAGGTTCGCCCTGAGACGCAGCGCAGTCCGTTTGCCCTGCGCCGTAGCATCGCCGCGCTGGGTTATCAGGAAACCATCAACTTCAGTTTTGTTGAGGAACGCTGGGAACATGAGCTTTGCGCCAACCCGAATCCGATCAAACTGCTGAACCCGATCGCCAGCCAGATGAGCGTGATGCGCTCGTCGCTATTGGGCTCGCTGTTGCAGGTTTTGAAGTTCAACCTGGATCGCAAGGCGCAGCGCGTGCGCGTCTTTGAACTCGGCCGCGTCTTCTTGCGCGATGCTTCCGTCAAAAACACCGATGCCACGGTAGAAGGTTTTGATCAGCCCATGCGCGTGGCAGGTCTGGTGTGTGGCAGTGCCGACGCAGTGCAGTGGGGGCACAAAGAGCGGCCGGTCGATTTCTTTGACATCAAGGGTGATGTGGAGATTTTGCTGGCGCCACGCCGTCCTGTCTTTGAGTCTGCGCAGCATCCCGCCATGCACCCGGGGCGTTGCGCCCGCGTGATGCTCGACGGTGTTGCGATTGGCTTCGTCGGAGAGTTGCATCCCAAATGGCGACAGGCCTACGATCTGGCGCAAGCGCCGCTCATGTTTGAACTCGATCTTGACGCCTTGCTGCAGCGCGAGGTGTCCGTATTCAAAGGCGTAGCCAAGCATCAAGCAGTGGACCGTGACATTGCCGTGATGGTGAGCGAAAAGCTTTCATCACATGCTGACTTGATGGACGCCATTTGGTCCGCGCCCACGGCGGGACTGCTGCGCAACGCTGTTTTGTTTGATATCTATCGACCCAAGAGTGCCAAGGATCTGGACGCGCCCGGCTCGGAAAAAAGCTATGCGATACGTTTAACGCTCAACAGCGACGATGCCACGCTGACCGAAGAACAAATTGACAATGCGACGCAAGCGGTGCTTGCTTCACTCCTGAGCAAATTGGGTGCGCGTCAGCGAACCTGACCCTTCACCCTCAACCCGAACAAAAAGCGAGTACCCCATGGATCTATCGGTTGAAAGCCTGGAGATGCCAGCACTGACTAAAGCGCAACTGGCTGAGCTGCTGTTTGAGAAAATCGGCTTGAACAAGCGCGAATCCAAAGACATGGTGGACGCGTTCTTTGACCTGGTGGCTGACAGCCTGCTACAGGGTGAGGACGTCAAGATTTCAGGTTTTGGAAATTTTCAGATTCGCACCAAGGCGCCACGCCCAGGGAGAAATCCGCGCACCGGTGAGACCATTCCCATTCAGGCGCGCCGGGTGGTGACGTTTCATGCTGGGTACAAACTCAAAGAGCAAATTCAGGATCAAGAGCTGGTGCCTTTGGCGCCATAGGGTCAGGTTGTGGTTATTTGGTGTCTGGAGCTGATTTGCTGCTTTACACACCGTGGTGACTTGGGGTAACCTGCAAAATTCTTCTCCGGCCGCATTGATTTAAATGGAGAACTCCCTCCCTCCCATACCTGCCAAACGCTATTTCACCATTGGTGAGGTGGGCGATTTGTGTGGCGTCAAACCGCACGTGCTGCGTTATTGGGAGCAAGAGTTCACGCAACTGCGGCCCATGAAACGGCGCGGCAACCGCCGCTACTATCAGCACCACGAGGTGCTGATGATCCGGCGGATCCGCGATTTGCTCTATGACCAGGGTTTCACCATTAGCGGTGCGCGCCAAAAAATGCAGGAAATCCTGCAGACTGAGCGTGACAAAAAGTGCAATGGTGACCTGTCGCTCGATGGCATCGAGGTGATTGAACTCAACGAGTCCGAATTGAACGACTTTGAAGACACCCAGCTGGAGCCGGCGTCCGACGGCGCTTTAGACCCGTTGCTGCTCGTGCGCAGGGAGTTATTTGAAATTCGTGAACTCCTCTCGCCCGCGCGCTGAAGTTGCGCTTGGCTAGCGGTTATAATTTCGCCCTTAGACGGTGTGTGGCGCAGCCTGGTAGCGCACTTGCATGGGGTGCAAGGGGTCGAAGGTTCGAATCCTTTCACACCGACCAATAAATACGGGGGTTAGCAGCTTTATCGCTTGCTAACCCCTTTGTCTTTTTGGCTTCACTCTGCCCGAGTCGCCTGCAGGCGTTGCACGGTGCTGCCCTCGGCTTGACCCGCAACAGCCGCGCTCAGGCGCAACACTTCAGCACGCGGTGGCGTAGCGGTGGCGTCCCAATCGCTCAGGACGATGCGGCGCAGGCCATCGGTCATCTGGTGGTCAGCGGGCTTGTGGGTGTGGCCATGAATCAGCGTGCTGGCCTGGGCCATGTGCAACCAGCTGCAGGTCATTGGCTCGTCAAGGTCGGCATACGGCGCGCCGCTGCGCTTGCGTGCTTCGCTTTGCATCCGCATGCCATGCGCCAACTGCTGGCGTTGCGTCAGAGACAGGCTTAAAAAGTCTTGTTGCCAGGCCGCGCTGCGCACCTGCGAGCGAAACTGCTGGTAGTCGGTGTCTTCCAGGCACAAAGCATCGCCATGCGAAAGCAGCCAGCGTTGCCCAGCAAAGTTCAGTACGCTGGGGTCGTCCAGCAGGGTCAGGCCGCCAGCCTGGGCAAAGGCGTCGCCCAGCAGAAAGTCGCGGTTGCCGCGCATCAAAAAAATGGTCAATCGATGCGAGGCAGCTTGCAGAACCTGAGCACAGCGGGTTTCAAAGCCAGGCGTTGCCAATACATCGTCACCGACCCACACTTCAAACAAATCACCCAGGATAAACACAGCGTCAGAGCGCGTCGTCTGCATAAAGTGTTGCCAGGCGCTGAAGGTGGCGAGGTCACTGTCCTGCAAGTGCAAGTCAGAGATGAAATCAAGTTGCCGCCAGTGCGCGGGCGCTTGCAGTACCGGCCAGGATGGCGCCACGGTTGGCGTCGTGTTCCTGGGCCGGGATGCGCTCATGTCAGAGTGCCACGGCCTTTTCGATCACTACGTCGTCCACCGGTACGTCGTCATGGTAGCCTTTGCGGGCGGTCTTGACCGTCTTGATTTTGTCAACAACGTCAGTGCCCGACACGACCTTGCCAAACACGGCGTAGCCCCAGCCCTGGGCTGAAATGGCGGTGTGGTTCAGGAAGCCGTTGTCGGCCACGTTGATGAAAAACTGCGCGGTGGCTGAGTGGGGGTCACCGGTGCGGGCCATGGCGACCGTGTAGTTGAGGTTCTTCAAGCCGTTGTCAGCTTCGTTGACGATGGGTTGGTCGCCTTTTTTTTCTTTCATGCCAGGCTCCATGCCGCCGCCTTGCACCATGAAACCGGGAATGACGCGGTGAAAAATGGTGTTGTCGTAATGGCCTTTTTTGACGTAACTCAAAAAGTTGGCCACTGACTTGGGTGCCTTGTCCTGATCGAGTTCAAGGGTGATGACGCCGTAATTGGCGATGTGGAGTTCGACTTGCGGGTTGCTCATGATTTACTTCACCAGGGTTGCAGAGTTGATAAGAATTGGGGTTTTGGGAACATCGGAGCCAAAGGGGCCGGCCGGGCCGGTAGGCACGGCCTTGATTTTCTGGATCACATCCATGCCGCTGGTGACCTTGCCAAACACGGTGTAGCCATATTGATCCGCCGTGGGGTCCAGAAACGCATTGTCTTTGACATTGATGAAGAACTGTGCCGTCGCCGATTGCGGGTCATTGGTACGGGCCATGGCCAAGGTGCCGACCACATTTTTTTGACCGCCCTTGGCCAGTGCTTCGCGGCCCTCATGAGGCACCGGCGCGCGAGTTTTCTTCTGCACGTACTGGGCATCAAAGCCGCCGCCCTGGATCATGAAGTTGGGAATCACGCGGTGGAAGATCGTGCCGTCGTAATGTTTGTCTTTAACGTACTGTAAAAAATTGTCGACTGTTTTAGGCGCTTTGTCGGGGTAGACCTCGACCACAAAGTCGCCTGCCGTGGTGGCAAACTTGACCTGGGCTGGTGCTTGCGCCCATGCCTCGGATGCTACTAAAAACATAGCTGAAAGTCCAATAACTGCGGGGGCTATAGCCCATAAACGTATATATTTCATCCAATAACTCCTTCGTAAAATATTTTCCAGTCACTGCCTTGGCGAACCCAGTATTGGCGTTTGGTCGGCCCCGTACGGGTGCCATCCGTGACCTCGCCAAAAGTGACCACCATGGTGTCGGCGCTATCGGTCCAGCGCAGCAAGGACAGATCCTTGAGCTGGATCGCGCGTCCCTGCACCTTGTTTAACTCACTGCGCAGTGCCGGCGTCCATTCTGTCAGTGACTTGCCATTGCTGTTGAAGCTGGGGCTGTAGAAACTGAGCACCTGGTTCATGTTGCCGCTGGATTTGGCATTTTGCCAAGCCGTCAATGCTTGTTCAAAGGGCTTGCTCTCAGAACGAGCCGTGCTGGGTGTTACCCATTTCAGACTCTGCGAGATCACGACCGGTGTGGTGCGAACTTCGACGGTCCGGATCAGTGCCATCAAGTCGGGGTTGGCCAAAACGACACAGCCGTCGGTGGCCAGGGGGGGGCGCGAAAACTGGCCGGGCGGCGTGCCGTGCAGCCAGATGCCGCCGCCTGTTTTGCCACGCAGGTTGTCGAGTACGTTCGGGTAATTGATGGGCAGGGCACCTGAGCCGTAAAAGTCTTTCAGCGACTTGGGGTCCAGGTTGCTGGTGATGAAGTACACCCCCATGGGTGTTCGCAAGTCACCCTCGGCGTTTTTTGACAGCCCGGATTTCCCGATGGAGACGTAATAGTCGGCAATCAGTGTCAGTCCGGTGGGTCGATTTTCCAGCAGATACAGGCGCGAGCGGGACGCATCTATGGCAATGGCGTGTTTGTTGCGAGCTGACAAGGCCAGAAATTGCGACGGCAGTGCGCCAGAAGGGGGGCGTTCACGAAGCGCCTTCAAGCGCATTTGCGACTCATCGCGGAGTTGATTGAGCACCGGTGCAGCGGCTTTGCGCATGGGCTCCGGTACGTCGCCAACCATTCGAACGGGTCGTGTGCGCGCGGCCAGCAGGTCGCCGTAGACCAGTTGCGCGAGCTGAAAGTGAGGGTGGTCTTTGACCAGTTGCTCGGCCTGGGCCAAGGCTTCACGGCCCTGTGCTTTGGCCATGAGCTGGTAAATGCCCATCAGGCGTGCTTCAGCCAGGTCGGCATTGGCCGCTTGTTTTTGCTTGACGGTCGCGACCGGCTTGGCTTTGGTCGCGGGCTTCTTGCGAGCGCTCGCGTCAGTGCTCATTGCCAGAGTGACAAGGGCTGCAACAACGAGGGTCGGAAAATACCGCTTCATAAGGGCGTCAGTCGACCAATGACAACAGCGGCATCGTCAGCCAGGTTCGCTGTGATCCGACCGCGCGCATCAGTTTCCCGTGCTTTCCTTGACGATCAGCCATCGGTTGCCGGTTTTGGCTAATTCAAGCGTTTTGCGGCTCGATACCGCCAGCGCACCGGCGCGGTAGTCCTGGCGGAATTTGGCGATCGCCTTGGCGCCATTGACTGTGACGCTCAGTTTCTCCAGCTTGACACTGATGCTGGTCTTGCCGACGATGCGCTTGCGGCGTTCTTCTTCCCAGGCGTTGCGAGTCTGCTGGCCGGCCGGATCAAACTCTTTGCCATAAGCGCCCAGGTAAGCCGTTATGTCTTTGGCCGACCAAGCCGTGGCCCAGGCCTGCACGGCCGCTTCGACTTGTCTGGATTCTTGGGCTGCGCTGTCGCTGGCGACGGGTTTTGCGGGTGCAGCTCTGATGGTTGTGGCCGGAGCTACGACGGCTGGAACGGCAGTCGCCGGCGTTGACGGTTTTGCGACAGGCACTGCCGGGGCAGCGGCCGGCGCCGCAGTAGCGGGATGCTGCCCCTTGTTGTTGGGACTGAACAACTCCCGAATCAGGGCCAGCTTGGGCGGCACCGCTGCGTTGGCACCATCGAGTTGCAACGCCTTGTTGTAGGCCTGGCTGGCGAGCCGGGCGTAAATGTCGCCCAAATTTTCGTGCGCCGTGGCGTAGCTGGGGTTGGTGCGGATGGCCATTTCAAGCGCGGCACGGGCTTTGTCGAACTGGCTTTGGCCCGCGTAGAGCACGGCCAGGTTGTTATAGGGCTCGGGCAGCTCGGGATAATCTTCAGTGAGCTTGGTGAAGGTGGCAATGGCCTCTGCTTGCTTGCCCAAATTGCGTTGGATGACACCTTTGAGAAAGCGCATCTGAGGGTCGGCCGGCTTGCCAACCAGGTAGCTGTCGGCCTTGACCATGGCCTCGTCCAGCTTGCCAGCACGCACCAGCTGACTGACATCGCCATAGTCGTCTGCGTAGGCAACTGAAGTGGCGCAGGCGAGAGCGAGCGTCAGCAGGCGCAGGGTGGTGAAAAGGGCAGTGCGGGCGAGCGTCATGGGGTTTTTTGATTCCTGCAGGGTGAACGCCCGCCAATTGCGGCGGGCCAGCCGACCGGGCTATATACTGCAAAGAATTGTAGCTTAGGGGTTGTTTTTCAGTGCCCCATAATTACGCCCCTTTTGCTGTCTTTGCGAGGCCACCGTTCGGTTGACTACCCTGACGCCGTTGTTTGAAACACCCATGAGTTTGCGCATTTACAACACGCTGTCGCGTGCCATTGAACCTTTGATTCCGCTGCAACCTGGCCACGTGCGCATGTACGTCTGCGGCATGACGGTGTACGACCTGTGCCATTTGGGCCATGCACGCGCCATGGTCGCATTTGACGTGGTGCAGCGTTGGCTCAAGGTCAGCGGCTTGCGGGTGACCTATGTGCGCAATGTCACCGATATTGACGACAAAATCATCAAACGTGCGTTGGAGAATGGCGAATCCATCCGGGCACTGACCGAGCGCATGGTGGATGCATTGCATCAGGATGCCGATGCTCTGGGTATTGAGCGACCCACGCATGAGCCCCGGGCGACTGAGTATGTTCCGCAAATGTTGAGCCTGATTGGACGACTTGAACAAAAGGGCTTGGCCTACCAGTCGGTCAATGGCGATGTGAATTACGCGGTGCGCAAGTTCCCCGGTTACGGCAAGCTCAGCGGCAAGTCACTCGATGAGTTGCGCGCCGGTGAACGGGTGGCGGTGGCGGACGGCAAGGATGATCCGCTTGATTTCGTGCTCTGGAAAACGGCCAAACCGAACGAGCCGCTGGATGCGAAATGGGACAGTGTTTATGGCCAGGGCCGCCCGGGCTGGCACATCGAGTGCTCGGCCATGTGTGGCCAGATGCTGGGCGAGACGGTTGACATTCATGGTGGCGGCGCTGATCTGCAGTTTCCTCATCACGAGAATGAAATTGCCCAAAGCGAGGGTGCCACCGGCAAACCACTGGCGAGCATCTGGATGCACAACGGCTTTGTGACGCGCGACAACGAGAAAATGTCCAAAAGCCTGGGCAATTTTTTCACCATCCGCGATATTTTGGCGCGTTATGACGCTGAGACCACGCGCTTTTTCATCATCCGGGCGCACTACCGCAGCGCCCTGAACCACAGCGACGCGCATCTGGATGATGCGCGCAATTCGCTCAAGCGCCTCTACACCGCGCTTGATTTGGTGGCGCCCGAACCGCTGCTTGAGATTGACTGGCGCCAGCCTTTTGCTGCGCGCTTCAAGGCGGCGATGGATGAAGACTTCGGCACCCCCGAGGCGGTGGCGGTGCTGTTTGAGCTGGCGACCGAGGTCAATAAAACCCGCGACCCCAAATTGGCGGGTCTGCTGAAGGCGCTGGGCGCCTGCCTTGGCTTGCTGCAGGGCGACCCGAAAGTTTTTTTGCAGGCCGGCGCCACGCTCGACGCGGCGTCCATTGCGGCCTTGATTGCGCAACGCACGGCGGCCAAGGCAGCCAAGAACTTTGCCGAGGCTGATCGCATTCGCCAGGACCTGTTGGCTCGGGGCATTGTTTTGAAAGATTCAGCCGCAGGCACCGTCTGGGAAGTGGCGGCATGATTTTTATAATGGTCATTTTGGCCTCTAGCCCCCGTGGATAGTGCAATGTCAGCTACCAGCACTGTAGCGGCAGTGGCCGTCGCTCCCGCCTACTGGAGCGACGCGTGTAAACACCTGATGAAAAAAGACCGGGTGATGAAGCGGCTCATTCCGCAGTTTGGCGACGCCTGCCTGCAAACCCGGGGCGATGCTTTTGTGACGCTGGCGCGCAGCGTGGTGGGTCAGCAGATTTCGGTCAAGGCGGCTCAGACCGTATGGAATCGCTTTGCGCTGCTGCCCAAGAAGATCACAGCGGCCAACGTGCTCAAGCTCAAAGTTGATGACATGCGCGCCGCGGGCTTGAGCGTGCGCAAGGTGGAATACCTGGTGGACCTGGCGCTGCACTTTGACAGTGGCACGGTGCATGTCGAGACCTGGGAGACCATGGACGATGAGGCGATCATCGCCGAGTTGATTGCCATTCGTGGCATTGGCCGTTGGACGGCTGAGATGTTTTTGATCTTTCACCTGATGCGCCCCAATGTGTTGCCGCTTGACGATGTGGGGCTGATCAATGGCATCAGCAAGAACTATTTTTCAGGCGACGTGGTCAGCCGCAGTGACGCCCGCGAAGTAGCCGCCGCCTGGGCGCCGTATTGCAGTGTGGCAACTTGGTATATTTGGCGCTCGCTGGATCCACTGCCGGTGGACTATTGAGACCTTGTGGGACAGACCGGGGTTACGCGAAGCGAACAAGCTCTGTCCCCAACAAGGCTGAGATTTTGTGGGACAGACCGCCGTTACGCGAAGCGAACAAGCTCTGTCCCCAACCGATTAAAGATGTGGGACAGACCGCAGTGACGCCAAGCGAACAAGCGCTGTCCCCAACCGTATAGGAGTCATTTGTGGCCAAGAAAACATTCCTCGATTTTGAGCAACCGATTGCCGATCTCGAAAACAAGATCGAAGAACTGCGCTATGTGCAGACCGAGTCGGCGGTGGACATTTCGACTGAAATTGGTCAACTGGCCAAGAAAAGTCAGCAGCTCACCAAAGACATTTACAGCGACTTGAGCCCGTGGCAAATTACCAAAATTGCCCGTCATCCAGAGCGACCCTACACGCTCGATTACATCAACGACATCTTCACCCATTTTGTCGAGCTGCACGGCGACCGCCATTTCGCCGACGACCTGAGCATTGTGGGTGGCCTGGCGCGTTTTAATGGCACACCCTGCATGGTGCTGGGGCAGCAAAAAGGGCGTGACACCAAAGAGCGCGGCCTGCGCAACTTTGGCATGAGCAAGCCTGAGGGTTATCGCAAAGCCCTGCGCCTCATGAAAACCGCTGAAAAGTTCAACTTGCCCTTGTTCACCTTTGTCGATACGCCTGGCGCCTACCCCGGCATCGATGCTGAAGAACGGGGCCAATCCGAGGCTATTGGCCGCAATATCTTCGAGATGGCGCAGCTCGAAGTGCCCATCATCACCACCATCATCGGCGAGGGCGGGTCGGGCGGCGCCCTGGCGATTTCGATTGGTGACCAGGTGCTGATGCTGCAGTATTCGATTTATTCGGTGATCAGCCCGGAAGGCTGCGCCTCCATCCTCTGGAAGACGTCGGAGAAGGCGCAGGAAGCGGCGGACGCGCTGGGTATTACCGCGCACCGGCTCAAGGCGCTGGGCGTGATTGACAAGATCGTCAACGAGCCGGTTGGCGGTGCGCACCGCGATTACAAGCAGATGGCGGCTTTCCTCAAGCGCGCCCTGACCGACGCCTACCGCCAGGTCAGCGACCTCAAGGTCAAGGAGCTGCTGGACCGTCGCTACGACCGCCTGCAAAGCTATGGTCGCTTCATCGATACCAAGGCAGCGGCGAAGTAACGGATGGCGCGTCGGTATCGCTTTTAGTCAGGTGGCCGTTTGACTGCAACGTTGGCTGACGCCATGGCCGCTTTCACGCCGACCTTGCCGCTGGCGGTGGCCTTCAGTGGTGGGGCCGACTCCACCGCTTTGTTGTTGGCCTGTGCCGAGAAATGGCCGGGGCAGGTCCATGCCATCCACATTCACCATGGGGTACAGGCGGCGGGCGATGACTTCGAGCGGCATTGCCAGGCTGTTTGTGTGCGACTGGGCCTGCCGCTGGTGGTCAAGCGCGTGGATGCTCGTCACGCATCGGGCCAGAGCCCGGAAGACGCCGCACGCCGCGCCAGATATAAGGCTTTTGAGGCTGTAGCCCTCGTGGAATATACGCAAGTAGCTATAAAAAGTATAGCACTTGCGCAGCATGCCGATGATCAGGTTGAGACACTGTTACTGGCCCTGAGTCGGGGTGCGGGTTTGCCGGGAATGAGCGCCATGCCAGCGAGCTGGCAGCGCGCGGGGCTCACCTACCATCGCCCACTGCTGCGGGTCGCAGCGTCAGATATCCGGCGCTGGCTTATCGGTCGTGGCGTGACCTGGATTGAGGACCCGACCAATGTCGATGAACAGTTCACCCGCAACCGTATTCGCGCGCGGCTGTTGCCAGCGCTGGACGCCACATTCCCGCAATTTCGCGATACCTTTGTCCGCAGCGCCGCCCATGCGGCGCAGGCGCAGGCCGTGTTGCTTGATGTGGCGGTGCAGGACCTGGCGCACATTGGTGATCCACCGGTGATTACGCAACTGCAGGCCTTAAATCGCCCGCGCCAGGCCAATGTGCTGCGCCATTGGCTCAACACCGCTTTTCAAGCCGTGCCCAGCACGGCGCAGTTGGCCGAGCTGCTGGACCAGATTGCCGTCTGCACCACGCGGGGACACCAGATCAGGATCAAGGTTGGCACCGGTCTCTGCGAGCGCAGGGGCGCTGTGCTGCATTGGTACAATCCTGCGGTTTTGCTCTAATAAATCTTACCAATGGCATTGATCGTTCACAAATATGGCGGCACGTCGATGGGCTCAACCGAGCGCATCCGCAACGTCGCCAAACGCGTCGCCAAATGGGCGCGCGCTGGCCATCAGATGGTGGTCGTACCAAGCGCCATGAGCGGCGAGACCAACCGTTTGCTGGCGCTGGCGAAAGAACTGGCGCCGGCGAAAGCAACTGAGTCCTACAGCCGCGAACTCGACATGCTGGCCGCAACTGGCGAGCAGGCCTCCAGCGCCTTGCTGGCCATTGCGCTGCAAGCTGAAGGCCTGGAGTCAGTGAGCTACGCCGGCTGGCAAGTGCCCATTCGCACCAACAGCGCGTACACCAAAGCACGTATCGAGTCGATTGAAGACACCAAGGTGCGCGCTGATCTCGACGCTGGCCGGGTGGTCATCGTCACCGGCTTTCAAGGACTGGATGAACTGGGCAACATCACGACACTGGGGCGTGGTGGCTCGGATACTTCCGCCGTGGCCGTGGCAGCCGCCATGAAGGCCGATGAATGCCTGATCTACACCGACGTCGATGGTGTCTATACCACCGACCCACGTGTGGTGCCCGAGGCACGCCGCCTGCAGACCGTGAGTTTTGAGGAGATGCTGGAAATGGCCTCCATGGGCTCCAAAGTGCTGCAGATCCGGTCGGTCGAATTTGCCGGCAAATACAAAGTCAAGCTGCGTGTTTTGAGCAGCTTTACGCCGTGGGATATTGATATCAACGAGGAAGCCGCCTCCGGCACCTTGATCACTTTTGAGGAAGACGAACACATGGAACAAGCCATTGTTTCCGGCATTGCGTTCAGCCGCGATGAAGCCAAAATCTCCGTCCTGGGCGTGCCCGACAAGCCCGGAATTGCCTACCAGATTCTGGGCGCCGTGGCCGATGCCAATATTGATGTCGATGTGATCATTCAGAACATCAGCAAAGATGGCAAGACCGATTTCAGCTTCACAGTCAACCGGGGCGAGTATGCCAAGACCGTCGATTTGCTGAAAGAAAAAGTGCTTCCCAAGCTGGGGGCCCAAGAGGTGGTGGGCGACACCAAAATCTGCAAAGTGTCGATCGTCGGTATTGGCATGCGCAGTCACGTGGGTGTGGCCAGCAGAATGTTTCGCGTCCTGAGTGAAGAAGGCATCAACATTCAGATGATTTCAACCTCCGAGATCAAGACCTCCGTGGTGATTGACGAGAAGTACATGGAACTGGCCGTGCGCGCATTGCACAAGGCATTTGAGCTTGAACAGGCGCCTGCTTAAAATTCAGTCCGACTCATGAGATAATCCAGCCAATTCAGGAAACGTGACCGAGTGGCCGAAGGTGCTCCCCTGCTAAGGGAGTATGGGGTGTAGATCCTCATCGAGGGTTCGAATCCCTCCGTTTCCGCCAAATTGAATATTTTTGACAGTCTCCGTGACTTGAAAAAATGACCCCAAAAAAAATGCCCTGGTTCCTCATTGGAGCCGGGGCTATTTTTTTGGGTCTTGACCAGCACACGCTAACCGACGGTCAAATTTGAGTTGGGGTGTTGAGCCATGTTGGGCAAAAACTCCACCCTGTTATTTTGAAATTACCTTGAACACCGCGCGCGCCGCTGCCACAGTGGCCGCAATGTCTTCAGCGGTATGGGCTGCGCTCACGAACCCCGCCTCATACAAGGCTGGTGCAATGTACACACCGCGATCCAACAATCCGTGAAAAAGTTGATTAAAGCGAACGCTGTCGGATTTCATGACCTGGACGTAATTTTGCGGCAGGGTATCGAGCAGGAAAAAGCCGAACATGCCTCCTTCGCTGTCGGCGCTAAAAGCAAGGCCTTCGGCGGCTGCGGCAGCCTTCAGTCCGTCGGTCAGTGAGCGGGTGGTGCGCGCAAGATTTTCATAAAATCCGGGTTTGCTGATTTCGCGCAGGGTGGCCAGGCCGCAGGCCGTCGCTACCGGATTGCCTGACAGTGTGCCGGCCTGGTAGACCGTTCCCAAGGGTGCGAGGTGCTCCATGACAGCGCGTTTGGCGCCGAAGGCGGCCAGCGGCATGCCACCGCCAATCACCTTGCCCATCACCGTCATGTCGGGTTCAAAGCCGGGGATTTCCTTGGCATAAACGCTCTGTGCGCCGCCCAGCGCCACCCGGAAACCAGTCATCACCTCGTCAAAAACCAGCAGTGCGCCGTACTGGGTGCAGAGCTCGCGGCAGCGTTTCACAAATGGCACGCTGGCGCGCACAAAGTTCATGTTGCCGCAAATGGGTTCCATCATCAGGCAGGCAATTTCACTGCCCTGCATGGCAAAGGCCTCCTCCAATTGCTCAATGTTGTTGTATTCCAGCACCACTGTGTGTTGCACCACTTCAGGAGGCACGCCGGCGCTGGTCGGGTTGCCAAAAGTGGCCAGACCTGAACCCGCCTTCACCAAAAGTGCATCAGCGTGACCGTGGTAGCAGCCCTCAAATTTGATGAGCTTGCTGCGGCCGGTGGCGCCGCGCGCCAGGCGAATCGTGCTCATGGCGGCCTCGGTACCGGAACTGACCAGGCGCACCATGTCCATGGACGGAACCAGGCGCAGAATTTCTTCGGCCAGCTCAACTTCGCGTTCAGTTGGCGCGCCGTAAGAAAAGCCTTCAAGTACAGCGGCCTGTACCGCTTCTACGACCGCCGGGTGCCCGTGTCCCAGAATCATGGGGCCCCAAGAGCCAATAAAGTCGGTGTAACGCTGGTTATTGGCATCCCAGAAATAGGCGCCTTGGGCGCGTTTGACAAAACGTGGCGTGCCGCCAACTGCCTTGAAGGCCCTGACCGGTGAATTGACACCGCCGGGGATTACGCGTTTGGCACGTTCGAACAAAATTTGGTTGTTATCAGTGTTGAGTGTCATGGGGAAGGGGGTTTCAGAGTGGGGATAAAAAGGAAGATGAGGGTAACGCGCTGGTTCGGCGGACCTCTGCCAATGACTGGTTCAAGTATTTGGCTACTAGGGGAAACCATGGGGGCTGGTGTGAGCGGGCCAGTGTGTTTCTTCAGGCAAAATATCACATAGCGTGGCGTGCGGCGAAGCTTGCGAATGCCGCTTTTTTTTCGATGCTTGCATTCTATTCGAAGGCCTTTTAAGCTGTGGAATCGACCAAAACATGGATGTGTCTGATTTGTGGATGGATCTATGACGAAGACAGGGGGGATCCCGATCACGGCGTTGCCCCGGGGACAGAATGGAGAGCAGTGCCTGTCAACTGGACTTGCCCTGAATGTGGTGCGCGCAAGGAGGATTTCGAAATGGTGCAAATTTAGGCGCCGTTATTGAAATGTGTACTATCGCTAAGATTTATCACCATTTCAGGAGTCTTGTTTTGTGAATACGACTGGATCGACTTTCAAAGTTCTGGTGATTGACGACAGCAACACCATCCGGCGCAGTGCCGAGATTTTTTTGAAGCAAGGCGGGCATGAAGTCATGCTGGCTGAAGATGGTTTTGATGCCTTGGCAAAAGTCAATGACTACCAGCCCCAGCTCATTTTTTGCGACATCCTGATGCCTAGATTGGATGGCTACCAGACCTGTGCGATCATCAAGCGAAATGCCAAGTATTCAGACGTTCCCATAGTCATGTTGTCTTCGAAAGACGGCGTTTTTGACAAAGCGCGCGGACGCATGGTCGGGGCGCAAGATTACTTGACAAAACCATTTACCAAAGACCAGTTATTGCAGGCTGTACAGCAGTTCGGCAAAGTGGCGCAAGGAGTTAACTGATGGCTATCCATAAAGTTCTGATCGTGGACGACTCAAAAACCGAGTTGATGTTCATGACCAATTTGCTGCAAAAAAACGGTATGTCGGTGCGCACGGCAGAGGGCGCTGATGAAGCGCTGCGTCGACTCGCAGAAGAAAAGCCCGATCTGATCCTCATGGACGTGGTGATGCCGGGTCAAAACGGTTTTCAACTGACGCGGTCCATCAATCGTACGCCCGAGTATTCGGATATTCCAATCATCATGTGCACCAGTAAAAGTCTGGAGACAGACCGCGTATGGGGTATGCGCCAAGGCGCGCGCGACTACATCACCAAGCCGGTTGATGCGGCCGAGTTGTTGGTCAAGATCAAGGCACTGGGCTGAACTCCCCAGGATCGCATGGCTAATCGCGAAGCACTTCGAGAACTCCAGACCCGCCTTGCCAGTCGATTGCAGGCGGCTCGCTCCGGGGACGTGTCGGTTGCGTGGCTGGCTGTCAAGGCGGGCGAGTCAAACTACCTTTTTCCGCTGGCGCAATCCGGCGAGATATTTCCACTGATCAACGTTCAGGCTGTCCCCTATTGCCGTCAATGGTTCATGGGTGTTGTCAATCTTCGTGGTGGCCTTTTTGGCGTTGTCGATCTGGCAAGTTTCATGAGCGGCGGATCGACTCGGGGCAGAACCGAACAGTCGCTCGCTGAGTCCAGTGTCATCACGATCAACGCGGCGCTGGAGCTCAATTGTGCTTTGATGGTGGACGGCCTGGCCGGACTTCGCAAGCGTGATGCGTTTACCGTTGCCGAGGCGTCACCCGAGGGTTCTCCGGTTTTTTTTGGCACCCGGTTTACTGACCGCGACGGCGCGCATTGGCAGGAAATCAACTTGCAGTCCTTGTCTCAACTTCCAGAATTTCTCAGCATTAGCGCTTAAGTTTTACCTAGGGTTTCATCATGTCCGTCGTTGATCAACTGAAAAATTTTTTTGTCAAAAATGTACCCGAGTCTGATCAAGATTCCCGCTTGAGCCTTGGCGTGCCGGGCGCCACCATGTATCCGATGGAGATGGATCAAATAACGGGCACAACAGAATCCAGACAACAAAGACCGGTTGCACCAGGGCAGTCCAACGGCGACACGGGTGAGGCGATTGATGACGAGGCGACCAACCTGATTGCGCTTCCGGTTTTGGGAAAGAAAACGGTAGTCCAGCATCAGCGCCTGCTTTCGACACTGCTGGGTCTGGCCCTGGTTTTGCTCGCAGTTGTGACTTTGTTTGCGTTAAACCAGGCGAACAAGGTGGCGCAGCAATTAGGAGCCACGGGACAGTCGCTGATGCAGTCACAGCGTCTGGCGAAGTCGGTTTCTCAGGCGTTGGTGGGTGGTGCAGAGGCCTTCCCCGACGTGGTGGAGAGCTCGGGCGTTTTAGCCAAGTCAGTACGCGGTCTGAAAGCCGGCGATGAGCAAATGGGATTGAGTGCCTTGAGTCCAGATTATTTGCCCGAGCTTGACAAAATCACGCCGCTGATGGAGCGGGCAGAAAAGAATGCGGCGATTGTGTTAGGTCAACAAAAGATATTGACGCAGGTCGGTGCCGCACTTCGGCTGATCAATCGGCAATCTTCGGATTTACTGGAAATCGCAGAGACGGTGTCCTCCCTCAAGCTGCAACAAAACGCCGCCGCCGCCGAGATATCGGCGGCCGGTCAGTTGGTGATGTTGACGCAGCGTATTGGCAAGTCTTCAAACGAGTTCCTGACGGTTGAGGGTGTGAGTCCGGAGGCGGTTTTTCTGCTGGGCAAGGACTTGAACTCGTTCAAGGAAATCGCTCAAGGCATGCTTGATGGCAGTCCCGAGTTGCGTTTGGGCGCGACGAAAGACCCGCAAACACGTGAGCAGTTGGCTGCCTTGATCAATCTTTTTGAGGAGACCCGAAAGCAGGCGGGTGCCATTTTGGGCAATCTGCAAGGGCTGGTTTCGGCCCGTGAAGCACAGGTTTCCATTATTGCGGACAGTGAACCTCTGCGTCGAAATCTTGAAGAGCTGCAGGGCAAACTGTCAGCACACGCAGGTCTCGGTGCGGGCGCTTTGTCGATGCTGGTGGGTTCTGTTTTGCTGGCGCTGCTTTGTGCTGGTGGCTTGTCCTATGTTCAATTGCTTGACAGCCGCAAGCGTCAGGTCGCGGCCGAAGCGCAGCGCCTGGAGGCCGAGCGTCAGGAGAAGGAGGCAAAGCGTGTGAACGATGCCAACCAGGCTGCCATTTTGCGTTTGATGAACGAGTTGCAAACTGTCGCCGAAGGCGATTTGACGCAAGAGGCGACTGTGACAGAGGACATCACGGGGGCCATCGCCGATTCGGTCAATTACACGGTGGAGGAGCTGCGGTCGCTGGTGGGTAATGTGCAAAGCACGGTCACCCGCGTGGCGCAGACGACCGCTGAAGTGGACACGACGTCGACAGAGTTGTTGGCAGCCTCCAATGAACAGTTGCATGAAATTCGGGAAACCGGTCGCTCGGTCGTGGATATGGCTTCACGAATCAATGACGTCTCTGTGCAGGCACAGGAATCTGCCTCGGTTGCCAGGCAGTCTCTGCAGGCTGCGGAGGTGGGTTTGAAGGCGGTGCAAAACACCATTGGCGGCATGAACTCGATTCGGGACCAGATACAGGAGACATCCAAGCGCATCAAGCGCCTGGGCGAGTCGTCGCAGGAAATTGGTGAAATCACGGAGCTGATTTCCGACATTACCGAACAGACCAACGTGTTGGCGCTCAACGCCGCCATTCAGGCCGCGTCGGCCGGTGAAGCCGGGCGGGGCTTCTCGGTGGTGGCCGAGGAGGTACAGCGGCTTGCCGAACGATCAGCCGATGCGACGCGTCAAATTTCGGCACTGGTCAAAGCGATTCAAACCGACACGCAGGATGCGGTGGGTGCCATGGAGCGGTCAACCCAAGGGGTGGTGGAAGGCGCCAAGCTTTCGGACAACGCCGGTACCGCGTTGACTGAGATTGACCAGGTGTCCCGGCGCCTGGCGGAGCTGATCGAACAAATTTCCAGTTCAACCTCCCGCGAGGCGAACCTGGCCAACGTGGTGGCTGACAATATCCAGCACATTTTTGCGGTTACCGAACAGACGGGTGAGGGGACTCGTTCCACGGCAGCCCAGGTCCGCGAGCTCTCGAAAATGGCTGAGGAGTTGCGGCAGTCAGTGTCACGGTTCAAGATTGCCTGACCTTCTTCAATCTGACCTTGTTGCCCCCAGGAGTGCACGATCCCATGCAAGTAAACGCTGCCCCGACCGGCACCAGTGAACCGGTGTCCCACGACCTTGGGCCTTTGGCCTGGGTGCTCGAAGAGCTGCGTAAGTCGTTGAGCGGTGCGACCAAAGCCCTTCGCCGGTTCGTCCGTGACGCCGAGTTGGCGCGAGGTTCTGATCTGGCTGCGCTGGACGCCAGTCAGTTGCGCATCGCCCGCCAGCAATTGCATCAGGCGGTTGGCGCCCTGGAGATGGTCGGCATGGCTGTGCCGGCCAAGATATTGCGATCGATGGAGGCGCTGGCGCAGCGATTTGTGCAACGTCCCGAGTTGTGCAGTGACGAGGCCGCTAGCAAGGTAGAGCGTGCCAGTTTTGCCCTGACTGAATATCTGGAAGGGGTTCTCAAGGGGAAAAGCGCTTCACCGGTGGCCTTGTTTCCCCAGTACCGCGATGTTTTGGAGCTGGTGGGCAATGATCGTGTTCATCCTGCGGACTTGTGGCCACTCGAATTGCGCTGGATTGACGTCGTTTTGCCACAAGAAGCGTTGGCGCTTGGCTATGATTCATTGGTTCGCACCCGCCTTGATAAGGCAGTTCTGCAAATCGTCAAGTCAGGCGACGTCGCCGCTGCACAGGCCATGCGCGGTATCAGTCTGGGGTTTGCAGCGGCCCAAGAGACATTGGAAGCACGCGTTTTTTGGAAGATTTCTGCGGCCTATTTTGAAGCTCTGTCCTTGGGTCTGTGCCCTCCTGATGTTTACGGCAAGCTGGCAGCTTCCCGAATCCTTCATCAATACAGGACCCTGGCTCGAGGCGAGCCGGGAATTTCCGAGCGATTGGTGCAGGATTTGTTGTTTTTTTGTGCACAGGCGGTGCCTGCTCAAGCGGCTGATGCGCCCGTACTGGCTGCGGTTCGCGCCGCGTATGGGTTGACCCAGACGAAATCATTTGATTACGAACGGCCTCAGTTTGGACGTTTCGATCCAGCGCTACTGGTTCAGGCCCGCAAGCGTATTGCGGCCGCCACCGAAACCTGGTCTGCGCTAGCCGGTGGCGATACCAATCGCTTGAAGGTGGCCCTTGACCAATTCAGTCTGGTGACCGATTCCGTATTGAAAATGCATCCCGAGAGTGCTGATTTGGTGCGGGCATTGACGCAGGCGATTGAAAAGACGGCGCTGTCTGGTGAGGCGCCAGCCCCCGCACTGGCCATGGAAGTTGCGACCGTTGTGCTGTATCTTGAGGCTGCCTATGACGATCTGGATCCGACCGACTCGCAGATGAAAGAGCGCAGTGCCAGTCTTGCAGCCCGGATGGAGAATGTCAACGCGGGCGGGCAACCGGAGCCGCTCGAGGCTTGGATGGAGGAGTTGTACCGCAGGGTCAGTGATCGTCAGATCATGGGTAGTGTCGTTGACGAGTTGCGAATGACGCTTGGGGGCGTTGAAAAATCGCTGGATTCATTCTTTCGTAATCCTCTTGATAAGGTTCCCTTGCACGAGGTGCCTAGTCAGTTGGCACAGATGCGGGGCGTTTTTTCGGTTTTGGGCCTTGATCAGGCAGCCCTTGCAACGCTGCGCATGCGTGACAGTGTCGAAAAATTTCTGGTTGACGATATTGACGCTGATGCTGCGCGAGCGGGCGTTTTTGAAAAGCTGGGTAACAGTCTGGGGGCCCTTGGGTTTCTGATTGACATGCTGAGTTACCAGCGCACGCTGGCCAAGAAACTCTTTGTGTACGACGAGGAATTGGGTGAGTTCAAGCCCCTGATGGGGCGTGAAAAGGCGAGCGACCGGACCGCAGAGAGCCCGTCGGTGCCTGGCGTTGACAAGGTTTCCGACAAGGCGCTGGCTGCCGTGGAAGCGCCTTCTGAGAGCTTGTCGGCAGCAGTTCCAGTCGAAGAGCCAGCCCCGGCGCTGGTCTTGGCGCCAGAACCGGTCACCCCGGTGCTGGCCGAGCCAGCAGACGATGACGATGAGACTGACTTGAAGGATATCTTCCTTGAAGAAGCGCGTGAAGTGCTTCATGCCGGGCTTGAGGCCATCGCCGCATTGGCAGACGAGCCCGCAGATATGGGGCAACAGACGACATTGCGGCGCGCTTTTCATACGCTCAAAGGCAGCTCACGCATGGTGGGTCTGAGTGAATTTGGTGAAGCAGCCTGGTCCCTGGAGCAGTTGCTCAATACCTGGTTGGCTGAGCAAAAGCCTGCCAGCAGTGAATTGGTCAGGCTCGCAGACAGGGCCATGCATGGCTTCGACCGTTGGGTCGAGGATATTGCAGCAGGAGAAGATGCGAAGTGGAATGCGCAGGCCTTTCGCAAGGCTGCTGACGGTTTGCGCCTTGATAACGCTGAAGTTGAACTTTTGTTGCCGGGTGAAGAGGTGCAGAGCCCGACCCCGGATGAGATCCCGCATGCCGATTTCGTCTCGACACAAGTGATTGATCTGGACTTGACGCAGGCTTTTGATGTCAATCTCGCCTTGCCGGTCGATGGCGCTTCGGGATTGTCCCCGGCTGCGCCGGTCCCGGATGAGCCGCTGGCGCTTGACGACTTCGATTTTGGTGTTGGCGCTGACCTGACGCCACCACCTGATGAGGCCGCAGTTGCTCCGGACGTTTCGGACGAAGTGGAGCCCTTCTCGGCCGAGCTTGCTGTCCTCGTGAGTCAAGCCCCCGACGTTCAGTCTGAGCCTCAACAGGCCAGTTTCTTGGATTTGGATCTGGAAGAACAGGTCAAGGTTATCGGATCCCTGCGCATTGGTATCCCACTTTACAACGTCTACCTGAACGAGGCAGACGAGTTGTCCCGGCGCTTGCTGACAGAACTAAGCGAATGGGCTCTGGAGTTGCATCAACCGGTTTCGGAGACGACGGTGGCACTGGCGCATTCCCTGGCTGGCAGTTCGGCAACGGTTGGTTTTTTTGCCCTGTCCGAGATGGCGCGGGCGCTGGAACATGCCTTGCAGCATGTGCGGCTTCATGTTCAGGGCATTCCAGAGCATGCCCAGGTATTCATGGCGGCGGCAGAGGATATGCGCCGCCTGCTGCATCAATTCGCAGCAGGATTCCTCAAGGAGCCCGATCAGGCGCTGCTCGACGCACTGAAGGCTATTCTGGAAATCGAATTCCCGGCCGTTGCAGCGGGCGTGGTTGACAGCTTTTACGCTCAACTGGCGGATGAGTCGGAAATTGCCGAGCCGCCCGGCTTTGATGAGGTCGCGGACAGTGTCGTGACGGAGTCGGAAGCAGAAGCAGAGCCGCTTGTATGGACGCCTGACGCCGAAGCTGTGGCAGGCCCCGCAAATGGCGATGCCGAAGTTGAACATATTGATGCACTTGATGCGCTTGACGTTGACCTCTTCCCGATTTTTGAGGACGAGGCGCTTGAATTGTTGCCGCAGCTCGGCGGCGCCTTGAGGCAGTGGACGGCCCGCCCCGACAACCTGGGTGCTCGAAATGAAGTGCTGCGGGTTTTGCACACGCTCAAAGGCAGCAGCCGACTGGCCGGCGCGATGCAATTGGGTGAGATGACTCACCGCATGGAGAGCGCGATAGAACGGATGGGGAGCGAATCTTTGTCGGCGGCACAGCTGGAGCCCCTGTTGGCTCGGTTTGATGCAATGCAGGCCAACTTTGACCAATTGCGCGCAACGCCGGAACAGGCCTTGATTTTGCCGGAGGTCAGTGCGGCGCCCCAGGAGGAGATTGCCCCAGCCGGGCTCGCCGAGGTGGTGGCTGCAGAGACCGAGCCGACAAAATTGGTGGCGCCCGATACATCGGGATTCATTCCGCGGGCATTGCCACGCCCGGGAGCCCAGCCAACTGTGCGCGTGCGTTCACAGCTGCTGGACCGCCTGGTGAATCAGGCGGGAGAGGTGATGATCACGCGGTCCCGGATGGAGGCTCGCTTGGGTCAGTTGCGTGGGTCACTGGGTGAACTTACCGGCAATCTGGATCGCTTGAGAAACCAGTTGCGCGATATCGAGGTGCAGTCGGAGTCCCAGATGCAGTCGCGGCTGGCACAGGCCAAAGACACCGCGCAGGGTTTTGATCCGCTGGAATTTGACCGCTTTACCCGGGTGCAGGAGCTCACCCGGATGATGGCTGAATCAGTGCATGACGTCGCGACGGTGCAACGTAACTTGCAGCGTGCGGTGCAGGGGAGTGAAGACGATCTGATCGCCCAGGGGCGCCAGGCCCGTGAATTGCAGCGTGACCTGTTGCGCACCCGAATGGTGGAGTTCGACGGTATGTCGGACCGTCTGTACGGCGTTGTTCGCCAGGCATCCAAGGAAGCGAACAAGCAGGTCAAGCTCGACATCAAAGGGGGGGCTCTGGATATGGATCGCGGCGTGCTGGATCGCATGGCGCCCGTTTTCGAACATTTGCTGCGCAATTCGGTGGCACATGGTATTGAGGACTCGTCGCTGCGCGTGGCAGCGGGGAAACCGATGACCGGTAGCATTGGCATCCATCTGCAACAACAAAGCAATGACGTCACGGTGGAGTTCAGTGACGATGGCGCCGGGCTGGACCTGGACCGGATCCGGGAAAAGGCACGGGCCAATGGCCTGATGCCGCAGGATGGCACATTGACCGATGACGAGGCCGCCGATCTGATCTTTACCCCCGGCTTTTCCACCGCCGAGCAGATCACCGAGTTGGCCGGTCGCGGCATTGGCATGGACGTCGTGCGCTCCGAAGTCAGCGCGCTGGGTGGCCGCATTGAAACCTCGACCGAACGTGGACAGGGAACAAAGTTCAAGCTGGTGCTGCCGCTGACCACGGCGGTGACGCAGGTGGTCATGTTGCGCGTCGGCGAGTTGGTGGTCGGCGTGTCGGCGAATCTGGTTGAGATGGTGCGTCGGGTGCCGATTGCCGATCTTGAGCGCGCCTATCAAGACCATGTCTTTGCCTATGGTGGCGAGCAGGTGCCGTTTTTCTGGGGTGGCGCTCTGTTACAGGCCTCGGCGCACAGCAACGAGGCCGTCACCAAGACGCTGCCGGTGGCTATTTTCCGCAGTGCGGGTCAAAGAATTGCGGTGCACTTTGATGAAGTGCTGGGTAATCAGGAAGTGGTGGTCAAAAACCTCGGACCTCAATTGTCCCGTCTGCCGGGCCTGACCGGTATGTCGGTTTTGGCCTCAGGTGCGGTGGTCCTGATCTACAACCCGGTGGCCCTGGCTACTGTTTATGGCGAGCGGGCACGGCACCTCAGTCTGGATGCAGCGCAGGCTGTGGACCAAGCCGCCACAGCATCACAGGCTTCGTCGCTGACCAGTGTCAATCAGGCGCCCCTGGTGTTGGTGGTTGACGATTCGATCACGGTGCGCCGTGTCACCCAGCGCCTGCTCAAACGCGAAGGCTTTAGGGTGGCTCTGGCCATCGATGGCCTGCAGGCGCTGGAGCGTTTGCAGGAGGAAAAGCCGGCGGTTGTTCTCTCTGACATCGAAATGCCACGCATGGATGGCTTCGACCTGGTGCGAAATATCCGAGGCGATGCCAGACTGCGCGATCTTCCCATCATCATGATTACCTCGCGCATTGCCGAGAAACATCGTGAGCGCGCCCGTGAACTCGGTGTTGATCACTACTTGGGCAAACCGTACTCAGAAGACGAACTGATTGGTTTGGTGCGGCAGTATTGCATCGCGACTGTTGAAGCTTAAAACTGCCTCTAGACCGCATGAATATTGGATTGTTTGCTATTATGTTTATAGTAAAAATTCAAGCGGCAGATTGATGTCTTTTGACGACAGCGTAGCGTTGCAAGGTTAGCGCACGTGCCGCAGCGTGCGCCACATTGGGCGCAGGGCAGTTTTGGCCCAGCGTCACGCCCGCCATCTGCAATTCAAGCGGTTTGACGGTCCAGGGCCAGGCACAAGGCGGCGTTGTCGATCAACCGCAGGTCAGGGCGAAGCCACATCAAACCAGAATCGAATTGCCTGTTCATGATCACCGTTAAAATCGCAGCATGCCTGCAGATTTTGCCTTGACCAACCTGACGAATCATTTTCTGATCGCCATGCCCGGTTTGCAGGACGAGATCTTCTCGCGTAGCGTCGTCTATGTGTGCGAGCACAGCCAGCGCGGTGCGCTGGGTTTGGTCATCAACAAGCCCTGTGATATCGACATGAAGCGCCTGTTTGAAAAGGTGGAACTGCCGATGTGCCGCGCCGACCTCTCCAACACGCCAGTTTTTTTGGGTGGGCCAGTGCAAACCGAGCGCGGTTTTGTGCTGCATGAGGCGACTTTTGCCGACGCCGACAAACCGGCCGAGTCGGTTTACGCCTCCACCATGGTGATCCCGGGCGGGCTGGAGATGACCACGTCCAAAGATGTGCTGGAAGCGATTTCCATCGGAGCCGGGCCGCGCAAAGTGTTGGTGTCGCTGGGCTATGCCGCCTGGGGTGAAGGGCAACTGGAGTCTGAAATTTCAGAAAACAGCTGGTTGACCGTGGCCGCCAGCAACAGTGTCATCTTTGATACACCGGTGGCCCAGCGCTACGAGCAGGCCTTGTTGTTGCTCGGTTTGGAGCTGTGGATGCTGTCGCCTGACGCCGGGCACGCCTAACCCGCTCGATGATGCCATTGCCGTTACAGCCCATGCCGGAACCCTTGAGCAAACCCCTGGCTGACGCGGCTCCCGGAGAAAACCCGGTGCACGTTGCGGCGAACCTGCAGACTTTTCTGGCCCTTGACTTCGGTATGAAGCGTACCGGCTTTGCCGTCGGCAATCGCCTGTTGCGTACGGCCCAACCGCAGGGCACGATTGCCGCTGAAGGCGATGCGCGCTTTGTCAAAATTGCCCTGCAAATCAAGGAATGGCAGCCCGATGCACTGGTGGTCGGCGTGCCCTTTCACCCGGACGGCGCCGCGCATGAGAACACGCTGCGGGCGCGGCGCTTTGCGCGCCAGTTGCATGGTCGCTTCAAACTGCCGGTGTTTGAAGTGGATGAGCGTTACACGACGACGGAAGCGCTGGGGCGGGGGGCGCGTGACGCCGACGCGATGGCCGCCTGCATTATTCTGGAACAATTTTTAAGGAGTATTTGATGAGCATATTGGCGCTGGACGCTGAAGGCCTGTATCTTGAGTTGTTGATGGGCGTGCGCGCCCTGTTTCGCCCCGGCATGCATTTGGTCGGAATCACTTCAGGCGGGGCATGGCTGGCCGAGCGTTTGCAGCGCGACCTGAGCTTGACTGAGCCCCACGGTGTGATCTCATCGGCCCTGCACCGGGATGATTACGCCCGCCGTGGCATGACCGCTGCGGCGCAAACGCAAATTTCTTTTGATGTCAATAACGCCAGCATCATCCTGCTCGATGATGTGCTGTTCACCGGGCGCACCATTCGCGCGGTCATCAACGAGCTGTTTGACTTCGGTCGCCCGGCGATGGTGAAGTTGGCGGTCCTGGTGGACCGGGGGGGGCGAGAGCTGCCGATTCAGGCCGACGTGTGTGCGGCCCGCATCGTGTTGCCCGCGACTCAGTCATTGGCCTTGGCGCGCAGTGACGCCGGGGTGTTCAGTTTCAACGTGAAGGCGCGCTAGACCATGCTTTACAAACGCAACCTCCAGCTCAACAAAAATGGCGAGCTCATTCACCTGCTCTCGACCGAGGGCTTGCCCAAGAGCATCCTGACCCAGGTGCTTGACACCGCCACCAATTTCGTCAGCATCGGCGACCGTGAGGTCAAAAAAGTGCCGCTGCTGCGCGGCAAGAGTGTGTTCAACCTGTTTTTTGAGAACTCGACGCGCACCCGCACCACCTTCGAGATTGCTGCCAAGCGGCTCAGTGCCGACGTCATCAACCTCGATATTGCGCGCTCGTCGGCGGCCAAAGGCGAGTCCTTGCTTGACACCATTGCCAACCTGAGCGCCATGGCCGCTGACCTGTTTGTGGTGCGCCACAGCGAATCGGGCGCGCCCTACCTGATTGCGCAGCATGTGGCGCCGCATGTGCACGTGATCAATGCCGGCGACGGGCGCCATGCGCACCCGACGCAAGGCTTGCTCGACATGTACACCATCCGCCACTACAAAAAGGACTTCTCCAATCTGACGGTGGCCATCGTGGGCGACGTGTTGCACTCGCGCGTGGCCCGCTCCGACATTCATGCGCTGACCACGCTCGGCTGCCCTGAAGTGCGGGTGGTGGGGCCCAAGACCATCGTGCCCGGCGACATGGCGCCCATGGGTGTGCGCGTTTGCCACACGCTGGAAGAAGGCATCAAAGGCGCTGACGTGATCATCATGCTGCGTCTGCAAAACGAGCGCATGAGCGGCGCGCTGCTGCCCTCCAGCCAGGAGTTCTTCAAGAGCTTTGGCTTGACGCCGGAAAAGCTGCAACTGGCCCGGCCCGATGCCATCGTGATGCACCCGGGGCCGATCAACCGGGGGGTGGAGATCGACTCGGCGGTGGCCGATGGCACGCACAGCGTGATCCTGCCGCAGGTCACTTTTGGTATTGCCGTACGCATGGCCGCGATGAGCATCGTGGCAGGGAATGAGGCCTGATATGAAAACACTGCCGAATATTCTGATCAAGGGCGGCCGGGTCATCGATCCGGCCAGTGGTTTTGATGAAATAGTGGATGTAGCCCTCGCCAATGGGACGGTTCTAGCTATTAAAAATATAGCTACTGATTTCCGGCCCGATCAAATCATGGATGCCACTGGCTGCATCGTGATGCCCGGTCTGGTGGACCTGGCGGTGCGCCTGCGCGAACCCGGTCATGAGCACGAAGGCATGCTCGAATCTGAAATGGCCGCAGCGATGGCCGGTGGCGTCACCAGCCTGGTGTGTCTGCCTGACACCGACCCGGTGCTCGATGAGCCGGGCCTGGTCGAGATGCTGCGCTTTCGGGCCGAAAAGCTGAACCAGGCCCGGGTTTATCCGCTCGGTGCCTTGACCCGCAATCTGGCCGGTGAATCCTTGTCCGAGATGCAGGAACTGACCGAGGCCGGCTGTGTGGCGTTCAGCCAGGCCGAAGTGCCTCTCCCCAACACCCAAGTCATGCAGCGCGCGTTTCAATACGCCAGCACCTTCGGCTACGCCGTCTGGTTGCGCCCGCAGGATTTGTTTTTGGGTCAAGGCGTGGCCGCCAGCGGCGCCCTGGCGACCCGCCTGGGTCTGAGCGGTGTGCCGGTGGTCGCCGAAACCATTGCGCTGCACACCATTTTTGAACTGATGCGCGCCACCGGCGCCCGCGTTCATTTGTGCCGCCTCAGCAGTGCCGCGGGCGTGGACTTGGTGCGTCAGGCCAAGCTCGACGGCCTGAAGGTGAGTTGCGACA
This sequence comes from Rhodoferax ferrireducens, assembly GCF_049302455.1. Classification (GTDB taxonomy): domain Bacteria; phylum Pseudomonadota; class Gammaproteobacteria; order Burkholderiales; family Burkholderiaceae_C; genus Rhodoferax; species Rhodoferax ferrireducens_B. Next base: position 33,431 of record NZ_JBAQMD010000029.1, on the reverse strand, counting down.
TCAGCATCAACTCGCTGCATCTGACCGATGCCGACATCGGTTACTTTGACAGCCGGGCCCGTCTCAACCCGCCCTTGCGCCAGCAGCGTGACCGCGACGCGCTGCGTGCCGGTTTGCTCGATGGCACCATTGATGCACTGGTGTCCGATCACACGCCGGTGGACGAAGACGCCAAAACGCTGCCGTTCGCCGAGAGCGAGCCGGGTGCCACGGGCGTTGAGTTGCTGCTGAGTCTGGCACTCAAATGGAGCCAGGACAGCGGTGTTGATCTGGCGCGCGCCCTGGCCGTGGTGACCCAGGGGCCAGCTGCCGTCCTGGGTGCCTCGCTGGGCAAAAGACAAGCCAGCACCGGCCGCCTGCTGGCGGGTGGCGCGGCCGACTTGTGCGTGTTTGACCCGGCAGCCGCCTGGACGGTGCAGAGCGATGCCTTGCGCAGCCAGGGCAAGTACACGCCGTTCTCGGGCTACGAGTTACCGGGCCGGGTGCGTTGCACGATCATGGCCGGGCGTATTGCGTTCGGGAAATAAGTTGATTGAGGGGCTCGGCCAGTGACCGGACCCAAGTGTTCAGACAATGCGCCGCAGTTGACGAACAGCAAGTCAATTCATCCTGGGTTGCTTGAAACTTGGCGCCGCGCTACTTCAAGGGACTTTCATGAGCCAGAACCTCTCAAGCAAAATTCGCACGGTCGCCCTGGTCGGCCACGGTGCCGCCGGTAAAACCACCCTGGCTGAGAGCCTGCTGGCAGCCACCGGGGCCATCACCAGCCGGGGCTCGGTTGAGAAGGGCAATACCGTGTGTGATTTCGACCCGATCGAGAAAGAATTGGGCCACTCGCTGCAATCGTCCCTGGTCAGCTTCAAGACCGGCGGCGCCCAGGTTCACCTGATCGACACCCCCGGCTACCCCGACTTTGCCAGCCAGGCCATCAGCGCGCTGGCTGCCGTGGACACGGCACTGGTGGTCATCAACGCGCAAACCGGCATAGAACTCTCGACCGAGCGCATGTTCACGCTGGCCGGTGAGCGGGGCCTGTGCCGCATGATCGTGGTTAATAAAATCGATGCCGACAATATCGACCTGCTGGCCCTGGTGACGGACATTCGCGCGCGTTTTGGCAAGCAATGCCTGTTGCTGGAGCTGCCCATGCACAACCGGCAGGAAGTGGTGGAGCTGCTCGGTCACCATGAGGGCGAGAGTGACTTTGCCTCGGTGGCCGCTGCGCACCGCGACCTGATCGACCAGCTGATTGAAGAAGACGACAGCCTGCTGGCGCGCTACCTGGAAGACGGCCTTGAGCCCAGTGCGCAAGAATTGCACGCGCCTTTTGAGCGCGCGTTGCGCGCCGGCCATCTGATTCCGATCCTGTTTGTCTCGGCCAAGACCGGCGCTGGCGTGGCGCAACTGCTGGACGCACTGGCCAAACTGGCGCCGAGCCCGGCGGAGGGCAACCCGCCGCCGTTTTATCGGGGCGAGCCGGGCCAGCAGCCGCAAGCCTTTCTGGCCCAGCCCGATGATGAGCTGCCGGTGCTGGCCCATGTTTTCAAGGTCGTGGTGGACCCCTTTATCGGCAAGCTCGGCGTGTTCCGGGTCCACCAGGGCACGGTTCGCAGGGACGCCGCTCTGTTTGTGGGGGCAGCAAAACGTTCTTTCAAGGTGACCCACCTGTACCGCCTGCAGGGCAAGGACTATCTGGAAGTGCCCGCGCTCATTCCCGGCGACATCGGGGCTATCGCCAAGGTCGATGAGATCGAGTTTGACTGTGTGCTGCATGAGTCGCACGACCAGGACGCCATCCACCTCAAGCCCCTGCAATTTCCGCAGCCCATGCAGGGGCTGGCGGTGCAGCCCCGGCGCAAGGGTGACGAGCAGCGCCTGTTTGAAATTCTGTCCAAGCTGGCGCTGGAAGACCCCTGCTTCAAGATCGAGCGCCGTCCCGGCACCCATGAGACCGTGATTCGCGGCTTGGGTGAAATGCACCTGCGCACCAAGTTGTTGCGCATGCAGCAACAGTACAAGCTGGAGCTTGACACCAGCGCGCCGCAAATCGCCTACCGCGAGACCATCACGGGCCCGGCCGAGGGCCATTGCCGCCATAAAAAACAAAGCGGCGGTGCCGGCCAGTTTGGTGAGGTGATGCTGCGCGTGGAGCCGCTGGCGCGCGGTGCTGGCTTCGAGTTCGTGGATCTGGTCAAGGGCGGTGCCATTCCGGGCGTGTTCATGGCTGCGGTGGAAAAAGGCGTGCGTCAGGCACTGGCAGAAGGCGCGGTGGCCGGTTTTGCGTTGCACGATCTGCGCGTCACGGTGCTTGACGGCAAAACGCACGCCGTGGATGGCAAGGACATCGCCTTCATGGCGGCCGGCCGCAAAGCGACCATCGATGCGGTGCTCAAAGCCAGGCCGATCGTGCTGGAGCCGCTGGTCGATATCGAGGTACTGGCGCCCGAGAGCAGCATGGGTGACCTCACGGGTGACCTGGCAGCCAAGCGCGGCCATGTCACGGGAACGCAGCCACGTTTGAGCGGCAACGTGGCCATCAGCGGACAGATTCCCCTGGTCGAACTCGATGACTACCAGGGCCGCTTGAAGTCGCTCACGGGGGGTCAGGGTTCCTACAACATCACGTTTTCGCACTACGCACCGGTTCCCGGCGACACGCAGAAGCAACTGGCCGGCAAGTACAAGGCGGTCAGCCTGGACGACGAGTAAGGTGCTGGCGACCAACATCAACGCAGCCGCCGATGTCATCCCCTTGCTGTTCACGCGGCGCGCCATCCACCTTGCGCCGCTGATCATCAACTTTGTCTGTCATGTGCCGGTTGGGGAACTTCAGCGTTGAACGGGCTGCACTATGATCGACGTGTCAAAAAACTGGCCGGTTCCGGCTGTTCCAAACCATGAAGGAGATACTGCCTTGATTAAGTCCCTCTTGTCGCTGGCCGCTTCGGCTGCCATTGCCGCCACACTCGCCGTCTCGCTGCCCGCCGGCGCGCAGCAAAATTACCAGCCTGAATACCGTCTGTCCACCGTGCTGGGCACCGCTTTTCCATGGGGCAAAGGCGGCGAGCGCTGGGCAGAGCTCGTCAAGGAAAAGACCCAGGGCCGCATCAACATCAAGATGTACCCTGGCACCTCGCTGGTAGCCGGCGATCAGACCCGTGAATTCACGGCGATCCGTCAGGGTGTGATTGATCTGGCGGTTGGCTCGTCGATCAACTGGTCGCCCCAGGTGAAAGAGCTCAACCTGTTCTCGCTGCCGTTCCTGATGCCCGACTACCGGGCGATCGATGCACTGACGCACGGCGAGGTCGGCAAGGACCTTTTCAGCATCATCGAAAAAAATGGCGTCGTGCCACTCGCCTGGGGTGAAAACGGCTTTCGCGAAGTCAGCAATTCCAAGCGTGAAATCCGCACCCCGGCCGACATGAAGGGGCTGAAGTTCCGCGTGGTGGGTTCGCCTCTGTTTAACGACACATTCACCGCCTTGGGCGCCAACCCGACACAGATGAGTTGGGCTGATGCCCAGCCTGCGCTGGCCTCGGGCGCGGTGGATGGTCAGGAAAACCCGATTTCGGTGTTTACTGGCGCCAAGATTCATGCCGTCGGGCAAAAATACCTGACGCTGTGGGGTTATGTCGCTGATCCGCTGATCTTTGTCGTCAACCGCAAAGTTTGGGAGAGCTGGAGCAAGGCAGATCAGGATGCCGTGCGCGCTGCTGCCGTACAAGCTGGCAGTGAAGAAACCGCATTGGCACGCAAAGGCCTCACGACGGCTGACAACACCGTTTATAAAAACGTTGAAGCGCTGGGTGTCAAGGTCACGCACCTGAGCCCGGCTGAAGTTGATGCCTTTCGCAAGCTGACCCGGCCAACCTACGACAAATGGTCCAAGACCATCGGAGCCGGCCTGGTTAAAAAAGCCGAAGCGGCAATTGCTGCGCGCAAGTAGCCTGACTCTTCCCCCCATGTGCCCTGCTCACCACAGGGCTTTTTTGTTTTTTAGTCCAATGAAAAGGCCAGTGCCATGAGTGACGAGCCCGACACCACCCACCCGACCGAGGAAGCCCCACGGGTGCCTGTCAGGATTGAGGAATTTTTTGCCGCGCTGGCCATGGCGCTGATTTGTTGCATCACATTTGCCAATGTGCTGGTGCGCTATTTCACCGATGTTTCATTTGCCTTTACGGAAGAGTTTTCAATTTTCCTGATGGTGGTGCTGACATTTTTTGGCGCTGCCGCGGCTTTTGCGCGTAACAGCCACATCCGCATGACCTTTGTGACGGATCGCCTGCCTGTCAGACTGGCGCGTCTGCTCGAATACGTGGTGCTGGTGTTGGGCGCGCTGATGTTTGCCATCATGGCCTGGTATGGCACTTTCCTGTTCTGGGATGACTGGCAGTTTGACACCACCTCGCCCGGCATCGGCATTGCGCAATGGATTTACACGATCTGGTTGCCGCTGCTGTCGGCGGTAATTTTCCTGCGCATCGTTGGCCGCCTGATCCGTTTTAGTCGGCAGGTCGCCGATCGGAGCGCGTCATGATCGCCGAAGGCAGCCTGATTTTATTTGCCGGTTTTGCGCTGCTGCTGCTGATCGGGGCGCCGCTGGCCATTGCGCTCGGCATCACCGGCACGGCCGTGATCCTGATCGAAGGTCTGGGCATCATGGCAGTACCCACCAATGCCTACAACGGCATTGCCAAGTATCCCCTGCTGGCGCTACCGGTATTCGTGCTGGCCGGCATGATGTTCGAGCGTGCCGGTGTGGCGCTGCGCATCGTGCGTTTCGCCTCCGCCATCGTCGGCAAGCGCCGCGGCGGCCAGGGAGTGGTGGCCATTCTGGTGTGCATGTTTTTGGGCGGCATTTCCGGCTCCGGCCCGGCCGATGCTGCGGCGGTGGCGATGGTGATGATTCCGGGCATGTTCAAGCAGGGCTATCCGAAGGCTTTCTCCGCGACGCTGATCGCCGCTGCAGGCTCGACTGCGATCCTGATTCCGCCCTCGATCGCTCTGATCGTATACAGCGTGCTGGTGCCGGCGGCCTCCGTGCCGGCGCTGTTTGCCGGTGGCATGTTGCCCGGCGTGCTGGCCGGGCTGGCCTTGATCGTTCCGACCTTGTACCTGTCGCGCAAGAACGGTTGGGGCAACGCTTCAGACGAAGAAACACCACGTCTGTGGGACAGTTTCAAGGAAGCTGTTTGGGGTTTGCTCGCGCCGGTGGTCATTCTGGGTGGCATGCGCACCGGCATGTTCACACCGACCGAGGCAGCGGTCGTGGCCGCTTTCTACGGTCTTTTTGTCGGCGTTTTTGTCTACCGCACGCTGGACCTGCGCAAGGTGTACCAGGTGCTGGTCGAATCGGCTGAAATCTCGGCCGTGGTGCTGATCATCATTTCTCTGGCTGGCGTCTTCGCGCATGCCGGCTCGACGCTCGGCGCGTTCGATGCGTTCGCCAAGCTGTTGCTCGGTTTCACCGGCAATGAGGCCCTGATGCTGGTGATGATCACCGTCATGCTGCTGATCGCCGGCATGTTGCTCGATGCAGTGTCGATTTTTCTGGTGTTCCTGCCGATCCTGGTGCCAATCATGCTCACCTACGGCTGGGACCCGGTCTGGTTTGGCGTCCTCATCACGATGAACATGGCGATCGGGCAATTCACGCCGCCGATGGCGGTCAACCTGATGGTGAGCACCCGCATTGCGGGTGTCTCGATGGAATCCACCGTGCGCTGGGCGTTGTGGATGGTGGTTGCGATGTTGCTGGCAATGACACTGGTGATGGTGTTTCCGCAACTGGTGTTGTGGCTGCCCCGTTTGCTGGGCTACTAGCCCAGCAAACCTCTGCGTTATTGAGCACACCGCCGGTGCCTGATGGCTGGCGCCTGATCCAGCCAGCAGCGCTTACCTGCGCGGCTCACCCTGCGCGTTGACGGTCACGGTCGGGCCGGGTGGGGCGGTCATCTGGACGCGATGCTCCTGACCCCGGAAGTTGTAGGTGACGTCCCAGTACTGGGGTCTCTGGTTGGGTACGGTTTCGCAGCGCCGAACGTCCTGGGTTGCGGCCTGCGGTGTGCCGCCGTTGACATTGGCACCGATGGCGGCTCCAGCGATCGCGCCGCCTGCGGTGGCGAGATCCTTGCCGGTTCCGCCGCCGACCTGATGCCCGAGAATGCCGCCCAGCAAGGCGCCGGCAATCGCGCCCGGGACGTTGGTACTGCTCTGGCTCTGGGCGACTTGCTCGCGCTCGACCCAGCAGCGCTGCTCAGGCGTGCCCATCACCGCACGCACGGACGTGACATCGGCTTCAAACAGCCGCTCGTCGCGGCGCGGACGGAAATCGGGGGCGGCCACTGGCTCCGGCGCCGCAACGGGTGCGGGCGCATAACGACGGTCATTGTTGCGGGCATTGTCATCCAGGATTCGCACTGACGACACGCGGTCGTTCAAGCCCATGGCTCTGAGCGAGTCATAACTGCCCTGGCGCAAAACCACGCAGCGACCCTGGAACCGGACATCGTCGCAAACCTCCCAGCCCTCGCCCACCACCACCGCCGATGAGGCGCGGTCATTGAAGCCAAAGCGGTTCAAGTTGTTGATCTGCCTCTCCGTGGTGAAAGACCGGCCGGTCAAACCTTCGTTTTCGTAAAAGGTAACCTGCGGGTTCATGGGCGCAGCCGCTGGCGCGGGCGCGTAGCGCTGGTCATCGATGCGGGCGTCGCGGCTCACGGCTCGCAGCGATGAGATGCGGTTGTTCAAGCCCATCGCATTGAGTGACGGGTACTGGCCTGGGCGCAACACGGCACAGCGACCGTTGAAGCGCGCGTCTTCGCACACCTCCCAGCGCTCACCGGCTACTACCGCCGACGAGGCACGGTCGTTGAATCCCCTGCGAGCCAGGTTATCCACCGTCCTGGATATCGTGATGGACTGGCCTTGAAAACCATTCTGTTCGTACAAAGTAACCTGTGCCGACGCTTGCGCGGCCATGGCCACGGCGGTTACTGCCAATGCGTTTTTCAATAGTGCGTTCATTCGTTGTTCCTGTAGAAGTTATGGTGGGTTGCCCATCCTCACCGACGTGCTGCTGGCCTCCAGAAGACAAGTAACACAGTCGCAACTGTCTTCTCCCTTCCAGGTGGCGTCTGTGCGGCAGCAAACATAAGCCGGGAAACGCATGGATCGACCTGATTTGCTATTATTTGTATAGCTACTTGCCTATATTCAACGGTGGCTAGAGGCGAAATTGACTTGTTTGTCAGCGACGGGCGCGGCCGCTTCTTCGACGCTCGCATTGGCGCCTGCCGATTGGCCTTGCCAGGACGAAAACTGCGGCAGAACCGATAATCAGCGACCCGTGACGCGTTGTCACCCTCTTTCTTCAAGACGGAATTCATTGATGTCAACTGCCCCAATCACCCTGTTTCTCACGCCCAAGCCAGCGGGCACACGGCCTGTCGGCCTGGCCGGAGTCCGGGCATGAGCTTGAAACAACCTGAGCTGCTGGCGCCGGCAGGATCGCTGACCATGCTGGAGACTGCTTTTGCCTTTGGCGCCACGGCCGTTTACGCGGGCCAGCCGCGTTACAGCTTGCGCGTGCGCAACAATGACTTTGGTGCGATCGAGGTGCTGCAGCAGGGCATTGAGCGGGCGCACGGGCTGGGCAACAAGTTTTATCTGGTGTCCAACATCTTCCCGCATGGCAACAAGATCAAGAGTTATGTGCAAAACATGGCGCCGGTGATTGCGCTCAAGCCCGACGCCATGATCATGTCCGACCCTGGTCTGATCATGATGGTGCGCGAGACCTGGCCCGAGATGGAAATTCACCTCTCGGTGCAGGCCAACACGGTGAATGCGGCGGCGGTGCGTTTCTGGAAAGCAGTCGGTGTCAGTCGGGTGATCCTGTCGCGTGAGTTATCGCTGGATCAGGTGGAGCAAATCCGCCAGGACTGTCCGGACACCGAGCTTGAAGTGTTTGTGCACGGGGCGCTGTGTATTGCTTATTCGGGGCGCTGTCTGTTGTCGGGTTACTTCAACCACCGCGATGCCAACCAGGGCAGTTGCACCAACTCTTGCCGCTGGGACTACAAAACCTTGCCCGGCGTGGTCGATGCCTCCGGCGACATTCTGGCACCCCAGGCCGCCACAGAGCGTGAGCAGGAGCAGGCCCAACGCGGCACTGCCGCGGATCAGGTTTATGTGATCGAAGAAGGCCAGCGTCCCGGCAGCTACATGCCGATCGAAGAAGACGAGCACGGCACCTACGTCATGAACTCCAAGGACTTGCGCGCCATCGAGCATGTCAAGCGCCTGGTCGAGATCGGCGTCGATTCACTCAAGATCGAGGGCCGCACCAAGAGCCCGTATTACGTGGCGCGCACGGTCCAGAGTTATGCCCGGGCGATTGACGACGCCGTGGCCGGGCGCGAGCTGGACCCAGCCTTGCTCGGGCAGCTTGAAGGGCTGGCCAACCGGGGTTACACCTCGGGCTTTTTCCAGCGCCACACGCCAGAGTCCACGCAAAATTATCTGCGCGGTTATTCCGAGTCGGGACGCAGCCTGTATGTGGGTGATGTGGCGCTGTTTGACCAGGCGCGTGGGCTGGCGCAGGTTATCGTGAAGAACCGTTTTGCGGTGGGGGACTGGCTGGAGATCATCCACCCGGGCGGCAACTTTGATTTGCAGCTTGAGCGCATGGAGAATGCCGACGGGCAAGCCGTGACGGTGGCACCCGGCAGTGGCCACGTCGTCTGGTTGCCCTTGCCCGCCCATGCGGTCGGCGCCTTTGTGGCGCGCTACGTGGCGGCGCCGGAATCTGAAACCGTGAGCGCCTGAGAGAGTGTCATGAGCAAGCCTGCCACCTCGCCCCTGCTGCAAATCAACGAAGCCGAGGTTGAACTCTCGGCCATCCGGGCACAAGGGGCGGGCGGGCAAAACGTCAACAAGGTGTCCAGCGCAATTCATCTGCGTTTTGACATTGCGGCCTCTTCCTTGCCGCAGGACGTCAAAGAGCGCTTGCTCGCCCTGCACGACAGTCGCATCACCAAGGATGGCGTGCTGGTGATCAAGGCGCAGCAGCAGCGCACGCAGGAGATGAACCGGCTCGACGCCCTGATGCGCCTGCATGAACTGGTCAACAGTGTGGCGCTGGCGCCCAAGACCCGCCGCGCCACCAAGCCCAGCTACGCATCGAAACAACGGCTGCGCGTCGCCAAGCGCCAGCGTGCCGAGATCAAGGCCTCGCGCGGCCGGGTTGACGCGCAATCCTGACCGGGCGCGGCGCTGTTCAGCGGCGCTGCGACCGATGCACAGTTTTTCGCGCGCCCGCGTTGCGCAACATCAAGTCCCCTTGCCGGCTGCGTTTCTATGCTGTCTATTTACCCAAGGAGGTCAACATGGTCGCACGACGTATTGTCCTGATTCAAGGTCACCCTGACGCCTTGATGCCTCATCTGGGCCACGCGCTGGAAGACGCTTATGCCCAGGGCGCCGAGGCCGGGGGGCATGAAGTGCGCCGGGTGGCCGTGGCGCAACTCGATTTTCCGCTGCTGCGCAGCGAGGAGGCCTGGAAGGATGGTGCCTTGCCAGCGGCGCTGGCACAGGCGCAGACCGACATTGCCTGGGCCCAGCATATCGTGCTGTTCTTCCCGCTCTGGCTGGGCGACATGCCCGCCCTGCTCAAGGGCTTTCTGGAGCAGGTGGCGCGGCCTGGTTTTGCGTTCCAGGCGCAGGGGGACGATCTGTTCGCCCGGAAGGGCTTGAGCGGGCGTTCCGCCCGGGTGGTGGTCACCATGGGCATGCCGGCCTTGCTGTACCGCTGGTACTTTCGGGCTCACAGCGTCAAGAATCTGGAACGCAACATACTGGGCTCTGTCGGTATTGCCCCGGTCAATGAGACCTTGATCGGCATGGTGGACAAGCTGGGTGACGCGGGCGTGCAAAAGTGGACGGACAAGCTGCGCCAACTGGGCGGCGCCGCGCAATAGGACAATAGCGGGTTCGGCGAGCCCGCCTGAATCGGCAAAAGGAAAAAAGAGAATGGCAATCCAGTGGTTTCCGGGTCATATGCATTTGACCCACAAAGCGATTCAGGAACGGATCAAGAATATCGATGTGGTGATTGAACTGCTGGACGCGCGCCTGCCAGGGTCGAGCGCCAACCCGATGCTGGCCGAACTCACGGCGGGCAAGCCGACGCTCAAGGTGCTCAACAAACAAGACCTGGCCGATCCGGCGCGCACCACCCTGTGGCTGGCGCATTACAACGCGCTTGCGGGCACACGCGCGATTGGCCTGGATGCCAGTGTCAGCGCGCCGGCCAAGGCGCTGATCAAGGAATGTTTTGCGCTGGCCCCCAGTCGCGGGGGCATGGTCAAGCCGATGCGGGTGCTGATTTGCGGCATCCCCAATGTGGGCAAGTCCACGCTGATCAACACCCTGACCGGCAAACGCGCCACCAAGACCGGCGATGAGGCGGGCATCACCAAGCTGGAGCAGCGCATCTCCTTGGCCGACGACTTTTACCTGTATGACACGCCCGGCATGCTGTGGCCGCGCATCATCGTGGCCAAGAGCGGCTACAACCTGGCCGCCAGCGGCGCCATCGGTCGCAACGCGTTCAACGAGGAAGAGGTGGCGCTGGAACTGCTGGCTTACCTGAAAGTGCATTACGCCCCCTTGCTGGCGGCGCGCTACAAGCTTGACGTGGTGAGCAGCTTGCAAGATGAGGAATTGCTGGAGGCGATTGGCCGCAAACGCGGCGCGCTGCAGAGTGGCAAGGGGGTTAACCTGCAAAAAGCGGGCGAGATTGTGATTTACGACTTTCGTGCCGCCGCACTGGGCCGCATCACGCTGGAAACTCCACAGGAATTTGCGCAGTGGCTGGCCGAGGGGCAAAAGCTCGATGCCGCGCGCCAGGTCAAGAAAGATGCGATTGAACTCGACCGCAAGATTCGGTTCAAGCAGATTGCGCGTCCGGCTTCTTCATGAATCCCGGCGCAAGGTTAAATCCGAGCACGGAAATGCGACACAGGGCAGCACATAGCCTTCGAGTTTTTCCTCCGCGCTCAGACCCGGCCATTCGATCTCGTAGCGCACCCGGCCCTGCACCAGTTGGCCGATGCAGGTGCGGCAAGTGCCGTTGCGGCAGGAGCTGGGCCAGTCCAGGCCGCCTTGCTCCAGCGACAGCAGCAGCGGCTGATTTGACCAGGCGTCAAACTGCTGCCCGCTTGGTGCGACACTGGCGATGAAAAATGGGGGTGCTTCGGTACTGCTCATCTTTGCATTATATTTGTATTAAATCCGGCTGTAGCCCCCGTACCTACTGCCTAATTAGCTATAAAATAGATAGCATATTTCAATAAATCGATTGCCCATGAAAACTATTCTTCCCCTGAGTCTCCTGATCAAGCCCGACCTCAACGACCCGCAGCCGCTTGTTCTTTACCATGGCCGCAACTGCCCCGACGGTTTCGCGGCGGCGCTGGCAGCCTGGCTGTATTACGCGGGTCAGGCCGAATTTCTGGGGCTTGACCATGGCGACATCAAGTCGATCACGGACCTGCCCGCGCTTGACGGCCGCGCTGTTTATATCCTCGACTTTTCTTTCTCCCCTGAGATCACGCGCCAGATCGAAGAGCGCGCCGCCAAGCTGGTGATGCTCGATCACCACAAGAGTGCCGCTGACAAGCTGACGGGTTTTGCCTGTCGCTGCGGCGTGGTGCATTTCGACATGCACAAGTCCGGCGCGCGCCTGGCTTGGGAGTTCTTTCACCCCGAGCAGGCCGTGCCCGATCTGGTGCGTTTTGTTGAGGACCGCGACATCTGGGTCTGGCAATACCCCGAGAGTGCCGGATTCCTGGCGGCACTGGACATGGAGCCGTTCGAGTTTGAGCGCTGGCGCGATATTGCGGCGTTTGATGCCGCGCAGCTGGCCAGCTACGTGGAGCGCGGCCGCGCCATGGACGAGAAGTTCAGCAAGCTGGCCTTGGACATCGCCGAGGGCGCGCAGCCCATCAGCTTCAATGGTCAGCGCGGGCTGATGGTCAATGCCCCCGGCATTTTTCACAGTCTGGTGGGTGAAATTTTGAGCAAGAAAAGTGGCACGTTTGCCTTGATGTGGAGCGTCGACAAGAGCGGTCTGGTCAAGGCCGGCCTGCGCTCGCAACGCGGCTTCAGTTGCATTCCCCTGGCTGAAAGCATGGACGGCGGTGGCCACGCGCAGGCCTGCGGTTTCAAGATGGCGCTGGATCGGCTGCCCGAGCTGCTGAGCGGCACGCTTGACGCCCTGGTAACGCAATAGGACACACTTCTGGCGGCAGGCCCGCCGCTTGTTGGCGTCAAGCGCCGACGCCCAACTTGTCGCGCCAGCCCGCAAATAGCCGATCCGCGTCTTGCGGGAAGGACTCAAAAGCGCGGGCAAATTCTCGGTGTTCTTTGGCCCATTCAATCGGGTCGGCACCGGCCTTCCAGCATTCGTAGGCCTGGCGCAGAGAAATCGCACCAGCGGCGGGTGAGTCAAGGTGACCGTAAGAGCCGCCGCCCGCGGTGTTGATGATGTTGCCGTGGCCCAGGTTGTCAAAAAAGCCCGGCAGGCGCAGCGCGTTCATGCCGCCCGAGACGATCGGCGTGGTCGGCTTGATGCCATACCACTTCTGAAAATAAACCGGCCCCTGGCACTCGTCGCGCTCAATCATGTAAGCAATCACCCGGTCGTCGCCCGCACCTTCCATTTTGCCGTGCCCCATGGTGCCGACGTGGATGCCCGATGCCCCCTGCAGGCGGCTCATCTTGGCCAGCACCAAGGCGGTGTAGCCGCGCTTGGACGAGGGTGATGTCACCATGCCGTGGCCGCCCCGGTGGTAGTGCAGGTACTGGTTGGGGTACTGGCGCCGAGCGGTGGTGACCATGCCGGGGCCGCCGACAAAACCGTCGACCAGAAATGCCAGTTTGTCGGCGTCGGCGCCAAAGGTTTCCAGCGCAAAGTCGGCGCGGGCACACATTTCAAAATGGTCGTCGGCCGTGATGTTCATCGAGAACAGCTTGGCCTGGCCGGTTTCGTCCTGGGCGCGCTTGAGCGCGTCATACACCAGCGGCAAGGTCTTTTTGATCGGCGAAAACACCTGGTTGCCTTGCGGCTCGTCGTTTTTGATGAAGTCGCCCCCCAGCCAGAATTGGTAAGCCGCCTGGGCAAAGGGTTCGGGGCGTAGACCGAGTTTCGGTTTGATGATGGTGCCGACGATAAAGCCGCCGTCTTTGACCGGGCGGCCCAAAATTCGCCACAAATCGCTGATGTCTTTGGCCGGTCCGTCAAACATCTGGATGACGCGCTCGGGCACGTAAAAATCGATCATCTTGGCGTGCTTGATGTCACCCATGCCCTGGTTGTTCCCAACGGCCAGCGTCAGAAAGGACACCAGCATGAAGCGCCCGTCGGTGATGTTGCGGTCAAACAGCGCCAACGGGTAGGCAATGCGCATGTCCTCGGTGGCCTCATCGACGTAGTACACCAGCGCGTCCACCTCTCTGGTGAAATCGTCGGTGGTGCACACCTCCACGTTGGTGCCGGTCGAGGACTCGGCGGCAAAGTGGGCTGCGGCCTCCAGATAATTCAGCCCGTCTTTGGGGGCCATTTTGTAGGCGCACAGAATGTGCTGGCCACCTGCAATGAGGGCGGCTTCCTGGAGGCTAAAGTCAGCGTAGCGCTTGGATTGGTCCATGTGAAATCTCCGGTGTTGGGTGCTAATGGATTCGACTATAGGCAAGGCAATTCATCATGAAAATTCAAATAAATTGTCTGTTTGATCAGCTATTCATGATGAATGAGCGGTTCAGCTGCTCACCTTTTTTTGCCGCTCCATCATTCGCCAGACAAAAGGCGTGAAGATCAGCTGCATGGCCAGCTCCATCTTGCCGCCGGGCACCACGATGGTGTTGGCGCGGCTCATGAAACTGTCGTCAATCATGCTGCGCAGGTACTGGAAATCGATGCCCTTGGGGTTGGCGAAACGGATCACCACCATGCTCTCGTCGGCGCTCGGAATGTCGCGCGCGATGAACGGGTTGGAGGTGTCGACCATCGGCACGCGCTGGAAGTTGACATGGGTGTGCATGAACTGCGGGCAGATGTAGTTCACGTAATCGGGCATGCGCCGCAGGATGGTGTCGGTGACTGCCTCAAGGCTGTAGCCGCGCTGCTTTTTGTCGCGCCAGAGCTTTTGAATCCACTCCAGGTTGATCACCGGCACCACGCCAATCAGCAAATCGGGGTGCTGCGCGATGTTGACCTCGGGCGTGACCACGGCACCGTGCAGGCCTTCGTAGAACAGCAGGTCGGTGCCCGTCGGCACGTCTTCCCAGGGGGTGAAGGTGCCGGGGTCCTGGTCGTGGGGCGCGGCTTCTTCCGCGTCGTGCAGGTATTTGCGGCGCTGGCCCGTGCCGGTTTCGCCGTAGGCCCGAAACAGCTCGGCCAGCTCGGCAAACAGGTTGTTTTCGGGGCCAAAGTGGCTGAAGTTTTTGTTGCCCGCGGCTTCGGCTGCGGCTGCCTGGGCCTTCATGGCCTGGCGGTCAAAGCGGTGAAAGCTGTCGCCCTCAATCACAGCGGCCGTGATTTTTTCGCGCCGAAAAATATTCTCGAAGGTGCGGGTCACCGAGGTGGTGCCGGCACCGCTGGAGCCGGTAATGGCGATGATGGGATGGCGTATCGACATGGCGGGTTCTCCCCTTTGGATAAAAATTTATATGAAATAGGGCTCTAGCCCCCGCTGAATAAGCGTGAGTAGCTATCAAATTAATTCCTGAACAAGCTGCGTTCGGCAAACAGCGGGTTGCTGGGTTCGGCCTGAACCGGCTCGGCGTGGTAACGCTCAATGCGCTCAACCTCATTTTTGGAGCCAAACACCAGGCCGATGCGCTGGTGCAGCGAGGTCGGCTGCACGTCCAGCATGGGTAACTCACCGGTTGAAGCCCGTCCACCCGCCTGCTCCATGAGCATGCCCACCGGGTTGGCTTCGTACAGCAGACGCAGGCGGCCTGGTTTGGCGGGGTCCTTGTTGTCGCGCGGGTACATAAAGACGCCGCCGCGCATCAGGATGCGGTGCGCCTCGGCCACCATGCTGGCAATCCAGCGCATATTGAAGTCCTTGCCGCGCGGCCCGGTTTGGCCCGCCAGGCATTCGTCCACATAGCGTTTGACGGGCGCCTGCCAAAACCGGCTGTTGGAGGCGTTGATGGCGAACTCGTGGGTTTCCGGTGGAATCTGCATCTTGGGGTGTGTCAGCATGAATTCACCCAGATTGGGGTCGAGTGTGAAACCATTGACACCGTTACCCACGGTCAGAACCAGCAGGGTGGACGGACCATACACCGCGTAGCCGGCGGCCACTTGCTGGCGCCCGGCCTGTAAAAAGTCGGCCTCGTTCAGGTCGCGGCCGCTGTCGAGCGCATCTTGCGGCGCCCGCAAGACCGAGAAGATGCTGCCGACGCAGACGTTGACGTCGATATTGCTGGAGCCGTCCAGCGGATCAAACACCAGCATGTATTTGCCGCGCGGGTACTGCCGCGGAATCTGATACGGCAGTTCCATTTCTTCGGAGGCCATGCCGGCCAGATTTCCCGCCCATTCGGTGCGCCGAATGAAGACCTCGTTGCTCAGCACATCCAGCTTTTTTTGTGTCTCGCCCTGCACGTTGACGCTGCCGCCAGTGTCGGCGGCGTGGTCGCCCATGGCGCCGCCCAACTCGCCCAGGGCCACCGCCCGGGCAATGGCCTTGCACGCCAGGGCGACGTCCAGAATCAGCGCATTGAAGTCGCCACTGGCGCCGGGGAAGCGGCGGCGCTCCTCGATCAGGAATTGGGTCAGGGTGGATCGGTAGGTTAAGGGCATGGCACTTCCTTCAAAGCGATGAAGCGGGATTTTTGTAATGTGACAAGCTGCTGTCGGGTCGGGTGACGCTGGCGTGGGCTGCGAGGTTTGCCAACAATGCCGGATGTGCTCCTTGCCGCCCGAAATGTCGAGCAGTTCGGTGTACAAGGTCCGGTCCCACACCCAGTCCAGTCCCATCCCATCTCGGCAAACGCCCGATCAACTGCGTTGCAGTGCGCGCTTTCGGTATCGGCCAAGGTGCCATCGACACCAAAAATCAGGGTTTGCAGGGCAGGGATTGACATCGGGTACCTCCATCAAGTCAGCGCAAAGTGCATGCCTATCGCTTGTGATGGATTTACTTTAAACACCTTAATACATAAAATCTAATCACGTTTTGTGAATAAGTCATCAGATAAAACTGATGAAGAAAGCATGTCCATGCGTCCCTATACCCTGAAGCAACTGCAAACCTTTATGGAGGTGGCCAAGCAGCGCTCGGTCTCCAAGGCGGCCGAGCGCTTGTTTGTCACTCAGCCGGCCGTATCCATGCAAATCCGCCAGCTGGAGGACGCTTTTGGCGTGCCCTTGATCGAGCCCCTGGGCCGCAACATCCAGTTGACGCATGCGGGTGAGGTTTTTTTAACCCACGCCCAGGCGGCCATGGGGCAGCTCAAAAACCTGGAGGCCTTGATGGCCGAGCATGTGGGTTTGAAAAAAGGCCGTATCGACCTGGCGGTGGTCAGTACCGCCAAGTACTTTGTGCCGATGCTGCTGGTGCGCTTCAAACAATTGTTTCAAGGCGTTGAGGTTCATCTCAGCATTGACAACCGGGAGAATGTGCTGGGCCTGTTGGCACGCAACGAGGTTGACCTGGTGATGATGGGCCGCGCGCCGGCCCATCTGGACTGCGTTGCAACCGCTTTTGCCAGCAATCCGCTGGCGATCGTGGCGGCGCCCGAACACGCCTTGGTGCGCCGCAAGAAGTTGCCCTTTTCCGTGCTGGCTGAGTATGCCTTTGTGGTGCGCGAGGAGGGCTCGGGCACCCGCGCCGCGATGGAGCGACTGTTTGCTGCCAACAAAACTGCGCTGAATAAGGTGATGGAAATGCCCAGCAACGAGACCATCAAACAAGCGGTCATGGCGGGCATGGGTCTGAGCTTTTTGTCCTTGCGCACCGTGCGCCAGGAACTGGCCAGCGGTCACATCGCGCTGGTGGATATTGAGGGCCTGCCCTGGATGGGCGACTGGTACATCACGCATCTGAGCACCAAAAAACTGTCACCGGCGGCCCGGGCCTTCAAGGAATTTTTGCTTGAGCAAGGCGCCAGCCTGATGGACGCTTGGAGCTGAATCGAGCGCCGGGTCAACGCCAGCGCGAAATGGCACGGGATATCAGTTGTTGTTATTTCAAGCCAAATGCCAATTCTTTAAATTGGGGTCAGTTTTCTGCTGACCAAATATTGCGTGCGAAAGGCTTGCCGCGTGCGCTACACGACAGCATTCATTGCTTGGCCGAGGTCTTCAGGCGCAGACATCCGCTATCGAATTTTCACTCTATAATATATTGCTAAGTAAAAAGAGCTCGAGTCATTTTTACTTGGTCCTTGCAGTTTTCTGCATTGACAATTTCCGGAAATTGTTTCGTCAACTTATTAGGTAATTTTTAAAATGAATAAATCGCTCGTTTTGGCCGCTGTAATTGCTGCTGCTTTGGTCGCTTGTGGCAAAAAAGAAGAAGCTCCCGCACCTGCTGCAGCTCCTGCACCTGCCGTCGTTGAAACCGCCCCCGCTGCTGCTGCCGCCACTGATGCGGCTGCCGCTGCCACTGGTGCAGCATCTGCTGCTACCGGTGCAGCAGACGCTGCCACTGGCGCAGCATCTGCTGCTGTGGACGCAGCCAAGGCTGCTGAAGAAGCCCCGAAGAAGTAAGCTGAGTCTTTCTGCTTCTTAGAAAAAAACCACCGTCAGGTGGTTTTTTTTTGGGCTTTCGCCCATGGGTCGCCTGCCTGATCAGTCTGGATTAATGGACCCGGGCAAGGTGTCCGAGCGCGCCGCGCGCCCGAGGGTGCTGTCAATTAATCGTGACAATTTTTCGGCCGCGCCGGTCACTGCCGGGTACAGGCCTGGTGCGTTGTGCGTCACCGCCAGGGGTTGTCGGCCTTGCACGCGAGCTTCCATCACGCAGCGTTTGTCATCCGGTCCACTCTTGTGGCCGTTTTCGTCGCTCAGGTGGACTTCCACCCGTGTCACACTCGCGCTGAAACGACTCAAGCCACTTCTGACCTCACCAGTAGCCCATGCCGCCAGCGCGTCGTGACCTTCAATGTGATGGTCGGTATTGATTTGAATTTGCATGCGTGCATTATTCATCCTAGCTTGGTGCCCGGGCGCAGGACTGGTGCCGGTTTCCTTGCCTTTGGCGTGGTTTTGCGGCAGGATAGTTGTTTCCCGGACTAAACTTGTGTGGATGAATCAGCACCCTCTCAATGACTAACGCACATTGGTTTGCGTTGATCGGCGGGCTATTGCTTGTCAGGGGTCTCACGCCGACCCTGCTTAAGCGCTCTCCGGTCACGGCCGCCATGTTTTATCTGGCGGTGGGTTTGCTGGTGGGGCCTAGCGTACTCAATCTGTTTCATTTCAATCCATTCAAGGAATCGGCGCTGCTGGAGGTATTGACTGAAGTCGCGGTCTTGATCTCCCTGTTTTCCGCGGGCGTCAAAATGCCGGTGCCGTTCAGCTTTTCGCGCTGGCGCGCGCCGCTTTTACTGGCGACCGTGTCCATGAGTATGACGGTGGCATTGGTTGCTGCCTTTGCCTACTACATGCTGGGCTTGCCCCTGGGTGCCGGCGTGCTGCTGGGCGCGATCCTGGCACCGACGGATCCGGTGTTGGCCACCGATGTGCAAAGCCGCCACCCTGGAGACCGTGACCAGCTGCGTTTTACCCTGACCTGCGAGGCGGGCATGAACGACGGCAGTGCGTTCCCCTTTGTGATGCTGGGGCTGGGCATGCTGGGGCTGCATGAACTCGGCGAGTTCAACCTGAGCTGGGTCGTGGTCGATGTGCTGTGGGCTGTAGCAGGTGGCATTGCGATTGGCATCGTCGCGGGGGTGGCGCTGGCGCGCCTGGGCTGGAAACTGCGTCGTGCACCGCATCAACATGAGTTGATGGATGACTTCCTCGGCCTCGGGCTGATTGGCGTCGTTTATGGTTTGTCTGTGATGCTGAACGCTTGGGGCTTTCTGGCCGTTTTTTTTGCGGCCGTCGCGTTGCGTCAGACTGAGCTGAAGCTGGCCAAAGCAGCGCAGCATGCCACGCACGAGTGTCAGGTTCCGAATGACTCCGATGCCAAGACAGGCCAGGTAAACCCTTCAGGCCCTGACCTTGAGCCGCTGCCAACGGTGAGTGAAGGATCACTGGTATTCAAAGAGCATCTGGAGCGGTTGTCGGAAGTGGTGCTGGTTCTATTGGTCGGTGGCACATTGTTTTTGAACTCTTGGAGCTGGGAAGCGGTTGGATTGGCATTGTTTTTGTTTCTGGTGGCGCGCCCGGTCAGTGTTCTGCTTGGTCTGTTGGGTACGCGTACCACCTGGCCGATACGCGGCATGATCGGCTGGTTCGGTGTGCGCGGCATCGGCTCGCTCTACTATTTGATGTATGCGATTCAACACGGCTTGTCCGAGCCACTGGCTCTGCACTTGATACAACTGACGCTGGTTGTTGTGGCGCTGTCCATTCTTTTGCACGGTATCAGCGTCAAGCCGTTGATGGGGTATTTCTGGAAGCGCCAGGCACATCGATCATCGCCATAGGAGATGCCACCGGGGCGGCGGTTAAACTCCCGCCTGTCATAGAGAAGTCATCTGACTGATATATTTCCCATGGAGTAAGCGATGCTGTTTGCCAAGTTGTTGCCGCGCGACGGCAATTTTTTTGAAATGTTTAACCAGCATGCTGACCGAATCGTGGAGGCGGCCCACGCGTTTTCCAAGCTGGTGGCCAATTACAGTGACCCGCACTTGCGCCAGAAATTCAATCAGGACGTTGATATCGCTGAACGCGCGGCCGACCGCGTCACGCACGAAGTCAACAAAGGTATTCACAAGACATTCATCACGCCGATTGATCGCGAGCAAATTCATTGTTTGATCAACACCATGGACGATATCGCCGACCTGATCCAGGACTCGGCTGAAACCATGGCTCTGTATGACGTGCACCATATGACTGACGATATCGTGCGCCTGACCGATGTCAGCGTGAAATGCTGCGAGCGGGTACGCGACGCGGTGAAACTATTGGCCAGGATTGCCGACCCGGCAACAGCGGAAGCAGCCCTGAAAACCTGCGAAGAAATCGACCAGTTGGAGTCGGACGCCGACCGCATCATGCGCAGTGCCATGAGCAAACTCTTTCGGGAAGAGCCGGACGTGCGGGAATTGATCAAGCTCAAGGCGATTTATGAATTGCTGGAGACGATCACCGACAAATGCGAAGACGTTGCCAACGTCATCGAGGGCATCGTCCTCGAGAATTCCTGAGGCCGATCCGTCATGGCATCGGTTCAGGTGGGGTTGTGGGTCGTGATATTGCTGGTGGTACTGGCCGTGGTGTTCGATTTCATGAACGGATTTCACGACGCTGCCAATTCAATTGCGACGGTAGTGTCCACCGGCGTGCTCAAGCCGGGGCAGGCGGTGCTTTTTGCGGCATTTTTCAATTTTGTTGCCATTTTTGTTTTCCAGTTCAGCGTTGCTGCCACGATCGGCAAAGGGCTGGCACAACCGGGCGTGGTGGACGTGCATATTGTCTTTGGTGCGCTCGTCGGGGCCATCAGCTGGAATTTCATTACCTGGTATTTCGGTATTCCCAGTAGTTCGTCCCACGCACTGATCGGCGGCATTGTGGGCGCTGTCATGGTCAAAGCCGGTGCTTCGTCTTTGGTGTTTGCCAGCGTGATGAAGACCGTGCTGTTCATATTTGTGTCGCCTTTGATGGGTTTTTTGCTTGGATCGCTCATGCTGATTGCGGTTTCATGGACTTTGCGCCTGAGTACGCCGAGTCGTGTTGATCGCTGGTTTCGTCGTCTCCAACTGGTGTCGGCCGGGGCTTACAGTCTGGGTCACGGCGGCAATGATGCGCAGAAGACCATCGGCATTGTCTGGATGCTGTTGATCGCCACCGGCTACACCGCGGTGGCAGACAAATCGCCACCAACCTGGGTGGTGTTGACTTGTTATTCGGCGATCGCCATGGGCACCATGTTTGGCGGCTGGCGGATTGTCAAGACGATGGGGCAGAGGCTTACCAAGCTCAAGCCGGTGCATGGGTTTTGCGCCGAAACAGGGGGCGCCGTCACGCTTTTCATTGCGGCGGTTCTGGGCATTCCAGTGTCGACCACGCACACCATTACCGGCGCTATCGTCGGTGTTGGCGCCACCCAGCGCGCCAGCGCTGTGCGCTGGGGTGTGGCGGGCAACATTATCTGGGCCTGGATTCTCACAATTCCGGCCACGGCGTTGATGGCGGCTTTGGCCTATTGGCTAAGTTTGCAGATTTTTTAGAGTTCCAAAAACAGTCGTCAACTGAAATCGTTTCAAGCCGGGCCCGCCCCGTCTTGCTGGAAATTTCATTGAGAAATCTTGCGCGCTTCCTCGATTTGGTATTCGAAATAGCGTTGAAAGCTGAACACCAGGCTGCTCATCAGTGCCGTGGTGCCCACCAGCAGGGCCAGGCTGATGACGCCAATGGTGAACCAGTTGGTGCGCCCGGGTGCCGCATCCTTTGATGCTGACGGATTGAAGCGGGCGTTCCACTTCTCAGGCGTCATCAAACCATAGACGATGGCGTTCAAGGCGCAACCGGCCATGGTGAAACCCAGCAAGGGTATCAAGACCCAGCTCCAGAGGTCGTCCAGACCATTTTGCTGCACACGCTCAAGGCCATACAGGCCCAGTGCCGTGGGCACCGGCAGCAGCCAGCCGAGCAGGTCGCCCTTGCCGTGCAAATAGAAACGGTGCAGGCCCAAGGGGCCGCCGACAAAGGCCAGCCAGGCGGCCACAGTTTTGTTTTTCATGAGGACTGATTATGTTTGCGGGGTGCTGGTGTCGCCCAGACCCAGGGCTTTGTCCATCATGACCACATCGAGCCATTGATCAAATTTCCAGCCACATGATTTGAGCACGCCGACCATGGAAAACCCGGCAGACCGGTGCACGCCGATCGATCCGTGGTTGGCTGAGTCGCCGATGACCGCGATCAATTTCCGTACGCCCGCTTTTTCGGCCTGGGCCATCAGTTCCGCCAGCAACGCGCGTCCAAGGCCCTGTCCCATGGCTTCATCGGCCAGGTAGATCGAGTCCTCGGCTGAGAACCGATAGGCCGGGCGTGGCTTGAACCAGTTGCAGTAGGCAAAACCCATTACCTGGTCGCCTTTTGCCGCAACCAGATACGGCAGACCCTTGGCCAGGACGTCAAGGCGGCGCTGCGCCATGTCGTTTGGTGAGGGGGGATCAATCTCAAAGGTGCCGGTGCCGTGCAGCACATGGTGGGCATAAATGGCGGCGATGGCCGGGATGTCTTCAGTTTGGCTGGGGCGAATGAGTGTCATACAAATTGGAACGTTATAATGGCCGGCTATTCAGTGTGTCGCTGGCCGGGTGGCTATGTCGCGTGTCTCAAACGCTGAATTAGATACTGAATCAAACGATGGATGTCAAACTCCGTCTCCCAAAGGATAAATCATGGTCGTCATCCGACTCGCCCGTGGCGGTGCAAAAGCACGCCCGTTTTTCAATATTGTCGTCGCTGACAAGCGCACCCGTCGTGACGGCCGTTTCATCGAACGCCTGGGTTTTTACAACCCGATTGCGACTGCCAATGAAGAGAGTATCCGCATTGCCCAGGACCGCCTGACCTACTGGCGCAGCGTTGGCGCTCAGGCCTCTCCCACGGTGGAACGCCTGATCAGCCAAGCGGCCAAAAAAGCGGCTTGATTTTATTGTGATGTTGCCTGGCCTTGAAGCCGCCGAATTGCCGGCGGATGCTATCGAAGTCGGGCGCATCGCGGATGCCTGGGGCATCAAAGGCTGGTTCAAAGTCCTGCCCTACAGCGCCGATCCCGAGGCGCTTTTTTCTTCCAAGCGCTGGTTTCTGCTGCCAGCCGAAAAAGGTGCCAGGACTTTCTCTGGTGTAGCCCAACTGGCGATCAAGGAAGCCAAGGTGCATTCAGACACTGTGGTCGCCTCAGCCCAAGCCGTGGATGACCGCACTGCCGCCGAGGCCTTGCGCGGGGCGCGTATTTTTGTGGCCCGCTCCAGTTTCCCAAGCGCAGAAAAAGACGAGTATTACTGGGTTGACCTGATTGGACTGGATGTCGTCAACCGTGAGGGCGTGGCGCTGGGCACGGTGAAAGAATTGCTCTCGACCGGGGCGCAGACCGTGCTGGTGCTGGACTATGCGCAAGATGGCAAGCCGCAGGAGCGGATGATTCCTTTTGTCTCGGTTTATATCGACGAGGTCGACTTGCCCGGCCGGCGCATTCTGGTGGATTGGCAAGCGGACTTCTAAGCGTTGCCCCATGCGTTTTGACGTCGTCACGCTGTTTCCCGAGCTATTCGCCCCGTTTTTGACCAGTGGCATTACGCGACGCGCGTTTGAGTCGGGTTTGGTCGATGTCGAACTGGCCAACCCGCGTGATTTTGCGGCAGGCAATTACAGGCGGGTCGATGACCGTCCGTTTGGCGGTGGCCCCGGCATGGTCATGATGGCCGAGCCCTTGGCACAATGCCTGAAGAACATCCAGTCCCAACGAACCGAAATCGCCCCGGTGCTGCTTTTTTCGCCTGCGGGCCAGACGCTGAACCATGCCATGGTTCAGCGTTGGTCCGACAGCCAGGGTGCGATCCTGATTTGTGGCCGCTACGAGGGCCTGGATCAGCGCTTTATCGATGCCTATGTCACCGAGCAGATCAGCCTGGGTGACTTTGTCCTGTCGGGTGGCGAAATTGCGGCCATGGCCTTGCTCGATGCCGTGGCGCGCCTGCAACCCGGTGTATTGAATGCGGCAGACAGTCACCAGCAGGATAGCTTTAACCCCGTATTGGACGGCTTGCTGGATTGCCCGCACTACACCCGGCCCGAGAACTGGTTGGGCCGGCCCGTGCCGGAGGTGCTGCTGTCGGGGCACCATGTCCAGATTGAGCGCTGGCGGCGCGAACAGAGGCTGGCGCTGACTTTGCGTCTGCGCCCGGAGTTGATCGACCAGGCGCGCCGCGATGGGCGTTTGAGTCGCGCCGATGAAGCTTTTCTGGCCAGCCAAGTCTGAAAGACGCTGGAAGCCGTTTGCCAAGACGCCAGTTTTTCAAGAGGAAACACTTGATCTGGCTATAATGGCGGGCTTACCGATCCTCTGGCTGGCCGTTCGACTGCTGTGCAGTTGGCTCTTTGTGTCAATCCCGACACTGGCGCATCCAAGATCATTTGAGGACATCATGAATCTGATCGAAACCCTTGAGCAGGAAGAAATTGCTCGTCTCGGAAAAACAATTCCCGAATTTGCCCCCGGTGACACTGTTGTTGTGAGTGTCAACGTGGTTGAAGGTGCGCGCAAACGTGTGCAGGCCTATGAGGGCGTTGTGATTGCGAAACGCAATCGCGGCCTCAACAGCGCGTTTACGGTACGCAAGATTTCCAGCGGCGAAGGTGTCGAGCGCACGTTCCAGACCTACAGTCCGTTGATCGCCGCTATCGAAGTCAAGCGTCGTGGCGATGTGCGTCGTGCCAAGCTGTACTATTTGCGTGACCGTAGCGGCAAGTCGGCGCGTATCAAAGAAAAATTGCCAGCCCGCAAGATCAAGACGGCTGCTGTATAAGCGAACTGTTTTGCAAAAAAGCCGTCCCAGCTGATGTTTGGGGCGGCTTTTTTGTTGTCTTTTTTTAAAAACATGGTTCCCCATGTCAATCAACTTGCCCGATAGGCCGCTGTCGAGTCTGCCGCAGTTCGATCCGCGCCAGATCCCGGTTATCGGTGTGGATGCACATTTGCCTGCGGTTCCATTGGCATCGCTGCAGCCGGCGGCCTTGCGGCAACGCTTCGCTTCGCCCCCGGTGTGGGTACCTGAACTGTTGGCGGAGAAAAAATTTCTGGATCGGGCACCGATGCATGCCTCGGTGCTGCTGCCAATCGTGATGCGCGAACACCCGACCGTCTTGCTGACCGAGCGCACCATGCATTTGTCAACGCATTCCGGGCAAATTGCCTTTCCGGGCGGCAAGGCCGATGAAGATGACGCTGATGCAGCCGCCACGGCCTTGCGCGAGGCGCAAGAAGAAGTTGGGCTGGACCCCGCTTTTGTGCAGGTGCTGGGCGTGATGCCACACTACGTGACGGGGTCTGCCTTCATCATCACGCCGGTCGTGGCCCTGGTGCAGCCGGGCTTCTCGCTGACCCCCAATGCCTATGAAGTGGCCGATATTTTCGAAGTGCCGCTGGAATTTCTGATGAATCCCGCGCATCATCGGCGTCATGCTTTTGAGTGGGAAGGCGTTCAGCGCGAATGGTTCTCCATGCCCTATCAGGATCAGTTGCGCCAGCGCTTCATTTGGGGCGCCACGGCGGGCATGCTGCGCAACTTTTACCGGCTGCTGTCAGCCTGATGCGTTGTGCCGTTATGATGAAGCCATGAGCTTTATCTCGGTGCTTTTTGCCCTGCTGCTTGAGCAGGTCCGACCCTTGAGCAAAGGTAACCCGATCCATGCCGGGCTGCGTGCCTGGGTGCGTTGGAGTACCCAGAATTTTGACGCCGGCAAGCCGTTTCACGGCTGGCTGGCATGGGGTTTTGCGGTCGGTGGCCCGTCCGTGGCGGCATTGCTTATTTACTGGTTGTTGATCACGTTTGTGGGTTGGCCCTTGGGGGTGATCTGGAGCGCTGCAGTGCTTTATGCCTGTTTGGGCTTTCGGCAATTCAGTTTCCATTTCACCGAGATTCGGGATGCCTTGGCCGACGGTGACGAAGACCGCGCCCGCGAGTTGCTGGCCAGTTGGAAGCAGATGGACGCCAGCGAATTGCCGCGCAGCGAAATTGTCCGGCACGTCATTGAGCATTCGGTGCTGTCGGCGCATCGCCACGTGTTCGGCGTGCTGGCCTGGTTCTCGGTGCTGGCGGCTTTTGGTTTTGGCCCGACTGGTGCAGTGCTGTACCGATTGAGTGAATTTGTTGCCCGCTACTGGCAGCACAAGCGCAAAGCCCATCATCAGCCTGTCAGTGATGCATTGCAGCAGACCGCGACTGTGATCTGGACGGCAATTGACTGGCTGCCCGCCCGCATCACGGCGATCAGCTTTGCGGTGGTGGGTAGTTTTGAGGATGCGATCGATGGTTGGCGAAATTACGAGTCGCGCTTTGACGGGGACAACGACGGTATTGTCCTGGCCGCCACAGCGGGCGCCGTGAATATCAGATTGGGTGTCGCCGCCCCGGTGACTGCAGCTGCGGCCAACGGCGCACCGGCGTTGCCGCCAGGAACGGTTGACAGGCGTAGAGAAGCCAGGCCGGGACAGACGCCTGAGTTGGCCCACCTGGTCATTATTGTTGGCTTGGTGTGGCGCGCCGTGGTGATGTGGATGTTTCTGCTCGCACTGTTGACGCTGGCCCGGCTGTTGGGCTAGTTTTTATACAAAATTAGCCTCTAACCACCGTCCCTACTGCATAAGTTGCTATTTAAATTGAAGCAGAATTCTTGCCTGGAGACCTCGTTTTACAGCCCGGTGGTGAGTCGACTCGTGCCCTATGTGCCGGGTGAACAGCCCAAGATCGACAAGCTGGTCAAGCTCAATACCAACGAGAATCCCTACCCGCCGTCACCCCGTGTGATTGCCGCCATCCAGTTGGCGGCGCAGCAGGGTTTGCAGCTTTATCCCGATCCTGAATCAACGGCACTGCGCCAAGCCATTGCGGCCCATCACGGACTGGCGGCGCAACAAGTGTTCCTGGGTAACGGTTCCGATGAGGTGTTGGCGCATGCCTTTTGCGCCTTTTTTCAGCAGGGTTGCCCGTTGCTGATGCCCGACATCAGCTACAGCTTTTACCAAGTGTATTGCCGGCTCTACGGTATCCCGGTTGAAACCGTGCCCTTGACCGAAACCCTGTGCCTTGACGTCGCGGCTTACGCCCGTACCGACGGTGTGGCTGTGGCTGGCGTGGTCATCGCCAACCCCAATGCCCCCACCGGCGTCGGCTTGCCGCTGCAACAGGTGGAGCAATTGCTGCGTCTGCACCCGCAGCGCGTGGTGCTGGTGGATGAGGCTTACGTGGACTTTGGCGGCGACAGTGCCATGCCACTGATTGCGCGCTATTCCAACTTGCTGGTGGTCCACACCCTGTCCAAGTCACGTTCACTGGCCGGTTTGCGTGTCGGCTTTGCCTGTGGTCAGGCCCACTTGATTGAGGCGCTGGAGCGGGTCAAGAACAGCTTCAATTCCTATCCGCTGGATCGATTGGCCATTGCCGGTGGGGTGGCGGCTTTTGAGGATCAGGCCTGGTTCGAGCAGACGCGTCGCGCTGTGATGAGCAGCCGCGAAGGGCTGGCCCTGGCGCTGGAGGATTTGGGCTTCAAGGTGCTGCCGTCACAGGCGAATTTTGTGTTTGCACGGCATCCCACGCAGGATGCGGCCGCTATCGCCGCCGCCCTGCGTGCACGTGGTGTGTTGGTGCGGCATTTCAGACTGCCGCGCATCGAGCAGTACTTGCGGATCAGCATCGGCACGCCGGCACAATGCGATGCTTTGGTGCAGGCGCTGGGCTCAGTACTTGCGGCGCTGGCTTAACTCCGCATACAAGTCGCTGTAAATCTTATAGCGGTTCGCGCTGATCCCGTCCGGGCTACCGTCGGGTTTGACGGCGGCCATGACGCCGCAACCGGGTTCATGCAGGTGGCTGCAGTTATAGAACTTGCAATTGGCCACATGGGGTTTGAAGTCCGGCATGTAAGCGGCCAATTGCGCCGGGTCGATGTGGTTCAAGCCAAACTCCTGGAAGCCCGGTGAATCAATCAAAGCCGTGGTCTTGTCCGCGTCGACCCAGTACCAGGTGGTGCTGGTGGTGGTGTGTTTGCCCGAGTTCAGGGCTTGCGAAATCTCGCCCGTCTGCGCCAGTGCGCCCGGTGCCAGCAGGTTGATCAAGGTGCTTTTGCCCGCGCCCGACGGTCCCAGCACCAGCGTTGTTTTACCGTGCAGCAGCTTGAGCAGTTCGGCGCGATCAGCGTCACCCGATTGTTTGAGCGACAGCGGCAACACGCCGTAATGCATTTGCCGGTAAGGCCGCAACCATGCCCAGGCGCGCGCAAAGGGCTCGACCAGATCACTTTTGTTGAGGGCAATGATGGGCGTGATGTGCTCCGCCTCTGCAGCGATCAGGGCACGCGAAAGCTGGCTGCTGGAGAACTCGGGTTCCGCCGCGATCAGGATCAATATCTGGTCCAGATTGGCCGCAAATGACTTGGTGCGAATTTCATCCTGACGGTAAAACACGTTGCGACGTTCTTCGATCTTTTCAATCGTGCCTTCGTCCTGCGAGGCCTGCCACAGGACGCGATCGCCTACCAGCCCCTGGCTTTTCTTGCCGCGCGAGTGGCAAATCAGTCGCTTTCCTTCCGGTGTCTCGACCAGAAAGTGGCGACCATAGTTGGCGACGATCAGGCCGCGGTCGAGTGTGGCCCGTTCCATCAAGCGTGTCCTTGGTGCGTTGTCGTCATGCCAACAGCGCGTCAACCCGCGCCGCGCAGTCAAAATCGGCCATCGAGAGACCGCCCACGTCATGGGTGCTGAAGCGCACCACGCAGTGCTTGAAATGCACCGACAACTCGGGGTGGTGATCCTGCCTGTGTGCGATGAAGGCCACCGCATTCACGAAGGAAATGGTCTCGTGGTCATTCGCAAAGGTGAAGGTCTTTTCAATGGCCACTGCGGCACCATCGCCGGTCAGCCTCCAGCCTTCCAGTTTGGCCAGATTTGCTACAATTTCTGTAGCTTTAAACGCCCGTCTGACGGGGGCTAGAGCCTCATTTGTCTTATGAATAGTGTTCATGGCGTCATTCGGTCGCTGTGTTCAGCTTGTCATCCGCGCCAGACGCTCGGACGCCGGTGGATGCGAGTAGTGGAACTTCACATACAGCGGATCCGGTGTCAGCGTCGATGCATTGTCTTCATACAACTTGAGCAGAGCAGTGGCAAGGTCCGGGCCGCTGGTCTGGCGTACGGCATAGGCATCGGCCTCAAACTCATGCTTGCGTGAGAAATGGGCCATGACAGGCGCGATGAAGAAGCTGAACACTGGCAACGCCAGCATGAACAACAACAGCGCCAGTGCGTCATTGGGCGCACCCAAGTTGGGCTGAACCCCCAGCCCGGCATAAAACCAGGCCTGCGTTGCCAGCCAGCCCAGCAAGGCAAAGCCCACCAGACTGAGGGCAAACATGGACACGATGCGCTTGATGATGTGCTTGTGCTTGAAGTGGCCCAATTCGTGCGCCAGCACGGCGTCCACTTCACCTGCTGACAGTTTGGCCAGCAGGGTGTCATAAAACACCACCCGCTTGGATGCGCCAAAGCCGGTGAAGTAGGCGTTGGCGTGGGCGCTGCGTTTAGAGCCGTCCATCACAAACAAGCCCTTGGCGGCAAAGCCGCAACGTTTCATCAGCGCCGTCACGCGGGCCTTGAGTGTTTCATCCTCCAGGGGCACAAACTTGTTGAACAGCGGCGCAATGAAAGTCGGGTAGATCAATAGCAGGAGCAAATTGAACCCCATCCACACGCCCCAGGCCCACAGCCACCACCAACTGCCCGTCGCACCCATCATCCACAAAATCAATGCGGCAATCGGCAGGCCCACGACGGCACCGATCAGACTTGACTTGAGCAAATCCAGCAGCCAGAGCTTGGGCGTCATCTTGTTGAAGCCGAAGCGCTCCTCGATCACGAAGGTCTGGTAAAGGGTCACGGGCAAATCGATCAGGCCGCTGATCAGCACAAACGCCGCGAGCAGCGCAATTTGCTGCCCCATGCCGCCGCCCAGCCACCCGAGCAGCGCCTGGTTGAGGCTGGACAGCCCACCCAGCAAGGTCCAACCCAAAAGAACGGCAGCACCCAGCGTCAGCTCCAGCAAACCAAAACGTGCTTTGGTGATGGTGTAGTCGGCCGCTTTCTGGTGCGCGGAAAGCAGGATGGTCTGGGCGAAGGCCGGCGGCACTTGCCCACGGTGTTGTGCCACATGCCGGATCTGCCGGGAGCTGAGCCAGAAGTTCAACACCAGACCGGCGAGCAACGCCAGCGCAAAAGCGAAGGTCAACACCAATGAAAGGGAAAGAGAGGGAAACGGATCAGCCATGGCGAGCGAGTTTATGTCATCGGCGACAATTCTCGCCATGGATTCCACCAACACCCCTGTGGCGAGCGCAACGCTGGCCAAATCCGCCCAAAACCTGGTATGGCTTGACTGCGAGATGACGGGTCTTGATCCGGAAGTGGAGCGGATCATTGAAATTGCCGTGATCGTCACCGGACCCGATCTTGAATGCCGAATCGAGGGCCCGGTGCTGGTGATCCATCAAAGCGATGAACTGCTTGACAAGATGGACCAATGGAACAAAGGCACGCATGGCAAAACCGGCTTGATTGACAAGGTCAAAGCCTCGACCTTGCTGGAGGCGCAGGCTGAGGCGCAGATCATCGAATTCCTGAGTCAGTATGTGCCCAAGAAGGGCGCCCCCATGTGTGGCAACAGCATCGGGCAGGATCGGCGTTTTCTGGCGAAGTACATGCCCAAGCTGGAGGCTTTCTTTCACTACCGCAACCTGGATGTGAGCACGCTCAAAGAGCTGTCCAAACGCTGGCGCCCGGATGTGTACAAATCGTTCAAAAAGAAGCAGCGCCACACGGCGTTGGCCGATGTGCACGAGTCGATTGACGAACTGGAGCACTACCGGAAACACTTTATCAAGATGACTGATTAGGTAGAAACCCGGATCCATGGCATAATGCGAGGCTGTGTTGCAATCTGCAATGCATATTTGTACATCTCCCTTCATTCACAGGCCCGCAGCGAATTCGCATTTGCGTTTTCCACAAAAGGGCCCCAGCGCTGATTGAACTCCTTGTGAGTCAGAGCAGGTTCCGTTTGATGGTTGATGTTTTTTAACCATTGACGGAGCAGTCGCATACCTTGCGGCGCTCGCGTGTGAGTAAATTCATGACTGACGCTATTCAAGCGACGGGCGATATTTCGCTTGTCGAAAATTTTTCCAATGACACCGTCGAAGTGACGCAAGACGTTGTGCAAGTCGCTGCGGCAATTCAAATTGCCGAGGTGCCTGCCACCGTTGAGGCCGTTGCCGAGGTCCCCAATGGCTTTGTCACTCTGGGCCTGGCCCCCGAGTTGATTCAAGCCGTGAAAGACCTGGGTTTCACCCAGCCCACCACGGTGCAGCTCAAAACCATTCCCCTGGCCATGCAAGGCCACAGTGCAAGCGACGACGCAGCACGTTTTATTGACCTGATGGTGTCGAGCCAGACCGGCAGTGGCAAGACCGCTGCTTTCTTGTTGCCCGTGTTGCACACCCTGCTGACACAAATGGCGCAAGCCGAGGCGAAAGAACGTAGCGATTTCGAGCGCGCCGTGGCCGATGCTGCGGCCAAAGGCGAGGCGCCCCCTAAGCGCGCCAAGCGCAAAGACCCGACCAACCCGCGCCATTTCGCACCTGCTGCGCCCGGCGCCTTGATCGTTTGCCCGACGCGGGAACTGGCCCAGCAAGTGGCCCACGACGCCATTGATCTGGTGCAGCATTGCCGCGGTCTGCGCGTTGCCAACATTGTGGGTGGCATGCCTTACCAGCTGCAAATTGCCAAGCTGCAAAATGCCAATCTCGTGGTGGCCACACCGGGGCGTTTGCTGGATCTGCAGCGCTCCATGCAAATCAAGCTCGATCAGGTGCAGTTCCTGGTGGTTGACGAAGCCGACCGCATGCTGGACCTGGGTTTCTCCGATGACCTGGCTGAAATCAACCAGTTGACCATTGAGCGCAAGCAAACCATGATGTTCAGTGCCACGTTTGCGCCGCGCATCCAGCAACTGGCCTCACGTGTCATGCGCGAACCCCAGCGTTTGCAAATCGATTCGCCGCAAGAAAAACACGCCAACATCAGCCAAAAGCTGTTCTGGGCTGACAACGCCCAGCACAAACGCAAATTGCTGGATCACTGGTTGCGCGACACCACCATCAATCAGGCGCTGGTATTTGCCAGCACCCAGATCGAGTGTGACGGCCTGGCCAACGACCTGCAGCAAGAAGGCTTCTCTGCCGTTGCCTTGCATGGTGCTTTGAGCCAGGGCCTGCGCAACCGACGCTTGATGGCGCTGCGCCAAGGCCAGGTGCAGATTCTGGTCGCAACCGATGTGGCGGCACGCGGCATCGACGTGCCCACCATCACCCATGTGTTCAACTTTGGCTTGCCGATGAAGGCAGAAGATTACACGCACCGTATTGGGCGCACCGGTCGTGCTGGGCGCGACGGTATTGCCGTGACCTTTGCCGAGTTCCGTGATCGGCGCAAGATCATGGACATCGAGCACTACAGCCACCAGCAGTTCAAGGGCGAAACCATTCCTGGCATGGAGCCGCAACAGCGTTTCCCTGACTCGCGTCCCACTTCCAATTTTGGTGGCCGTGAAAGCCGTGGTGGTGGCGGTGACTACCATTCGCGTGAGCGTAGTTTTGGTGGCGGTGGCCGTCCTGGCGGTTTCGGCGCCAATCGTGGTGGCTTTGCAGACAGAAACGCGGGCGCGCCCCGTGATTCAGGCAACAACGGTTACCAAAATGCCAGCAATAACGGCTTCGGTCAACGCGATGCGCGCAGTGGTGGTGCGCCCGAAGGCTTCAACTACGAACGCAAAGGCGGTTTTAATGATCGTTTTGCCGGCGCCCGCAACGACGGTGCTGCGCCGCGTGGCGACTTTGGCGCCCGCAAGCCAGCATTTGGCAAGCCGATGGGTGTGAAACCTGGTAACGGCGGCAAGGTGTTTGTGCCGCGCGACGCGAAGAAGCGCCCCACGCGCAGTGCTTGATTTAGCGGCTTAATGCCTTTTCAAAAGCCGGCTTGCGGCACTGAAAAAAGTATTTTTTAGTAAAAAAACCTCGCTGCCATAACGGTAGCGAGGTTTTTTTTGTCTATGGTTCGAAAAAAGCTGTCTACAGGTTACAACTTAAAACTATTAAGCCCGGGCCAACCGGGCTTTTCTTTCGCCAACTATCCGGGACTACTTAGATAAACCGACAAGTCCTACTTCCAAGGCTTCAAGGCGCCACTCTAAGACAGATTTAGACTGTAAGCTGGCCTGCAGCTTGCGAAATTGTGTGCCAGATACCCGACACTGACGGGCTCAGTTGGTAGTGCAACATTCGTTCTGTAGTTTCCCGAACCAATGAAACTGGACTCCGTGAAAGGTGTTTCTGAATTCGGTTTTGGATATTTTTAAATCAGGCCCCTGCCAGGCCGCCGGAGGCCCCCCCC
>NZ_JBAQMD010000028.1:0-12153 GCF_049302455.1 Rhodoferax ferrireducens | reverse complement strand
CCGCCACCCGATGTACCGCTGGCCGGTGATTGATGCCGTGGCCGTGGCCACGCGCATGCATGCCTTGCCTCCGAAAGCGCTTGGGAGCCTGGGCGGCAGAGCGTTCTGTGCCGGTCAAGGAGGAGCCCGCGCAGCGGGCGGGGGACACGGAGCAGAACGCTCTGCCGCCCAGACTCCCAGGCACTTTCGGTGGCATGTCGTGCACCCGGGTCGCCACGGCCACGGCATCAATCACCGGCCAGCGGTACATCGGGTGGCGGTCGAGCCGGTTGGGCAGACCCTGCCAGTTCGTGGGCACGGGCCAGTCCCACGGAGCGTTGTCTACCGCGCTTGTATCGCCGGGCAGCAACTCAAACAACGCATCCGGCTCTTCGCGCTCGGCGGCACCGAAGTCCTCGTCGCGGTCGAGTCCGAGCAGACTGGCGAGCTGTGCCGTACCGCAGGCCACCGGCTGCAGCCGCCAGCCCAGCACGGCGGCAGCGTAGCGTAGCGCACCGATGGCGTGGCCGACGTCGAGCTGGCAATAGCGAAAGGCGCGTTCACCATATTTCCAGGCTTCGCGCCATTGAATGCTGGTGAGGGCAATGAAGACGCGCGCCGGCGACCTGGCGACGCCCTCCTCCTGTGCGAATGTGGCACGCTGCTCCAGCGCATGCTCGCGCACCGCGTAGTGATGGACCCCATCGGCGATGCCGTCGGCGCTCTGGCAGACCAGCCAGGACTCAAGCGGATGCAGGTTGCCGCTGGAGGGATTCACACGCATGGCCCAGCGGTCCGGCCCGTATTGTTTCCACGCCGACAGCGCAAAGCTGAGTTCGAACAGCAGGCCGATGGCGTCGCGATCCGGCAGGCGCGGTGCGATGCGGCCGGGCTCAAACAGGTCGGCCCAGGGGGTCGCAAGCTCATCGGCCTTCAAGGGCAGCGCGGTCAATGGCGCGCCAACGTAGCGGCGAAATGGGTCCGGCTGGGCGTCCCAGTCCAACGCATCGGGGCCGGCCGCGTAGCCACTCAAACGGTGTTTGGTGCGCTCGTGATAGGACAGCGCCACGGCCACTGCCGGGGCGTCATCGTGAACAGTGAACTCAGACATGCGCGTCCTCCTTGACGGTCTGCGCCAGCGCCAGCAGGCCGCTGGTCTGGTCGGTGATCGCCTGCACGGTGGCGGGCTGCAGCCGGTGCAGCCAGCGCTGCGGCAGCCTGGAGGCACCGCAGCGTGCACCGGCCAGCATGCCGACCAGCGCGCCAGTGGTGTCGGCATCATCGCCCTGATTCACGGTGGCGACCAGCGCGGCCTCAAAGTCCTCGTGCAGCATCAGGAAATGCAACACGGTCTGCACCGTATCCACTACATAAGCGGTGGCGTGGCCACGGTAGGGCGTGAAGCCAAAAGCCGGGTTCTGGGTGATCCAAAGATCGCACCAGTGCCGGCACTCGCAATGCTCGGCGCCATGAAGCAGCAGGCGCAGCAACTGGCCCATGCCCAGCGTGGCCGCGTCGGACAGCGGGTGGTGGTGGGTCAGGTGGGCCTGGGCGATGGACAGGCGCGCAAAGGCGGCATCGTCGCCCAGTGTGGCCAGCACCACGGGCAGGTTGCGCATCAGCGCGCCATTGCCGGCGTCGCCCGGGTTGTACGGGCCGGCCAATGTGTGTTCGTGTAAATACCGCAGGATGCCGCGGCGGCAGGTGTTGCCGCAGTCCACCGGCTTGCCCTGCAACCATTGAACAAAGGCTTGGCCGATGCTGTGCACCAGGGTGTCATCGCCCCGGGCATGCAGGCCGAGTGCGTGCGTGCCGCCCTGCAGCAGCGCACCGCCCAATGCGAGGCTCATCGTCGTGTCGTCGGTGACCTGGCCGCGCGCGAGTTTCAACCAGCCGCCACCGATGATTTCGCGATGCACGCCGTATTGAATGACAATCTCGCGCGGGCGCATGAACTCCACCGTGGCGCCCAGGGCGTCCCCGATGGCCAGGCCCAGGTAGGCGCCGAGAACCTTGTCGAACAGCTCACGCATAACGCGCCACCACCTCATAGTCGCCACCGAGC
The DNA here is from genome assembly GCF_049302455.1 of Rhodoferax ferrireducens. Lineage (GTDB taxonomy): Bacteria > Pseudomonadota > Gammaproteobacteria > Burkholderiales > Burkholderiaceae_C > Rhodoferax > Rhodoferax ferrireducens_B. The sequence continues at coordinate 10,109 of NZ_JBAQMD010000028.1, read as the reverse complement.
GCAAGCACCTCCTGCTCGCCTTGCAACACATGGCCCGGCAGCAGGCCGGGAAACACCAGCACCTTGCAGGCTGGCACCTGCACCTCAAAAACCCAGTCGCCAAAACAGGCGGCATCGTCGTACGACAGACTGAAGGACACAAGGTTGTTCAAGCGCACCGTGCAGCACCGGTCCTGCAGGCAGCCGGCAATCAGTTGCTCCTCGCAGCGCGTGCTGCCACGCCACAGCCGCAAGTGCCGCGCAGGCATCGCACTGCCCGGCAGCGGGAAACGGCGCAGCGCCCATTGGCAGAATTCGTATAGCAGGTCCAACTGCTGGTGGATGTTGTTGTTGGTGTGGCGACTGGCGCTTTTCTCCTCCAGGTAAGCCACCCAGGCTGGCGATGGAAAGCGTGCCAGCGGCGCCTTGTGGTAACCGGGGACCAGGCCAAAGCGGCTTTCGACCCAGCCTTTGAGCACCGCGCCAGCCGGGCCATTGGCGTCCATGCCCCAGCCCTGCAGCAGCTTGCGCCAGCTGCTGCGCCAGCGTCTTTGCTCGGCCACGCCCATAGCGGCCAGCTCATGCGGCTCGGGCTGGCGCAGTCCGAACGCGATGGCCAGGTAATGCACAAACATGTCGCGCGCCTCGTTCAGGTCGCGGCTGCGGTCCAGCAGCGCGAACAGGCCCGCTTGGGCCTCGCGCGCGCCGGCGATGGCCAGGCATCGCGGATTGGCATTGAACGCGGTGCTGGCCAGCGCCCGCGCTGGCACACCGACCAGGTTGGTGCTGTACCAGCGGTGGGGCTGGTCAAGTTCATCGTCCACTGCCATGAGCAACTGGGTTTGATCGGATGGATTCCGTCGCGCAGCAGGAAGACACCGATCAAACCGGGCGGTTCTCGTTGGGGTTACGCACCGGGCCCATCAGCGCCAGACCTTCCGCATAGGTGATGGTGTCAAAGGTAATGTCGAATTTGAGCGCAGCGTCCGCCACGGCATCGAGCTTGCCGGCAATATCTTTCTTCTTGAGGTCGTTCTTTTCCAGATAGAACAAGCTCAGCAGTTCGTTATAGACCGTGGATTCGTCGATCGGCAGCACATAGAACATGGCGCCCTTGTACGGCACCTGGTACTTCTTGGACAGATCAATGTTGTTGCAAAACAGGAAATACTTGCCACCCGCGCTGAGCGAGTCGCCCAGCACCTCGGCCACGTCCTTCAGGTGCTCGAAACTCAGCAGGTAGCCGGCAAAGAAGGGCAGGTGCTTTTCCGTAAGCTTGCCGACGGCCATGACCTGGCCACAGAGCAGCTCCGGCGGGCGGGCCTCATCGGCCAGCTTGGGCGCAAAGCGCAAGGCCAATTCGCCGCGAAAGCCGAAGCGACCGGGCTTGGCTGTAGGCGCCTTGAGCAAGGGGTTGAGCAGGCGTCCCTCGGTTTCGAGTCGCGCAAACGCGGTGTCGTCGATCTCTTTACGGGCGAGTGTGGCAGTCATGAAGATTCCTTCGTTGTGGTTGAAATGGTTGAGGTGCTAGGCGGGTTGGGGCCGGTGTTGGTCGTAACGGTGTTCATAGCCACTCTATGAGCAATGACCGTACCAGGCCTATACCGGGCCTGCTGCCCTGCAAACACGACACAAACAGGTCGTTCGGGCCGCCGACACAGGACTTTTTGCGACATGGTGCGCCGTTTTGTCGGGAACTGAACAATGCCGATAAGGCCGCCGCAAAGCCCTGCTCAAACAGCGCTTTCCCTCTGTACAGCGGCCTATTTTCGGCAGCCTGACGAGCGCTACAAAGGCATGGCACGGAAGCTGCAATAGGGAAGAAGCGCGGACACAAGTCCGGCCGATGCGTGACCACAAGAAGAAGACTTACAGGCACGTCAGGCTGACATGGTCGCGGCTACGCAACCTTCGGCTTTTTAACCCTTCCTTAATGGAGCACTGTAATGGCTAAACTTCGGCAAATCGCCTTCTACGGCAAAGGTGGCATCGGCAAATCGACCACTTCACAAAACACCCTGGCAGCGCTCAGCGATCTCGGCCAGAAAATCCTGATCGTCGGCTGCGACCCCAAAGCCGACTCAACGCGGCTGATTCTGCACGCCAAGGCCCAGGACACCATCCTGTCGCTGGCAGCAGAGGCCGGCTCGGTGGAGGATCTGGAGCTCGAAGACGTGATGAAAATTGGCTACAAAGACATCCGTTGCGTCGAGTCCGGTGGCCCCGAGCCAGGCGTGGGCTGCGCCGGCCGCGGCGTCATCACCTCGATCAACTTCCTGGAAGAAAACGGCGCCTACGACGGCGTGGACTATGTGTCCTACGACGTGCTGGGTGACGTGGTGTGTGGCGGCTTTGCCATGCCCATTCGCGAAAACAAGGCGCAGGAAATCTACATTGTCATGTCCGGCGAAATGATGGCCATGTACGCGGCCAACAACATCTCCAAGGGCATTCTGAAATACGCCAACTCCGGTGGTGTGCGTCTGGGTGGCCTGGTGTGTAATGAGCGTCAGACCGACAAGGAATACGAACTGGCCGATGCGCTCGCTGGCATGCTGGGCACCAAGCTGATTCACTTCATCCCCCGCGACAACGTCGTGCAGCACGCTGAACTGCGCCGCATGACCGTGATCGAGTACGCACCTGACTCCAAGCAGGCCGGCGAATACCGCACCCTCGCGTCCAAGATCCACAACAACGCCGGCAACGGCACGATCCCCACCCCGATCACCATGGATCAGCTGGAAGACATGCTGATGGAATTCGGGATCATGGAAGCGATCGACGAGTCGGAAGTCGGCAAGGCCGCCGCAGCCGCCGCCCTGGCTGCCGCCTAAGAGGTACTGAGCCCGGCCTGATTCGCCGCAAGATGAATCGGGTCGGGTCCAAGTGCCAGACAAAAACATTTACCTACTGGAGTTCCCCATGACTGCCACCGTTGAAGAGCGCAAGGCCGCGAACAAGGCCCTGATTGATGAAGTGCTGAAGGCCTATCCCGAAAAGATGGCCAAGCGGCGCGCCAAACACCTGGGTACGTTTGAAGAAGGCAAGCCCGATTGCGGCGTCAAGTCCAATATCAAGTCATTGCCTGGCGTAATGACCATTCGTGGTTGCGCCTACGCCGGCTCCAAAGGCGTGGTGTGGGGCCCGATCAAGGACATGGTCCACATCAGCCACGGACCCGTAGGCTGCGGCCAATACTCGTGGGCTGCGCGCCGTAACTACTACATCGGCACCACCGGCATCGACACCTTTGTCACGATGCAGTTCACCTCCGATTTCCAGGAGAAGGACATTGTCTTCGGTGGCGACAAGAAGCTCGACAAAATCATCGACGAGATCCAGGAACTGTTCCCCCTGAACAAGGGCATCTCGATCCAGTCGGAATGCCCGATCGGCCTGATTGGCGACGACATCGAAGCGGTGTCGAAAAAGAAAAGCAAGGAATACGTTGGCAAGACCATCGTGCCCGTGCGCTGCGAAGGTTTCCGCGGCGTGAGCCAGTCGCTCGGCCACCATCTGGCCAATGATGCGATTCGCGACTGGGTGTTCGACAAGGTCGATCCCAACAAACACCCTGAATTTGTATCGACCCCCTATGACGTGGCCATCATTGGTGACTACAACATCGGTGGCGACGCCTGGTCCAGCCGCATCCTGCTGGAAGAAATGGGGCTGCGCGTTATTTCTCAATGGTCCGGTGACGGCACCATTGGTGAAATCGAGAACACACCCAAGGCCAAGCTCAATGTGCTGCACTGCTACCGTTCGATGAACTACATCAGCCGGCACATGGAAGAGAAGTACGGTATTCCATGGGTGGAATACAACTTTTTTGGCCCGACCATGATCGAGAAGAGCCTGCGCGAAATCGCCAGCCACTTTGACGAAACCATCAAGGCCAAGGCTGAGGTGGTGATTGCCAAGTACAAGCCGCTGATGCAGGCCGTTATCGACAAGTACAAGCCGCGCCTGGAAGGCAAGACCGTCATGCTGTACATCGGGGGCCTGCGCCCGCGGCACGTAATCGGTGCCTACGAAGACCTCGGCATGATCGTGGTCGGTACCGGCTACGAGTTCGGCCACAACGACGACTACCAGCGCACCACCCACTACATCAAGGATGCCACGCTGATCTATGACGACGTCACGGGCTACGAGTTCGAGCACTTCGTCGACAAGGTCAAACCGGATCTGGTCGGCTCCGGCATCAAAGAGAAGTACGTGTTCCAGAAGATGGGCGTGCCTTTCCGCCAGATGCACAGCTGGGACTACTCCGGTCCGTACCACGGTTATGACGGCTTTGCCATCTTTGCCCGTGACATGGACATGGCCATTTCCAGCCCGATCTGGGGCCTGACCAAGGCACCTTGGAAGAAAGCAGCCTGAACCCCGGGGCCGGTGTCTACCGGTCTCCTTTTCTGACTAACCGCAAACTTTTGGAGCCAGCCATGCCTCAATCAGCCGCCAAGATCATCGACCACGAACTGCTGTTCCGTGAACCCGAGTACAAAGAACTCCTCAAGAACAAGAAAGAGTTCGAATTCAACCACTCTGACGAGAGCATCAAGTCGATCGTCGAATGGACCAAGACCGAAGACTACAAGCAAAAGAACTTCGCCCGTGATTCATTGACCGTCAATCCGGCCAAGGCGTGCCAGCCGCTGGGCGCTGTTTATGTTGCCAACGGCTTTGCCAAAACACTGAGCTTTGTGCACGGCAGCCAGGGCTGCGTGGCCTACTACCGCTCGCATTTCTCCCGTCACTTCAAAGAGCCGACCTCCTGCGTCAGCTCCTCGATGACGGAAGATGCCGCCGTGTTCGGTGGCTTGAACAACATGGTTGATGGCCTGGCCAACGCCTACAGCTTGTACAAGCCCGACATGATTGCGGTATCGACCACCTGCATGGCGGAAGTGATTGGTGACGACGTGGACGCCTTCATCAAGACCAGCAAGCAAAAAGGCAGCATCCCCGACGAGTTCGACGTGCCATTCGCCCACACGCCAGCGTTTGTCGGCAGCCACATCACCGGCTACGACAATGCCTTGCTGGGCATCCTGCGCCACTTCTGGGACGGCAAGGCCAAAACCACCGAACCCCTGGTGCGCGTGCCTGATGACAGCATCAACTTCATCGGAGGCTTTGATGGTTTCGTGGTCGGCAACATGAAAGAAATCCGCCGGATTTTCGATCTGTTCGGCGTCAAAGTGAACATCATCTGCGACCCGTCCGGCAACTGGAATACGCCGACGGATGGCGAGTTCCGCATGTACGCCGGCGGCACCACCAAGGAAGAAGTGGTCGCAGCGTTGCACGCCAAAGCCACCATCGTGTTCCAGGAATACTGCTGCGAGAAAACATCCAAGTTCATCGCCGAGCACGGCCAGGAAGTTGTGATTCTCAATGCGCCGGTTGGTGTGGCGGGCACCGACAAGTTCCTGATGGAAATATCGCGTCTGACCGGCAAGCCGATTCCCGCTGTGCTGGAAAAGGAACGCGGTGAAGTGGTTGATGCCATGGCCGACAGCCAGGCTCACCTGCATGGCAAACGCTTCGCACTGTACGGTGACCCGGACCAGATGCTGGGCTACGCCGCATTCCTGCTGGAGCTCGGTGCCGAGCCCGCCCACGTCGTGTCCACCAATGGCGGCAAAGAGTGGGAGATCAAGATGCAAGCCCTGTTTGACTCGTCGCCTTACGGCAAGGGTTGCAAGTCGTATCCCAAGCGCGACCTCTGGCACTTGCGTTCGCTGCTGTTCACGGAGCCAGTGGACTTCATGATCGGCAACACCTACGGCAAGTTCCTGGAACGCGACACCAAGACGCCGCTGGTGCGCCTGGTGTTCCCGATCTTTGATCGTCACCACTACCACCGCTACGCCACCTGGGGCTATGACGGCGCGATGCGCGTGCTGGTGATGCTGCTGGATGAATTCTTCGAGGCGCTCGATGGCAACACCATGGAGATCGCGAAGACCGACTACAGCTACGACATCATTCGTTGACCTGCCATGGACGCCACCTACATCAAAACCACGCTCGACGGTCGCCGGGTCGAAGTGATCGACGGCTGGGTCTGTCTGGGTGGCGTGTGTGAGGCCGACAGTTTGATTCCGATGGACGAGCACCCGAACCGCCAGGCCATCATCAAGGCAGTGCCTGGTGCCACCCATGTTAGCGGGCGCCTGCCGTTGACGCTGGCCGAGGCCGCCATGGCGCAAAACGCCTTGTCGGCGGCGCAGCGGGCGTTTGACGCCAGCCCGGCCGGCATCACGCAGCGCCTGCGCCGCGCGGTGTGGGTCAAGGCCAGCCAGGAAGGCGTGGAATAAATCCGGCATCCTCTCAATCTGGGAGTCTGCGCATTACCGACCCGAGCGGCACGAACGAACCCGACCATGTTGTCCCGCATGCAATATGACATTCTGCAGACCAGCGGGCAGCTCGTCGGCGCCCTGCTGACCGAGATGCAGAGCGAAGAAGAGCTGTTCGCCAGCGCCAACACCTTGCAGCGCGTCGAGGCCCACCTGCTCGTCATCGCGCAGACCCTGGCCCATTTGCCCGAGCCGCTGCGCCGGCGCCTGGTCCAGATCGACTGGCATGGCTGGCAATGCCTGCGGCAACTGCTGGAGCAAGACATCCAGCCGCGCCGCGAGGAGGTTTGGTATGGCGTGCGCGCCCTGGTGCCGGCCACGCTGGAACTGATCGCGCAATTGCGCCGCCGCGAGCCAGTGTGGTTCGAGATCGGCTATTGAGACCAAGGAAATTCATGAAAATTGCCGTTGCCACCAAGGACCACTGGAGCCAGGTCAGCGGCCACGCCGGCCAGGCCCGCGACTGGCTCGTGTTCGACTGCCAGCCCGGCTCGCCGCTGCCCGAACCCCAGCGCATCGCGCTGACCAAGGAGCAACTGCCGCACCACTTTCAAGACACCGCGCCGCACCCGCTGCACGGCGTCGAGATCATGATCGCCGCCAGCGCGGGCGACGGCTACATCCGCCACATGGAGAAATGGGGCGCCCGGGTCGTGCTGACGGGCGAGACCGCGCCTTTGATCGCGCTGCAAAAAATCATGACCGGAGAAGCGCTGGCCGATACCCGCTTCGACCTCACCACCACCCTGTGCAAGCTGCGCGATCTGTTCTCGCTTGTGGATGGTATGGTCAGGTCATGAAAACACAAATTGATCACCTGGTCGTCGTGGCGCAAACACTGGAGCTTGGGGTGCAGTGGTGCGAGGCCACGATCGGCATCACGCCCGGCCCGGGCGGCGAACATGCGCAGTATGGCACCCACAACCGCCTGTTCAAGATAGCGACGCCGGCCAACCCGCTGGCCTATCTTGAAATCATCGCGATCAATCCAGAGGCCAAACGGCCGGCCAGCGCAACAGCCAAGCGCTGGTTTGACATGGACGACCCGGCGCTGCAAGCCGCCGTTGCCATCGAGCCGCGTCTGGTGCATTTTGTGGCCAACACCAGCGACATCCAGGCCGCGCGTGCCGCCCTGAAAGCGCAAGGCATTGATCGCGGGCCGGTCGTACAAGCCAGCCGCCATTCGCGCAAGGGCGTTTTGCAGTGGCAGATCAGCGTGCGCGAGGACGGCCAGCGCCTGTTCAACGGCGCGCTGCCCAGCCTGATTCAATGGGGCAAACCCGACGCCGCCGAACCGCTGCGCCTGCACCCCCGCAACAGCCTGCCGCGCTCGGGCGTGACGCTGCAAGGCATTGCCGTCACGCATCCGACGGCGGTCAAGCTGCAAGCCGCTTTCGACGCCATCGGGCTCGCCGGCATTGCAGTGGAGACTGGGCCGGCCAATATCACGGCGACCCTGCATACACCCAAGGGAATTGTTGAGTTGCAGAGTCACGGGGTTTAGTGGCTTGGCCGTGTGAATCATCGGTATGGGGTGCGGCCCGCCCATGGCTCTAGCGATTGGAACTGTTCAGGCACAGCCTCTTGGGCTATAGTGCTTGCACATAAAAAGTGTCGGGAAAGTGAATCCGGCAGGAGCACCAAGTGGTCATCGATCAGCTACAGGATATAAAGGGACGGCAATGAAATTCATCTTTCGAAAAGATACGCGGCAAGCCAAGTCGGCATGCGCCTTGCCGCTGATAGAAGCGTTTGTAGCCGGAGGCGGAATTCAGGGTTGTCGGGCTGGACAGGCTCGACTTGCCAGAATATTTGACGAGCTATATCGTTAGGCGTCACAGGAATCATCTATGTCCGTCCCCAGTGGAAAAATACGCTGCCATGGCTGCGACTACGAAGGTGTCGTTCAACATCGTCCCGTTACGCTGCAATACGCTCTCCCGGATGGAGACTCCGTTCAGGGACATCGAGAGTTCGGATGGTGCAACGTCTGCGACGGAATTCGTGATGTTGAATCGCGGTTGGACAAGAGTGCTCTTCAATCCGAGTTGCAAGCTTTGGCACCGCAACGTGGTCTTGGCGGGATATTTAAGAGCGCAGTAGACCGTGCGTTGGGCGGTGGCACCGATACCAGTACCGAAGATCGTGAACGATTGAAGGGCCTGCTTCGAGTCGCGCAGCTTCGGAGTTCTCCACCACGCTGCCTAAACTGCGGGTCAACTTCCGTTCAGCGGCTTGCCTTTGATGACGAAGGAAACTGCCCGGGCTTTCAACACCATTGCGGCGGCCACCTATATCGCCTACCCGGAGATCCGAACGCACCGAGATTCTCCTACAGACCAGAAGTAATTCCGCTTGACGTAGACGGGAATCGATTTGACAGGGCGGCCGACTACGGAAATGAGTTTTTCTCGTACTTGGTCGACGATTGGCAGTTCCGAGAAGAATACGCGCAAGCGTTCCTGAACGAATATGGCGCCGAACTATCGCGTTTACACGATCAAGGATTGAGACGACTCGACGCTTCATTCGACCTATCAAGGCCCGAGAATCGACTCCGCGCCGCTGAAATGCCAGACCCGAGGGCATTCGCTCTTGTTGGCCAAGCGTTTACTGCATACGCGAACGACCTCCAGAAGGGCAAGCATCGCGGCACACCAGTCGAAATCGCGATTTGGGCTATTCTTTGGAATCGCAGTGACTTATTAGGAACGCTTAATCCGGCGCTTGCAAAATACATTGACGATAATCAAGATACTGTCTTCAAGTCAATCTACGAGACAGCTTTCAAGGAGTGATGCGGTGACGTTTAACCCTTTTGCTCAAGCGGAGCGCCAACGGCAGGCCACCAGGCACGGGCTGGTGGTACGCGGTTCATTTTTACCAGCCTGGGGCTGGCGTCCTGCCGTCGTCGCGCGCTTTGCTCGAACGTAGGGCCTTCATTCGATGAGCACTCTGACCGATATCCTGAAATCCGTGCTGCCAACCAAATGGTCCCAATGGACGGCAGGCCTATCCATGCCCCTTCTGCCAGTTTCATTTTTTCTGCCGGAGTTTCTGCAGAAGCTAAACATGCCAGTGACAACCCAAGCAGAACTGCCAGTCCGAATAGCGGCAACAACCACCGTAGGGCTAGTCGCAGCCATGCTGGTTCTGGTTCTGGTCCTACATCACTATCGTTCATCCGTTGTGTCTCATGGTCCAAAAGAAATTGTTCCTGAACCAGGCAACCCATTTCTGAGCGTTCTTGCACTCATTGCGAGATATCACTCGCAAGAAATCCCCGCCACTCCAGCGCTCATTGCAACCGAACTGGGCTTAGACCCTGAAATCACTCTTGCGCATATGTGGAAGTACCACAACAAGCAGTTCATCACATTCGCTAACGGCGGCAAAAAGCCGGACATCAACACGTCCTTTTTTCTTAGTCCAAACGCATGGCAACACATCAAAGTTGTTCGCGCCTAAGTCGCCCTAACCGGTCGGCCAAGGTAGACCCCTTCGGGTCCGCTTGCCTTCGTCAGAGGCTTTTTCACTGGATCACGGCTTATGGGTGTCCGAGAAACTGGATACGTTCCACTGTGCCATCGCCAAAGGCGCGATGTGGCGCACCTACGAATAGCCGATCATCTTAGTCACTAACAAGCTATGTCTTTGCATTTTGTGAGAAGAATTCAATGCAAACCGGCCATGGCTGGAATGATGTTGAAGCGGGTGAGAGAGCAAGCGGCGGCGATGGCGGCGCGACCCAAACAG
>NZ_JBAQMD010000027.1:0-79874 GCF_049302455.1 Rhodoferax ferrireducens | reverse complement strand
GCTATTGGTGCGGTACGAGAAACTTGACCGCAGCTTCCTGGCCCTCAACCACTTGGCCGCATCAATCATGACATTCAGAAAGATCAAGTTGGACATAAACATTATTTACGGATAAGTTCTAAATCTGCGTGTCTCTAGCGAACGGGAAACTTTGCGTTGGCTTCCTGCGCGATAGCCAGCAGCTTGCGCCCGTCGTTACCGGCTCGATTAAGGTATTTGTCGTGCACGGGCTTCGCGGCTTTAACCCATAGCTCGTGCTCGGCAGGCGTGAGAGTCTGGATGGTAACTCCGAGCTTGGCAATCTGTTCGATAGCATGCTGATCTACCGCTTTGACCTGGGCACGCGCTTTTTGTTGGGCAACCACCGCCGCTTTGGTGATTGCGGCTTGGACGTCCTTCGGCAGGCCACTCCACCATTGGAGGTTGGCAGCAGCCGGGTTCGTCCCGAATAAGAAAGAGGCAGCGGTAGAATACTTGACCACCTCGTAGAGTTTTTTGTCATAAACTGAGGAAGGACCGGTGATGAACCCATCGATTGTGCCCCGCTGAGTGGCCTGGTACATTTCATGGGCACTCATGGTTACGGGCGAAGCTCCCAGTTCCCGGATAAAGTTGCTAAGTTCCACACCTACTCCGCGTAGACGCAGGCCCTTGAAATTGGCAGGCAGCTTTACCGGCCTGTTCGCATAGAACTCAAATACGCCAAAGGGGGTAAAGCCAAGCAGTTGCATGCCTAGCTTGTTGAGCAAGGCCTGAAATACGCTGCGCCAGGCATCGTCGTGATCTTCTGCATACCATAGGGCTTCCCAGGAGTTCCAAAGCAAGGGAAGCATGCCAATCTGGCTCGCGACTGCATCAGGGGAATTAGCGAGCGCAAGAGTGACCTGACCAATCTCGATGGTGCCGGTACTGACGGCATCGGGAATCTGCATGTCAGCGAACAACTGACCGTTCGGGAACGTGCGTGTCTTCAGGCGCACAGAGGTTGTTGCGGTATTTTTCTCGATCTCCTGGGCGAGGGTTTCGAAGAACTGCCCGATCGGATGGGTCTTGAGCGTGTTGTAGACAATTCGTATGGTGGCCTCTTGCGCCTGCACGGACGCTGGCGTCAATGCAGCGATGGCTCCTGCGGCAGACAGGGCGCCGACAACACGGCGACGAGAAAATAGGTGGCGATTCATATGCTAAGTCTCCAAAAATCCCCCGGCAAAGCCGGGGGTTTTCAAAATTGTGAGCCGCTCAAAGCGGCTAAACGGGGTCGCTAACGCGGCCCCAACTCTTGGCGCCACCGAAACGGTGGCAATCTATCTCCACAGCCCAAGCTGTTCCAGACGCTCATCTTCTCTCTCCTGGTGCCGGATGTAGTTGCGGATCACTTCCTCATCTCGGCCCACCGTCGAGACAAAATACCCTCGCGCCCAGAAGCTTTGCCCTGTAAAGTTCCTGCGTCGCTCCCCATACACCCGGGCCAAGTGAATCGCACTCTTGCCCTTGATATATCCCACCACGTTGGATACCGCATATTTCGGCGGTATCGAGATCATCATGTGCACATGGTCGGCCATCAAATGGCCCTCCTCGATCTGGCTCTCCTTGTGCTGGGCCAGGCCTCGAAACACTTCTCCAAGATGCACTCTCAATTGTCCGTACAACACCTTGCGTCGATTCTTCGGTATGAACACTACGTGGTACTTGCAGTCCCACTTCGTGTGGTTTAGGCTTTCTATCTTGTCCATCCAGTTTTTTCCTTTCGTTTGCTTGGCGGCTCACGATTGGAAGTTTCTGCGATGGACATCCATACCAATGCAAATGTCAAACTTCTACTGTCACCCCGGCACAGCCGGGGGATTACCTATTGGATTCACGAAGCAGCCCTGGTGGCAAGAATAGACAAGCGCGTCTCCATGCACACGCTGCGCCACAGCTTTGCCACGCACCTGCTGGAGCAGAAGGTGGACATCCGGGTGATACAGGTATTGCTCGGACACAACCGGCTGGACACCACGGCGCAGTACGTCCAGGTGGCCACCGACATCCTGCGCGAAGTGATCAGCCCACTGGAGACCTTAGAGCCGGCGTAGGGACCTTCCGTGGGGCGCCTCGCTCTGGAGGTCGCCGACATCTTTCGTACCCACGGCCCGGCTTGGCGTAATGGCCAGCAGGGGCACCTGAGCCTGGGTCAACTCAAGGTCATGTCGGCCATCGAACAGTGCCGCAGCGCGGCGCTGGGGGGGCACCTGTTGCACTGCCAGGCGTGCGAGCACGGCGAGATTGCGTACAACTCGTGCCGCAACCGGCATTGTCCCAAGTGCCAGGCCAGTGCGGCCAAGCGGTGGCTTGATGCGCGTCAGGCCGAACTGCTGCCGGTGGACTACTACCATGTGGTCTTCACCTTGCCCGCACCGATCAGCGCGATTGCCTATTACAACAAGGCGGTGATCTACCGGCTGTTGTTTAAGGTGGCAGCAGAAACACTGATCACCATCGCAGCGGACCCCAAGCATCTGGGCGCGCAGATCGCAGCGACTTTGGTGCTGCACACCTGGGGATCGGCGCTCACGCACCACCCGCATGTGCACGGCATCGTGCCCGGCGGCGGTCTGACCAAGGACAGCCAGAGTTGGGTCGCGTGCAAACCGGGCTTCTTCCTGTCAGTGCGCGTGCTCTCTCGGCTGTTTCGCCGGCGCTTCCTCGAAGAACTCGAACTGGCGCATCGCGCCGGGCAGTTGCAGTTCTTCGGCGAGTACGCCCACCTCAGCGATGCGATCTCCTTTGTCAAATGGCTGGCGCCGATGCGACGCTGCGAATGGGTCGTCTATGCCAAGCGCCCGTTTGCTGGTCCACAGGCTGTGCTGGCCTATCTGTCGCGCTACACCCACCGGGTCGCCATCGCCAACTCTCGACTGGTATCGATGGACGAGCGCGGTGTCACGTTTCGCTGGAAGGATTACCGGGACAAGGGAAAGACGCGCAACAAGACCATGACCCTTGAGCCAGACGAGTTCATGCGCCGCTTCCTGCTGCATGTTCTACCCACCGGCTTTCACCGCATTCGCCACTATGGATTTATTGCCAACAACGCTCGCAAAGAGAACCTGGCACGCGCCCGTGAGTTGCTCGATGTCGCACCTGTTGCAGTTGCCGACGCGAAGAACACCGACGAGCCAGTTGAACTTGTGCGACCGACCTTCGTCTGCGCGCGCTGCGGCGCGCCAATGATCATCGTTCAAACGTTTATGCGCGGCCAGGCCATTCGGGCACCGCCTTATGAACAGGCTGCACCATGAGCGCAAGAACTTCGAAATGGTCAAACCGCCTGCCGACTCGGCATCCGTCAGAGTCGGCTTGGGTAAGCTTTGCTACAGCGAGCGAAACCGAAGTCACCTGTTCAACGCACCATCAAAGAAGCTGGCGTATCAACGCTGGCGCGCGTCATCTGAGCAATCTGGTCGCTAGCTTGAGCGCCACAATCGCGACATCAAACCGCACTGTGGTTCTTCAAATCCCCATAGCTGTGTAGATCACTCCGACAGCCGCGGTACTCGCCGCGGTTTCCTCCCTCGCGGCTTGTACGACGCCCTCCCTTTGTTGCTGATCGGGGCGACAACAGCTCGCCGCCGCGGGCGGGCATCCTACAACCCTAAACGAAAGCGGGTCTACAGAGGTTCAAATTGCCTGCCCGAATCCTGACATTGGCATCAGTAGCCAGACAGTCAGCTGTGTCGCCACGACTTCAACCAATTGGGTACCCGTACTCGACCAGGAGCGAGCGCTCGTTGCCGACTGCTTTGGGGTGAAACCAAAGGCTGTCAAAAGAAAGTATTCGCTGAGAACTTCATCTTGCCCGACTGAAGTAATTGCTCAAACTGGGCGCGCCTACTGCTAGGAGCGTTGATCAGGAACGCGCAGGCAACTGGGGCAAACGCTTCTATGGCATCGATGGGCTCGGAATAGACCAAGCCCTTGCGCGCGACTTTCATCACATCGGTCACGTTGTTGATGGCTCCCCATTCGATTTTTGGAGTCAGCGTATGACTGAATTTGTTGCGCACCGAATTGACGTTCTGAATAGCGGGCCTCACGAATGCCGCCGCTGAAAGCCCATCCTTCAGGAACTTTGTCTTCTGGCCGAATGTAAGCCTGAGTTCCTCCAGATTGTCGATCTTGTATTCCGCCTTAATGTGCTCGTTCATGTACTGTTCGATCACAAGGTGTACGCGCAGTATTCGTCCTATAGCGTTGTGGTCCGCAGAAAATACCGCATCAAAGCGATCAATCTCGACTTGTGCCTCCTTCGACATTTCGTCCATGATCGGCGCAAACATGTCCAAGAAGGCCTTTTGAGCCTCAAGGCTTAGCGCGTTGGCTGGGGTTGTGTCGTCCATGGTGCGCTTCCTACGGTTGTGTCGTGATCGATGAGATGATCTTAATCGTTGAGGGACATCATCTTGCGACCGGACGTGAGCGCCGGGTCGCCAACGTAGGATGGCGTACGTTGGCCGTCAGCAACGGGCACCCAGGAGTCAGCGGCGTCGGACCGGTTTACGGTAGCCGAAATGCTCACCTTGGTAAGTTCAGACGCTGCTTGCTCCAATCGTTGTGGAAGATGCTGTAAAGTTGTTTACGACTTTAAATCGACATGTTGTCAATTTGCCACGCCGCTAACCCGCATGAATGCTAGGTGCCTGTTTACGACTTTAATTGCTCAGAATAGTTGATTGAAGAAAATAAAGTCCGTCGGGCCTACGCTTCTTGATTGACCACGCATCGATGAGCCGATTCACAATTCACCCAACTCTGAATGAAACGCTCTGAGGTGAAAAAAGGCCAGTTGTCGGTCCGGTCGATGGCCGAGATAGGTTTTTCCGAAATCAGAGCCACACAGCCGGCCTCAGTCTGATCTGGCTACTCATCACAAAAGCGCTGTTGATCATGCTGACTACTGAGCCACAGGCTCTTTTCCCACAACCTCCCACTGCCGAAATTTTCCGCAACGCTCCAACAGCCAGGCTCAGCTGCAGCGCTGACGACTTTCAGCAACCAACAGCCAAAGACCTACCGCCACACCGCAACGTCAGTCGATGGCCCTCAGGATACTGTGAACATCAGGGTGCCCGAACATAAATTTCCCCAGCAAGATTGCACTGCGCGCTTAACTTGCATCCATCGTTAATTGCGGTATGGATTGTTCGGGAGGCGGTCGTAGCGATTGCGAACACCGTCGCCGTCACGATCGCGGTCCTGCCGGTTCATGACGCCATCGCGGTCGAGATCACCGTAAGGACCATAACGGCGTGCCTGGCGCCACTGATTGCGCGGGCCGCCCGGATCGTAGATGTTGGCGATGCCATCGCGGTCGTGGTCGCCGTAAGGGCCGCGGCGTTGCCAATGCTGCCCGTCATTGCGTCGACCATCGCCGTGGCGCCGATAGTAGTCGGGCGCGGGCGTGTAGAAAGGCAGGGGTTGCACATACACAGGTGCCGGCTGCACGTAGACGCCTGGTACCTGCACGCCGATGGAGAAGTAGACATCGCTACGGGCGTGCGCCGTTGAGGCCGCAGCGAAAGCGCCAAGTGCAACCGCAACTGCTGCGAGCGATTTGATGGAAATGAGATGCTTCATGAAAAACTCCTGGAGTTGGTATGGATCACATCTTGCGCGTCCGTGTATGAACGCAAGCTGAACCGATTCAAGAAGATCTTGAGCAGCGTGGAGGTCAGCGCCCGGCAGCACAATGTCCACCTGCGCCCCACCCAAACTTGGCCGACTCGTGACGGACGAGGCGCGTGCTGCAGGACAAGAACTCGGTACGGAACTGCCTCAAGGCGAGGTGCCGTCCGGTCACTGCAGGCGCTGCAGAAGGTCCAGGGTCGGATAGCCGTCCGCTGGCAGGCCCAGGCTGCGCTGGTATCGACGAACGCCGCGCTGCGTGGCCGGGCCCATCATGCCGTCGGGCGTGCCGCTGTCCAAGCCTCGTTCGTTCAGCGCCGTCTGCAGCGCCAGCAACTGGCTGCGTGAAAGTAGCTGCAAATCGCGCGGCCAGGGTGTCTGCACCGCGGGACCGTCGGCCAACCGTTGCGCCAGCAGGGCGACGCCGAGCGCATAGCTGGTCGAGTTGTTGTAGCGCAGAATCGCGCGGAAGTTGGGTCCGACCAGGAAAGCAGGCCCGCGCGCGCCGGCGGGAAGCAGGATCGAACTGTCGGCCAAGGCCGGCAGCGGCGCACCGTCCATAGCCTGCACACCCTCGTCCGTCCATTGGGTCGTCGGCTGTCGAACGTCGGCGTCGGCGCGCGCGTAGTCGAAGCCCGGCGGCAAGCGCACCTCAAGCCCCCACGGCTGGCCGACCTGCCATCCGGAGCTCGCCAGGAAGTTGGCGGTCGAAGCCATCACATCGGCGAGGCTGTTCCAGATATCGCGTCGGCCGTCGGCATCGGCATCGACCGCATAGGCCAGAAAGTTCGATGGCAGGAACTGCATCTGGCCCATCGCGCCAGCCCACGAACCCATCATCTGCGCGCGGTCGATGTCACGATTCTGCAGGATTCTCAATGCTGCGAGCAACTGGCCACGCGCCCACTCCTCGCGTCGGCCCTCGAAACCGAGCGTCGCCAAGGCATCGATGGTCGGAATATCGCCCACAAAACTGCCGTAATTGCTCTCCATGCCCCAGATCGCGACGAGGACCTCGGCCGGGACGCCGTAGCGCGCTGCGATGGGCTCGACAACGGGGCGCAGTTGCCCCAGCTCATCCTGGCCACGGGCGATGCGCTGCGTCGACAGCGCGCTGTCGAGGTAGTCCCATACCGTGCGGGTGAATTCGGGCTGCGCGCTATCCAACTCGATGACGCGGGGGATGAAGCGCACGTTGTCGAAGGCGTCTTGGAGCGTGGCATCAATGATGCCGGCGGCGCGTGCGGTGGTGCTGAACTCGAGCACCCAGCGGGCAAACTTCTGGCCGTGTTCGACATCAATGGATTCGGTTGGCGTCGGGGTGGCGCCGACCGTCGAAGCAGGCGGTGCCTGGGTTTCGACCGATGGTGCGGAGGCGCAACCCGCAAGCGCGACGATCGTCAGCAAGGCGGGAACAAGCCAGCAGCGAGCTGACACTGAAAAATGGGATGGTATTTGCATTCGCTCCATTCTCGTCGTTCTAGGGGACCAGAGTGATTTGACGCCCTCGGCACCGACGACGTTGCGTTGAATGTACGGTCACTATTGTTCATGGTGTTGCCGCCGATACAGGTTTGAGCAGGCTTGTCAGAAATCAGTGGTCACCTGCTCATGTGCCTTTTTTACTCAATGTCTTTATCTTCAGTGCCGTCAATCTGCTCTGGTGTCACGCTCTGGACAAAGACGATGGTTTTGGCAGAGAGCTCTGGAGTGCTCAGCACGACGCTGGCCTATCGACGGGTAAGCAGTTATGCGCTTTGCGCCCCGCAGAGCTACTTGGAAAAGCCCATGGCCAGCTCTTGCCCCAGCGGGGTTGACGCAGAAAAAGCGGCAACCAAAAAGTCGACAAAAACACGAACCCGCGCCGCGGTTTGAAGCCGTTGTGGGTAAACCGCATGAATATCAGCAGGCGGTGTTTGCCAGTTCTTTAGGACTTGGCGCAAGCGTCCACTGTCCAGGTATTTGGCAATATCCCATTCCGCACGCATGATGACGCCGTGACCATCAAGCGCCCAGTTCAGCGCGGTCTCGCCGTCGTTGGTGCTCAAGGTTCCGCGCACCTTGACAGTCTCGGTGCGCTGGCCTGAGCTCAGATGCCAAATGCCGTAGGCCTCGTCACCCTGGCGAATGCAAATGCAGTTGTGCTGTGCCAGGTCATTCGGCACTTGCGGCGTGCCCTGTCGGGCCAGGTAGGAAGGAGCCGCGCAGATCAGCCGGCGGTTGGCCGCGATGCGCCTCGCTATCACCCGTCCCTCTGGCGGCTCGCCAAAACGAATGCAGATATCGAATGCGTCTTCACTCAGTGGTGGTGGATTGACCGTGAGCTGCAGTTGGACCTGCACTTCCGGATAGAGCTTTGCAAAGTCTGAAATCAATGAAGCGACGTGGCTGCGTCCAAAGCCCAAAGTGGCGTTCACGCGCAGCAGGCCTTTAGGCGCGCCAACTGAGTTCGACACCAACTGCTCCATGTCACCAATATCGGCGAGGATGCGGCGCGCGTGTTTCAAGTACACCTCACCTTCGGGTGTGAGTCCCATGCGCCGTGTCGTGCGATTGAGCAACTGCACACCCAACCGCGCCTCCATCTGGGTCAGCCGCTTGCTTGCCGCCGGGGTGGTTATATCGAGCTCGCGCGCAGCATTCGAAAAACTCCCGAAACGCACCAGCAAGCTAAAAAAAGCCATCTCGGAAGGAGCGGAAGTGGGCGTAGACATTAGTGAATCAAAGTAAATACTGGCTTGACTTTAAAGCCGTTCATTAAATGCTGCAATGGGTACATTGCGACCACACCACAATTTATTTAGGCGACGTTATGAAGACTTACAAAATTGCCTGTATTCCAGGTGATGGGATCGGAAAGGAAGTCGTGCCAGCAGGGCAGACCGTACTGGAGGCACTGGCGGCGTCCAGCAACGCGTTCAAGTTCGAGTTCGAGAACTTCGGCTGGGGCGGAGATTGGTACCGTGCACACGGCGCCATGATGCCAGCCGACGGACTGGACGCGTTGCGCGGCAAAGATGCGATTTTGTTTGGCTCCGCAGGTGACCCGGACATCCCTGACCACATCACACTCTGGGGCTTGCGTCTCAAAATCTGTCAGGGCTTTGACCAGTACGCCAATGTGCGCCCCACCCGCATCCTGCCTGGCATCGACGCGCCGCTGAAACGCTGCAGGCCCGAAGACCTGGATTGGGTCATCGTGCGCGAGAACTCGGAGGGTGAATATTCGGGTGTGGGTGGCCGCGTCCACCAAGGCCAACCGATCGAAGCCGCCACCGATTTGTCGATGATGACCCGCGCTGGCGTCGAGCGCATCATGCGCTACGCCTTCAAGCTGGCTCAGTCCCGTCCGCGCAAGTTGTTGACAGTGGTCACCAAGTCCAACGCGCAACGCCATGCCATGGTCATGTGGGATGAGATCGCGGTGCAAATTTCAAAAGAGTTTCCCGATGTGACGTGGGACAAAGAACTGGTGGACGCCGCAACGGCCCGCATGGTGAACCGTCCGGCCACACTGGACACCCTTGTTGCGACCAACCTGCATGCCGACATCCTGAGTGACCTGGCCGCGGCACTGGCTGGCAGCCTGGGCATCGCACCCACCGCCAACATCGATCCCGAACGCCGCTACCCTTCGATGTTTGAACCCATCCACGGTTCAGCCTTTGACATCATGGGCAAAGGCTTGGCCAACCCGGTCGGCACCTTCTGGTCAGTGGTGATGCTATTGGAGCACCTGGGCGAGTTGGAGGCCGCCAGGCGCCTCATGCAAGCCATCGAGCAAGTCACCGCCAACCCGGCCCTACACACCCGTGACCTGGGCGGCAAAGCCACCACAACCGAGGTGACGCAGGCCGTGTGCAGCCAACTGGCCAAAAGCTTTAAGGGCAAAGGCGCCTGACATCAGGAGTAACTGAACTGATTTGTAGACGTCATCTTTCAACGGCTCACGGTTAGAGCCATCATTTTCCAACAATACATACGACAGGAGACAGTCATGAGCAAATTCAATCTTCGCGGGTTTCTTTCAACAGTGGCTATCGGCGGCGCCCTTGCCGCCGGCCTCGCCTTCACCGGCAACGCAGCAGCACAAAGCTATCCCAGCAAGTCGATCAACTACATCCTTCCGTTCAACGCAGGCGGCGAGTCCGACATTTCGGCTCGCTTCCAGCAGTCGGTGTTCAAGAAGATCGCCGGTGTGGACATTGTCATTCAGTACATGGATGGTGCAGGCGGCGCACAGGCCTGGTCGCAGCTGAACTCAATGCCGGGAGACGGCTACACCATCATGGGCATCAACCTGCCGCACACCGTGCTGCAGCCGATGCAAAAAGATGTTGGCTACAAAACGGACGATCTGACACCGGTGCATTATTTTCACTACACGCCGGATGCCATTTTTGTGCACAAGGACAGCCCGTTCAAGACGCTCAAAGATCTGATTGACTTTGCGAAAAAGTCGCCTGGCATGGTGACCTTCAGCGGATCTGGCTCCAACTCCTCCAACAACCTGGCACAGGTGCGGTTTGACGAACTCGCAGGCATCAAGTCGACCTACATCCCTTACAGTGGCACAGGGCCGGCGGTCACGGCCATTCTGGGCAAACAAACGATCGCAGGTTTTAACTACGCCCCTTCTGGCATCAGCCAGGGTGAAAAGATGCGTATGCTGGCCGTCGCAGCTGAAAAGCGCATGCCGGCCTTCCCGGCTGTGCCGACTTTCCGTGAGCTTGGGTTTGATCTGGTGGGCGGCGCCTACCGCGGTCTGTCGGTTCCCAAATCCACGCCCGAAGACATCCGGCAAAAGTTGTCCGACATCATCAGCAGCATCGATGCAGATCCGTCGTTCAAGAAGAAGATGGAGGATGGTGGTTTCGTTTTGACCGACATCACCTACAAGGACATGCCCAAGTTCATGAGCAGCAAGAAGAAAGAATACGGCGCTCTGGCTGAAAAGCTTGGCATCAAAAAGCAGTAACTGCACAGGTCAGCTGCAATGGAAATACTCGGCTACCTGATCGATGCCCTGACACCCTTTAACCTGCTGTTGGCACTGGCTGGGGTGGCGCTGGGCACCATCATCGGAGCCCTGCCGGGCCTGTCGGCGACGATGGCGGTGGCCATTCTTGTGCCATTCACCTTCAGCATGGCGCCGGCATCTGGGCTGATCGCCTTGGGGGCCATCTACACCGGGGCCATTTATGGCGGCGCCTTTTCAGCCATCCTTGTCAATACCCCGGGCACCCCATCGTCGATCGCCACCACCTTCGACGGTTACCCAATGGCCAAGCGGGGCGACGGCGGTCTGGCGGTGACATTGGCCACCTTGGCCTCGGTGTTCGGTGGACTTGTGGGTGCCGTCACCCTGATGCTGCTGGCGCCGCCGCTGGCCAATGTCGCGCTGCTTTTCGGACCGTCTGAATACTTCTGGATGGCGATTTTCGGGCTCACGCTGATCTCGTCTCTCTCCGTCGGCAACACCGTCAAGGGCCTGATCGGGGCTTGCCTTGGCCTGCTGTTGTCCACGATTGGCGTGGCGGTGGTGGGGGGCGACGTGCGCTACACCATGAACTCGCAGGTACTGCTCGGCGGTATCGACATCACCTCGGCATTGATCGGCTTGTATTGCATTCCCGTCGTCATTGACCTGGTCGCCACCAAGGCACCGCATCTGTCGGTACTGGAAGATGCGCGCGGATACCGGCTCCCGGAAGCGATACGCATCACTTGGGCGAGCAAGTTAAATTTGATGAGGAGTTCGGTGATTGGCACGGCCATCGGGATACTGCCTGGTGCCGGCGGCTCAATTGCGGGCCTGATCGCTTATTCTGAGGCGCGTCGATCATCGAAGCATCCCGAGCGGTTTGGAACCGGTGAGCCGAACGGCGTTATTGCCACCGAATCGGCCAACAACGCCACCGTTGGCGGGGGCTTTATTCCGACCCTGGTGCTTGGCATTCCCGGTACCCCGCCGGATGCCATCATCCTGGGTGCCCTGCTGGTACAGGGCATCAAGATTGGCCCCAGCCTGTTCAACGAACAAGGGGGCATTGTCTATACCTTCATGTTTGGCCTGCTCATTGCAACCATCCTGATGCTGCCAGTTGGCCTCATCCTGGGACGCTACGCCTACAAATCCATCGTCCGCATCCCGAAGTCGCTGCTGGTGCCGACGGTTGCCTTTTTGACCATTCTGGGCAGTTTTGCGATCCACAGCAATGCCCACGACATGCAGATGATGTTTGTGCTGGGCGTGCTGGCGTGGATACTGCAGCGCTATGGTTTCGCGCCTTCCCCGATCGTGCTGGGGCTGGTACTGGGCCAGATCGCCGAGCAGGGCTTCGTGCAGGCCTACCTGATTGGCAACGCGCAGAACGCCGTTGTGGGCATGTTCTTCGGGCGGCCGCTGAGCATGGCCATCATCGCGTTTGCGCTGCTGACCCTCTTCTATCCGCTGATCACCAGTCTGCTCAGCCGGCGGCGCGCGTCGTCGCTGGTGGAGACGACCGATACGGTGGTCAAGACCGCCAAGGCGGTGCAGACGAAGTACCGTGACGTTCCCGCGATCATCTTCAGCGTCTTGTTCGTTGGCCTCGGCGTGCTGGCCTATGTGCAAACCAAGGACATGTCCCCAATGGGTTCTATCTTCCCCGGCACTTTGTCGGCGGCGCTGATCCTGCTGTCGATCGTGCTCACGGCCTTTCAGATCGGCCGACCGGCGGCACCCCGGCCAACAGCTGTGCCCGGTGAGGTGAAGCCTTCGGCAGCGAGGAGATTTGCGATCATTGTTGCGATGGCGTTGTGGGCGCTGTGGCTGCCGTCAATTGGGTTTTTTGTCACCAGCCTGGTTGCCTTCCTTGTTCTGACGGCTATTGCCACGTTTGATCGGCCCAGCCCCCGCGCGATGGCCACGTATGCGGTGGTCGCCGTCGTGATTGTGGGGGCCTTTCAATTGTTGATGGATCTGGCATTGGGATTGCGGATGCCTGCAGGACTGCTTTTCTGATCGATATCAACACCCCGCATGCCGGACCTGGGCGGAGACGCTTCGACCACGACGATGGGCGAGGCACTCGCGGCGCAGATTACCAGCTGACGCACCATCAAGCGGCAGTCTGGTCACCGCTCAGGCCAGAGATAAGTCAACTGCACGCTAGAAGGCTTCGGCCGCTGGTGGCCAAGGCCTGAAAGTCAAGGAGCCAAGAAAGATTCATACCGGTGCTTTGAGGGCATACAAGAATTGAAAAGCAGCATTGGACAGTCAGGGTCGCGATGACGATCATTCATCTGTTCCGGCGTTGTGTCGCCACCACTTCAATTATCTGCCAAAGGAGTTACCCAGTGAAGATTACAGCCATCCGTGAAGCTACCAAACCCATCAAATCCGACATCCGCAACGCGTACATCGATTTTTCAAAGATGACACTGAGCTTGGTGGCGGTCGTCACCGACGTCATCCGTGACGGCAAACCTGTGATCGGCTACGGTTTCAACTCGAACGGCCGCTACGGCCAGGGCTCGCTGATCCGCGAACGGTTCGCCCCGCGCATCCTCGAAGCGTCCCCAGAGAGCCTGGGGGACGACAGCGGAAACAGCCTCGATCCCCACAAAATCTGGACAACCATGATGACCAATGAAAAGCCCGGCGGTCATGGCGAGCGCTCGGTTGCAGTGGGCACGATTGACATGGCGGTGTGGGACGCTGTCGCCAAGATCGAAGACAAACCACTTTACCAGCTGCTTGCTGAACGCTATGGTGACGGCCGGCCCAAGCGCAAGGTCTTCGTCTATGCGGCCGGCGGGTACTACTGGCCCGGCCAGGGGATTGAAGGGCTGGAACGCGAAATGCGCAGCTACCTTGACCGCGGATATTCCGTGGTGAAAATGAAGATTGGCGGCGCATCTCTCAGTGAAGACTGCAAGCGCATTGAGGCCGTGCTGAGACTGTTGGGACCTGGCCAGAAACTGGCCGTGGATGCCAATGGCCGATTCGACTTGAAGACTGCCGTCGAATACGCCAAGGCGCTGTCGAACTATGGCCTGTTCTGGTACGAGGAAGCCGGTGATCCGCTTGACTATGCCCTGCAGGCAGAACTCGCCCAGCACTACGCCGGGCCGATGGCCACCGGCGAAAACCTCTTCTCTATGCAGGACGCGCGCAACCTGATTCGCTACGGTGGTATGCGGCCTGACCGTGACTGGCTGCAGTTTGACTGTGCTCTGAGCTACGGCCTCGTGGAATACCTGCGCACCCTGGAGATGCTGAAAGCGCACGGCTGGTCGGCCTCGCGCTGCATCCCGCATGGCGGACATCAGATGTCACTGGCTATCGCTGCAGGTCTCGGCCTTGGCGGCAACGAGTCGTACCCCGACTTGTTCCAGCCCTATGGTGGCTTTCCTGATGGGGTGAAGGTCGAAAATAGCTACGTCACCTTGCCCGAGCTGCCCGGCATCGGCTTCGAAGGCAAAGCAGATCTTTATCGCGAGATGAGTGCCCTTGCCAGCTGACCGGTAGTTGCAACTTGACCGCATGCTCGCAAAAAGGATGCGTGGGTCGCGCCAAATTGCGGAGCATGGGTCAAAAGTGGGTTGGTGCCAACCAACAAGCGACTTGAATCCGACTTTTATGCCTTTCAGGCGTTCATCCCCCCCCCACGGTTTTGCAATGACACCATCGTCAGCGCCCCATCAACCCAGGCTGCGCAAATAAGCCCGCCAACCACCCAAATGGCTGATGTCTTGCGCCTGGGTGGTCGCGTGGGCCTCACAAACAAAGCCTTGCACCGAGGTGCCGTCTGCCAATTCGACCGTGCCAATGCCCAATGGTGCTGCAATGCCCGACACAAAAGAACCAAACTCGCGCGCTGGCAGTTCCCACACCTCCACTTCGATGGCAGCGCCACCATGAGGCACGCGCAACATTCCTGGCCGATGGGGTGGCCCACCCGGCAACGCATACAGCTTGTAGCAGGGCGCACTGTGCGCAGACCGCACCAGCCTGGCCCCGCGCTGAGTCAGTTGCCAGTTCAAGGGCAAGCCACTCAAATGCGCACCGCATACCGCCACACGCACTTGACCGGATGGAAACGCAGCCGTGTCAGGTGTGGCGCTGGCAAGCTGGTGCGGCGCGTGGGGCGTTGCACCCACGGTCGGCACGGTGCGTGCGTGCAAACGTGCGGCCAGCGACAGCAAGGGCAAGTCTTGACCGGCACGCGCCACCAGTGTGATGCCCCACGGCATGTTGGCCATGGCCGCCGTCATGAAGCCGGTGGGCACGGCCACCGCTGACAGGTCCAGCAGATTCACAAAGTTGGTGTAGTGGCCCAGGTTGGAGTTGAGCCGGAACGGGTCAGCTTCAACTGCATCAAGGGTGTAGGCCGTGCTGGCGGTGGGCGTGACCAGGCAGTCGATGTCATCCCACACCTGGCGCGTTTGCCGCTCCAACGTTTTGAGGCGGTACAGCGCGGCAAAGGTGTCGGGCGCCGAAATCTGGATGCCTTTCTCGGTAATGGCGCGCGTCACGGGGTGCAGCGCTTCGGGCTTGGCTTCTATGAAAGTGCGGATGGCCTGGTAACGCTCGGCCACCCACGGGCCTTCGTACAGGAGAGTGGCCACGGCCCGAAACGGAGTCAGGTCGACCTCGACTGGCGTGCCACCCAAGGCGCGCAGGTGCGCCACCGCTTGGGCGAACTGTGCCGGGCCTTGCCGGTTGCCATGAAATTCCAGATCCACTTCACGCGGCACACCAAAACGGAAAGTGCTGGCAGCGCCAAAGTTGTGGCCATACGGCGGCAGGGTGCGCGAATAGGCATCCAGCGGGTCTTCACCTTGCGCTGCCGCCAGCACCGTGGCGGCATCACCGGCCGTGAGCGCAAACACGGATACAACGTCCAGCGTGCGGCAGGCGGGCACCACGCCGGTAGTGGGAATGCGGCCGCAGGTCGGCTTCAGACCCACCAGGTTGTTCAGCATGGCGGGCACACGGCCCGAACCGGCGGTATCGGTGCCGAGCGAAAAGCTCGCCAGGCCCAACGCGACGGACACCGCCGACCCCGCAGAAGAACCGCCTGAGATGTAGTCCGGGTTGATGCTGTTGCGACAAGCGCCATAGGGCGAGCGCACACCCACCAGACCGGTGGCAAACTGATCCAGGTTGGTCTTGCCCACGGGAATGGCGCCGGCGGCGATCAAGCGCTGCACCACAGTGGCACTGGCCTGCGGGGTGTAGGCATATTCCGGGCAGGCCGCCGTGGTAGGAATGCCGGCCAGGTCGATGTTGTCCTTGATGGCAAACGGAATGCCGTACAGCGGCAACGTCTTCGGATCACGTCCGTCAAGTGCAGCGGCATAGGCCCGCATTTCATCGAGGGTCAGGCGGCGAATCCAGATATGGCGATCCAGCGCGGCATCTTCTGCCAGCATCTGTTCCTGCAGCCGTTCAACCAATTGGGTCGGCGTCAGGCTGCCATCAAGGTAGCGGGCCCGCAGTGCGGGAATGGATAAGTCGAGTCGCATCATCAGCTCCTGGTTTGAATGTGGGTTCATGGGTTGGTTTTGTCGTGGTTCAGGTCGTGGTTTAACGCATCAGCACCAGCGCTTGTCCTGCTGTGACGGACTGGCCTTCCACACAGAGAACCTGCTCGATACAGCCATCACAAGGGGCGTGCACGGTGATCTCCATCTTCATGGACTCGATCACCAGCAGCGCCTGCCCGGCCGTGACTTGTGCGCCTTGTGCCACCTGCACCGACCAGACCCCGCCCGACACCTGCGAGGCCACCACCTCGCCGTCAAAGGCCTGGGCAGCGGCAGCGCGGTCGGCGGCATCGTCAGCGCCACCGGTATCGGGTGCCTCAGAGACACCGGCTTGCCGCCAGCGTTCGCGCTCGGCTTCAAAGGCGGCCTGCTGGCCTTGCTTGAACTGGGCGATGGCCGCGGCGTTGTCGGCCAGGTAACGCTGGTAGTCCGACAGCCGGAATGTGCCTTCTTCCATGCGCAAGCCGACCCGCCCGGCAATGAAGTCCTTGCGGTAGTCCAGCAGGGCCTGGGCCTGCATCGGGTAAAAGCGAATCTGGTCAAAAAACCGCAGCAGCCAGGGCTTGCCCGCCGTGAATTCGCGCGTCTCGCGCCAGCGGTTCCACATCTGCACCGTGCGGCCCACAAACTGATAACCGCCCGGCCCTTCCATGCCGTAGACGCACAGGTAAGCGCCGCCAATGCCGACCGCGTTTTCCGGTGTCCAGGTGCGCGCCGGGTTGTACTTGGTGGTGACCAGCCGGTGCCGTGGGTCCAGCGGCGTGGCCACTGGCGCACCCAGGTAGACATCACCCAGGCCCAGCACCATGTAGCTGGCCTGAAACACGATGTCATACACCGCCTGGATGTCGGGCAGGCCGTTGATGCGGCGGATGAACTCGATGTTGCTCGGGCACCAGGGCGCATTGGCATTGACCGACTGCATGTATTTCTCTATCGCCAGCCGGGTCGCCGGATCGTCCCACGACAAGGGCAGCCAGACGGTGCGGCTGGGCACTTCAATGTCCTGCGCGGCACTGAGCCCCGCTTGCGCTTGCAGCAGACTGTCCATCAAACAGGCCAGCGGCAGTCGCAGCGGGTCGTAATGCACCTGCAGGGAGCGGATGCCGGGGGTCAAATCGATCACACCCACCAGGCCACCGGCATCGCGCAAGGCCTGCACCCGCGCCATCAGGGCGTGCACCAGAAAGCGCAGCGTCAAATCCAGCTTCAATTCGCCAAACTCGATCAGCACATAGGCATCACCGGCACGCCGGTAGACCACTTCTTCAGTGCCATTTTTACCTGTAGCCCTCATTAATACTGCGTCATCAGCTATCATTAATGAAGCGCCTGGCGTGCTTTCAACGCTGGCGTCAGCAAGTGGTGTGTGGCTCAATGCCTGCTGTTGCGCACGCAGTTGGGCGATGGCCTGGGCCTGCCCCATCGGCACAAAACGCACCGTGTTGCCCGGCGAGAGCTGACCCAGCTTCCACAACTCGGCCTGCACCACGGTAGCCGGACAAACAAAGCCACCCAGGCTCGGGCCATCGGGCCCCAGAATGACGGGCATGTCACCGGTGAAATCAATCGCGCCAATGGCGTAGGCGTTGTCATGGATGTTGGACGGGTGCAGCCCCGCTTCGCCACCATCGCGCCGTGCCCAGGCCGGCTTGGGGCCGATCAGGCGCACCCCGGTGCGGCTGGAGTTGTAGTGCACCTGCCAGTCGGTGGCAAAAAACATCGCCATGTCGGCAGGTGTGAAAAAGTCGGGCGCGGCATGGGGGCCAACCAGCACGCCGATGTTCCAATGCGTCTGATAACTGGGGGTCAAGGCCGCTGCGCTTGCCACATCCATCGCCGCCAAACCACACGCCTGGCCCACGTGCAGCACATCACCCGCACGCAGCACCCGACCGCCATGGCCACCGAACTGGCCCAGGGTGAAGGTGGATTGGCTGCCCAGGTACAAGGGCACGTCAAAGCCCCCTGCCACGGCCAGATAGGCGCGGCACCCGGCACCGGTGACGCGACCGATGCGCAGGGTTTGACCCGCTTGCACCTGAAACATCGCACCCATGGGCACGGGTGCAGCATCCAGCGTGAGTTCAATGGGCGCACCGGTCACCGCCAGCGTCATGGCGCTGCGAAAGCGCAGAGTAGGCCCTGCCACCGTGATCTCCAGCGCTGCAGCGCCCTCGCGGTTGCCCAGCAGCCGGTTGGCCAAGCGCAGCGCCAGCCCATCCATGGGGCCGGACGGTGGCACGCCCACGTCCCAGTAACCAATGCGGCCCGGCCAGTCCTGCACCGAGGTCTGCACGCCCGCAACTTGCACGTCGATGGCATGGCTGGGGGCGTGAAAGCTGGCCAGGCTGCGCGTGGTGTGGCGGCCTTCTGCAAACGGTGCAAACCGCATCACGGCGCGCAGGTAATCCAGGTTGGACTCCAGCCCGGCGATGCGTGTCTCGGCCAAGGCCTGCGCCAGCTTGGCCAGGGCCTGTGCCCGATCAACACCATGCGCAATCAACTTCGCCAGCATCGGGTCGTAATGGGCGCTGACTTCGCTGCCGCGTTCAATCCAGGTGTCGACCCGCAGGTTGTTGGGAAAGCTCACTTCGGTCAGCAAGCCGGTGGAGGGTTGAAAGTTTTTGGCCGGGTCTTCGGCGTACAGGCGGGCCTGCACCGCGTGGCCGCGCGCCACCACCTGCAGGGTGTGCAAGGGCGGCATGTCGCCCGCGGCCAGGCGCACCATCCATTCCACCAGGTCAACCCCGGTAACCGCCTCGGTCACGCCATGCTCCACCTGCAGGCGAGCATTGACTTCCAGAAAATAAAACGCCTGCGTGGCCGCGTCCAGCACGAACTCCACCGTGCCAGCGGAGCGGTAGTGGGCCTTGGCTGCCAACTTGCGGGCGGTGTCCAGCAAGGCCTGGCGCACCTCGTCGCGCAAGTTGGGTGCCGGTGTTTCTTCCACCACTTTCTGATTGCGTCGCTGCAGCGAACAATCGCGCTCGCCCAGCGCCAGCACGTTGCCGGCGCCGTCGCCAAAAATCTGCACCTCAATATGGCGGGCATCGGCAATGAAGCGCTCCAGAAACACGCCGCCGTCCGAGAAATTGGACTGCGCCAGACGCTTCACGGAATCGAACGCGGCGCTCAATTCATCGGCATCGCGGCACATTTGCATGCCAATGCCGCCGCCTCCGGCGCTGCTCTTGAGCATGACGGGAAAGCCAATGGTGTGCGCCTGCGCCAAGGCGCTGTCCAGATCGGCCAGCAGGCCGGTGCCGGGCAGCAGGGGCACACCCGCCTCCAGAGCCAGCGCGCGGGCCGTGTGCTTGAGGCCAAAGGTGCGCATTTGCTGCGGTGTCGGCCCCATGAAGGCCAGCCCGGCGGCCTCGCAGGCCTCGACAAACTGCGCGTTTTCTGACAGAAAGCCGTAGCCGGGGTGAACCGCTTGCGCGCCGCTGGCCAGCGCCGCCTCAATGATGCGCTGCATGGCCAAATAGCTGCCCGCCACAGCGGCAGTGCCGACACACACGGCCTCGTCCGCCATGGCCACATGGGCCGACTCGGCATCGGCCTCTGAATAGATCGCCACCGAGCCCACCCCCATCTGGCGCAGGGTGCGCATGATGCGGCAGGCAATGGCGCCGCGATTGGCAACAAGTACTTTTTTGAACATGATCAATCCATTGGCGGGTCGTCCAGCCGTTAATCAACACAAAACCGGTCGTCCGGTCTGCGGGTTTGTCAGGCCGGGTTCCACACCAGGCAGCGCACCGGGGTCGGGTTGTAGGCGTTGCAGGGGTTGTTGAGTTGCGGACAGTTGGAGATCAGCACCAGCACATCCATCTCGGCGCGCATTTCCACGTATTTGCCCGGCGCCGAAACACCATCCTCAAACGTCAGGCCGCCTTGCGCTGTCACGGGCACGTTCATGAAAAAATTGATGTTGGAGGCAATGTCGCGCTTGTGCAGGCCATAGGGGTTGTGGGCAATGGCGGCCATGAAGCTGTCCCGGCAACTGTGCATGGCGCGCTTTTCCAGCGCGTAACGCACCGTGTTGCTTTCGCAGGAACAGGCCCCGCCCAAGGTGTCGTGGCGGCCACAGGTGTCGGCCACGATGGTCAGCATGGCGCGGCCTTCGCTGGACATCAGCACCGAGCCCAGGCTCAGGTACAAAGCCCCCTGGGCCTGGATGGTGTGGGTCAGGCTGTAGTGTTCTTCACAGTCATCGGCGTTGTAGAACAGAGTGTCAACCGCCTGGTTGCCTTCCAGATCAACAATGCGAAAAATTTGGCCTTTGGTGAGCTTTTGCAGCCACGGCTCGCCGGCCGGGACAATGGTGTCCAAAATGGCATGCGCCGGGTCAAGCGCGCTGATTTCAAGAGTGGCAGACATGGTGGTTTTCCTTGGGGTGATGGGGTCAGGCGGGTGTGGTGGGGGGTGGTGCACGCGTTTACAGAAACCAGCGCTCGGTGTTGATGAAGCCCCGGTCGTTTTCCGGGCACAACAAACGGCACACGTCGTTCGCACCGGCGGTGCCGGAGCGCCAGGCGGTGAGCTTGACGGCCCCCGGCGCGTAGTCGGGGGCGGGGTCCAGCGGATGCGGCGCGGCGGACAACAGCACCAGCACATTCATCTCAAAACGCAAATCCACATGCTGCTGCGGCTGCCGGTGGGCGGTGTCGAACTGCAGCTTGCCATCGGCATCTGCCGCCACCTTGCTGAAAAAATTGACGTTGCCATTCATATCCCGGCGGCCCAAACCCCATTTGTTGAGCTCGACCACCAAACCGTCCAAACCGCTGCGGTACATGCTGTTGCGGTGCGTCTGGTAACGGGCTTGCCCGTATTTTTTTTCCAATCCAGCGGCATCGAGCACGCCTGAGAACGTGTCATGCCAGCCGCAGCTGTCTTCGGGGATGGAGCACAGCACCCGCCCCATGTCCGAGTAGCAAACATGTCCCCGGGTCAGGTAAGCCGTGTGCTGCGCCTTGAGCGTGTCGGGCATGTTGTATCGCTCGGTTTTTTCTTCCTGATTGAAGAACAGCGCTGACACGTTGGCCGTGCCGTTCAGGTCCGTGAGGCGCAAGGTGTTGCCGCGGCGCAGCACGCCAGACCAGTGACAGCCCCCGGGCAGGGACTCTTCCCACAACACCAGGTCTGATGTAAAGCTGGCTGAGGACTCAGGCACGGCGGCTCGGGCCAGTGCGGGTAAATTGGCGAAGGTCATGGACATGGTGTTCTCGCTGAGGGTTAGGTTAAAAGTAGGTGGCCGGACGTTCAAACGACGGCGCTTTGCAGGTTGAGCTGCTCCAGCATGTCCAGGTCGGTGGTGATGCCGGTGCTCTCGCGGATGCGGGCCAGAATCTCGGCGCGCAGGGCTCGAAAGGCTTCGCCGTGCTTCATGTCCTGGGTGCGCTGCGCGGGCAGCGGCACCGGAAAAATGCTGTGGATACGCCCGGGGCGCGGCTGCATCAGCACCACGCGCTGGCCCAGGTAAACGGCTTCTTCCACGTCGTGCGTCACGAAAACAATGGTTGTTTTTTCAATGCGGTGAATGTGCAGGATCAGGTCATGCATGACCTCGCGCGTTTGCGAATCGAGCGCGCCAAAGGGCTCGTCCATCAACAGGATCGAGGGCCGCCCCATCAGCGCCCGCGCAATCGCCACGCGTTGCTGCATACCGCCCGAGAGCTGATTCGGGTACGCGTCTCTCACCTTGCGCAGGCCGATCAGATTCAGCAAGGCATCGGCGCGGCCCGAGGCGGCTTCCACGTCGGATGAGCTGAGGTTTTCGCGGTTGACCTTGAGCTGGCGGCTGAACTTGATGTTCTCCATCACCGTCAGCCAGGGGTACAGGCTGTAGTGCTGGAACACCATGGCGCGGTCGGCACCGGGGGTTGAGATATTGCGCCCATCGCAGAGCACCTCACCGCTGGTGCGGTACTCCAGCCCGGCCAGGATGCGCAGCAGCGTGGACTTGCCACAGCCCGAGGCGCCCACCAGGGTGATGAACTCGTTGTCCTCAATGCTGAGGTTGACGTTTTCAAGGGCCGGCACCGGACTGGCCGCGCGCTCAAACACCTTGCCGACTTGGTTGATGATGACTTTGGACATGATGTTTATCCTCTTGTGTGGGCCCAGGGGTACAAGCGCCGGTGCAGCCAGCGAAAGCCCTGATCCATGACCAGGCCGATCACGCCAATCAGGATGATTCCGCCGAAGATGGTGTCGGTCTTGAGGTAGCGCTGGGCCTTCAGAATGGCGTAACCCAGGCCGGAGTTGGCCGCCACCAGCTCGGCCACCACCAGATAGGTCCAGGCCCAGCCCATGGTGATGCGCAAGGTATCCAGCATGGCGGGGCGGGCCGATTGGGCCAGCACCAGGCGAATCATTTCGAAACGCGTGGCGCCCATGGTCAGCGCCGCTTCGATTTGCGCCAGGGGCACCAGCCGCACGTTGTCAGCCACCATCAGCACCATCTGGAAAAAAGTGCCGATGAAGATGATGGAAATTTTGGCGCTCTCACCAATGCCCAGCCACAACATCACCAGGGGGATGAAGGCAACGGCTGGCATGTAGCGGATGAAATCGGTCAGGGGCTCCAGCAGCGCTTCGACCGGGCGAAACGCGCCAATCAACAAGCCCAATGGCAGGGCCAGCGCGGCAGACAGCGCAAAGCCGGCGGCAACGCGGTAGATGCTGATGAGCGCATCACCGGTCAAGTCATCTGCCACCAGCCAGCTCATCAAGCGGGTCAGTACGCTCCAGGGGCCCGGCATGAAGATCGGATCGACCCAGCCCGACGCGGACAGCATGGCCCAGGCGGAAAAAGGAATGAGCAAGCCCAGTAGCGCGAACATCCAATATTGGCTACGCGACAACTGGCCGCCGATGCGCCAGATGCCTGGGCGGGCCGGGTGCGAAGAGGTGTCTGACATGCGGGCTCCAGTGGTTGAAGAAACAAAGCAAGAGAGGACGGTGCAACACACCATCTCCTCCCGGGCTTTTGTCCCTCCGTGGAGCCGCAACGATCGCGGCCGACAGCTCTCGGACCAGACAGCGCCACAACATGTCGCGCTCGGAACCCTAGCGGTCTAGCAAGTCAAGCGGCATGCCATGCACATCGCCCTCTCTTGGATTTAACTAAGCAACTTGGATGCCAGCTTGAAACAAGGTATTTATGTGCGGGCCTGCACCAAATTGGTAACTTGGCACGGTCGCAGTGCGTCGGCGGCACGCACGGCGGGATGATGCAGGCCCTTCTTTAACGCGCAGGTGCAGCAGTGAGGCGGCCAGAGCTTGCGCCAACACAGCGGTGAACAGTCAATTGGCCTACAGACCCCGCTGCCAATCCGCGCGCAGCCGGGCCGACTCCGGGCGGCTCATGGCGTTTTTTACTTCCGATAACAGTCGCTCTTTTTCCGCACCCAGAATGCCTTTGAGAACCAGCCAGTTCGAGGCATGGTCGCTACGAAACACGGTGCGTTTGAGCTCCAGGGCTTGCAGAAACTGCGCCATCTCGGCAAACAATTCCTGCTGATTGAGTGGCTCCCAAGACGCAAAAGTCTGGCGAAATCTCTCCTCGCCCTGGGGAAAGCTGACCACCAGGGTGGCCAGGAATTCCGGCTGGGTCAGATTGACCAGGCGCGCCGAGTTGGCGGCATGCTGCTGTGACAACTGGCGACCACCGAGGCCGTTGAGCAGCATCACCGAGCGGCTGATGCCCGCTGCGCCCAACTTGTCCAGGGCCTCGCGGGTGGACTCCAAGGTTTCGCCCTTGCTGACCTTCTGCAACACCTCGTCGTCACCCGACTCGGCGCCGACGTAAACCAGCGACAGGCCCGCCTCGCGCAGTTCCTGCAGCTCCGCCACGGTTTTGTTGCGCAGGTTGCGCGGCAGGCAGTAGCTGGAAATGCGCCTGACTTTGGGCAAATGGTCTTTGATGGCGGCCAGCAAGGTCATGAGCCGGCGGGTGGACAGCACCATGGCATCACCATCGCCCAGAAAGACGCGCTGCACGTCGGTTGCGGACTGTTCGCCACAGCTGCGGATGCTCGCCAGCGTCTCGGCTTCGTCGCGCACCTGAAACTTCTTTTGCGGCGCGGTGTACATCTCGCAGTAAGTGCACTTGTTCCACGAGCAGCCGTTGGTCACCGGCAGGATCAGCGACTGCGCTTCGCTGGGTGGGCGAAACACCGGGTTGACGTAGCGGATGGGGAAAGCGGGGTGCATGTTCATGGTCGGTCTTCACGTCGTGGATTGGGCAACATCCAATGCACTATAGCTTTTACAGCTGCATGAGCAGATGGGACGGCGGCCACAGGCCATGTTGGCAAATGCAACTTGATTGTCTCCTCAGTGCGGAGACAATTACATGCCAAATGTGCCTCTAGCCCAATAAATACCTGGGCCATAAGCTATAAATTTCATAGCGATGTCGGCCTGATGGCCGCGCACATCACAGGCAGCACTCAGTGCAGCTCCACTCCAGAATCTGCCAACGCGCTGCGCCCGCAGGGCTGTCAATGCTGGCTTGGGTGTCGTTGAGCTGGCGCACGGCGAAAGGAAAGCTGGCGCCTTGCAGCGCGGGCAAGGTTGATTGCTCAACGGTCCACTGACCATCCTCCAGCGTGCCAAACGAGATTTCAAAGTCCAGCAAATCCTGTGCAATGGCGGGATGAAGAAGCAGCACATCGCCCAACGTCTGCCCGGCTTGAGTGCCCGACGGCCAGGCCATGCGCCGGGGCCGAACGTGCATGGCGTAGCGGCCGGCCACCAAATAGCGTTCCTGGGTGTCGCCGCCCGCCTCGTCCAGCCCGGCCAGCGCGATGAAGCGACCGGTGGACTGCGGCAACCGCTCCCACACCTCCAGATACGGCGCATGAACGCCGGTCTCGATGACACGCTCAGGGTTTTCAAACACCATCACCCCCACGTCCCCATCGGCGCGGGGCGGCTGGTAATCACTGCGGCGGTGCCAGCTGCACAGCTCGCCCTGGGCTTGTGGCTCCACCTGGGTCACACCGCAAAACCCTTGCTGGCTGGCCAGCCGAAGCTGCGCAGCGGCCGCCGGTGAACTTGCCGGAATTCGCACATCCGCATGCCACACACTGGTCTGCAGCCAGCGCACAAAGGTGCTCTCGTCCCGCTGCTGCGGTGTCTCCAGCAGCTTGCGCACCCAGACACCGCGGTAGTGCTCGGGCACGGGGTTCATTCGCAGGCCTTTGGAAACGGGGGCAGGCTGCGGTAAAAGGCCATGTCGTGGTTGGGCCAAATCTGCGCACCGGTCTCGGCGGCAAGGGCCTTGAGTTTGCGGATGCTCTGCACCGCCTGCGCTTCACGCCCCTGCCACAAGGTGCCGGGGGCCACTTCGTCATCCAGGTTCTCCTGCAGGTCGGCGGCATCGCCGGCCAGTAAAACGGGCGGGCCTTTGGGCAGTTCAATCAGCATCGACATGTGCCCCAGCGTGTGCCCCGGTGTGGCCACCGCCTGCACACCGGGCAGCACGCTGTACTCACCGTGTTTCAGGCAAAACTGCAGCGGCGCGCCGGCGTCGTCCAGCAGCTCGTCGGCAAAAACAGCGGGGTCGGCACCACTGCGGGCAGCCGTGACCTCGTCTTCCTGCACATGAATCTCGGCTCCGCAGCCGCAGCGTTTGAGCTCTTTCAAACCACCGGCGTGGTCAAAATGCAGGTGGCCGATAAAGATCACATCCACATCGGCAGGTGTGAGGCCCAAACGCGACAAGTGTCGGGGAATGCGCTGCTCTTCGAGCATCTCGGGCGCACCGAACTCAAACACATCCGGGTTGTAGTAGCGGGCCCGGGCTTGCGGGTCATGGATCTTGGCGTGGTCGCAACCCACGTCGTACAAAATGCGGCCATTCGCGGTTTCAATCAGGTAGGCCAATATGGGCGCTTCAATCTGCTGACCCCGGCCCCGGTTGAAGGTGGAGATGGACTTGTCGTAGCGGTGGGTGGCCGTCAGCAAGGGCCACATTTTTGTCACTTGCGTCATGAGAACCTCACTTGGCGAAACCCGCTTTTAATCGCCTGGGCCATACGCGCAGCGACTTCCTGCGCCAGCAAACGACCCTTGTCCGCGCTTGAACCGCGTGCCGAAGACAACACGCCGGAAGGCGGCACCCAGTCGGTGCGCGCGGGGTACATGTCATACGGCGGGAAGTCGGCCGGGCCATCGTCGGGGATCAGGTCCAGCCGCACCAGTGAGGGGTGGTAGTGCAGCATCATCGACGTTTCAAGCACGGCCGCATGCTCCAGCGCAAAGCCGGGGAAGCCATCCGGGAACACATCGGCCAGCGTGGCCGGGGTCATGAAGTCCCAGTATTCGAGCCGCATGACTTCGAGTTGGGTGTTGGGGCCCGCATCGCGCAGCCCCAGGTCAATGCCTTCGATCAAAAACCATTGGTTCTCGTAGTGGCCGTTGACCACCACCAGTTGGGTGACGCCGTGGCGGGCAAATTCGCGCACGGCATCACGCACCGAGCCAATCAACGTGGCCGCATCGACACTGGTGGTGCCGCAAAAATGCTGGCCGCCGCCACACTTGGGCTGGGACTTGTAGCCATAAGACAGCGTGGGGGCCACCAGGCCGCCGACACGGGCTGCCGTATCTGCCGCCACCGAGGCCGACAGCAGGCCATCGGTGCCCAGCGGCAAATGCGGCCCGTGCTGCTCCAGCGCGCCCACCGGCAGCAGCACCGGCGGCTGGTCGGTGGTGATGCGGCGCTGGTAGTCCAGCCACGAGAGTTGATTCATCCAGACGGTGCTCATGGGGTTTCCTTCTTCAAAACGTTGACAGGGGTTGGCGCTACGCCGGTGTCGGTGGCCTCAATCAGTGCGGCGCAGCCAATCAGTGCGCCGCCGATCCATTCCAGAGTGGACAAGTGCTCGCCACCCCACCAGGTGGCGCTGAGCACCGCCACCAGCAGCTCGGCCAGCATCACCACGCCCGCGCGACCACTTTCCATGTGTGTCACGCCAAATTGCCAGGTAGCGGTGGCCAGCAGCATCCAGCCAAAGCCGTAGGCCAAAACGGCCAATGACACCGTCAGCGTCACAGCAGGCACCGGTGTACCCAAGCCCAGCACCCACAGACCCGAGAGCAGGCCGCAACCCAGAAACACAGCCGCTGTTTTGGAGCGAATCGGAATCAATTGGCCGGCACGCGCAAGGATGTTGTTGCCCGCAAACGCCAGCCCCGCCGTGAGCGCCAGCACGTCGGCCACACTCAAGGGCGTGGCCAAGGCCCGTGCGCCGCCCAGCACCAACCAGAGCCCGGCCAGCGCCACCCCCACCGCCAGCTTGCGCCGCAGATCCACCCGCTCCCCCAAAAACAGCCAGCCGCCCAGCACCGACCAGACCGGCGAGAGGTAAAACAAAAACATGACACGCACCACGTCACCTGCCATCAGCGCATTGACAAACGAGGTGTTGGCCCAGCCGCCCACCAGCGCCAGGGCCAGTACCAGCCCTGCTTGTGGTCGCCAGGCAGAGCGTTCGCGCCACAGATAAAACGCCAGCACCAAGCCCACCGGGCCGTACACCAACATCGACAACACCGGCCCGCCCAGGCCCACGCTGACGAACTGCTTCAAAGGCCACCAGGACAAACCCCACAGCGACGAGGAAAACAGCAGCACCAGCAAAGGCAGCGCCGTGGAGCGGGTGAGCGGGGTGCTCATGGCATCACCGAGCCGCCATTGGGCCCGAGCACCTGGCCGCAATAAAAACGTGACAAGTCAGAGGCCAGAAACAGTGCGGTGGCGGCAATCTCTTGTGGCTCGGCCAGGCGGTGCTGGGGAATGTCCAGCTCCTTGTCGATGGCGCTCTGGCTCATGGCCTCCAGAGACACCATGGCGGTGGCCACCGGCCCCGGCGCAATGGCGTTGATGCGAATCTGCGGCGCAAATTCACGCGCCAGCGAACGTGTCAGGCCAATCACCCCAGCCTTGGCCGCGCAATACGGTGCAAACTGCGCCCGCCCCAGCAGCGCCAGGTCAGAGGCGATGTTGATGATGACACCGCCCTGGCGTGCCAGCATGGCAGGCAAAAAGGCGCGTGAGGTTAAAAACACCGACTTCAGGTCCACGCCCAGCATCTGGTCCCAGTCGGCTTCGGTGGTCTGCAAAAACGGTTTTTCCTGGAGGATGCCGGCGTTGTTGACCAACACATCCAGCCCACCGCAGGCCTGCTGCACCTGCGCGGCCAGACGGCTCACGTCGGCAGACTGGCTGACATCGGCCTCCAAGGCCCAGGCCTGGCCACCCAGGCTGTGAATCTCCTGCACCAGCGCACCAGCCTGCTCGCTACGGCCCAGGTGGTTGAGCACCACCGCCGCACCAGCCTGTGCAAAGACCAGCGCGATGGCCCGGCCAATGCCGGTGGCAGCCCCGGTGACGAGTGCCGTGCGGCCAGCCAGCGACAGCGATAGCGACAATGCGGCGGCGGCCATCAGCTCATCACCTCGCCGTTGCTGACCACCATGGCCTGCCCGGTCAAGGCTGCCGCATCGGCACTGGCCAAAAAGAGAAAGATGCCCGCCAGGTCCTGTGGGGTGAGCATGCCGGGCAAGGCTTGCCGGGCGAGTAATTCGCGCTCCACCTCCTGCTCGCTGCGGCCCTGCTGCTGCGCCATGCAGGCCAGCGAACGCATGGCGGCCTCGGTGCGAATCCAGCCTGGGCACACCGCATTGACGCGAATGCCACGCCCGCCCAGCTCAAACGCCAGCGAACGTGTCAGGCCAATGACGGCGTGTTTGCTCGCCACGTAGGCCGAGAAATCGGGCACGCCGGTCTTGCCCCAGATGGACGACTGGTTGATGACGCTGGCACCTGGTTGCATCAGCGGCAGCAGCGCACGGGTCAAGCGCACCATGCTGACCACGTTGTTGTCCAGCAGGCTGGCCCAGCGTGCCATGGCATCGGGGGCGCGGCTGTTGATGGGTGTGGGGTATTCCACCCCGGCGTTGTTGACCAGCACGTCCACCCGGCCCCATAACGCTTGCAAGCGCCCGGCCAAGTCGGCCACTTGGGCATCGTCACCCAGGTCACAGACGGCGGTGTGCACCTCGGTTTGCTCGGCCAGCGTTTCGGCCAAAGTTTGCAGCGAAGCCGCTTGCCGATCCAGCAGCATCAGGCGCACACCTTGTGCGGCAAACGCCTGTGCCAGCCCCTGGCCAATGCCACCGGCTGCGCCGGTGATTAGCACGGTCTTGCCCTGCAAGGCGTAGTTGGGTTTCACCTTAAACCGCCGTTAAAAAGGACACGCCCACCGCGCCCAGAAAGTCATTGGCCCGGCCTGGCGTGCCGGGTGGCAGCACCTGGCCGTAGTCGCTGGCCAGCACGCGCTTGACACGGTTCACATGAAAACTGCGCAACAGCTCACGCACCGGGGTCACCTGGGCGTAGTCCTGCGGGTACAGCTCACGGTGGAATGCGGGCAGGCGGTGCCAGGGGGCGGCGGGACGCTCATGGTGCGCGTTGTGGTAGCCAAAGTTGAGCCACAGCAGGTTGAGCCACGGGTGGTTCAGCCCCACCACGTTGCTGTAGGTGTTGGCCTGTTCGTAAGCGCGGTCACGCACCTTGTCAGCCGGAATGGGCTGGTCGTTCAGGATCGGATAGGCATCGTAGGTGTGCTGAAAACAATCGGCAAAACGCAGCACCGTGACAAACACCAGGTAAGCCAAAAAGTACAGCAGCAAGGCCTTGAGCGACCACCAGCCCAGCAGGGCAAAGGCACTCAGGCGGATGACGGCAATGCCCAGAATACGGCCTCTGGCCGACCGCTTGCGCTCGTCCTGAAACGGCAGTGCCAGCACAAAGACCCGCATCAAGAACTCCACCGCCGGAAAGTACGCCCACTCCAGCGCCAGCACGGCGTTGCGAAACCAGGCCGGCGCGCGCAGCAAAAAGCCGCGCACGTCAAACGTGATCACATCGGCCCGCTCCACATGGTGGCGCATGTGTTTGCGCCGCATGTCGGCAAAACTGGCGTAGCAACTGCCGTTGATCCAACTCATCAGCGTGCCCCAACGCTCGTTGGCGTTGGCGGTCATGAAGATGGCTTTGTGGGCAAACTCATGAATGAAATAGGCCGACCAAACCAGGGTTTGGGCTACCAGAAAGAAACCTAATGCGTTGAGCGTCCAAGACGGTGAACCCAGCAGGGCCATGCCGGTGCCGAAGCCAAACAAGGTAAAGCCGAGCGCGAACACGTTAGGCCAGCGGCCATCAGGGTAGTGAAAAATCTGCGCCATCAAACACCTCTTAAGTCAAGAGACAGGGCTTGCAGAACGCGACGGAACCGGCCCGCCACTTCTGCAACGAGTCAAACAAACACTACTTCTTAGCCAGCGCTGTGACGAATTGCGCGTCAAACGTGGCTTCTGCGGCTGGGATGGTTTTAATCTGGCCCTTGGCTTTGAGCAATTCGCCAATGATCTCGCCGCTGGCATAGTAGGAGGTGGTTTCCTTGGCCTTCACAAAGGCTTTGGGCATCTCGGCCAGCGCGATGTTGTGCACGCCGGAGAGTTGTTCCTTCACCTCTTTGGCGCTCACGCCCATGAACTTGCCAATGATCTTCGCGGACTCATCGGGTTTGGCTTTCATATAGGCCAGGCCATCCAGGTAGGCTTTGATGATGCCGCTGATCTCGGTCGGCTTGGCCTTGATGACCTTGTCGTCAAACACCATCACGTCGGCAATCAGACCAGGGGCGTTCTTGGACGAAAACACCACCTTGAATTTTTTGCCGCCGCCCTGCCCCAAAATTTGCGACAGGCTGGGTTCGTAAGTCACACCTATGGGCATCTGGCCAGAGGCCATGGCGGCAGGCACTGCTTCAGGGGTCATGCTGACGGGAACAATGTCTTTGTCACTCATGCCATTGGTTTTGAGCGCGTAAGACAACAAAAAGTCGGACGGCGACAAGGGGTTGAAGCCGATCTTCTTGCCCTTGAAATCCTTCACGGTCTTGATGCTGCTGTCGGCCACGATGGCATCACCGCCGTTGGAGTAGTCGATGGGCATCACCACTTTTTGCGCGTTGCCACCGGCCACCTGGCCCACCACCTGGTCATAGGTCAAATGACCACCATCAATGGCACCTGAAGCGATGGCGGAGGGGATCAAGGCCGGGTCGTTAAAGACCTGCAAGGACACTTTGAGATTGTATTTTTTGTACAAGTCCAGCGCTTCGGCCACATAGAAGGGACCGTAACCGATCCAGACCACCGTACCAATCTTCATGGTGGTGGGGCCGGCTGCAAAACTTGAGGCAGCAGCCAGGGACACGGCCAAGACCAAGGCGGGCTTGAACAAGCGGCTCAGCAGGGACGAGGTGGCGGTGGTGGGAGAAAAACTTGACGAACGCATGACGAAGCTCCTGAAGTAAATAAAGGGCGCAGGAAGAGACGATCTGTACATCGTTCTCCCGGGCTTTTATCCCTCCGTGGAGCCTCTTGCGAGGCCGGAGCACTCTCGGACCAGACATCGCGCGAATTCAACATTCGGCAACCGGAACCCTAGTGCTCCTACGCTAGAGCATTTGTGCACCGTTGCACAAATCGCTTTTCTTGCAATTATGGATAAGCAAAACACATGCCATCGTTTTTTTGATTGGAAGTTTGAAAATGCATTGGTAAGGGATTCAACCCGCGCCAGTTAGTAGTCACTATTGGTTGAATTGGTGCGCAGCTGCTTGTATTTGGTGCGTGGCTATTGCCACCGATGACAACTACTCTTGCTATTGGAGAAGTTGGAACAGGTGGTGCCATGGCCCGGCTGATGGAGGTCATGGAAGCCCAATACCCCAAGAGCGGCCAACGCGGGCATCCCCTTGGTTAACGCAATGCCAGGTGATAGCAGCGCAGGATGAAAGACGACAAGCGCAAGGGCGCGTGACGCACAAAGGCGGGCAACCAGCGCGGCGAGTTCAAAGAAAAGCGGGTAGACCATCGGATGACAGGGCGCATCCATTGGGTCGATTTCACAAAGCGGTGGTTGTTGGTCATGGGCATCAAGCGGCGTGCTTGCTTTCAAGGAGTGTGGAGATTGTGGCGACTCAGCGAAGACCTTGCCGCCGGGGTGACAAAATGATTGCTGAACTTCAACCTGGTACCCAGAGTTTTGCCCAATTCAAATAAATCGTTGAGCGCACCGGTCCCCCGTGGACGCTTGTCCCGGCTGGCACGTCTGGGGAGCATGGCCACAGGGGTCGCAGGCGGCATGTTGATGGAGGGCGCGCGCCAGTTGGCTCAGGGCAAACGTCCGCGCATCAGCGACCTGCTGCTCACGCCCGCCAATGCCCGCCGGGTGACACAGCAACTTGCCCAGCTGCGGGGTGCCGCCATGAAGGTGGGGCAAATGATCTCCATGGACGCCGGTGACATGTTGCCACCGGAGTTGGCCGCCATTCTGGCGCGCTTGCGCTCGGACGCGCAGGCCATGCCCAAAAAGCAGGTGCAGGGCGTGCTGGATGCCAACTGGGGCGTGCACTGGCAGCGGCAATTTGACCAATTCTCCTTCACCCCCATCGCCGCGGCATCCATCGGCCAGGTCCACCGGGCCAAGACCAAAAACGGTCAGGACTTGGCCATCAAAATCCAATACCCGGGGGTCAGGGAGAGTATCGACAGCGACGTGAACAATGTGGCCTCTTTGCTGCGCATGTCAGGTTTGCTGCCTAAAACGCTGAACATCAAACCGCTGCTCACCCAGGCGAAGCGCCAACTGCGCGAGGAAGCCGATTACCTGCGCGAGGGTGGCTATTTGCAGCGTTACGCCAGTTTGCTGGCTGATGCGCCAGAGTTTCTGGTGCCCGAACTGTGTTCCGAATTGACGACCCCAAGTGTTTTAGCCATGTCCTTCGTTGGCGGTGTTCCCGTTGAATCGATGGTCGATGCGCCCCAGGAAGAACGCGACAGAATCGTCGCGCTGTTGGTTCGTCTTTTGTTTCGCGAGATTTTTGAGTTTCGGCTGGTTCAGACCGACCCCAATTTTGCCAATTACCGCTATGACACCAAGTCCAAGCGCTTGATTTTGCTTGATTTTGGCGCCACCCGGCCCTACAAGGACACCATGGCCAGGGCCTACCGTCGACTGCTGATGGCCGTTGCGGCGGGCGATCAGCAGGCCATGCAAAAAGCCGCTCTGTCACTGGGCTACTTTGATGCCGGCACACAGGAAAAGCATCAGTTGGCGGTGCTCGGCATGGTTGACACCGCGCTGGAGCCGTTTCGTCTCGCGGGAGTTTATGATTTTGGGCGCTCCGATATAGCGCAGCGCCTGCATGCTGCCGGCATGGACTTGGCGTTGGGCCGGGATTTTTGGCACATACCACCGGTGGACACTTTGTTTTTGCATCGCAAGCTCGGTGGCATGTATTTGCTGGCAGCCCGGCTCAAAGCACGGGTCGACGTGCAGCAACTGGCCAAGGACTTTATTTGAAACCAACTGGTGGCGCCGACTCTGAGTTTGGCTGAGTCAGCACCCGATGACATTCCAAACATTTTTTCGAGGATCACACCTATGTCAACCATCGCTTTTCTCGGCACCGGCCTGCTCGGCGGCGCCTTCGCCGAAGCTGCCGCCAAGCGCGGCGACACGGTCACCGCGTGGAACCGTTCACCCGACAAAGTTCATGCGCTGGCGCAGTTTGGCGTGATGGGCGCAGCGAGCCCGGCCGAGGCGGTGCGCAATGCGGCGCGCGTCCACATCGTGCTCAAGGATGACGCCGTGGTTGAAGAGGTGCTGGCGGCCGCGCGCGCCGGGCTTTCACCCGATGCGATCATCATTGACCACACCACCACATTACCGACACTCACTGCGGCGCGTGCCGAACGGCTCCATGCCGAAGGAGTGAAGTACCTGCACTGCCCCGTCTTCATGGGCCCGCCCGCGGCGCGCAATGCGCAGGGCACGATGATGGTCGCCGGGCCCAGGGCGCTGTTCGAAAGCGTCAAAGCTGATCTGGCCACAATGACGGGTCGGCTGGCGTACATGGGTGAGCGCACGGATGTGGCCGCCGTGAACAAACTGTTCGGCAATGCCATGATCATCGGCGTGACGGCGGTGATGGCGGACGTACTGACGATGGCACAGGCGAGCGATGTCAGCGCCGAAGACGCCATCAAGCTGTTGGGTTTTATCGATTTGAATGCCATCGTGGCCGGGCGTGGCGTGAACATGGCAAAAGGAAACTACAGCCCGAGTTTTGAGCTGACGATGGCGCGCAAAGATGTGAGGCTCATGTTGGAGACTGCGGGTGATCGACCCATGGCGGTGCTGCCGTCGGTGGCGACCCGTATGGATCAGCTGATTGCGGCCGGACACGGCGCTGACGACTGTTGCGTGCTTGGCATTGACGCGGTGCAGCGGCAGTAGCGATCGAAGATGCCAGGCAATTGCGTTGACGCCAAAGCGGCGCCGACCATGAGCGGGCGGTCACGGATGCCGCAGAAATAAAAAACCTCGCCGAAGCGAGGTCATGTGTCATGCGTGTTGGCTCGCAAGCTACCTTTGCCTGCGTTTGCGTGTTGC
The DNA here is from genome assembly GCF_049302455.1 of Rhodoferax ferrireducens. Classification (GTDB taxonomy): domain Bacteria; phylum Pseudomonadota; class Gammaproteobacteria; order Burkholderiales; family Burkholderiaceae_C; genus Rhodoferax; species Rhodoferax ferrireducens_B. Next base: position 45,118 of record NZ_JBAQMD010000027.1, on the reverse strand, counting down.
GGCCAGACCCAACAGACCCAGCCCCAGAAGCGCAAGTGAACCTGGCTCTGGAACGCTCGTCCCGGGGAAAACCTCCGCGGCCGTCCCTTGCACGCCCACGGTGAAACCGTTCCAGAATTCGTTAGTGGCGCTTCTCCAGGTGACGGTGTCGAATGCGCCGGTGAACTGAAGTGCGCCATGCGGCTCCGACCCGCCGACGCCATTGCTGTTCAATTGGTACTCGAAATTTCCACCGCCAAGATCGACGACCACCTTGCTTGCACCGCCGCAACCCCAGTAGCCGCAGGCGTTGCCATCAACGCCACCCAGGCTGAGAAGCTGGAAATCCTGATTGAAGGCATAACCGTTGCCGTTGAGACTGACAAACGCAAAGACAGGATTGGCCACCGTTTGTGAGAACTGCAGGGTTTGAGTCCCGGCCTTGCTCAGCGCGATGATGTCTGATCCGGTGGGGCGGTTGTCCACGGCCGTGCTTGTATAGGGCGAGGTTGCGCCAGACCCGCCGGTCCAATAATCGGTGCCACCGCCCGTGTTAAAAAAACCGATCCCGTTCGTATTCGTGTACGTCACCTGAATCGTCGATGTGCCTGTTGTGATCGTTCCAACACCTTGGAAGCCCTGCGCCACAGTGTTCTGACCGGTCCAATCGGTCCAGTAGATCTGCGCAGCGCCAGCACCGGCACTTGCAATCAAGAGAGCGGCCCCGACGACCGGTGACAAGACCTTGCTGATCCACTTATTTTTCATTTAAATTCTCCACGTTGAATTGTGTTGCGAGATTCCCCGATCGCTTGGAAAAATCTCTGCAGAGAACATAAGCAAAAAACATACCGATAAAACAAATGCTTACAAATCAACGAGTTAGATAAAAACAGCTGTTGCGGATATTTGAACTGTAAAAGAACCCGACACAAACAATCATTTTTTGCAGGGAATTGGTCCCAGGCACTAAGTCTTGACCAGGCATGGCGGTTCTGCAGTCCTTGGCGACCTCTGCGCGGATCGGTTGATTGCGGCCGGACGCGGCGCTGAATGGTCTCAGGATGACCCCCGTCGTTGTGAAATATCAAGCCGCCCGTGACGCAGCGTCATAGAGTCAAGCCGTTCCGTTTCAGCGATCTTTTTTTGGATCAATCACGCTCGATTGCGTCGGCCCATCGCGGTAGCGGACTGGTTCAATCCAACCTATTGAAACGATGACCATGCTGAACTCCCTCAAAAAGACCGGTGAAAAAATTGGGCACGAGATCAGTCACGCTTGGGATAGCCTGTCCGACGGCTGGCGCGAATTGCTCAGCCGCAGCAGCGACTCTCTCACCAAATTCACCCGCCACAAAGAAGAGGCTCCAACTCAGGGCAGCGCGCTTGCGGTGTTTCCAAGCTGGAGTCTGCTGGCCGGTGAACTGGAAGAAACGGCGAAGGATGTGTTGGTGCGGATCGAGTTGCCCGGCATGGACAAGGACGATTGTCAGATCACCATTGACGGCAACACGCTTTATCTGAGCGGCGAGAAACGCTTTGAACGCGAAACCAGTGACAGCACTTACCACGTCATGGAGCGCGCCTACGGTTCATTCCAGCGCGCCATACCTCTACCGCGCAACGTGAACATCGACAAGGCCCAGGCCAGCTTCAAGAATGGCGTGTTGACGGTTCGCTTGCCCAAGGAAGGCAAAGACCAGGCCAGGTCACTGTCGGTGTCGTGAGGCCTGCGGCTTTATGGCGTTGGCACAAGTCTTTAGCGCGGTATACCCAGCGTGATGAGTTGAGATAGATGGGCAAGGAGCAGGCATGACAATCATTGGTATTGACCTCGGGACTTCCAATTCGGCCGCTGCCGTGCTGCGCGGCGGTCGACCGGTCATCATCCCCAGCGCCGAGGGCATGAGCATCGGCGGCAAGGCGTTTCCCAGCTATGTGGCCCTGACGGCGGATGGCCAGATGTTGGTCGGCGAGCCGGCCCGTCGCCAGGCGACGGCCAATCCGGAAGGCACAGTCACGGCCTTCAAGCGCAAGATGGGCAGGCGCGAAACCATTGTGCTGCGGGGGCGCGACTACTCCCCCGAACAGCTCTCCGCCTTCTTGCTGCAGAAAATCAAGCGTGATGCCGAGGCCTTTCTGGGCGAGCCAGTTCAGAAAGCCGTGGTCACCGTGCCCGCCTACTTTGATGACAACCAGCGTTCAGCCACTAAGGACGCCTGCCGCATTGCCGGCCTGGAAGTGATTCGTCTGGTGAACGAACCCACGGCGGCATCACTGGCCTATGGCCTGGACCGCCTGAGCGAAGAGTTGCGCATTGCGGTGATTGACCTTGGTGGCGGCACGCTCGATGTCACCATCATGGAGTTTGGCAAAGGGGTGTTCGAGGTCAAGGCGACCAGCGGTGACACCCAGCTCGGCGGCACCGACATGAATCAGTGCATTTACGAGCATCTGGCCGAGCGCTTCCAGATGGCAACCGGTGTGGACGTGCGCACTGACCCCAAGGCCGCCGCGCGCCTGATGGAGGCAGCCGAAGCGGCAAAAATCGACCTGACCGCCAGCGTCAGCACCCATGTCAGCCTGCCCTATCTGGCCGCGGTGCAGGGTGAGCCGCGTCACCTGGAGCTCGATCTCAACCGCACCGAACTTGAACGCCTGGTGCGTCCGGTCATTGATCGCTGCCGCGCCCCGGTGGAGCAGGCCCTGCATGACGCGGGCATTACCCCCAAGCAGGTGGACCGCGTGGTGTTTGTCGGCGGCCCCACCCGGATGCCCGCGGTACGCACTTTTTTCGAGGAGATGTTTGGCCACAAGGCCGAGATGGGCGTTGACCCGATGGAATGCGTGGCCGCAGGTGCCGCCATTCAGGCCGGCGTGCTGGCCGGAGAGGTCGGCGGCATTGTGCTGGTGGACGTGACGCCGCTGACGCTGGGCGTGGAAACACTGGGCGGCATAGCCACCTCGCTGATTGCGCGCAACACGCCCATCCCGGTCAAGCGCACCGAGCTGTTCACCACGGCGGCCGACATGCAGACCAACGTGACGGTTCATGTCTTCCAGGGCGAGCGGCCCATGGCTTCTGACAACACCAGCCTGGGTGAGTTCACACTGGATGGATTGCCGCCCGCGCCGCGCGGCGTGCCCAAGATCGAGGTGACCTTCGACATCGACTCCAACGGCATCCTCAGCGTTGCAGCGCGCGATACGGCCAGCGGCAAGTCCCAGTCCATCAGCATCACGTCTTCCACCCGCCTGCCGGAGAGTGAGAAGAAGCGCATGGTGGAAGATGCCGAACGTTATGCCGACGCTGACAAAAAACGCCGCGACGATGCGGAAAAGCTCAATGCCGCGGATGGCACCTGCTACGAAGCCGAGAAACTGCTGGCCAACTTCGCCGACAAACTCACCGACGAGTTGAAGAAGCGGCTCGAAGCCTCCTTGCGAGAGACCAAAGATGCGCTGCTCAAGAAGGATGTTGCACAGGCCACGGACCGTGCCGAAGCCCTGAAAAAGGTGCTGAAAGAAGCCGGCGCCACGCTCTACACCCAATCGGGGCAGGCCGAAAAAGGGGGGCCTTATGCGGAGACCCGCTGGCAAGGCCCCACGCCACAACCCCATGTCGGGGCCGCAGGCGCGCAGGCCAACCCCAGCGGCGATGGGCCCCGGGGCAAGGTCATGGATGCCGAGTACCGGGAAAACAAACAAAAATGACAAACCCCCCAGGACTTTTGCCCCCACTTGCGCTTGAATCCCGGCAGTTGCATCAATCGTGTGACCCGGCGCAATTTGGGTTCCAGACCACGGCTGAACTGGAGGCCTTAAACGAGTTGATTGGCCAGACCCGAGCCACAGAGGCTGTGCGCTTTGGCGCGGGCATCCGGCATGAGGGCTACAACATCTTTGTCTTGGGGCCCGCTGGCGTGGGCAAACGCAGCATGGTGGGCCAGTTTCTGGCTAAAAAGGCAGAGGCCGAGCCCAAGTCGTCCGACTGGTGCTACATCAATAACTTCTCGCAGCCCCATAAGCCCCAGGCCATCCGCTTGCCATCAGGTAAGGGCGCGGAGCTGCAGCACCACATGGCGCAATTGGTTGACTATTTGCGCGCCGCCATTCCGGCATTATTTGAGAGTGAGGAATACCGGGCGAAGGCCGAGGCGATCCAGGATGAATTCACCAAGCGGCAAGAGAGCGCACTCAAGGAACTGGGCGACGACGCTGTCACGCAGCAAATCGTCCTGCTGCGCACACCGGGCGGGTTTGCGTTTGCACCCACCCGCAATCAGGAAGTGATCGCGCCGGATGAATACGAAAAGCTGCCCCAAGAGGAGAAAGACAGAATAAGGCGCGTCATTGCTGAACTGCAGGAAAGACTGGAGAAAATCCTCAGCCACATTCCCCAGTGGATGAAAGAACGCGGTGAACAGGTCAAGCAACTCAACCGCGAAACCACGCGCGCGGTCGTCACGCATGTGATGGACGAGCTGCGCACCCGATTCTCCGATCTGCCCGAGATCCGGACCTACCTCGACCGGGTGCAGCAAGACATGATTGAGAACGCCGACGACTTTCGCAATGAGGAGGAATCGGCCAATCTCTCCGGCTTGACGATCGTGACCCGCAAGAGCTTTCATCGCTACCAGGTGAATGTGCTGGTCGGTAACGGCAAGCAGGCCGGCGCCCCGATCGTGAGCGAGGACAACCCGACCTACAGCAACCTGATCGGACGGGTCGAGCACATTGCCCAACTGGGCGCGCTGGTGACCGACTTCACCCTGATCAAACCGGGTGCGCTGCACCGCGCCAATGGCGGCTACTTGTTGCTCGACGTGCGCAAAGTACTACTGCAACCGTTTGCCTGGGACGCCCTGAAGCGCGCCTTGCAGGCGCGCGAGATCCGCATCGAATCGCTGGGACAGATGTACAGCCTGGTGAGCACCGTGTCGCTGGAGCCGGAGCCGATGCCGCTGGACGTCAAGATTGTGCTGTTTGGCGATCGCCTGTTTTATTACCTGCTGCAGCAGTACGACCCCGATTTTTCTGAACTGTTCAAGGTGGCGGCAGACTTCGAGGACCGCATTGAGCGCAATGCCGAGACGCATCTGCTGTATGCCCGTTTGATCGCCACGCTCTGCATCAAGGAAAAGTTATTGCCGCTTGATTGCAACGCCGTCGCCCGGGTGATTGAGCACAGCGCGCGGCTGGTCGGCGATGCGCAGCGCCTGTCCACCCATATGCGAAGCATTGCGGATTTGCTGCAGGAGGCCGACTTCTGGGCGCGCGAGGCGGGTCTGGCGGTGACAACGGCAAACAACGTTCAACAAGCCATTGACGCTCAAATTCGTCGGCAGGACCGGCTGCGCACCCAGTTGCAGGACGCGATTCTGCGCGACACCTTGTTGATCGACACGCAAGGCGCGGTGGTCAGCCAGATCAACGGACTCTCGGTGCTCGAACTGGGGGACTTTGCCTTTGCCCAGCCGACCCGTATTACCGCCACCACTCGCCTGGGTCAGGGGGAAATGATCAACATCGAGCGCGAAGTCAAGCTCTCCGGCGCCATCCACTCCAAGGGGGTGCTGATTCTTTCCTCATTTCTGGCCGCCCGCTACGCACGCAACCAGCCTCTGTCTTTGACTGCCAGCCTGGTGTTTGAGCAGTCCTATGGCCAGGTCGAGGGCGACAGCGCATCCTTGGCCGAACTGTGTGTGCTGCTGTCCAACCTGGCCAATGCGGCGGTGCTGCAGTCGCTGGCGGTGACGGGTTCGGTCAATCAATTAGGCCAGGTGCAGGCGATTGGGGCCGTCAACGAAAAAATCGAGGGTTTTTTTGACATTTGCGCGGCGCGCGGATTGACCGGTGAGCAAGGGGTGTTGATACCCGCTGCCAACGTCAAGCACTTGATGCTGCGCCGCGATGTGGTCGCGGCAGCAGAGAATGGGCAGTTCCACATCTACGCCGTTGACCATGTGGATCAGGCCATGACGATTCTCACCGGCGTGCCGGCGGGAGAGGCGGGGGCAGACGGTCAATACCCGATGGAGAGCATCAATCGCCGGGTCGCGGCGCGGGTGGCTGGACTCAGCGCCCTGCGCAAAGCGTTTGCCCACCCGTCGGAAGAGAAAAAAATGGACCGGAACCATTGAACTGCCGTGGCTGCGCAACGTGACTATTACGAGGTGCTGGGTGTTGCCCGAGACGCAGACGCGAAGGCAATCAAGGATGCTTTTCGCGACCTTGCCTTGAAATACCATCCGGACCGAAACAAGGAAGCCGGTGCCGAGGAACGGTTCAAGGAAATTGCCGAGGCCTATGCCATTTTGTCGGACCCAAAGAAGCGCGCCGACTACGATGCCCGCGGCTTTGCCGGCGTGGCCGGCTTCAGCCGGGAGGACTTGTTTGGCGGTATTGATTTTGAAGATATTTTTGGCGGCTTGAATTTTGGTTTCGGCGGGGGCAGCCCGTTTGAGAGCTTCTTTCGTCGCCGCCCTTCCGGGCCGGCGCGCGGTGCCGACATCGAAGTAGAAGTCACTGTGCCGCTGGAGCGGATTGTGAGCGGGGGCGAGGCGCAAGTGCGTCTCAAACGCCCGGTCACTTGCCCGGCCTGCCATGGCACGGGTGAGGCAGGCGGAGCTGCGCCGCCCAAATGCGAGGCTTGCCACGGCAGCGGGCGCATCACCCATAGCCGGCGCGACGACAAGGAGCAAGTTCTCATCCAGCAAATCACGACTTGCACCGCCTGCGGGGGCCAGGGCTTCACCCATGTGCATCCCTGCCCCCAATGCGACGGGCGTGGCGAAGTAGAGCAGGAAGAGTCGTTGACGGTGAAGATTCCCATCGGTGCCGAGGAAGGCTTGGGCCTGCGCATTCCCGGCAAAGGCATGCCAAGTCCCGATACCGGTGGTGTCGCCGGTGATCTGTTCGCGGTCGTGCGGACTCAACCCGATCCGCGTTTCGAGCGCGTGGGCACCGACCTGCTGCGCCAGACAACCATCTCCGTGACAGACGCCGTTCTGGGTACGAACCTGACGGTGCCAACGCTGACGGGCTCTGTCAGCGTGGTGGTGCCGCCCGGCACCCAGCCCGATGCGGTGTTGCGCCTGAAACAACAAGGCCTGCCCGCCTTCGGCGAGGGCCCGCGTGGCAACATGTTCTTGCGCATCAAGGTGCAAGTGCCGCAGCAGCTGAGCACCCCGGAGCGCGACTTGTATGAAAAATTGCGTGCGCTTGCGACCGGCTCAAAACCTTGATCGGTGAGCGTCATGCCAATTACCAATGCCGACGTGGTTGCTGTTTTCTCGGAGATCGCCGATCTGCTGGAAATCGAAGGCGCCAATCCATTTCGCGTGCGCGCCTACCGCAATGCCGCGCGCATGCTGGGCGAGTTGGGCCGCAGTGTCAGAACCATGGTCGACCGCCCCGCGGAACTCGACGCGCTGCCCGGCATTGGGCCTGACCTTGCTGGCAAGATTGTCGAGGTTGTCACCACCGGTAGCTGCGCGCTGCTGGAGCGACTGCGCAAGGAACTGCCCCCGGTGATTGCCGAGTTGCTGAAAATTCCGGGGCTGGGCCCGAAGCGCGTGCGCACGCTGCACCAGGAGCTTGGCGTTGAGACGCTGGCACAGTTACGCCAGGCGGCCGAGCAAGGGCGCATCCAGTTGGTCCATGGTTTTGGCGCGAAGAGTGAGCGGCAAATTCTGGAGGCCACCGGCCGCCTGTTGCAGCAAGAGCGCCGCTACAAGTGGGCCGATATGGAGCCGGTGGCGCAGGCGCTGCTGGCCGATCTGCACGCCACGCCAGGCGTGCACAAGGCGGTTGCGGCCGGCAGCCTGCGCCGGGGGCGCGACACGGTAGGCGACCTCGATTTGCTCGTGACGGCCGAGAACCCTGGCACTGTCATGGATCGGCTGACAGCACATGAAGATGTACAGCGCGTGTTGGAACAAGGCGTGACGCGCAGCAGCGTCGTGCTCAAGAGCGGCGTGCAGGTGGACCTGCGCGCCGTGGCCCCGGCGAGTTTCGGTGCGGCGTGGCTTTACTTCACGGGGTCGAAGGCACACAACATTGCGCTGCGCAAACTGGCACAGGACAAAGACCTCAAACTCAACGAATATGGCTTGTATCGCGGCAAGCAGCGCATTGCAGGCGACACCGAAACTGCGGTGTACAAGGCCTTGGGCCTCCCTTTTATCGAACCGGAACTGCGCGAGGACCGTGGCGAGATAGAAGCGGCACGCAACGGCGCCCTGCCCCGGCTGCTGCAGCTCTCTGATCTGCGTGGCGACTTGCATGCCCACACCAAAGACAGCGATGGTCACGACCCTATAAAGGCCATGGCCGAGGCCGCCCGCGCGCACCGTCTGCAGTACCTGGCGATCACGGACCATTCGAAGCGTCTGGCCTTGGTGCACGGCCTGGACGCCGACGGGCTCTCGCGGCAAATCGACCGCATCGATGAGATCAATGCCGGTCTGCGTGACTTCGTCCTGCTCAAAGGCGTGGAAGTTGACATCCTGGAAGATGGCACGCTCGACCTGCCTGATGCGATTCTGGGCCGCCTTGACCTCGTGGTGGGCGCTGTGCACAGTGGCTTCGGGTTGACGCGCGAGAAGCAGACTGATCGGCTGCTGCGGGCCATGGACCACCGCTGTTTCAGCATTCTGGCGCATCCGAGCGGGCGACTGATTAACGAACGGCCACCCTGTGACATCGACCTGCCGCGCGTGATCCGCAAGGCGCGCGAACGCGGCTGCTTTCTGGAACTCAATGCGCATCCGGCCCGGCTCGACCTGAGCGATGCCGCCTGCCGGATGGCCAAGAGTGAGGGCGTGCTCGTCAGCATCAACTCGGATGCGCACAGTCATCTGCAATTTGACAATCTGCGCTTCGGGGTCAGTCAGGCAAGGCGCGGCTGGCTGGAAACCGGCGATGTGCTCAACACCCGGACGCTGGGTCAGTTGCGCTCCCTATTGGCTGCCACCATGACTCGCGGCGTGGGCCAGTGACCGTGCTCTACGCTGACAATTCTCAATACACCGTTCCCGTGCGTCGAATATTCTTTTCGCAGGGTAGTGGTGACGCTACAAAGTGGATCGTATTACTTTGAATTGGGGGCATCATGTCGAGTCATACGCACCCCATTTCACTGCAAACCGGTGATGCACTGCTGATCGTTGACGTTCAGTCCGATTTCCTCGCCGGCGGCAGTCTGGCGGTGCCCCGGGGCGATGAGGTGATCGCTGTGCTCAATGGCTATCTGGCCGCATTCCAGCAGGCAGGACTGCCGGTGCTGGCCACGCGCGACTGGCACCCGAGCGATCATTGTTCCTTCCTGCCGCAAGGCGGGCCCTGGCCACCGCATTGCGTGGCAGGCAGTGCGGGAGCCAGCCTTGCGCCAGGGCTCAAGCTGCCGGCTGATGTCATCGTGATCTCCAAGGCCACCGACCGGAACCGTGATGCCTATTCAGGATTCGAAGGCACCGAACTCGACCGTTTGTTGCGCGAAGCCGGGGTCAGGCGTCTCTTCATTGGCGGTCTGGCGACTGACTATTGCGTGCTCAATACGGTGGGTGACGCCTTGAAACTGGGCTATCAAACGGTGTTGCTGCAAGACGCGGTCCGCGCGGTGGATGTTCATCCGGGTGATGGCGCGCGTGCTATGGGCCAAATGCTGGAAAAAGGCGCCATGGCCGTGACCTTGAAACAAATCAGGGTGCTATCAACATGACGGAGCGCACCAGTCTCCTGCTCACCGATCTCTATCAGCTGACGATGCTGCAGGCCTACTTTGACCAAAACATGGCCGACACCGCAGTGTTCGAATTCTTCGTGCGCAAGCTGCCGCCCGGGCGCAACTTCCTGATGGCGGCGGGGCTGGAACAGGTACTCGATTTTCTGGAGGACCTGCACTTCACCCCCGCGGAGCTGGATTGGCTGGCAGGGTGCGGGCGCTTCCACCGCCGCTTCGTCGACTCGCTGCGCGACCTGCGCTTCACGGGCGAGGTGCAGGCGATGCCGGAGGGCACTGTTTTCTTTGCTGACGAGCCAATTCTGCGCGTGGTCGCACCACTGCCCCAGGCTCAATTGGTTGAGACCAGGATCATCAACCTGCTGCAGTTTCAGACGATGGTGGCCTCCAAGGCGGCGCGTGTGCGCTTGGGGGCAGTGGACAAATTGCTGGTGGACTTTGGCCTGCGTCGTGCGCACGGTGCCGAGGCGGGCTTGCTGTCAGCCCGCGCCAGCTATCTGGCCGGCTTTGACGGCACATCCACCGTGCTGGCAGGCATGAACTGGGGCATTCCCCTTTACGGCACCATGGCTCACTCATTCATCCAGGTCCATGACGGGGAAGTTGATGCGTTCGAGCATTTCGCCCGCTCGTACCCAAAGGCGTGCACCCTGCTGATCAACACCTTTGACACCGAGGCGGCCGCACGGCGCCTGGTGCCTTTGGCCAAAAAGCTGGCGGGTGAGGGCATCACCATTCAAGCGGTTCGGCTGGACAGTGGTGACCTGGCGGCGCATGCGCGCCAGGTGCGGCGCATTCTGGATGAAGGTGGTCTGCCCGGCATCAGCATTTTTGCCAGCGGCAACCTGGATGAATACAGGCTGGCCGAACTCGTCGCGGCCGGCGCGCCGATCAACGGCTTTGGCGTGGGCACCCGCATGAACACCTCGGCTGACCAACCTTATCTGGACTGCGCCTACAAGCTGCAGGAATACGCCGGGCTGGCCCGGCGCAAACAGTCTGAAGGTAAAGCCACCTGGCCCGGGCGCAAGCAGGTGTACCGCAGCTACGGCGCTGACGGCCTCATGACGGGCGACGTGCTGACCACGACTGACGATGTCGCGCCGGGCGAGCCGCTGCTGGTGCCGGTGATGCGGCAAGGACGGCGGTTGGCGAACATGCCCGTGCTCAATGCGGTGCGCGAACACGCCTACGCCGAATTGGCCAGACTTCCTGTCCATTTGCGTGCATTGACACCGGCCACAGCACCTTACTGCGTGACCCTGGCGCCGCCGCTCAGGCAACTGGCCGAAGAGGTGGACAAGCGGATACAAGCCGATTTGATTATGCGCAAGTCTCGCTGCCAGCAAACAGCTTAAATCAAGTTCGCTGGCATCAGGGCCTGCGCACCCAACCGGAGAACCCCGCGTGCTTTTTTCCATGCAGAACATCGTCGACGCGATGCAGACCCGAACCGGGATGTCGTTTGCGATCGGGCTGCCCGATGGCAGCCGCTACCGCGCCGGCCCGGGCGAGCCGGCGTTCACGATGCTGTTCCGCTCCGACGCCGCGTTGCTGCAGGCCTTCACACGCGGGCAAATCGGTCTGCTGGAGTCTTATTTCGACCAGAGCGTCGACGTCGAAGGCGATTTCGGCGCGGCGCTGGCGGCCGGCCTGCTCAGTGGCCTGGATCTGCACGGCAAGGCCTTGATCACCATGGAGAACGGCCTGCATGAGCTGCGCTATTCCAACCACAGCCCGGCGCAGGCCAAGGCCAATGCCCGTGCTCACTATGGCTTGGGAGATGCGTTTTATCGCCTCTGGCTCGACGAGCCACTGATGATGTACACCTGCGGCTACTGGTCTGAGGGCACGCAGACGCTGGAGCAGGCGCAACAGCGCAAGATCGACCATGTCTGCCGCAAGATCCGGCTCGCGCGCAGCGAGCGTTTTGTCGACATCGGCTGCGGCTTTGGCGGCTTCATGTTCCGGGCGTGGGAAACGCTGGGCGCGATCGGCACCGGGATCAACACCACAACCGAACAGGTTGACTGGTTGCGCAACGAAATCACGCGCCGTGGCCTGGACGACAAGCTCAGTGTCCACGAGGCCGACTTCCGCACGGCCGATACCCAGTATGACAAGGTGGTGTCGATCGGCGTGCTCGAACATGCCGGGCGTGACCAATTGGCCGCGGTGATCCAGGCACACGCCGACTTCTTGAAGCCCGGCGGGCTGGGCCTGCTGCATTTCATTGGCCATGTCGGACCGCGCGAGACCGACCTCTTCATCCGCAAGCACGTCTTTCCCGGCGGCTGGATTCCCGGCTTGTCCGAGGTGATCGTCGAGATGGAGCGCTGCGGGCTCGAGGTGCTTGACATTGAAAACCTGCGCCGCCACTACGCCTTGACACTGGACGAGTGGGCCCGGCGTTTTGAGGCGCAATGGGAGACGATCCGGGCACTTGACCCGCAGCGTTTTGATGAACGCTTTTACCGGGTCTGGCGGACCTACCTGATAGGGTGCGCCGAAATGTTCCGCTCGCCGGGGGGTTACACCCATTTGTTCCAGATTGTCTTCAGCAAGGGCAACGTCACGCCGGCCAGCTTCCCGATGAGCCGGGCGTACTTGTATGACGCCTGAAGCCTTGGCCCATGCCCGGCGCCGGGCCGAACTGCTTGCCACCATGCAATCCGGCACAGCGGGCAGCGGGGCGCCGCTCGGTCTTGGAAAACGCAGCTCCAACCTGTTTCGGGACCGCCACGAGGGCGCCAAGCGCCGACTGGACCTGAGCGCCTTCTGCCACGTGCTTGACATCGACACGGCAGGCGGCTGGGTCGATGTCGAGGGATTGACGAGCTACGAGGAACTGGTCGCGCAAACCCTGCGCCGCGGTCTCATGCCGGCGGTGGTGCCGCAGCTCAAGACCATCACCGTGGGCGGTGCGGCCGCCGGCGTCGGCATCGAGGCCACCTCGCATCAACACGGTCTGGTCCACGACACCCTGCTGGAACTCGACGTGTTGCTGCCCAACGGCGAGGTGTTGCACTGCACGCCCGACAACGAGCACCGCGACCTGTTCTTCGGTTTTCCCAACTCCTACGGCACACTGGGCTATGCGCTGCGCCTGCGCTTGCGCACCTTGCCGGTCAAGCCGTACGTCAAGGTGGAACATTTGCAGTCTGATGCGCCGGGCGCATTTTTCAGCAACCTCGCCGCGCACTGCCAGGGCACTGCTGACTTTGTCGATGGCGTGGTGTTCGGGCCGCAGCAGCAGGTGATCAACCGGGCCTGCTTCGTTGATGCCGCACCCTGGCTCAGTGACTACCGCTTCGAGCACATCTACTACCGTTCACTACTGGACAAGCCAGTCGATTACCTGACGGTGCAGGACTATATCTGGCGCTGGGACACCGACTGGTTCTGGTGCTCGAAGAACCTGTATGCGCAGCAGCCGCTGGTGCGGCGACTGCTTGGCAGGGCCAGGCTCAATTCTCGTTTCTATACCCGCGTCATGCGCTGGAACGCCCGCTGGGGCCTGACGCGCCGGCTGGCCCGCTGGCGCGGGCGTTTTACCGAATCCGTCATCCAGGACGTCGATATTCCGATGGCTGCCGCGCCCGATTTCCTCGCCTTTCTGTTGCGCGAGATCGGCATCCTGCCGATCTGGATCTGCCCCGTGCGTGGGCCTGCTCCCGATGCAAGATTCACCCTGTTTCCCCTGGCACCCGACAGCCTCTATGCGAACTTCGGATTCTGGGACGTGGTCGAAACTGCGCGCGCCTACGAGCCGGGCCACTTCAACCGGCTGGTGGAGCGCGAAGTGATGCGGCTGGGCGGCATCAAGTCGCTCTACTCGGACAGCTACTTCACACCGCAAGAGTTTGCGCAAGCCTATGGCCTGTCGCACTATCAGGCGCTCAAGGCCAGGTACGACCCGACCGGGCGCATGCTGGGCTTGTACGAGAAATGCGTGCTGCGCGCGTGAGTCAAATGGGGCGCCGGGCGATGCACATCGACGTATGCAATGGCGACGCCGACGGCCTGTGTGCCGTGGTGCAGTGGCGCTTGCACGAGCCGCAGCCGGCCCAATTGATCACCGGGCTGAAACGCGACATTGAACTGCTGGAGCGTGTCCAGGCCGGGCCGGGCGACAGACTGCTGGTGTGCGACCTGTCCATGCGGCGCAACCGGCCAGCGCTGATGCGCTTGCTGGAAGCCGGCGTATCGGTGCGCTACTTCGACCATCACAAGGTGGACGACATTCCGGTGCATCCGCTGCTGCAGGCGCATATCGATGTTGCCAGCAACACGTGCACAAGTCTGCTGATGGACCACTGTCTCGGTGGCCGGTTCCGGGCCTGGGCCGTGGTGGGTGCTTTTGGGGACAATCTGACCGGCGTGGCCGAAGATCTGGCCGTGGCGCTGGGCTTGTCTTTTGAGGACCGCAGGCGTCTGCAATCCTTGGGCGAGTCGATCAACTACAACGCTTATGGCGACAGCGAGCAAGATGTTTACATCACACCGGCGCATCTGTATGAACGACTGGTTCGCTACGCCGACCCCTTGCTTTTTCTTGAACATGAGCGCATTGGCCAAGAGCTTGCCGCCCGGCGGCAAAGTGATTTGCGACAGGCACAAGCCATGCAACCCTATTTTCAGGACGCGCATGTCAGCGTCTACCTTCTGCCGGACGCCCCATGGAGCCGGCGTGTGTCAGGCAGCTTCAGCAACGTGCTCGCGACAGCGCATCCGCAACATGCTCATGCCCTGCTGACGGCCACGGCCTCGGGTGACTTCATCGTCAGCGTGCGCGCGCCCATGTCTGCCCCGGCCGGGGCGGCGGAGTTTTGTCGCGGTTTCGGCGGCGATGGACGGGCCGGGGCGGCGGGCATCAACCAGCTGCCAGCGCACCAGTTGGAAAGCTTCATCAAGGCGTTTTCAGCCAACCGGTGGGGAAACCTGCCGGGTGCGCCTGGCCAAACTGGCACCGTGTAATCAAGTCCAGGGCCTGTTTGCTTCTTCAAATGTTCAGAATATTTGAAAATAAATGAAATTTTTCAGAAATAACCCTAAATAACCCCCTAAATCTGCCGTTAAGAAGTTACGAATACGGAGGAAAGCCCCAGACCTGATCTGCCGCCCCACAAAAAATGCAACTGCCGCCCCTTGAACGAACCCCCAATCTTCGGCCCATTGGCGCTGAAGCGTTGTCCATGGCGGCGGCCAGAGTCATACCGGTGGCGCCCGTCAATCCTTCAGCCCATGCGGCCATCACACCGGCAGAGCCGACACCCAGTGTGGTCAACCTGGTGAATCAGGCCAACAAGCCCAGCACCGGCGAGGCGGTTTACACCAGCGTGTCTGATCCGGCGCGGCGCGGCTCCGAAGCCGCCACGTCTGAAAAAGACTGGACCATTCACCGGCCAGCGCCTGAAAAAGTCGAAGACCCGCCGCCGGTGCCCATTTCCCAACTGTTGATGGACCATATCAAGTCGCTATGGCTTGCCAGTGCCAGCGCGGTCCAGGTGCAGCAGCAGGTCAAGAATCAGTTCGACACCTCTCTACCCAACCGGAACGCCACACCGGGCACGCTGTCGAGCGAGGTGCTCACCTACTCGCCCAGCAAAATCAACAAGACTGACCATATCTAGCGTTCAGCCGGGTGTCAGTCAGGATGCAAGAGCGGGCTTGCAGTTCTTTGATGCTACTATTTATGTAGCTAATTAAGCATACAACACGCGGGCTACAGCTCAAATAGCCAAAGGATCCACGTCAATGGCCCAGCGCAGCAAGCCGCGTCCCGCGGGCTGTTTGCGGGTCGCGTGCAGCACCGCCTGCCAGGCCGCCAAAAAGCGTTGCAGCGCGGCGCGTGACGGGCTCTCGATCAGCATTTGCGCCCGCTCCACATTGGCCACGCGCTGGATGCTCATGGGCACCGCCGGGTACAGGGTCAAGTGCGCCAGCAACTGGTCGGCTTGTTCCATCTGGGTGGCGGCAGCACTGGCCGCGCTCAAAAAACCTTGCGCCACCTCTTGCGTGCGCGCCTCGGCCCGCACCAGCGCCTGAAAACTGAACGGGGGCATACCGGCCTGCTCGCGCTCTTTCAGTTGCTCGGCGGCGAAGGCCGGGTAATCGTGGCGTTTCAGGGACTCAAACAGCGGATGTTGCGGGTGGAAGGTCTGCACCCACATCTCGCTTTGGCCGCTGATGTCGGCGTCCCGCCCGGCGCGGCCGGCGGCTTGCATCAGCAGGCTGAACAAGCGCTCCGGCGCCCGGAAGTCACTCGAAAACAGCGCATTATCGGGGTTGATGGCGGCCACCAGCGTGATGCGGCGAAAGTCGTGCCCTTTGGCAATCATCTGCGTGCCGACCAGCACGTCCACCTCACCCGAATGCACCCGGGCCAGCTGCGCCTGGAGCTCACCTTTCAGTTTGGTGCTGTCGGCATCGATGCGCACGATGCGCACCGGTTCGCCCTCGGGCCATTGATCTGACACCGAGTTGGGGCGACGCACGTCCAACAGCAGCTCGGCCAGGTGCTCTTCCAGCCGCTCGGTGCCGCGGCCCATCGGCGCAATGTCGGGGTTGCCGCAAGCGGGACAGGCACGAGGCACGCGCTCGGCGTACCCACAGTGGTGGCAGCGCAGGGTGCGGTCGATTTTGTGAAAGACCCGGTAGGCGCTGCAATGCGGGCATTCGCTTTTCCAGTCGCAGTCGGCGCAGTGCAGCACCGGGGCGTAGCCGCGCCGGTTCAAGAACACCATGCTTTGTTCGCCGCGTGCAATGCGCTCCACGATGGCGGCAAGCAGAGGTGGCGAAAACACGCAATGCTTGGGCTGATGATTCATGTCCACCCGGCGCACCACGGGCAGGCCAGCGTTGGCGGCGGTCGCATCGTTCACCAACCGTGTTGTGTCGCCTTGCGCGGTGGGCAGCGCGGTGATGCTGCCGATGCGACTGGGCATGACCAGGCGCAGGTAGCGCCCGCCTTCTGCTGCCGGACGGCTGTGGTGCCAGCTCTCCAGCGACGGTGTCGCCGAGCCCAGCATGACCTTGGCACCGTCGAGTCGGCCCCGGTACACCGCCAGATCGCGCGCCGAGTAGCGGGCGCCCTCCCCGCTCTTGTAGCTGGGGTCGTGCTCCTCGTCCACGATGATCAGCTTGAGTTTGGGCAGCGAGGCAAAGATGGCCATGCGTGTGCCCAGCACGATGCGGGCGGCACCGCTGTGGGCCGCGAGCCAGCTCTTCAAGCGCTGCGCCGGCGTCATGCCGCTGTGCATGGACACCACGGCGCTGTCACCATAAATGGGAGCAAACCGCGCCATGAAACGCGCCTCCAACTGCGGCGTGAGGTTGATCTCGGGCACCATCACCATCGCCTGGGCATCGGGCTCGCGCGCGAGCAACTGCTCGACGCACTGCAAATAGACTTCGGTTTTGCCGCTGCCGGTGGCGCCGAACAACAAAAACGGCCCTGAATTTATATTAAATTGGGCTATAGCCCCCGTCTGCTCTGGACTAAGCGCTACCAATTCAGAAGCATCAGCCAGGGCAGGCTCACCCACTGCCCCCGCCTTGGCGTGACGTTTGAGGCGACGGCCCCACTGCTGGGTGCTCAGGTCGCGCAATTGTGGCGGCAAGGCTGCCAGCGCCACCTCGCCCACGGAGCGCTGGTAATAATGGGCCGCAAAGGTCACCAGCTGGCGCCAACTGGCGCTCAGCGGCGCAATGCCCTCCAGGGCACTGCTGATGGGACGCAGTTTCTGCGGATCAAAGCTGGCCGCTGGGGGATCAAGTGGCGCGTCCCACACCACGCCCAACAGCTCACGCTGGCCCAGTGGCACACGCACCAGGCTGCCGACGGTAAGTGGCAGCTCACTGACATAGCTCAGCGTCCCGGCGACGGCACTGTGGACTGGCGTGTGAACCAGAACTGCAAGCTGATGGCTCATGCCAGCGCCCGACTTTGGGCATTTTGTTGATGTGAACTTGCGAAAGCTGGCTTAAACCCTTGATTCATAAGCGATTTGATGATCATCCAGAATTTCTGTGGATAACTTTGTTGATAGTTTGCCTGGATTGCCCTCAAACCCTTGCAGATCAAGGCTTTGTTTAAATTGCTTACAAAATTAGCAAAAATTAATATCGTTATAAATCAATCACTTGTGATCGCTATTTGTTTAATAGCAAATTGCTTGTGATCAGGGCAGTAGCTCTTTACAAAGACAAATTTTTGTGCATAAGTTAAATCGCAACATCCCCCATTCGGATCAAAAAGTGCTAGGCGTTCAGGTCAAAATGATGAAAAGGCCTGGCACCGGCCGGTTCAAGGCGACCTCAGGCCCGCATCTTGCGCGAGTGCTCATGCACCGCCTGTACCAGCGCCGCCACATGCTCCGGCGGTGTGTGCTGGCTGATGCCATGTCCCAGGTTGAAAATATGCGTCGGACCGGTTCCTTCACCAGCATAGGGCGTACCAAAACTGTCGAGCACTTTGGTCGCTTCGGCGGCAATTTGGGCCGGCGAGGCAAACAGCACGTTGGGGTCCATGTTGCCTTGCAAGGCCTTGCTGTCGCCCACAATGGCACGCGCCTTGGCCAGATTGACGGTCCAGTCCAGGCCCAGCACGTCGCAGTCAAGTAGCCCCATTTCCTTCAGCCACATGCCGCCGCCTTTGGTAAAGACGATGCGCGGAATACGCGCCCCGTTGTGTTCACGCTTGAGCTGCGCCAGCACCCGGGCCGTGTAGGCCAGGCTGAACTCCTGGAACGCGCCGTCGGCCAGCACACCGCCCCAGCTGTCAAAAATCATCACGGCCTGGGCGCCCGCTTCGATCTGCGCATTGAGGTACTGCGCCACCGAGTCGGCGTTGATTTGCAAAATCCTGTGCATCAGGTCAGGGCGGCTGTAGAGCATGGTCTTGACCAAGCGGTAGTCGTCCGAGCCGGCACCCTCCACCATGTAGCAGCCCAGCGTCCAGGGGCTGCCTGAAAAACCGATCAACGGCACTTTGCCGTTGAGGGCCTTGCGAATCGAGGTGACGGCGTCAAACACATAACGCAGTTTGTCCATGTCGGGCACGGCCAGCTTGGCAACGGCGGCCTCGTCCTGTACCGGATGGGCAAATTTGGGGCCTTCGCCCAAGGCAAACGACAGGCCCAAGCCCATGGCGTCGGGCACGGTGAGGATGTCGCTGAACAAGATGGCAGCATCAATCGGAAAGCGCTCGACCGGCTGCAGCGTGACTTCGGTGGCGTAGTCGGTGTTGGTGGCCAGACCCATAAAGCTGCCCGCTTTGGCGCGCGTGGCCCGGTATTCCGGCAAAAACCGCCCGGCCTGGCGCATCATCCAGATGGGCGTGTAGTCAGTGGCCTGGCGCAGGCAGGCGCGCAGGAAGGTGTCGTTTTTCAGAGGCGCAAAAGCGCTGGAGTTGGTTGAAGTATTCATGGCGCAATTGTCGCCGTTCTTTGGGCGGCCCACGCCAGCCAGGCAGCATCGTGCCAGCCGCCCAGGGACCGCCTGCACCGGGCGCGCGTGGTGAGGGAAAATTCACCCCTCCGGTGCACGTTTGCGAGCCCCGCTGCGCGCTATAGTCAAGCTCCCTTTAGCACCCCCGCCTGCCGTGAGCATTCAAACCGACGACTTTGCCGCCCCGCCGCCCAAACGCATCCTGTCGGGCGCGCCCGCCTCTCCCAACGAGGAGGCGGTGGAGCGCGCCTTGCGGCCCAAGCTGCTCGATGAGTATGTCGGGCAGGCCAAGGTGCGCGAGCAGCTTGAAATATTTATCAGTGCCGCCAGGATGCGCGACGAGGCGCTCGACCATGTGCTGTTGTTTGGCCCCCCCGGCCTGGGCAAAACAACGCTAAGCCACATCATTGCGCACGAACTCGGCGTCAACTTGCGCCAAACCAGCGGCCCGGTGCTGGAAAAACCGAAGGATCTGGCGGCGCTGCTGACCAATCTGGAAAAAAATGATGTGCTGTTCATCGACGAGATTCACCGCCTGAGCCCGGTGGTGGAAGAAATCTTGTACCCCGCGCTGGAAGACTACAAGATCGACATCATGATCGGCGAAGGCCCGGCGGCGCGCTCGATCAAGCTCGACTTGCAGCCCTTCACCCTGATCGGCGCCACCACCCGCGCCGGCATGCTGACCAACCCGCTGCGTGACCGTTTTGGCATTGTGGCGCGGCTGGAGTTCTACTCCCCCGAAGAACTGGCGAGCATTGTCAGGCGCAGTGCCGGCCTGCTGAAGGTGCCGACCGATGAAAAGGGAGGCTTTGAGATTGCCCGGCGTTCCCGTGGCACGCCGCGCATTGCCAACCGCCTGCTGCGCCGGGTGCGCGATTACGCCGATGTGAAAGGTGCGGGCGAGATCACGCTCGACATTGCCCACCGCGCCCTGGTCATGCTCGACGTTGACCCGCAAGGCTTTGACCTGATGGACCGCAAGCTGCTGGAAGCGGTGATCCACCGCTTTGACGGCGGCCCGGTGGGCCTGGACAACATTGCCGCCAGCATTGGCGAAGAGCGAGAAACGATTGAAGACGTGATTGAGCCCTACCTGATCCAGCAAGGTTACCTGCAGCGCACGCCGCGCGGGCGTATTGCCACGCTGGCGGCATACAAACACCTGGGCGTTACGCCGCCTGCTGCGCAAAACGGTGGCGATATGTTTGGCGCCATGCGGCCAGAGTAGGCAAAATAAGTAACAGCTTGGACCTGCATCAGGTCAAGCGATGCGGCGCGTGCGTCATGACTCCCAGTCGTCCCGATCACGCACCAGACGATGGAGTTTTGCGCGCTGCATCAGTTCGGTCACCAGCAGTCCTGAAGTCACCGAACTGGCGATCACCGGCCACGCCTTGATCTTCTCGGCCAAGGCATCGACAGATTCGACGCTCACCTGCTGGACATAATCGACCAGGTCGATGACGTGGTCGATGCGCACCTTCGGCACATCCGCCAGTCGAACCTGCAAGTCACGCCAGCCACTGCGAAACACGCTTTCCGCAAAAACACCATGGGCCACGGTGACGCGAGCGAGCGCACCCAAGGGGCTCAACAAATGCTCCAGCAAGGGGACTTGCTCGGCCGTTGGGGCGCACTCGTAGAGTTGGCCGACCAGGCGCGAAATCTGAGTGTCCGACGCCGAACCGCCCGGTTCAGCCGAAGCAATAATGGGGGCGGCCACGGGCAGCCAATCGGCTTGGGCCGATCCTGTTTGAACGGTCTGCATGATGTTTTGTCGCTCTCATGTTGATTGGCCCGCCCCGTGGGTGCGTCCAAACCAATCCTGCTGCCAACTCTACGGGGTTTGCTGGCTTGCGCCTACATGGTGCGCTTGACTGTTCATGTAGGGAGCTGGAGACAATTCGAAGCAAACAGTTGCCATGGATGAATTGCCCATACTGACAGCATGGCCGCCAGTATGGGCCAAGAACGGGAAGCGATTGAAGCGCTTAGCGCCTGGCTGCCTTGTCGATCTCAGAACGCAGTTCGGTGTAATTGAGCGTGACCGGAAACTGGGGGAACTCGTCGATCACGTTTTGCGGTGGGTGGAACAGGATGCCGGCGTTGGCCGCGGCCAGCATCGCGGTGTCGTTGTAGGAGTCCCCGGCCGCAATCACCTTGAATTGCAGCTCCCGAAAGCGCTGCACCGCTTCTTTCTTCTGGTTCGGCATGCGCAGGTGGTAGTTCACCAAAAAACCATCAGCGTCCGCCTCCAGCTTGTGGCAGAACAGCACTGGCATGTTCAGTTGCGCCATCAGAGGCATTGCAAATTCGTAAAAAGTATCGGACAGGATGATGACCTGGTAGTCGCGCCGCAGCGCGTCCAGAAAGTCACGCGCACCGGCCATCGGCCCCATATCCGAAATCACCTTTTGAATATCGGGCAGACCCAGCTTGTGGGTCTTGAGCAAGTCGAGCCGATATTTCATCAGCTTGTCGTAGTCGGGTTCGTCGCGGGTGGTGCGCGAGAGCGCCGGGATGCCGGTGCGACTGGCAAACTCGATCCAGATTTCGGGAACGAGAACACCTTCAAGGTCAAGACAAACGAGCTGCACTGAAATTCTCCAAAAGTTGGCGCCCCAAACAAGACACTGCCTGGGCGCTGAAGTCGCTGAATACGTTGACGCGGGCTATGTCAGGCAAGTGTAGCGGGAGCCGCCGGAACAACTGGACCAACCGGCCGGGCGTTGTGCACGATCAGAATCTGCGCCGTGTAGTAGCTCGCCAGCACCCACAAAGACACCAGCGGCAGCGGCTGCACAAAGCGGTTGACGGCGATCAGCGCGTCGCTGAGCATGAAGACGCAAGCACCCAAGCCCACGGCCTTGGCGCCTGCATCACGCACCGTCGCCGCACGGCCGATGGCCTGCGCCACCATCAGTGCAATCACGCTGACGTAGGCCGCCACGGCGACTTGCAGCACCGGATCAGCCAGAGCGCCCCAGACCCAGGCGTACATGGCGGCACCGATACCCAGCGTGCCAGCCAAGGCGCGGCGGCTGGGAAACCAGGGCACACCCTGACGGAACAAGGCGATGTAGAAAAGATGAGCCACCAGAAAGGAGGCCAGACCCGGGATGAAGTAATTGCCGGGCAACATCAGAAACACATCGCCCGCCAGCGAGGCCGCCAGCGCGGCCATAAGATAGACATCAAATCGGGCTCCAGCCCCCGTCGAATAGGAACGAGCAGCTACCAAAGTAATAGCTACCAGCATCGTCAGCGGTTTGAAGACAAAGTGCAGCGTTGTCAGGTCCAGCACGCGGGTCGCAGTCGAAAGAGCTGCCACCAAGATCAGCAGCAACACCAGCCGAGGGCTACGGCCGGCCATGGAGGTGTGGGAACGCCGGCTCATGGCAGTGGGGCCGCAGCTCGGCGCCCTCAGGCGCTCGTCTCATCGAGCGCATCGTCGTCCAGATGGCGCGTGTCGGACCAGCCCACCAGCGTGAAGCCACCCGGCGTCCACAGCAGGCGGTTGATGGCGGCGTTGCCCAGGTCCCAGGTGCGCGGCGCCTGCAACTCTTGCCCGGTGGCGGCGCGGTACAGCACGTCCATCACACCGCCGTGCGCGACCAGCACAATCTGCTCCCCCACGTGGCGCGCCGCCAATTCGGAGGCGGTGCGCGTGATGCGTTCGCGCAAGTCGGTCAGCGACTCGCCTCCTTCGGGCGCCCACAGCGGATCGCGCTGGCGCCAGCGCAGCGCCTGCTCGGGCCAGACGGCTTCAAGCTCGGCAAAGGTCTTGCCCTCAAACACGCCAAAACCGCGTTCGGACAAGCCGGCGTGGGTCTGCAACGTGCGGCCGGTGGCACTGGAAATGGCGCGTGCGGTGTCATGGGCGCGCCGCAGATGACTGGAATAAATGGCACTGATGGGCTCACGCGCCAGGGCCTTGGCCAGGCGGTGGACTTGCCAGCGGCCTTTGGCGTTGAGTTCGATGTCGAGCTGCCCCTGGATGCGGGTATCGACATTCCAGGCGGTTTCGCCGTGGCGAATGGCAATGATGCGGGTGGCGTGCATGGTGTTTTGAGCGATTGGAGTGCGTTTATGGGGATGACTACGTGCTATCATTAAAATAGCATAATACGCATGTTACATAAGGGCTAGAGGCTGATTTCTTATGAATTCAGCAAAGCGAACCCAGCACCTGCATACCAGCCAGTTTGGCCATCGGGAACGTTTCTTCATCGAACACCCGGTCACCATCGGCATCCGGCACGCCGGTGATTTTGAGGCCCTTGAAGTCGTAGCGCGTGGCGTCCATCAGGTGCGAGGGCACCACGTTTTGCAGCGCGGTGAACATGGTCTCGGTGCGCCCAGGGTACTGTTTTTCCCAGTCCCGCAGCATCTGGCCAATCAGCTGGCGCTGCAGGTTTTCCTGGCTGCCGCACAAGCTGCACGGGATGATCGGGAACTGGCGGTGCGCGGCCCAGCGCGTCAGGTCTTTTTCGGCCACATTGGCCAGCGGACGGATCACGATGTGGCCGCCGTCGTCGCTCACCAGTTTGGGCGGCATGCCCTTGAGTTTGCCACCGAAGAACATGTTCAAAAAGAAGGTTTGCAGCATGTCGTCGCGGTGGTGACCGAGCGCAATTTTGGTGATTTTGAGCTCGTCAGCCACCCGGTACAAAATGCCCCGGCGCAGGCGGCTGCACAGGCTGCACATGGTTTTGCCCTCGGGGATGACTTTTTTGACGATGCTGTAGGTGTCCTGGGTTTCAATGTGAAACTCGATGCCGAGTTTGGCCAGGTACTCGGGCAGGATGTGCGCCGGAAAGCCGGGCTGTTTCTGGTCCAGGTTGACGGCCACGATCTCAAAGTTGATCGGCGCGCGCTGCTGCATTTTGAGCAAGATGTCCAGCAGTCCGTAGCTGTCTTTACCGCCCGAGACGCAGACCATCACGCGGTCGCCCTCTTCAATCATGTTGAAGTCCATGATGGCCTGGCCGACCTGGCGGCACAGGCGCTTTTCAAGCTTGTGGGTTTCACGCTCGATTTTGGGTTCGCGCGCTGCCGGGGCACTCGCCGTCGCGGCAGCAAAAGCTTGCAGGTCAGACTTCAGCCTGACCAGTTGGCTTGCAACGCGAGCTTGCGGGCTCAAATCTTCGGCTTGCGTATCGTTGTCTGTCCAGACTGCGTTCATCATCTTGTTCCTATTAGGTCTTACGACCACTGTCCGGTTTCCATGCGAATCGCCACTTCACAGTCGTCAAAAATCTCCAGCTTGGCAATCTTCACCCGCACGCCCAGCACGCCGGGCAGTTGCATCAGGCGGTTGGCCAGCTTGCCAATCAGGGTTTCGAGCAGGTTGACGTGCTCGGCGGTGCATTCGTCAATGATGATTTTGCGCACCTTGCGGTAGTCCAGCACATGGGTGATCTCGTCATCATGGGGCAGCAGCGGCTGCGCGCCCAGGCTCAGTTCGGCATCGACCTGAATCGGCTGTGGCGCTGTTCTTTCAGCTTCCAGAATGCCCAGGTTGGCATCAAAACGCAAGCCGGTGAGGGTCAGGGTCTGCTGACCCAGGCTGTGGCCGCTGGTGGGGGAATTCATCATTTTGGGGGTGAGAGAGTTGGCCGTGCCGAGGGTCACAGCATGGAAAAATCGCGTTCGAATTTCATCAGGTGCTGGCCGCCATCCACCAGCAGCGTGGTGCCGGTGATGGACTGGTTGTCGATGGCAAATTTGACCGTCGCCGCCACATCTGCCGCCGTCGACGAGCGGCCCAGCGGCGAGAGCTGGTGCAGCGCTTCAAACTTGTCGTGGTTCAGCAAGTGGCTGGTCAGCGTCAGGCCCGGTGCCACGCCGACCACACGCAGGTGTGGCGCCAGCGCCAGCGCCAGCATGGTGTTGGCCGCCTCCAGTGCGGCTTTGGACAGTGTGTAGCTGAAAAAATCCGGGTTCTGGTTCCACAACTTCTGGTCCAGCAGGTTGACCACCACGCCCAGCGGGTGGCGGGCCTGCGCGCTGGCCGGGCCGTCGCGCCCCACCACGTGGGCGTGCAGCGCCTGGCTCAGAATGATGGCGGCCCCGGCATTGCTGCGCATGTGCTTGTCCATCGCCGCAAAGCTGAAACTGGCGGCGCTGTCATGCTCGAATGTGGAGGCGCTGTTGACGATGGCGTCAACCCGGCCGAACTGGGCAATCACCTGCGGCAGCAAATGACGCACCGCTGCCTCGTTCGTCAAATTTGCACGAAACAAGGCGCTAGCCCCCGCCAAATCTGCGCAGTCAGCTACTGTTTTTCTAGCATCTTCAAGCGAGTCCCGATAATGCACCGCCACCTGCCAGCCGTCTTTGGCCAGCGCGAGCGCGATTTCACGCCCCAGGCGTTTGGCAGCGCCGGTAACCAGGACCGTGCGGGTTGAAGAGGGGGCAGACATTCGGGGACAATTCAGCGTGTTATGACAATACCCTACAGTTTAACGAGCGCCCTCGGCGCCCACATTGGCCAAACCATCGCTCACCACGGCGGCTGGATTGGCTTTGATGAATTCATGGCCCTGGCGCTGTACACGCCGGGTCTGGGCTATTACGCCAACGACAGCGCCAAATTTGGCGCCCTGCCCTATGCCAGACAAGCGGGCGTGACCGTGGCGGGCAGCGACTTCGTCACCGCGCCCGAGATGACGCCGCTGTTTGGCCAGACCCTGGCGGCCCAGGTGGCGCAGGCCTTGCAGGTGACGCAGACGCACGAGGTGTGGGAGTTTGGCGCGGGCTCGGGTGCGCTGGCCTTGCAGGTGCTGGAGACACTGGCAACGCAGGGGCAAGCTTTGACGCGCTACAGCATTGTTGATTTGTCCGGCAGCCTGCGCGAGCGCCAGCAAGCCACGCTGGAAAAATTCGGCGACACCGTGCAATGGGTGAATGAACTGCCCGACACCCTGCAAGGCGTGGTGATCGGCAATGAAGTGCTGGATGCCATGCCGGTCAAGTTGCTGGCCCGGGTCAAGGGCGCCTGGTACGAGCGCGGCGTGGCACTCGGTGCGGCTTCAGAATTGATCTGGCAGGATCGCCCGACCGAGTTACGCCCGCCGCTGGCCATTGACGGCGAGCATGACTACCTGACCGAAATCCATCCCCAGGGCGAGTCGTTCATCCGAACGCTGGCCGACAAGCTGAGCGCCGGCGCGGCTTTTTTCATCGACTATGGCTTTCCCGAGCACGAGTACTACCATGCGCAGCGCCACATGGGCACCGTGATGTGCCACCGCAGCCACCAGTCCGATACCGACCCGCTGGCCGACGTGGGCCTGAAAGACATCACCGCGCATGTCAATTTCACCGGCATGGCGCTGGCCTGCCAGATGGAGGATTGGGGCGTGCTGGGCTATTGCACGCAGGCGCGGTTCTTGATCAACTGCGGTCTGGTCGCCCGGATGGAAGACGCCACTTTGCAGGAACGGGTGCGGGCGCAAAAGCTGATCATGGAGCATGAGATGGGCGAGCTGTTCAAGGTCATCGGTTTTTACAAAGGCGAGCCGTGGCAGGCCTTGGGCTTTTCCGAAGGTGACCGCACGCACACGCTGTAGCGCGTGTGCCGCCACCCGCCTGCTTCACGGACCCTCATGTTGCGCTGGCTCGTCGTCGTTTTTCTCGCCCTGCTGTTGCTCAACGGGCTCATGCCCTGGCTACAGAAACTGGGCTTTGGCAAACTCCCCGGCGACTTCTCGTTCCGGCTGTTCGGTCGTGACTGGTTCATTCCGCTGAGCACGACGATTGTGCTCAGTCTGCTGGCCACCTGGGTGTCAAAGATCCTTTAGAACCGACCACGAGCTGGGCCTGCATCGTGCCCATGGCTGACAGTGACTTGTTGAATCAACTGCTTCCACAGGCGAACCGGTTGGCGTCAACCCTTTTTCGCATTGGACTTGTTGCGATCTGCCAGGGTAGCGATCAAGCCATCAACACCCTTGGCGTTAATTTCTTGCGCGAACTGGCTGCGGTAGGTTTCCACCAGCCAGACACCCATGATGTTCAGGTTGTAAATTTTCCAGCTACTTCCATCTCCGGGGGTTTTCTCCAGCCTGTAGTCCAACTGAATCGGGTCACCACGACCTTTGACTTCGGTACGAACTACCAGTTCCTTCTCATCCGGGGCCGCACGCAAGGGCTTCACGGCAATGGTCACATCATCGATCTGGGACAAAGCACCGGCATACGTGCGTACCAACAAGATCTTGAACTCTTCCTGCAACCGCTTTTGCTGTTCGGGCGTCATTTGCCGCCAGGTCGGCCCCGCGGCGGAAGAGGTCATGCGTTTGAAGTTCACGTTGGGCATGAGCTTGGCGTCCACCAACGCGATGATGGCGGGCACATTGCCAACCCGACTTGCAGGGTCGGTCTTGATGCTGTTGAGCATCTCCGAGGACAGGTGCTTGATGAAGGCATCTGCAGTCTGATCCTGGGCACGCACCGGCACCGCCAGCAGATTGCTTGTTGCCAGGGCGAAAACTGCGAACAGACGAATCAATAACTGACGACGCACGATGTAACTTTCTGATGGTGAGGGTTAGACCGTGGCCAGCTCCATGTCGACGCGCGCTGCGCTCAGTGCTGCGGCCTTGGGTGCATCACCCATCGCCAAACCTTCAGCACGAACAATGCGCACGTCGGTGATGCCGAAGAAGCCAAAAACCACCTTGAGGTAGCTCTCCTGGTGTTCCATGGCCTGACCGCCTTCGCTGGTCGAATAGGCACCACCGCGTGTGGACGCCACGATCACGGTCTTGCCGGTTGCCAGACCCACCGGGCCCTTCTCGTTGTAAGTGAAGGTGCGACCCGGTTGCGCCAGACGATCGATCCAGGCCTTGAGCTGGGTCGGGATGGAGAAGTTGTAGAACGGTGCACCGATGACGATCACATCGGAAGCAAGGAACTGGCTCACCAGCTGCTCGGACAAGGCGTTCTCCGTGCGCTGTGCTTCGGTGGGCTCGGGCTGGGCGATACCCTTGATGGCGATGGCATCGGCACCGAAATGGTTGGGGGCATTCAGCGCCAGGTCGAGGTACTCGACCATGGTGTCGGGACGGCTCTTGCGCCATTCGGCGACGATTTCGGCGCTGAGTTGGCGGGAAACGGAATAGGTGCCCAGGATGCTGGAGTCAACGTGCAGTAATTTCATGATCAATGTTCTCTTTGGTTGGAAGTGCCGACACGAGTTTGGTCAGCAAGTTTGATTATTCTATTTATGATGATATTTCTTGATAAGCCCCTCTTACTGAGATACATAGTTCCAAAAATAGAACAATCATCCAATGGGAGTTCTCAATGCTGCGAGCGCAAGCCAGAGCAGCCAAGGCGAGGGTAAGGGTGCGCCGGCAACACCGCAAGACCTGGCCACAGCACGAAGTCCTGCGCTTGAAGGCGCCAGGGCTGCGTCCGCGCACATGGCGCTTGTTCAATGCGGCACGCCAGGACGATCCTCTGTATGCGGCGCTTCCCAGTCGCAAGTTTTTGCCCGAGCGCACGCGCGTTTTTCTGGAGTATCTGTCCGAGCAGACGCGCATTGAAGTCAACAGTGCGATGCAAGCCTGTCAAAACTGCTGATATATCAAGGCTGCACTTGTGCCAACGCAGTTTGCAGCATGTCGATGAAGACCCGTGTTTTAACCGGCATCAGCTTGCGCTCCGGAAACACCGCCCACGCCGGGTGGCTGGGCAGGCACCAGCCAGGCAACACCCGCCGCAGCGCGCCCCGGCGAACGTCAGGTGCGGCAAAGTAGTCTGGCACCGCCGCAATCCCCGCGCCGGCACAGGCCAGCTTGATCAGCAGCTCAGGCGCATTGGCGCTGGCCCTGCCCGGCGGCACACCCTGCCAGCGCTGCTCTCCCTGTGCCAACGTCCAGGAGGCCGCCTCCCCATTGGCCTGCAGCATCCTGATGGCCGCATGCCGGACCAGATCATCCGGGTCAGCGGGCTCGCCGTGCTCGGCCAGATAGCTGGGGGCAGCGTACAAACCGAAAGAAAATACGGCCAGGCGCCGCGCTGCCAGCGAGGCATCGTCGGGCAGGTTTCCCATGCGCAGGGCGACATCAAAGCCTTCACCCAGCAGGTCAACCCGACGCGGTGACAAATCGAGCTCCAGCTGGATCGCCGGATAAAGCGCAATAAAGGCCGCCAGCGTATCGGCCAACAGCAGGTTGGCAAAGTCACTGGGCATGGAAACCCGCAAGCGCCCGCTCGGCGTGGCCTGGCGGCGCTCGCTGAGCGCCGTCACCGCCTCCACTTCAGACACCACCTGACGCGCATGCTCCAGCAGTTGCAGGCCGAACTCGGTCAAAGACTGGCGCCGGGTGGTGCGTAGCAGCAGGCGCTCGCCCAGGCGCTGCTCCAGTGCGGCCAGTCGGCGCGATACGGTGGATTTGGGCAACCCCATGCGTTCCGCTGCGCGGCTAAAGCTGCCCAGCTCGGCCACGCTGGCAAAAATGAGCAGGTCATTGGGGTCGATGCCCGCGTTCGATTGTTCCATCATGGGATCAATGATATCCATTTCAAGCGATTTTCAAACCCATTGTTGGTGAATAAACTTCATCCATCGCAATCCACCGAATCAAGAAGGAACTGCAAATGAACACCACCACCGACAAGCACAGCGTTGAAGTAACACGCACCATCGAGCAGCTGGTTGCCGGCCAGGCCACGTCCGACGGCGCTGGCGTCAAACTGACCCGCGTGCTGACACAAAACCTGCAGCATCGGCTCGACCCGTTCCTGATGCTCGATGCCTTTGGCAGCGACCAGCCAGACGACTACATTGCCGGCTTCCCCGATCACCCGCACCGCGGTTTCGAAACCGTGACCTACATGATTGCCGGGCGCATGTTGCACCGTGACAGTGCTGGCCATGAGGGTCTGCTGGAAAACGGCGGCGTGCAGTGGATGACCGCCGGCAAAGGTGTGATTCATTCTGAAATCCCGCAGCAGGAGGAAGGTGTGATGGAAGGCTTTCAGCTTTGGCTGAACCTGCCCCAACGCGACAAGATGAACGCCCCTTGGTACCGTGACTTCAAGGCCGAAGATCTGCCCAAGTTTGTGACTGAAGAAGGCGTGGCGGTGACGGTCATTGCGGGTGAAAGCCATGGCATCAGTGGCGCCGTGACACGCGACACCACGCGGCCGAACTACCTCGACCTGCACCTGCCGAGTGGTTCGCGCTTCGAGCAAAAACTGCCCGCTGGCCACAACGCCTTTATCTACGTCTACCGCGGTGAAGTCAGCATTGCCGGCAAGGTCGTACCGGTGCAGCGCATGGCCATTCTGGCCAATGACGCGCAGGCCGATGGCGTGGTGATCGAGGCCGGCATTGACGCCAGAGTGCTGCTCATTTCAGGGCAGCCACTTAAAGAGCCCATCGTTCAGTACGGCCCGTTTGTGATGAACTCGAAAGATGAAATTTACCAGGCCCTGAGTGATTTCCGCGATGGCCGGCTGGGTGAATCTGCCCGATAAGCGGTTCGACGGTTGAAGGTGTATCTCACGCCCCGCAGCACTTCTTGTATTTCTTGCCACTGCCGCAAGGACAGGGATCGTTGCGGCCGGGCGTAGGCGCCTTGTGTACGGTCTGCTGGCGCGGCCCCAGGGTGCGCCAGAGTTCGCGCAGGTCGTACACGGCCCAGATTGCGCTGGCATAGGCGTCCAGGCGCTGGGTGCTGACGCTGGGTGCGCCGTTTTCATCGTAGACCGACAGCGTGGGTGGGTCGGTGTCGTCGTCAGTCAGGGCCACAATGGCCTCTAAGGCCTCGTCCAGCCACTGGGCCGCCTCTTTGTCGCGCGGCGCCGCCCATTCCTCGGGCCAGCTCTCCACCGCATACATGAAGCCCAGCGCCCAGATTTGCGCGTACGACGGCGGTGTTTCAGGGCCAATTTCGGCCCGTGCTTCCTCGGGCAGCGAGGCTACAGCGCCACGTATATCCACCACCTCGGGAAAGTAAGCGGCCTCGTCGCCCAGATCTTCCACCTTGGCATTGAGCGCTTGGGCCACCTCGTTCCAGCGCCGTGTCCACAGCGCCATGAAACGACCGAATTGGGCGTCGTCGGCAAACGAACCTTCATCCTGCATGCCTTCGTCACCAATGGCCAACAAAACGGGCAAGTACTCCGAGGGCATGATCAGGCGGCGGCAGCAGATCAGCGCGGCCATGAAGCCTTCGCAAAATTCCCATTGCGGCGTCTCGTCGTAGCGGGTGCGCAGATCGTCCAGAATGGCGTCGATTTCGTCAAATTCTTGCGGGCTCAAAGGCTCGATCGCAAATCCGGCGAGGGGGTCTGCTGCGCTGCTGGGTGCTGGGCTCATGGTGCTGGCTTTGTTCATGGTTTGGGAAATCATCGTATTTTGCCCTGCCGCCGGGCTGCATTCGGGGCGCAAGGCATTGCGGCTAGTATGGTGGCCTTGAAAGGAGCGCCGCCATGCTCGACTATCTGAATACGATCTTTCCGGTTCGTTACACCGTTTTTGGCCTGAGCGGCTTCGGCCTGTTGCTGGCCATTTTTTCGCTGGTGGCCTTGGGTGAGGGGGCCGCACTTGCGCTGCTGTTTCTGCTGCTGGTGAGCATTGGTGTTTTTGACCTGCTGCAAACCCGGCGCGCCCTGCTGCGCAACTACCCCATCGTCGGCCATCTTCACTTCATGCTGGCGTATCTACAGCCTGAAGCAGGCCAGGGCATGGGTGAAAGCGAGCGTCAAGCCGCCCCGTTTTCACGCGCCCAGCGTGCCCTGGTGGTCCAGCGCGCCAAGGCCCAATTCGAGCAACGCCCGTTTGGCACCTCACTGGCAGTGCAGGCCGAAGGCTACGAATGGCTCAACCACTCCATGGCACCCACGCGCCTGGATTCGCACGACTTTCGCCTCACCATCGGCGCCGAACGGGCGCAGCCCTACAGCGCCAGCGTGTTCAACATCTCGGCCATGAGTTTTGGCGCCTTGAGTGCCAACGCCATCCTGGCGCTCAACGCCGGCGCCAGGCGCGGCGGTTTCGCCCATGACAGCGGCGAGGGCTCCATCTCCAGCCATCACCGCGTCCACGGCGGCGACCTGATCTGGGAGATTGGCTCGGGCTACTTTGGCTGCCGCAATGACGATGGCACATTCAACGCGGACAAGTTTTCCAACCAGGCGCGCGACCCGCAGGTCAAGATGATCGAGCTCAAGCTCAGCCAGGGCGCCCAGGCAGGCGGAGCCTGCGTGCTGCCCGCCATCAAGGTCACGCCCGAAATTGCCGCCGCCCGCGGTGTGCCCACCGGCGTGGACTGCGTGTCGCCCGCCGCCCACAGCGCCTTCACGACACCACTGGAGCTGCTGCAGTTCGTGGCGCGGCTGCGCGACATCTCGGAGGGCAAGCCGACCGGCATCAAGCTCTGCATCGGTCACCCGTGGGAATGGTTTGCGCTGGTCAAGGCGATGCTGGCCAGCGGCATCACGCCCGACTTCATGGTGCTGGACGGCGCCGAGGGCGGCACTGGCGCCGCACCCCGGGAATTTACCGACCATGTGGGCGCACCGCTGGAAGAAGGCCTGCTGCTGGTGCACAACACGCTGCGCGGCGCGGGCCTGCGCGAGCAGATCAAACTGGGTTGCGCCGGCAAGGTCACCAGCGCGTTTGACATGGCGCGCCTGATGGCGCTCGGCGCCGACTGGTGCAACAGTGCGCGCGGCTTCATGTTTGCCTTGGGTTGCATTCAGTCGCAACACTGCCACACCAACCAGTGCCCGACGGGCGTGGCCACGCAAGACCCGCTGCGCCAGCGCTCGCTGGTGGTGCCGGACAAGGCGCAGCGCGTTTACAACTTTCATCAGCAAACCCTGCGCGCGCTCAAAGAGCTGGTGCAGGCGGCGGGGCTGACGCAGCCGCGCGACATCACGGCGCACCATATCCTGCGGCGCACGGCCAAGCATCAAGTCAAGTCACTGGCGCAGTTGCTGCTGACCCCGCTGCCCGTGGGCGCCCTGCTGCAAGACAACTTGAGCACTCTGCCGCTGGTCTACCAGCAGCACTGGCCGCTGGCTCGGGTTGACTCTTTTACGCTACAAATTTGATAGCTATAGACGACCATCCATCGGGGGCTAGAGGCCCATTTTAGCCAGAGTCGTCGCGTCGTAACCTGGGCAGCGACGCTGGCATGGGGCGGCAGCACGATAGTCGCGGCCAAGCACGATCCTGATATCGGCACCCAGTGCACCGCCCGGCTCGGAGGCAAGCTTGACGGGATGCGGCATGCGCTCGGCGAATGCCTGCGCAGCGCCGAAATATCCCACCCGGTATTGCACCACCGTGGTCGCGGTGTTGAATGGCCGCGCATTGGTCAGAGCGGTGCGCTGCACCAGACCACGCGCACGCATCCACCCCCCAAGCCACGCGGCCATGCCTTCAACGCCGTTGCCATTGGCGATTTCGACCCGCGGTTGAAGCACCTCGCGGGCGCGCCCTGTGACGGGTGGCGTTGGCGCCACGGTCGGCGGCGCCTCTGCAACCGGGACGGCGGGCGACGCGATTGGCGGGACCGTCACCGCTGCCACAGCGGACAAGCCGGCCTGTCTCAGTGGCATGGGCTCCAGGTTGGGTACGCTCTGCAATTGCGGTGCCTGGGTCGATGCCGCAAGCTCAGACGTCGCGGAAGCGTCCTTGGGTGGTGTTGCAAGCGGGGTTGCGTTGAGCGCGACCTGATCAACGCGGTTCAGGTTGCTGCGTGCCAGACGATGCTCCGGATTAAGCACCAGTGCCTCCCGCAACACGTCTTTCGCTTCGTCAGTGCGTCCATCGAGCAAAAGGGCATACCCGAGGTTGTTGAGCAGCGCCGCGCGCTGCGGTGCCAGCGCCACGGCGCGACGCAAAGCCGCGACCGCGTTGCCGAACAACCCCTGAGCCGCTTCTGCCATGCCAAGCGCGTTCATGACGTCGGCGTTGTTCGGCGCTTCGAGCGCGGCTTTGCGCCAGGCGTCCCGTGCATCACGCCAGCGGTGCTCGCCCTCAAATTGGCGCGCCAACGCCATGTAACCGTTGGCAGCGACTCGGTCCGGGCCTGAATTGGAGATGCGATAGTTCGGCGCCACGCGCCAGACAGTGGGCACGGGTGCGGCGCAACCGGTCAAGACGAGGGCGATTGCCATCACCGAGAGCGCATGACAGCTTGAACAAGGGTGGCAGGTGTCCATCGTAAATTCTCCAATCAGTGTCCGCCCATCGTGGGCAACAGAACGCGATAAATCTGAATCATGGCGGGGCCCATCAGCACCACCATCAACGAAGGGAAGATGCAGAAGATCAGCGGGAACAGCAGCTTGAGCGCGATCTTGGCGGCGGCCTCCTCGGCGCGCTGGCGCCTGCGCGTGCGCAGCAAGTCGGCGTGGATGCGCAGTGAAGCGGCGATGCTGGTACCGAACCGTTCCGCCTGGCTGATCATGGTGACGAAACCGTCCACCTCCTCGACGCCGGTGCGTATGGCCAGGTTGCGCAAGGCCCGCTCGC
This sequence comes from Rhodoferax ferrireducens, assembly GCF_049302455.1. Taxonomy (GTDB): domain Bacteria; phylum Pseudomonadota; class Gammaproteobacteria; order Burkholderiales; family Burkholderiaceae_C; genus Rhodoferax; species Rhodoferax ferrireducens_B. The sequence continues at coordinate 10,433 of NZ_JBAQMD010000027.1, read as the reverse complement.
GCACGGCGCCGGCTCGCAACTCAAGGTTGACCAGACGCATCTCTTCTGCGAGTGCCGGACTCTTGAATTGCAGGTCATCGGCCACGCGCATCATCGCGGCCTCAGTGCCCAAACCCGCCTCCACGCAGACCGTCATCAAATCAAGTGCGTCAGGAAAAGACTCGAATATTTCTCGCTGCCTGACCATGACCAGGTGCGACAGAACCAGGTTGGGGCCGTAGTAGCCCAACGCGGCCAGCGCCAGCATGGTGAGCAGCAAGGTGTTGCCTTTCAGTGGCGAGCCTGACAACGTGAGCAGCGCGAACGTGACCAAGGGCAGACCCAGGGTCAACAGCGTCTTGATGCCAAAGAACGCCGATGCCGCGTTGGCATTGCGAATGCCGGCGTGGGCAAAGCGCAGCTTGAGGCTCGACTTCTCAAAGCCCTCCTCGGGCATCGAAAGCTTGCTGATGGGGCGCGTCACATCGGCGATCCAGTGCAGCCAGCGATGCGCGAGCGGCGGTCGCGGCGGGGCGTCGGCCACCAGCCCGACCAGCCGCTGGCGTGCGACATTCGGGTTCATCAGGCTGGAGACGCCGAGAACGCCGGCGACGACGAGGACGAAGATGAGCGCAATAAAAGCGAGCTGGATCGGTGTCATCAGAGTGTCTCCTTCATACCCGGATGCGGATGATGCTGCGCATCCACAAAATGCCCAGCAGCATCATGAAAAGCGCGACGCCGACCATGCGCAAGCCCGCGGGGTCGGTCCAGAGCACGGCCATGAACTTCGGATTGACGAGGTTCACGACCAGCCCCACGCCGAAGGGCAAGGCGGTGAGGATGATGGCCGACAGCTTGCCTTCGGCGGACAGGGTTCGAACTTCGCCGAGCAGTTTCAGACGCTCGCGCACGATCAGGGATATCTTGTCAAGCAACTCCGCGAGGTTGCCGCCCGACTCGCGCTGAATCATCACGGCGACCACGAAGTAGCTCACATCGGGCACCGGCACGCGCTCGGCCAGATTCGCCAGCGCATCGTTCGTGGGTACGCCATAGTTCATCTCGTCGAACAGGATACGGAAATCGTGCCCCAGTGGATCGGTCATCTCGTCCGCCACCATCTTGACCGCGGAAGGGAACGAATGGCCCGCCCGCATCGCACGGCTCATCAAATCCAGCGCCTCGGGAAACTGGCGCTCAATGCGTTCAATCCTGCCGCGGCGCCGGTTGGCGACGCGCCACCAGGGCAGCACGGCCAGCCCCAGCCCCAGCACCGCACCGAAGATCAGCGGCTTGCCGAGCAACGCCGGCAGGAACAATCCGAATGCACCCAGTGCGGCCGACATCATGATCAACTCGACCGCCGAGACCGCCATCGCTGAAGCCGTGACGAAGTGCTGCATGCGCTGGCCTGCGGGAAAGCCGCCCAACAAGGCATCCAGACGCGGCATGCGCGACTGCTGCCGGGAGCGCTCGATGCTCGCCGGCGCCGAGGGCTCACCGGCCAGCGCCTCGATCCGCGTCGCTATGCGCTTGGCCTCGGGGCTGCTGCGCGAGGCCCAGACGTTGTACGCACCTTCGAGCGCCAGCACCACGGCCAGAAAGGCCACCACCGCGAAGAGTACAAAAGACAGGTCCATGGCAGCTCCTTCAGACTTCGTGCCGCACCGGCTCGAACAGGGTTTGTGGCAGCTTGATGCCGCGTGTTATCAGGCGGTCCCAGCAGCGCGGCCGCACGCCGGTTGCCATGAAGTACCCCTCCACGGCACCGGTGGGGCCGACACCGGTCTGCCTGAAGATGAAGATTTCTTGCAGCGTCACGGTTTCGCCTTCCATGCCGGTGACCTCCTGGATACTCGTCAGCTTGCGCGTGCCGTCGCTCATGCGGCTCTCCTGGATGATCACGCCGATCGCCGAGGCCACCTGGGCGCGTGCCGCCTGGGCGGGCAAGTCCACGCCGGCCATCGCAATCATGCTTTCCAGCCGCGCCAGCGCATCGCGCGGAGAATTGGCATGCACGGTGGTCATCGATCCCTCGTGACCGGTGTTCATCGCCTGCAGCATGTCGAGCGCCTCGGCGCCGCGCACTTCGCCGAGGACGATGCGGTCGGGCCGCATGCGCAGCGCGTTGCGCACCAGCGCGCGTTGCGTCACCTCGCCGCGTCCTTCGATATTGGGCGGGCGCGTCTCCAGGCGTACGACGTGGGGCTGCTGCAGCTGCAGCTCGGCCGCGTCCTCGATGGTCACGATGCGCTCTGCCGTGCCGATGAAGGCGCTCAGAATGTTGAGCAGCGTGGTCTTGCCCGATCCCGTGCCGCCCGAGATGAGAATGTTGACTTTGGCCTGCGACAAGGCGCCGATGAACTGCGCCATTTCGTCTGACAGTGACCGGTACTCGATCAGGTTGGAGAGCTTCAGCGGCACCGTCGCAAAACGCCGGATCGACAGCATCGGGCCGTCAATCGCCAGCGGCGGGATGATCGCATTGACGCGCGAACCGTCGGGCAGGCGGGCGTCCACCATCGGGCTGGATTCGTCGATGCGACGCCCGACTCTTGAGACGATCTTGTCAATGATCTTCATCAGGTGATCGTCGTCGGTGAATTTGATGTCGGTCAACTCAAGCCGTCCGCGGCGCTCGACATAAACCTGGCGGTAGGTGTTGACCAGGATGTCCGACACCGTGGGGTCTGCCAGCAAGGGTTCGAGCGGGCCGAAGCCGAGCATCTCGTACTGGATGTCGCGCACCAGATTGCGACGTTCACTGGCGTTGAGAACCAGGTTCTCTTCAAGCAGCAGGCGCTCAACCATCTGGCGCAGCTCTTCCTTCAGATTCTCGGGCGACAGGTTTTCCATCGCCTCAAGGTCCAGGCGCCCGAGCAGCACCTGATGGATGTGTGCCTTGGTATCCTGGTACGCGCGGGTGGGCGCCCCCGCGTCGTCGGGCACCGGGTCGCCCGCTGGCGGGAACCCTTGGGCCGCAGCCCCCAGTCTTTCGCGCAAACTCATGGCATTCCTTTCATTGCGGTGCACCGTGGAACAGACCCGACAGCCAGCCTGTGCGGGCCTGGCCAAGGGGCGGTGGCGCGATATTCTCAGCGAGCTCGCGAAGACTCCTGGCGATCGTGCTGTTCGGCGCGATGCGCTCGACCGGAACCCCCTGGTTGACCGATGCCGCCACCGCTTCATAGTGGTTCGGCAGCGTGATCACTTGGTTGATCGCCAGCGTTTTCTTCAGGTCTTCGATGGTGAACTGGCTGCCCTTCTGGTAGCGATTGACGATCCACTGAATTTTGTGCGCGGGATACTCAAGCGAGCGAAACACATTGCGCAGGCGCTTGCCGTCACGGATGAAAGGCAACGTCAGTTGCAACACCGCGTAGACCCGGTCGGCCAGATCCAGTGCCTGCAGCGTGACCGAACTCAAGGATCGCCCGACATCGATGATCACGAAGTCAAACATCTCGCGCGCCAGCTCGACGATCTGCCGCACATGCTGCGGCGTCACGTCCGTCGCCTGGGCCGGGTCATCCGGCGCCGCCAGCACCCACAGGCCAGGCGCCACTTCGCTCATCGAGGATCGCAACAGGTCGGCGTCGAGCCGGTTGATGTTGCGCGCCACATCAGCCACGTTGCTCACCGGCGTTTGGCTGCTGACAAAAAGCGCAGCATCGCCAAACTGGAGGTTCATGTCGATCAGCGCAACCTGGCGTTGCCCGCCCGCAGCCAGCAGATGGGCCAGGTTGGCGGCGATAAAGGTGGCCCCGCTGCCGCCCTTGCACGACACCAAGGCGAGCACCTCGGCGTGGTGCGTGGCGGGCAAGGCGGTAGACGGCGTGCGTTTGCGCAACTGGCGCCGCAGCGCCGCCAGTACCGCCTCCGGCGCCGCGGGCGAAGGCAGCACCTCGCGCACGCCGGCGCGCATGGCGCGCAACAGAAACTCGGGGCTAAGCTCGCTGCCGACCAGCACGTAGTCAATCTCGGGGTGGGCATTGGCCAGCGCCTCAAGCGCCTCGAAGTCTTGTGGCGTAGCGGTCTCGACCAGCACGAGGTCAGGGCGACTGCCATTAAAAATCACCTTCACGTCGCGCAACGCACACACAATCGGCGTGACATCGAACGCGGGCTCAACGCGCAGGACATCGGTCCACGCCTCGGCGTTGAACGGGTCAGGGGTGATGAGCTTGATTTTCACGGGCACACCTCGTTGGCAGTACTACTCATAAACTCCTTGCGCAGCGTTGTGCTGAAGGGGGGCAACGTCAGCGGCGGTAGCGGCAAGGGAATGATGAGGGTATGGGCGAAGCCGGACAAACTCACGCGGGCGGCTTTGCACGTGGCGTTGGTGCAAGAAGGATCAACCGTATTCGCAGGGTTCATGTAGCTGATCGTGATGTTGGCGTTCGTGAGTGCCGGCAGCATGTCGTGCATGCGTGACTTGATCGGCGCATTCATGCTTCGATCTATATCGCAGACGACGGCAAGGCGCGCGCCCAGTCGGGTGGCCTCAACGGCGGCGTTCCAGGTCCAGAGCAAGCGCCCCATCTCCATTGCGCCAAGCAGCGCAAGAAAGAGACCCCCAAATGCCGCGACAATCGCAAACTCGACCGCCGCGACGCCGCGCTGGCGCGAAGGCTGGTTGGTTGTGTTCACAGTTGCGCCCTCAGCGTGACCGAGATGTTGTTGAAGGGGAAATCCTTCGGAATCACGAACTTGACCAATGAGTCGAAAGCGTAGTTCTGGATGCTGACCGTGACCAGGTTGATTGCCCCGAGACCGGTCGACTGGTTCGCATGCGGGGGGCAAATCGTCGGATCTAACGAACTCGCGTCGCAAATCAACACCATGCCGGTCGTCAGGCCGGGGGCGACTGGCGAGCCCGAGCAGTCGGTGGTGCCGGTGACGGCGAGGCACTTGGCCTCGGCGGCGATGACTGCGTCGCCCGGTCCATGCTGCGACAGGTGACGGGCCGCGTCACGCACCGTCTTGTCAAGCGTGTTGTAGGTGTAGATCGCATGCCCTAGCTCGATCGTGCCCAGGATCATTGGCACCAACACCAGTGGCAAGAGAAAGGCGAACTCGACGGCCGCCACGCCCCGCTGGCACGAATGAAGAAGTGTGAACTTTTTCATGTCGGGCATTCGCTATTGCACCAGGGCCGGCACCATCGGACCCAGTGAACTGGCGTCGCCGGCGATGCCCGAGGTGGCGCAGGGGCTGCCCGGGATGTCGGAACGCCCTAGGTATTCGAGCCGAGATTTCACATCGTTTCCCTGCCGACGGTAGGGGTCAAGCATTAGCACGCAGGCGTAGGCTCGTACCGGCGCATGCTGGGTACCGACAAAACTGCTGCAGTCGACGATCGGCACGACAACGAGCCGGCGATCAGCGCCATTGGCGGCGTACTGGACCTGAGTCGCGATCGTGTCGTTGTTGCTGTAAAAGGGCGGAGTCACCGCAACAGGATTGGTGATTTGCAAGTGCGCGGCGCGGGCGTCCTTGAAGTTCGTCTGTCCGGCCACGACTCCCGCATAGGCATTGTTGCCTGACGTCCAGTTCTCTGTGCTGTAGGCATTGCCGGTGAAGTCGGGTGGAGCCGTTGCCGGCGAATAACCGCCGCCATTGGCATACACACCGAAGCGCGTATTGAAGGCCTTGTCGAGCGAATTGATCGAACCGGTCTGTCCGACGCAGCCTGGCGTCGGGTTTGCGTTGCCGCTGCTCGAGCAGGCCGCGTTCGTCGGCTCGGGTAGGCTGCACTGGCCGACACCGGCGAGCAGGCAGGCCAGTTCGTTGGCGCCCCCGCCCGAGCACCCGGGCGTTGGCGCGCTGGGATCGAAGTCGATCCAGCGGAAGTTGCCGGTGTAATTGTTGACGCTGTTGCCGTTCCCGTTTTGTTGGAAGTCCATCGGCACCCATTGACCGGGCGAATAGCCATAGTTGGGCGCCGCACCCTGGGTGCACAGCGCCATCGGCAACGCGCAGTTGGATTGCGACGGTTCGAGCGAGGCGGTTGCGAGCGAGCTGACGGTCTGGTCGCCGAAGCCGAGCACCTGCATAAACCAGGGCGAGATGCCGCCGCGCGTGACCGTGCAACGCACATACTTCGAGCTGGGCGACGCTGCCCCGGCACTGACCCAGCCGATACTGGGACAGGCACCGATACCGGCGTTCAGTGCAGTGCCGAAGCACACAGCGATATCGCTGCTGGCGATGGCCGAAGCCTGGAAGTCGACCTTGTTCTTCCCGCCCACGGTCTTGCCGGCTGCTTCGGCTCGACTGAAGGCATCAGCCGGAATGTCCGGTGCCCCGGTGAGCTCGTAGCTCGCCGCCAGCGCGCAGGCATCGGCGCTGTTCTGCAGCTCGGTCTTGGTGAGGTAGAGGTGCCCACCATCAAGCGCCAGGCCGACGAAGCCCATCAGCACCACGATCGTCAGTCCGACCACGATTGCCACCGCGCCGCGCTGACGCGACCGACGGCCAGGAACTGGCGGGCGACGGCAAGGCAAACGATTCATGATGGCGCCTTTGTGATAGCGGTCTGGTCGCGCTCAGCGCCCCATGCCGATGCCGCCGATGTTGATCACGGTCGTGGGCGGCGGGCTGCGGTAGCTCTCGACGTGACGGTCCATCGCCTCGCGAGCGATGCGGCCGTCGGTGGGTGAACTCGCCTGCGCATGTCGTGCAGGTGCGCCCGGCTCGATCAACTGCTGCGCTTTCAGGATTCGCACGCTGTCGCCGAATCGGGCGTCCCAGTCGGGCGAGGCTGTGGCGGCGCAGCCGCCAAGCGCCAGCAGGCAGACCGCCGCGGCGATGAGGTTTGAGTCGCGCATTATTTTTTCTCCTTGTCGAAGCCGCCTTGGGCGGGGTTGTCGCCGCTGGCCGCGTCATCGGTGCGCTGGCCCTCCAGCTTGCCGCCCAGAATCAGCTCGCTGCGGCTTGGCGGCACGTAGCCGTCGGTGGGCAGCCGGTAGCCCACTGGCAGCGGTTTGACGAGACGCGCCGTGATCACGAACACCAACTCCGAGCGGTCAGTCTGAAACTCGGTGCTGCGAAACAGTGCGCCCACCACCGGCAGCTCGCCCAGGAACGGGAAGGCACTGATGTTGGTCGTGGTGTTGTTCTTGATCAAGCCACCGATGGCGAAGCTCTGGCCATCCATCAGTTGCACCGTGGTTTCGGCCTTGCGCGAGGTGAACGATGGCAGCACCGCGTTGAGGCCGCCGCTGCTGATCTGAACGCCCGCAACGTTGAGCTCGGACACTTCAGGCCGCACGCGCAGGTTGATGCGCCCGCTACCGAGCACGGTGGGCGTGAACCTGACCGAAACGCCGAACTCCTTTTCTTCCAGCGTGGTGGTGCTCCCCCCGCTAGCGTTGTCCTTCGACACCGGGATGAATATCTTGCCGCCCGCCAGGAAGCTGCCGGTCTGCCCGCTGATGGCCATGATCGTCGGCTCGGCCAGCACCTTGACCAGACCATCGTTCTTTTGCATGTTCAGCGTCGTGTTGGACACGCCGCGGCCCGGTACAGTGCCGTAGCTGGTGGTGTAGGTGGGCCGCCCCGTGGTGGCGTCATAGGTCACCGTCACGTTGCCACCGCTGGCGCCTGCGATTGGCACCGTGCCGCCTATCACCGCGTCGACCGAGCTGAAAGGCACGCCGTTGGGTCCCGTATTGCTGATCTGGCCCATGACGCCGGCAGCGCCGCCGAAGATGCCCGACAAAAATCGCATCATCGAACCGTCACCCGGCACATAGGCGCGGGAGAAATTGATGCCGAACTGATCCAGCAAGGATTTTGAGATCTCGGCCACCTTGACTTCGAGCATCACCTGCTGCGGCGCGCCCACCTCCAGCATATTGACAACGCGCTGGTTGCTCTGGCCGCCGCCATCCTGGCCGCGCACATAGGCATTGGCGAGGTCGGTCACCCGTGTCAACGCTTCGGTGTCGGAGACCATGCCTGACAGCACGATCGAATCGAAAGCCGATGTGACCTTGACCTCTTTCTCGATGGGGAGCAGCTGGCCGATCACCGCCTGCAATGCCATGGTGTCCATGGCGACGACAACATCAAAGGCGGTGCAGGTGCCGTCGCGGTCAAGCATCACCACATTGGTCGTGCCGATGGTCTTGCCGAGCAGGTAAACCTCGGTCGGTGCGAGCAACAGCACGTCCACATCGGCGACGCCGGGGCGCGTGTTGATGGCCGGCGTCTTGACCCCTTCATCTTTCTTGCCATCGGGGGTCTCGGCCGGGCGCGCGGCACGCGCGTTTTCGGGATTGCCCAGCAGGATGCGGGTGACGGGCGAACTCGGTCGCAACACGGTCGACTTACCCACCGGAATCAGCACCGCGGGCGCAATGTTGACGCGCGAGCATAGTGCGGTCGTTGAGAGCGCCTGGCGCGCAGGCGCAGTTGCAGGCGCAGGCAGCTTCGCCGCCGTCGCTTTGCCGGCCTGTACCGTAGCGCCCGGCGCAGGAAAGGTCAGGCCTGCTGCCAGTGCCATGCTGGCGATGGCCATAGCGCGTGAGGGTGATGACATCAGCATTCTCCCGGTTTGGTGTTGTTGTGGGTGATGATTCAGAAGCACTCGGTCACCTTGCTCAGGCCACGAATGATCTCAACGCAATTTTTGGACGCCGCAGGCAGAGCCGCCACAGCTGGGGCGACAACGCGACGCACGACACGGCGTGCCGGGGCCAATGGCGTCACAGCTGGTTTGGCGGCTTCAGGTTTGGCCAGGCCGAGCAATTCGGCCTTCGTGGCGCCGCCCGTGGCAGCGACCCCCTTCGGATCGGTCTGGTTGCGCAGCACCAGCGACAAGGTGCCCACGCTGCGCGCCAGGTCGAGCATCTCCGCGTCCCTGGGGGTGACTTCCAGCGTCACCGCATTCACCACCCTGGGCTTGGTGGAGTCGCGGTCGGCCTCCTGGGCCACGGCGAGCACCAGGATGCGTTCGAGCACGATTTTTGAGACCGAGTGATCACGGTCGTTGCGCTGGCCGCCTTCATCCTGGGTGTTGACCATCACATCAACGAACGTACCCGGCAGCGCGAAGCCGGCCACGCCAACCACATCGTTCACGCGCACCGTCATGGCGCGCTTGCCTTGCGGCACGACGGCAGACAACCCGCCCTTGGTGCCGATTGGCGCCAGCCGCGCTTCAATGAGCGGCTCCCCACGCTGCATCGACACCAGGACAACCCGGCCTTCGAGCTTGGCGGCCTCCTTGTAGGCGCCGGTGGGCGTGCTACCCAGGGGCCAGTCGGCCATGCGAATCATCTCGGGCGAGATGCGCCCGCCGAGCTCGATGTCGGTGTTCGCCACCGCGATGCGGCCGCCGTCGCCGCCCTGGCCCTGCATCCAGCGCGTCGCAAGAAATACCGCGGCCAAGCCCGCAATGAGCGCAATAAACAGCATCAATATGCCACGTGATCTCATGATGGACTCCCAGGTTCAGACGCCGCTTCAATCAGCGCCTCGTTGCCAAAATATGCTTGCCAGGCCCAGTCGAGCAGTTCGACGGAAAGCTTCGCCGGCACCTCCAGATAGCGGGCGCGGCTGGCGATCAGGTGCAGCAGGTCGCGCGGGTAACACGCCAGCAGCGGGCGACCCTGCGGCCGGTGATAGCCGTCCACCAGCGCCTGGAATGCTGCCGGGTCGTGGGCAATGCCCTCGGCCGCGCAGGCGCGCTCAAAAATCAGTGCGTAGTCGGCCAGTGACACGGCTGTGATCGCGATCTTGTGGCCCAGCCGGCGCAGGAATGCCGCGTCTTCCAGCTGCGCCGGGCGCAGGTTTGACGAGAACACCAGCACCATGTCGAACGGAATCGTGAACTTGCCGCCGTTGCGCAGCATCAGGTGGTCGTGGCGGCGCTCCATCGGCACCACCCAGCGGTTCATCAACTGGCGCGGCGCAATCACCTGGCGGCCGAGGTCGTCCACGATAAACAAGCCGTTATTGGCCTTGAAGTGCGGCGGCGCCTCGTAGTAGCCGGCGCGGCCGTCGAAGCTGAGGTCGAGCATTTCGAGCGTGAGCTCGCCACCCGACACGATGCAGGGCCGCTCGCACAAAACCCAGCGTGCGTCGGGGCGGGCCCGGTTGTCCAGTGCCGCGCGCGGTGCGCCGTCCAGCGCCAGCGGGCGATGGCACTGCGCATCAAAGACCCGGATAACCTCGCCATGCACGCTGATCGCGTAGGGGATCGCCACGGCGCCGGTGATCAGGCGCTGCAAGCGCTCGGCCAAGTAGGTCTTGCCCGAGCCCGCCGGGCCATACAGCAGAATCGGCCGCCCCGAATTGACGGCCGTGCCCAGCAGGTCAATCAGGCGCTCGGGGACCACCAGGTCGGCAAATGCCGCGTGCACCTGGTTTGCCGTGATCGCCTGGTTGGTGACCGATTGGGCGCGCACCCGCTCGGCGTAAACCTCCAGCGGCACCGGCGC
>NZ_JBAQMD010000026.1:0-39806 GCF_049302455.1 Rhodoferax ferrireducens | reverse complement strand
ATTGCCTGTTGGGCAATCGACGATATTTGGTAATCGCTCGTTAAAGTGAAAAATCCCGCCACCAGGGCGGGATTTCAGGATAGTGACAACAAGCCATCCCGGCTTGCTGCCTGCCTTGCCGGGCGTCTTCCCGCAAGCGCGGGGTGACGCCCGATCAAAACTCACACGACGGGATGCATGCTGGGGTGTGCCTCGTTGCATTTTTGGCCACTGTCCGAAATCATGTAATCGCCGCTGCGAATGGCTTCAGCCAGCTCGGCTTTCACCTGTTCGCGCGTGAGACTCGCCTGTACCTGTTTGGCTGGATAACGATTCGGGTACAGCTCATTAAGCTTGCGGCTTTGCTCTCCATTAGCCAGCATATCCCCGGTGCGAATGGCTTGGGCCAACTCGGCTTTCACCTGTTCGCGCGTGAGGCTCGCCTGCACCTGTTTGGCTGGATAACGACTCGGGTACAGCTCATTAAGCCTCAAGCCACGATTGCCGGGGGCCAGCATGTCCCCGGTGCGAATGGCTTCGGCCAACTCGGCTTTCACTTGTTCGCGGGTGACATCGGCGAGGGCCGGGGTGCCGGCGATCAGGCCGGAGGCGAGGACCAGGGTGATGGCTGCAAATTTGGTTTTCATGATGATTCCTTTCAAAGCTTGTTAAACATCTCCGGGCAGGTCGGTCGTCATCGTGTACCGTCTTGTCCAGCTTCTATCGCCACATCGCGATATGAGTGAACTATAGAAAGTGGACCCCGACAGGGACATGACCGGCGAATTACAAAGTGGTCAGCAATTCGTCTCAGGGGACGCGCGGCAGTCTGATCGTGAACGTGGTTACTTTGCCGATGGAGGCGACAGTGATCGTGCCTCCATGGGCGACGACGATTGACTTGGTGATGGCCAGGCCCAGGCCGGTGCCTTCAGTGCTACGTTGTCGCGAGGGATCGACCCGGAAGAAGCGGTCAAAAACACGCTCCAGATGCTCTTGCGCAATGCCGTCGCCCGTGTTTTCCATGCCAATCGAAACCGCGTCCTGATCGGTATGAACACGAACGCGCACCGTGGTGTGGGCGGTCGAATGCCGCACCGCGTTGGACAGCAGGTTGCCCAGTGCGCGGCGCAACATCAGCCGGTCTGCACTCACCTCACCATCGCCTTCGACCGAGAGCTGCAGTCCTTTTTCTTCGGCAACCGCATCGTAGTAGTCAAACAATGCCAAGACCTCTGCGGCCACGTTGAGTGTTTCCCGGCTTGGCACCACCAGACCGTTGTCGGCCTTGGCCAGCAGCAGCATGTCCGAGATCATGCGGGCCATGCGTTCAAACTCCTCGGCGTTGGATTCAAGAATGCTGCGGTACTCGTCTGCGTCGCGTGCCCGTGACAGGACAACCTGGGTTTGCGTCATCAGGTTGCTGACCGGGGTGCGCAACTCGTGCGCAATGTCCGAAGAAAAATCGGAAAGCCGATGGAAGGCATCCTCCAGTCGCGCCAGCATATCGTTCAAGGACTGTGCCAGTTCGGCCAGCTCAATCGGCACGGTCTCCACCTGCAATCGATGACTGAGTTGTTGGGCTGTGACCACTTGTGCCTGTTCGCGCATGGCGCGCAGTGGCGCCAGGCCGCGCCGGGCGATTAGCCAGCCCAGCAAGCCCGTCAGCAGCGCAGCGCCAGCGACAAAGATCCATAGTGTCTGCTGGAAAGAGCGCATGAACGCCTGATGATGGGCGATGTTGAGGGCGACCGCCACGACGACCCGCGAGCGCTCGCTGATGCCGGTTGGCAATTCAGCAGCGATACCGCGATAGGTTTGATCGCCCAGTAGCCAGGTCATTGGGCGATGCGGACTCTGGACCGCGCGGGCCGCCATCATGTCGAACGGGAAGTTGGCATTGGGCGTGGTAAAGAGCAGCGCGTGATTGGGGCCGAAGATGATGAGTTCAAGCCCATGGTGTCCCACCAGTGAGTTGTCCAGCAATTGCGAAATGCGATCCAGGTCGTCCTGCGACTTGAATGTCTTGAGTGCATGGCGGGCCAGCTCCATCTTTCCGCTCAGAACTTCCATGTCCTGTTGCTCAAAGTGTTTCTCTACCGAGGTGGCGATGACAAAGCCCAGCGCCAGCAAGACCGCCGACGAAGCGGTCACGAACAGCAGTGCCAGACGTCGGGTGATGGATGTTCTGCCAATCAAGCGCAAGCGGGACTCTCCAGCACGTAGCCCATGCCGCGCACGGTACGAATCAGTTTGGGTTCAAAATTGTCGTCCACCTTGGCGCGCAGGCGTCGCATGGCAACCTCGATCACATTGGTGTCGGAATCGAAATTCATGTCCCACACCTGGGACGCGATCAGTGAGCGTGGCAGCACTTCATCCTGGCGGCGCAGCAGCAACTCCAGCAGGGCAAATTCTTTCGATGTCAGATCGATGCGTTTGCCGGCGCGGGTGACCCGGCGGCGCAGCAAGTCAAGCTCCAGGTCGGCAGCGCGCAAAAACTCCGTGGACGAGCCTTTGCCGCCCCGGCGCAAGAGTGTGCGCACGCGGGCCAGTAATTCAGAAAAAGCAAAGGGCTTGACCAGGTAGTCGTCCGCGCCCAGTTCCAGGCCCTTGACGCGGTCATCAACATGGTCGCGCGCGCTCAGAAACAGCACCGGCATGTCCTTGCCCGCTTTGCGGATGCCGGCCAGAACCGCCCAGCCGTCCATGCCAGGCAGCATCACATCGAGAATCGCCAGGTCGTAGTCTTCCGTGAGCGCGTGATGCAGCCCGTCGGTGCCGTCCCGCAGCAAATCCACGACAAAGCCAGCCTCGCCCAAACCTTGTTTGAGGTAGTCGCCCGTTTTTGGTTCGTCTTCGACGATGAGAATTTTCATGTCGCCATTTTGCGCTGCCTGCGCGTCAGCACGCGCCAGATAACAGGAATGTAATCTGGCCGTCAGCTCGCTGATGGGAACAGATTTGCACACTGCCATAAGGGAGACACGCTGGAGAAGACCCCCTTATCTCTGTTGACGCCATGTTACGTGTGCTGCCGAACAGACATCTGCGGGATGCCAACTTAGATTGAACGCTCCATGTTTTACAGGAGAAGATTGATGAAGACCTTGCTTGCTTTGGCAGTTGGTGCACTGGCCCTGTTCACCACCGGTGTCACGTTGGCGCAGAACGGCAACATGATGAATGGTGGCACGTGGGGCACCGGGTGGATGGGTGGCTACGGTGGCATAGGAATGCCAATCCTGCTGCTTGTCGTTGTTGTCGCGCTCGTGGTATGGGTCGTCAAGCGGGGCGGCAAGTGACGCCACTGCAGAACTGCCTATGTATCGAATCTCCCTCGCCGTTCGCGGTGTTAATCAACCTAACCAGGAGTCTGTCATGACCTATTTTCGATTTATTCCACTGGCCCTTGTCCTCACCAGCGCCACCTTGCTGGCGGCCTGCAACACAGCGCCGACGACGCCCATGGGCACCGCATCTGCCAACAGCATGGCGACCCCCGACCAGATGGCCAGGATGGACGCGCAGATGAAGACCATGCAGGCCATGCACGACAAAATGATCAACGCCAAGACGCCGCAAGAGCGCAGCAAGCTGATGGCCGAGCACATGAAAGCCATGCAGGACGGCATGGCAATGATGGGCGACATGAAAGGCATGCCGGGCATGACTGGCGACATGGGTGCGAACAACATGATGATGGCCAAGCGCATGGAGATGATGCAGATGATGATGCAAATGATGATGGATCGGGAGTCTGCTGACATGCCAATGACCAAGTAGCTTGACCGGGCAGCAGCCGTCTGCCACAACTCAAACAGGATCCCCAATGACACAACGACGCGGCTTTCTCGCGGCTCTTGGCAGCTTGCCCATTCTTGGCCTCGATATCGGCTGGGCGCAAGCGGCCACCAGTGGCACGCCCCCCATGATGGGCATGATGAACATGGGCGTAGCCGCCTCAGTCAAACTTGCTGCTGTGGATGCATTGGCCGCGGGCGCGGCACTAAGCGACCTGGTCAAATTGGCCAACACCAGTAGCCAACCCGGACTGTTCCGCGCGACGCTGACCGCGGCACCAGTGAACGTGCCCTTGCTGGCGGGAGCGCCGACCCAATTCTGGGCCTACAACGGCAGCCTGCCAGGCCCGCTGATCGAAGTGATGGAGGGTGACACGGTTGAAATCCTCTTCGAGAACCGCCTGCCGCAAGCCACCACGGTGCACTGGCACGGCCTGCCGGTACCACCGGATCAGGATGGCAACCCCCACGATGCAGTGGCGCCCGGTGGCAAGCGCTTGTACCGCTTTTCCTTGCCGCCAGGCAGCGCGGGCACCTACTGGTACCACCCGCATCCGCACCTCACGACGCCGGAGCAGGTGTATCGCGGTCTGGCCGGTGCCTTTGTCGTGCGCGCCAAGGCCGACCCGCTCCAGGACATTCCGGAGCGCCTGCTGGTGATCTCCGACCTCAAGCTCGGGCAAGATGGCCGCATTGCCCCCAACGATGCCAACGACGAGATGAATGGCCGCGAAGGACAATTCGCACTGGTCAATGCACAGCGCCAGCCACTGCTCCAGTTCGACCGCGGCGGGCGCGAACGCTGGCGTATCTGGAATGCCAGCAGCGCGCGCTACCTGCGCCTGACCTTGCCCGGCGCCGCCTTGACGCTGGTCGGCACCGATGGCGGTCTGCTGGAGCGCCCCGTCGCCGGTCTCACCGAAGTGCTGCTGGCACCCGCCGAACGGGCGGAGGTCATTGTCGATGCCAGCGGCAACAAGGGACGTGGCGAACTGGTTGCCACCCCGTACAACCGCGGCAAGATGGGCATGGTGCCCGCCGAACAAGCCCTCAGTCTGCTGAGCGTCGATTTCGGCAAGGTGGCAGGTGCTTCATTAAAGCCACTGCCGGCCATGCTGCGAGGCATTGACGACCTGGGTCGCCCCATGTCAAAGAAGCGCGTTGTCTTTTCGGAGAATATGTCCATGACCGGTGGCAAACACAGCATGCAGTTCCTCGTCAACGGCCAATCGTTCGACATGAAACGCATCGATCTGGTGAGCAAAATCAACCAGGTGGAGTTGTGGGAGATTGTCAATGAGTCGGATATGGACCACCCTTTCCACATCCACGGCACGCAGTTCCAGGTGATTGAGCGGGAAGTCGATGGCAAGGTCGCGCCAGCGTCTTACCGCGCCTGGCACGACACCGTCAACCTGAAGTCGGGCGAAACGGTACGGCTCAAAATGGTCCAGCATTTCAAGGGCATTCGCATGTTCCATTGCCACATCCTTGAGCATGAAGGTGCCGGCATGATGGGGCAGCTCCAAGTGGTGTAACTGCCCATCAATCACGCAAGACACTCGCCATGAATCACGACCCCGAAGAACATGAAGCCCCGTCCAGTTTTTGGACGTCCCGCTACGCCATCGGATTGATCGTCTTCGGAGCCGTTGCGGGCTACTTTCTGCTGACAGAGCACTTGGCGCACACCGTTGGCGCCTTGCCATACCTGCTGCTACTGGCCTGCCCGTTGATGCATATCTTCATGCATCATGGTCATGGCAATCACGGTGGTCATGATTCTCGCCCTGGTGACAACAGCGCTGAAGCTGGGCCAGTCCAGCCCAAGCCGGGAGAGCCATCATGAACCAAGACCCAGCAGCCTACGGGCTATGGTCGCTGGTGGTTTTTAACTCGGCGATCTTCGTCATGTTTGCCTACAGCTTTTTCAAGCCGGCAACGGCACGAGACTGGCGAACTTTCAGCGCATTTTCTGCCTTTATCGTGGCGCTGTTTGTCGAGATGTACGGTTTTCCGTTGACCATCTATCTGTTCTCGGGATGGCTGCAAACCCGGTATCCGGGTTTGGACCTGCTTTCCCACGACACGGGTCACCTGTGGTCAACGCTGCTGGGTGAAAAAGGTGATCCGCACTTTGGCCCTCTGCACATCGCCAGTTATGTCTTTCTTGGCTTCGGTTTTTATCTGCTGTCCAGCGCATGGAAGGTTCTTTACGAGGCGCAGCGTCAAAACGTCCTGGCCGTGACCGGCCCCTATGCGCGGATTCGCCACCCTCAATATGTCGCCTTTGTGCTCATCATGCTGGGCTTCCTGCTGCAATGGCCAACGCTGCTCACTTTGGCCATGTTTCCCATTCTGCTGCTCATGTATGCGCGGCTGGCCATCACCGAAGAGGCCGGGATGCGCAAGCAGTTCGGTGCGGAATTCGAAACTTACGCGGCGCACACGCCGCGCTTTCTGCCATCATGGCGCAGACGGTCTGCCTGACAACCGTGGCCCGGAGTCCTTATCCAGCATTCGAGGCGCAACATGAACCATCCCGTGCACCCTGCCGCTTCGCCCGAACATCGGCTTGCAGAAGCGGGATCAGGCGCGGGTGTTGCGCCGCCACTGAAAGACCCGGTCTGTGGCATGACGGTGACCGCGCAGTCACCACACCAGTTGGTGCACGATGGGCGCACGTTCTATTTCTGCAGCGCAAAGTGCCAGGGCAAGTTCGCTGCTGATCCGCTGGGCTACCTGTCACCCGCTCCCCCCGTGGCCGCATCGCCATCGGCGGAGTCGTTGGCGTCGAAGTCACCTTCACCGTCCGACGCCACGATTTACACCTGCCCGATGCACCCGGAGGTGCGCCAGGACCACCCTGGCAACTGCCCCAAGTGCGGCATGACACTGGAGCCGGAGCTGCCCAGTCTTGAGAATGACGAGAACCCTGAGTTGCGCGACTTTCAGCGCCGCTTCTGGTGGACCTTGCCGCTGACGGCCATCGCCCTTGTGCTCGCCATGTTGGGCCACCGCCTGCAGTGGATGGACATGGCCGTGCAGAGCTGGGTTGAACTGCTTATCGCCACACCCATCGTCCTGTGGGCCGGTTGGCCCTTCTTCGTTCGCGGCTGGCAGTCGGTGGTGAAGCGCAGCCCGAACATGTGGACCTTGATCGGATTGGGCACCGGCGCCGCTTTTGTCTACAGCGTGGTGGCGACGGTGGCGCCACAAGTGTTTCCGACCTCATTCATCTCGATGGGACGCGTCGCCGTCTATTTTGAAGCGGCGGCCGTGATTATCTCGCTCACCTTGCTGGGTCAGGTGCTGGAGCTCAAAGCCCGTTCCCAAACGTCGGCGGCGATCAGATCCCTGCTCGGCCTGGCACCCAAGACAGCAAGGCGCATCCGGGAGGATGGCAGCGAAGAAGACGTACCCTTAAGCCACGTGCATGTGGGCGACGTGTTGCGCATCCGTCCTGGGGAAAAAGTGCCGGTGGACGGTACGGTTACCGAAGGTAGCAGTTCCGTTGATGAATCCATGCTGACCGGTGAACCCCTTCCGGTAACCAAGCGCGTCGGGGACAAAGTGATAGGCGCGACACTCAACACCAGTGGCGCGCTGGTGATGCGATCAGAGCGGGTTGGCTCCAGCACGGTACTCGCGCAGATCGTGCAGATGGTCGCGCAAGCCCAGCGCTCCAAAGCGCCGATGCAGCGCATGGCCGACCTGGTAGCGGGCTACTTTGTCATGACTGTCGTGGCCATTGCCGCGCTGACTTTCTTTGCCTGGGGATTTTTTGGCCCCGAGCCCAGTTGGGTTTTCGGCCTGATCAACGCGGTGGCGGTGCTCATCATCGCCTGCCCCTGCGCCCTGGGCCTGGCCACGCCGATGTCCATCATGGTGGCAACCGGTCGCGGCGCGACACAGGGCGTGTTATTTCGCGATGCCGCAGCGATCGAGAACCTGCGCAAGATCGACACGCTCATCATCGACAAGACCGGTACCCTGACGGAAGGCCACCCGGCCTTTGACCGTGCGGTACCGGCGCCGGGCTTTGAGGCCGACGAAGTGTTGCGCCTGGCTGCCAGCCTGGACCAGGGCAGTGAGCATCCACTGGCCGAAACAATCGTGCGCGCCGCCCGCGAGCGCGGCATGACGCTGGACAAGCCGGAGAACTTTGATTCCGTTTCCGGCATCGGCGTGCGCGGACAGGTCGCAGGCCATCAATTGGCGCTGGGTAACAGCACGCTGATGGAACAAACAGGCGTCCCGCTCGCGCCCTTGGTGCCACAGGCCGAGGCCTTGCGCGCCGAGGGCGCCAGCGTGATGCATCTGGCGGTCGATGGTCGACTGGCCGGCCTGCTGGCGGTGTCCGATCCGATCAAGTCCAGCACGCCCGAGGCCTTGGCGACGCTCAAGGCCGCCGGCTTGCGCATTGTGATGGCCACCGGCGACGGGCTGACCACGGCCAAGGCCGTGGCGGCACGCCTGGGCCTTGACGAGGTGCATGGCGAGGTCAAACCGGCGGACAAGCTGATTCTGGTCGAGCGCCTGCAAAAGGAAGGACGTGTGGTGGCGATGGCCGGTGACGGCATCAACGATGCACCCGCGCTGGCCCAGGCCGATGTCGGCATCGCCATGGGCACCGGCACCGATGTGGCGATGAACAGCGCGCAGGTCACGCTGGTCAAGGGTGATTTGCGCGGCATCGCGATGGCAAGGGCGCTGTCCAATGCGACGGTGGCCAACATGAAACAGAACCTGTTGTTCGCCCTCCTCTATAACGCGTTGGGTATTCCAATTGCTGCCGGTGTGCTGTACCCGCTGACCGGCTGGCTGCTGTCGCCGATGATCGCGGCCCTGGCCATGAGCTTCAGCTCGGTGTCGGTGATCGGCAATGCGCTGCGCCTGCGCGGCACCCGCTTGATCACTGACCCCACGGCGGGGAAATCGAAAATAACAAAAATGTAATGTTGATGACAGCTTGCTGTCGGCGCCAGTTGACGACAATGCGCTCATTCCATTCACCCAAGGATCTCTTTATGACAACCCGATTTCATTCCGTCTTGCTCCTGGCGCTTGCCACCACAGGTTTCGCCCTGCCCGCCGTCGCCCAAACAGACCACAACATGCCTGGCATGACAGTGGCGATGCCCGCCGCAAAGACCGCTGGGGCCGCCCTGGGTGAAGGCCTCGTGAAGAAAATCGACAAGACCAAAGGAACCGTCACCTTGGCGCATGGTGCGCTGCCCAACGGCATGCCGCCCATGACCATGGCCTACAAGGTCAAAGACGCGGCCTGGCTCGACAAAATGACGGTCGGGCAGAAGATTCGCTTTGCCACCGACCCGGCCGACGGCATGACCGTGTCGCGCTTTGAGCCGGCCAAGTAAGACCTTGCGTCAGCGCTGACCCTTCAGTATGAAAACCTCCCCCTGGACGCTTGTTTTTGGCGCCTGGCTGATCGCCGCCATGGCGACACTGGGCGCCTTGTTCATGAGCGAAATCATGGGCTTTGCGCCTTGCGTGCTGTGCTGGTATCAGCGCATCTTCATGTTCCCGCTGGTTTTCATTCTCGCGGCAGGGCTCTTTCCGTTCGACCCGAAAGTGCTGCGTTACGCCTTGCCATTGGCCGCCGTCGGCTTGTTGGTGGCGGGCGTCCACCTGCTGCTGGTCGCAGGCTACATCCCGGAAAGCTTGGCCCCTTGCCGGCAAGGCATTCCCTGTTCGACCGTGCAGGTGCAATGGCTGGGGTTTATCACCATCCCGTTGCTTTCTTTTTTCGCATTTCTGGTGCTTAACGCGTTGCTGATCACCACTTACCTGAAAACACCCAAATGAAACAGAAAAGTATTTTCACCCTGGCCGCGGTGCTGCTCATTGCCGCGTTCATCGTTGGCGCATTCTTTTACAAGAACCAGAAGACCGAACAGGCGGCGCAACTGGCGGCGAAAAACCAGATATCCCTGGTGCGTGCCGATGCGCCAAGTTTTGGCAACGCCGACGCGCCCGTGCACATCGTCGAGTTTTTCGACCCCGCTTGCGGCACCTGCCGCGAGTTCTACCCGCTGGTGAAAAATCTGATGGCGGCCCATCCCGGCAAGATCCGGCTCACCATGCGCTATGCGCCCTTTCATCCCGGCTCGGATCAGGTGGTGAAAGTGATGGAGGCAGCGCGCAAGCAAGGTCAGTTCCAGCAAACGCTGGAGGCGCTGTTTTCGTCCCAGACGGTGTGGGTGCAAAACCATACGGCGCAGGCAGATTTGATCTGGTCGCCGCTGGGTGGCCTGGGCCTGGACATGGAGCGGATCAAAAGCGACATGAATTCACCGGAAATTGCCCGCACGATTGCGCAAGACCTGGCCGACGCGAAGACCATGAACGTCACCATGACGCCCGAATACTTTGTCAACGGCAAGCCGCTGCCCACCTTTGGCTTTGAGCAGTTGCAGAGACTCGTTGACGAGGCGCTGGTCAATACCAACACAAAGTAAACCTATGCAACACGTATTACGCGCCGGCGCTATCGCTGCGGTGCTGGTCATGGCTGTGCCTGCTGGCGTGCTCGCCGGCGAAGCGCTGCCCGGCGCCAGTCTGCAAACCCTGCTTGAACTGGCCCAAGCGAGCAACCCGGAGTACACCAGCATGCGTTTCGAGGCGCAGGCCGCGGCTGAACGCGTCAAGCCTGCGGGCGCTTTGATGGACCCGAAATTTCGCATCGAGTGGATGGACGTCACCAAAATGGGTGAGCAGAACCCAACGCTGTGGCCCAGTGATGTCGGCAGCACCAAATACACACTGATGCAGGATATTCCGTGGTTTGGCAAACGTGACCTGAAACGGGACATTGCTCACTTTGACGCTGAAGGCAGCCAGGGCAAGGCGCTGGGCACCTGGCTTGAGCTGGCGGCCAGGGTCAAGACCTTGCAGGCGCAGCGTTACTACCTGCGCGGCAATAGGGAGTTGACGCAAGAAATTCTTGACCTGATGGCGCGCCTGGAGCAGGTCGCCCAAAGCCGTTATGCCGGTGGTCTGGCTGCACAACAAGATGTCATCCGGGCCCAGGTGGAGCAAACCAACATGAGGAATGAGTTGGTGATGATCGAGAGCGAAAGCCTGCAGATTGATGCGCGCTTGAATGCCTTGTTGGCGCGCCCTGCGATGGCAGCGCTGGCCGCACCCGAGAGCCTGCGCCCCCTGCCCGCACCGGCACTGCTGGACGCGGCAAAGCTCGAAGAACGTGTGCGCAACCGCAACCCGCAATTGTTCGTTGAGGAAGCCCGCATCCAGGCGGCCCAGAAGAGCCGGGAGTTGACCTACAAGAACCGCTATCCCGATTTCACGCTCAGTGTTTCACCAACCCAGACTCAAACGAACGTCAAGGAATGGGGCTTGATGCTGGAGGTCAACATTCCGCTGCAGCAGTCCTCCCGGCGCGCCATGGAGCGTGAGGCGGAAGCCATGCTCTCGGCCGCGCGCGCGCGCAAGGAAGCCGCCGCCAACCAGGTGCTGGCTGAACTGGCGCAGAACCTGGCCGCTATCGAAGCGGCACGCCGCACGGAGCTGCAGGCCAGCAGCAGCTTGCTGCCGCTGGCGGATCTGACGTTCAGTTCCGCGATGGCCAGCTACGAGAACGGCAAACTTGACTTTGCCACCCTGCTCGACGCCCAGCGCCAAATCCGCCAGGCCAAACAAAGCCGGATCAAAGCCCAGTTTGAAGGGCAAATGCGCTTGGCCGAAATCGAAAAACTATTGGGAGAAGATTTATGAAACAAAGTACGGGGATCACGGTTGCCGTCATCGCCGCGGTGATTGCCGCGGGCGCTGGCTACTGGCTGGGCCACAAAGGCCCGGCGTCCCAAGCTCAGGGAACCGTATCAGCAACGGCCGCGGCCGTTGACACGGGCGCTGGCAGCACTTCGAGAAAACTGCTGTACTACCGCAACCCCATGGGCTTGCCCGATACCTCTCCCACGCCGAAAAAAGACCCGATGGGCATGGACTACATCGCCGTCTATGCCGGCGGGGCGGACGAAGAACCAGCCGCGGCCAATCAGGTCAGGATCAGCACCGAGAAAGTGCAAAAGCTCGGGGTTCGCGTGGAAGCCGCGCAACTGCGTGCGCTCGACAAATCAGTGCGAGCGTCGGGCCGCATTGAGCCCGACGAGCGGCGTGTGTACGCCATCTCACCCAAGTTTGAGGGCTATGTGGAGCGCTTGCATGTCAACGTCACAGGCCAGGCCGTTGGCAAGGGCCAGCCGCTGTTTGAGGTCTACAGCCCGGAGCTGGTCTCGGCCCAGCGCGAGTATGCGATTGCGGCGCAGGGCGTGGCCACGCTCAAGGATGCGGGTGGTCAGGCGCAGTCGGGCATGCAGCAGCTGGCCGGTGCCAGCTTGCAGCGGCTGCGCAACTGGGATATTTCAGAGTCGCAGATCAAGGCGCTGACGCAGTCCGGTGCGACTACCCGCACGCTCACCTTTCGCTCGCCCGTCAGCGGTATCGTGATGGAAAAGAAGGCCGTGCAAGGCATGCGTTTCATGCCCGGCGAGGCGCTCTATCAGATCGCGGATTTGTCGACGGTGTGGGTCATTGCCGACGTGTTTGAGCAGGACATTGGTCTGGTCAAAAACGGCGCCAAGGCCACGGTGAGCATCAACGCCTACCCGGACAAGGCGTTTGCGGGCCGGGTCACTTATGTTTATCCCACCCTCAAGGCTGAGACGCGAACGGTGGCCGTGCGTGTGGAACTCGCCAACCCCGGTCTGTTGCTCAAACCCGGCATGTTTGCCCAGGTTGAATTGCCGGTAACGGCCAAAGGCCAGGTCGTCACGGTGCCGGTGTCGGCTGTGATTGACAGCGGCACCCGCCAGATTGTCTTGATCCAGCAAGCGCCCGGCCGTTTTGAGCCGCGTGAAGTCAAGCTGGGTGCGCGCAGCGACACCCGTGTGGAAGTGCGTGACGGCGTCAAAGAAGGCGAGCAAGTGGTGGTGGCCGCCAACTTCTTGATTGATGCCGAGAGCAACCTCAAGGCCGCGCTAGGCGGCCTTGGCAGCGCTGCGCCGGCACCGGCTACAACAGCCAGCGCCGCAGCAGTGGCTGCGCCGGCCGCGCAGGCGGCAGCGCCCGCCAAGGCCGTGGGCCACCAGGCAACAGGCACGGTGGACGGCGTTGATTTGAAGGCGGGCACGGTCTCCTTGAGCCACGGCCCCATCGCCAGCCTCAAATGGCCCGCCATGACGATGGAGTTCAAGACCGCCAATGCCGCGCTGCTGCAAGCGCTCAAACCCGGCGCCAAAGTCACGGTCGAGTTTATTGAGCGTCAACCCGGCGAATGGGTCATCACCAGCGTCAAGCCGGCTGACCCTCACGCCGGCCAGTGACAGGGCCCCACCATGCTTGCCAAAATTATTGACTGGTCAGGCCGCAACCGCTTTCTGGTGCTGCTGGCCACGCTGTTCATCGTCGTTGGCGGCGTCTTTGCCGTGCTGCGCACGCCCATCGATGCGCTACCGGACTTGTCGGACGTGCAGGTCATCGTCTACACCGAGTACCCCGGCCAGGCGCCGCAGGTAGTGGAAGACCAGGTCACCTACCCGCTCACCACGTCGATGTTGTCGGTACCCAAATCCAAGGTGGTCCGCGGTTTTTCGTTCTTCGGCGCCTCCTTCGTCTACATCATTTTTGAAGATGGAACCGACATCTACTGGGCCCGTTCGCGGGTGCTGGAGTACCTCAACTTTGCCTCCGGGCGCATGCCCAAGGGTGTCACACCGCAGATCGGACCGGACGCTACTGGCGTGGGTTGGGTCTACCAGTACGCCCTGCTGGCCAAGGACAAGACATTGGCCGAGTTGCGCAGCATTCAGGACTGGTATGTGCGCTACCAGTTGACCAAGGCGCACGGCGTGGCGGAAGTGGCCTCGGTCGGTGGCTTTGTGCAAACCTACCAGGTGACGGTGGACCCCGTGAAGCTGCGTGCCTACGGCATCCCGCTGATGAAAGTGGCGCAGGTCATTCGCGACTCGAACCGCGACGTGGGTGGGCGCGCCGTCGAGATGGCCGAGACCGAGTACATGGTGCGCGGCAAAGGCTACCTGCGGGGCAAGGGCGACATCGAGATGCTGGTCGTCAAAAGCGACAAAGGCACGCCGGTGCTGATCCGCGACATCGCACGGGTCGAGCTGACACCGGACGAGCGGCGCGGCTTGACGGAGCTCAACGGCGAAGGCGAGGTGGTCTCGGGTATCGCCATGTCCCGCTACGGGCAGAACGCGCTGGAGGTGATCTCCAACCTGAAGGCCAAGATCGCCGAGATTGGCCCTGGCTTGCCCGAGGGCGTGACGGTGCAAACCGTCTATGACCGCTCCGAGCTGATCAACCGTGCCATTGACACCCTGAAACGCACGCTGATTGAAGAGTCGCTGATTGTGGCGCTGGTTTGCGTCGTCTTTTTGATGCATGTGCGCAGCGCCCTGGTTGCCATTTTGATGTTGCCAGTGGGCATCTTGATGGCCTTCATCGCCATGCGGCTGCTGGGCATGAGTTCCAACCTGATGAGCCTGGGCGGCATTGCGATTGCCATCGGCGCCATGATCGACGCGGCCATCGTGATGATCGAAAACGCCCACAAGCACCTGGAGCGCCTGCCCGAGGACCACACCAAGCTGCAGCGCTTTGAAGCCATGCTGGAAGCGTGCAAAGAGGTGGGCCCGGCGCTGTTTTTCTCGCTGCTGATCATCACGGTGTCGTTTTTGCCCGTGTTTGCGCTGGAAGGGCAAGAAGGGCGCCTGTTCTCACCCCTGGCCTACACCAAGACCTTCTCCATGGCCAGCGCCGCTCTGCTGTCCATCACCCTGGTGCCGGTGCTGATGCTGCTGTTCATTCGTGGCAAGGTCATGCCGGAGGCCAAGAACCCGGTCAACCGCGCATTGATTTGGGCCTACCGCCCCATCATCGCGGGCGTGATGCGCTGGAAGAAATTGACGATATTTCTGGCGTTGGTGGCCCTGGCCGTCTCCTACTACCCGGCCTCCAAATTGGGCTCCGAGTTCATGCCCACACTCAATGAAGGCAGCTTGCTCTACATGCCCGCCTCGCTACCGGGCATGTCGATCACCAAGGCCGCCGAGCTGCTGCAAACACAAGACAAGATCATCAAGAGCTTCCCCGAAGTGACCTCGGTTTTCGGCAAGGCCGGACGCGCCAACACCGCGACCGACCCGGCCCCGACCGAGATGTTCGAGACCGTGATCAACCTCAAGCCCGAATCCGAGTGGCGTGCGGGCTTAACGATTGACAAGCTGATTGCCGAAATGGACAAAGCCTTGCAGTTCCCCGGTGTGGCCAACTCTTGGACCATGCCGATCAAGGCCCGCATTGACATGCTGTCCACCGGTATCCGCACGCCGATTGGCATCAAGGTCTTTGGCAAGGACCTCAACGAGATGGAAAAACTGGCCAGGCAGATCGAGACCGTGGTGAAAGCCGTTCCCGGCACCACCAGCGCGTTTGCCGAACGCATCACCGGGGGCTTCTACCTCAATATTGAGCCCGATCGTGAGCAACTGGCGCGTTATGGCCTGAGCGTCGGCGATTTACTTGATGTGGTCGGCACGGCTCTCGGAGGCGAAATGGTCACCACCACGGTGGAGGGACGCGAGCGCTATGGCGTGACAGTGCGCTATCCGCGCGAGTTGCGCTCTGACCCGCAACAGATTGCCACACAAGTGCTGGTGCCCACCATGGATGGCGCCATGATCCCGCTGGGCCAGGTGGCCAAGGTGATCGTTGCCAAGGGCGCGCCCGGCATCCGCACCGAAAACGCGTTGCTGTCGGCCTACATCTATATCGACATCCGCGACCGCGACATTGGCAGCTATGTGAGTGACGCGAAGAAGGCCGTCGCACAGCAGATCACGTTCCCGCCCGGCTATTACGTCACCTGGAGCGGCCAGTTCGAGTACATGGAGCGCGCCATCGAAAAAATGAAGGTCGTCATCCCGGTCACGCTGCTGTCGATCTTCCTGCTGCTGTACCTCAACTTCAGGCGCATCACCGAAACGCTGATCGTGATGCTCTCAGTGCCCTTTGCCCTGGTCGGCGGCATCTGGCTGATGTGGGCACTGGGCTACAACCTGTCGGTGGCGGTGGCGGTCGGCTTTATTGCGCTGGCGGGCGTGGCGGCCGAGACCGGCGTCATCATGCTGATTTACCTGGACCACGCTTGGGAAGACGTGAAGGATCAGTGCCGACAGCTCAACCGCGCGCCGACGGTGACGGATCTGTACGGCGCCGTGATGGAAGGCGCCGTCGAGCGCGTGCGGCCCAAGATGATGACCGTGGTGGCCATCATGGCCGGCCTGCTGCCCATCATGTGGGGAACCGGCACCGGCTCCGAAGTGATGAGCCGCATCGCAGCGCCCATGGTCGGCGGCATGATCTCCAGCACGGTGCTGACCCTGGCGGTGATTCCGGCCATTTACGCCCTGGTCAAGCAGTGGCGCTTGAAGCGCGGGATGGAATAGCCTGGTCGCATCGGGCTCTTGACCAAATACCTTATGCCAAATAGGGCTCTGGCCCCCGCAGAATAAGCCCCATACGCTATAAATTCAGGAGCAAATTGCGTTCTCGCCAGTCTCTGGCGTGTGGCCTCTTTGCTCCCGGCTTTGCGCGCGCCCGCTGTGACAACGGTGGGCACGACCTCTCGGCCGCCTTGTCCTGCAAGGGTTGGTACGGATTGGCAGATGCAATTGATGGCGTTGACCGGTGCTCAGACATTCTTGCGCCGCAGTCCCAAACCAACCAGCACTTGCAGCACCCAGCCACCCCCACTCACCAACACGATTCCCACCAACACGGGCACAGCCCCCAGCAAAAAGCCCGGCTCGATCGGCTCATGCAACAGCCACGCACCGAAGGCGATGCCAAACAAGGGCGTCATGAACGAGAACACACCCAGGCGCGACGCCAGGTACTTGCGCAGCAACCAGAACCACGCCAGAAAGCTGGCGAAGGACACCACCAGCGAGTGGAACACCAGGCTGGCCCAGACTTGAGGCGTGGGTTTGAAATGGGCCTGGCCGGTGGCATACGCCGCAGCCATCAGCAGCACAAAGGCCCCCAGCAACTGGTACAGCAAGGTTTGCGTGGCAGGCGCTTTGGCCAGGCTGGAGCAGCGCACCACGACCGTGGTCGCACCCCAGGCCATACCGGCCAACAGCCCCAGAAAGTCGCCCCACAGCATCTGGGCGGGCTGTGCCACTGCGCCCCGGCTGCGGCCAAGGAAAGCCAGCACAATGCCCGCAAAGGCCAGCGCAATGCCCAGCCACTGCAGGGCACCCAGACGCTCGGCGGGCAGCTTCCAGTGCAAGCCCAGCGCCGCAAAAATGGGCGCGGTGTACAAAAACACCACCATGTGCGAGGCGCTGGTGTGGCGCAGGCCCTCGCCCAGCAACAAGAACTCCAGCCCAAACAGCAGCCCCACCACCACGCCGGGACGCCAGATGCCGTCGGCCAGTGCCATGCGCTCGCCCCGCGCGGCCATCAGCAGTCCCACCAGCACAGCGGCCGCACCGGAGCGCAGGGCGATCTGAAAAATGGGCGCAATGTCGGCCGCCGTCGCCTTGAGCACGACCTGCTGCAGGCCCCACACCATGCAGAGCACCAGCATCAAGGCGATGGCTTGTCCGTCTAGCGCTTTGCGCGTGTCCATGGGCTTCCTTGTTTCTTGTATGAGTGAGCCTGATTATTGGGCTGACGGCTTTAACTAATATAGTGAAATACCGACAAGCCATAGCGCCCACGCGACATCCACCATGCGCACCCTGCTGAAGCACCTGCGCCAGCAGCCGCCCGAGCGACCCGGCACGCAGCAGGACGAGTTCCGCAAAGGCGCGGATGGACGCATCAAAGCGGGTACAAAAATAGGGCCATAGCCCCTGTCCACACTAGGTAAACAGCTACTATATCAATAGCTTATTGCGTGGGCAGCGTCACTCTTCTTCCAATCGTGGCGGCGACTGCCCCTCGGCAGGTTCTCCCGTTTCAGGGTCGATCCAGGTGGAGATTCCAATCTCTTCCTCGGCCTCCTGCAGCGTTTCGCCCGGCCCCGAATCTTGCCCCTCGGAAGCGTCCCTGTCGGCCTGGGCGAGTTCCATGGTCTCGAACGGCCCAAACTCCTGTTTGCCATCCAGGGCCAGCCAGTAATACCCGTCCGGTCGCGCCATGATCCGCTCATCCTCACGGCTTGCGTCCGGCCCTTCTTGCGCCGATGCCGGTTCGCTGGCAGCACCCGTGACTGGTACTTTATGTTTCATCATGTTCCTCCGTTTGCCGTAATGTCCATGCGGCTCAGACTACGCGCCATGAAGAATATTTGTTTGACAAGACTCAAGCGAGCGCGCTCCGGCACCACCTATTTCAGTTGACAACCATTTCTGCGACGCCGTTGATGTGCGCCCCGCAGGCCAGGCGGTTTGCGGCACCGATGAATGCTATGGTTCACAGATGCGCGCACAGCCCCTGAACACCTGAATTGACCCATGCGACCGTTGAATCCTGCCATACAGCAAACCTTAGAGAGCGTTTTTGGTTATCCGCAGCTGCGCCCCGGCCAGGAGGCGGTGATCAGCGCGGTACTGGCGGGCCGATCCGCGGCGGCGATTTTCCCCACTGGCTCGGGCAAATCGCTGTGTTACCAGTTACCCGCGCTGCTGCTGCCGCACCTGACGCTGGTGGTCTCGCCCTTGCTGGCGCTGATGCAAGACCAGTTGGCTTATCTGACGCGCCACGGCATCGCCGCCGCCAGCATCGACTCGGCGCAAAGCCGCGAGCAGACGCAAAGTGTGATGGCGCAAGCCCGCGCCGGCCAACTCAAGATTTTGATGATCTCGGTGGAGCGGCTCAAAAACGAGCGTTTTCGCAATTTCATCGCGCAAGTGCCAATCTCCTTGCTGGTGGTCGATGAAGCGCACTGCATCTCGGAGTGGGGCCATAACTTTCGCCCGGACTACCTCAAGCTGCCGCACTACGAGCGCCAGTTCGCTGTTCCCCAAACCCTGTTGCTGACCGCGACCGCCACGCCGCCGGTGGTGGCTGACATGCAAGCAAAGTTTGATATTGCGGCCGCCGATGTGGTCTGCACCGGCTTTTACCGCTCCAACCTCAATTTGCTGGTAGAGCCCGTCAGCGGCCGGGACAAACTGCAGCGGCTGCTTGAGTGGCTCTGCGTGCGCGCCAATCAGCCGGCCATTGTCTATGTGACCCTGCAAAAAACCGCCGAGCAGGTAGCTCAGCATCTGAGCCAGCACGGGCTGGGCGCCCACGCCTACCACGCTGGCATGCCGCACGAGCAGCGCGAGTCGATCCAGAAACAATTCATGGCCGGGCACATCAACTGCATCGTCGCCACCATCGCCTTTGGCATGGGCATTGACAAAAGCGACATCCGCAACGTGGTGCATTTTGACCTGCCCAAATCGATCGAGGGCTACAGCCAGGAGATTGGTCGTGCGGGCCGCGATGGCCTGCCCTCCGACTGCCTGGCGCTGGCCAATCGCGACAGCCTGCAGGTGCTGGAAAACTTTGTCTATGGCGACACGCCCGAAGCCGGGGGCATCCGCTGCGTACTCGATGAGATTCTGGCCGTGGCGCCGACCAAGCCCTGGGAGCTGACCCTCAATGCCCTGTCAGCGCAAAGCAACATTCGCCTGTTGCCACTGAAAACCCTGCTGGTGCAACTGGAGCTGCGCGGCATCATTGCCGCGCGTTACGCCTATTTTGCCGAGTACCGGTTCAAATACCTGATGGAGCCCGAGGCCCTGCTGGCGCACTTCAATGGGGAACGCCAGCAATTTGTGCAGGCGATCCTGCGCTGCGCCAGACAAGCCCGCACCTGGTGCACGCTCGACTTTGAGGCGCTGCACCAGACCTACCAGGCCGAACACGGCCGGGTGGTCACGGCGCTGGACTACCTGGCGACAAAAGGCTGGATCGAGCTTGAGGCCAAACAAATGACCGAGGTCTATGCGGTGCTCGCGCCGGGCTTTGATGCGCGAACCTTAAGCCTGGAACTGCTGGCCTATTTTCAGGCCAAGGAGCGCAGCGAAATTGCACGCATCCACGCCATGCTGGCTTTTTTTGCCAGCGAGCAGTGCCTGAGCCAGCATCTCGCCGCTTATTTTGGCGACAGCGCAGCGCCGCTGCGATGCGGGCATTGCTCGGTCTGCCACGGCCAGGTGGCGCACTTGCCGGCACCCGCGCCACGGGCGGCGCTGGCCGGGCAGGACTTTCGGGCCTTGTGTGGCGACTTGATGGCTCGCCACCGGGCACTTGGCCCCAGCCCGATGAGCGCCGACAGTCTGACGCGCTTCTTGTGCGGCGTGGCCGCGCCGCTCTTGACCCAACTCAAGGCGCGTAGCCTGGCGGGTTTCGCTGCGCTGGAAAACCACCCGTATGCCGAGGTGCGGCAATGGGTGGCGCAGCAATTGGAGAACTTCGAGCCAGGCCGGCCCCCAACTGATTAAGATGTGGCATGGCCTAAAGTCATGCGACGCGTACTTGGCCCTCCCCCCAACTGATGAAAATGATCGCTACCCCCCAGTCCATGCAGTTCGATACTGTCTTGCCCTTGCAAAGTGGCGCATCTCTGCGCGACTACGCGCTGAGTTTTGAAACCTATGGCGAGCTCAACGCCGACAAGTCCAACGCCGTGCTGATTTGCCACGCCCTGAACGCCTCGCATCATGTGGCGGGTGTGTACGCGGGCCAGGACAAATCCGAGGGCTGGTGGGACAACATGATCGGCCCCGGCAAGCCGCTTGACACGGACAAATTCTTTGTCATCGGCGTCAACAACCTGGGCTCCTGCTTCGGCTCCACCGGCCCGATGCACATCAACCCCGACACCGGGCGTGTCTATGGCGCGGATTTTCCGGTCGTGACGGTCGAAGACTGGGTCAATGCGCAGGCCCGCTTGCTCGATGCCCTGGGTATCCAGACGCTCGCCGCCGTGATGGGTGGCAGCCTGGGCGGCATGCAGGCACTGAGCTGGGCGCTGCAGTACCCCGAGCGCGTTCGGCACGCGGTGGTGATTGCCAGCGCGCCCAACCTGACGGCCGAGAACATCGCCTTCAACGAAGTGGCGCGCCGGGCCATCGTGACCGACCCCGACTTTCATGGCGGGCATTTTTACGCGCATGGCACCGTGCCCAAGCGCGGTCTGCGCATTGCCCGCATGATTGGCCACATCACCTACCTGAGTGATGACGTGATGAACGAGAAGTTTGGCCGCCAATTGATTGCGGCGGGCAAAGGCGGTGCGCAGGACGATTACCTTTTCAGCACGCTGGAGGCAGAATTCCAGATCGAGAGCTACCTGCGTTACCAGGGCGACAAATTTGCCGAGTACTTCGACGCCAACACCTACCTGCTGATCACCCGTGCGCTGGACTATTTTGACCCGGCCCGCACCTATGGCGGCGACCTGAGCCATGCGCTGGCGCGCGCCAGCTGTAAATTTCTGCTGGTGAGCTTTTCCACCGACTGGCGCTTTGCGCCCAAGCGCAGCCGCGAGATCGTCAAGGCGCTGCTGCACAACCGGCGCGACGTGAGTTATGCCGAGATCGACGCGCCGCATGGTCATGATGCCTTTTTGCTCGATGACCCCCGTTATATGGGCGTTTTGCGCTCTTATTTTGATAGCATTGGAGGGCAAGCATGAGCGACCCCCACACCATGGATGCGCTGGCGCGGCTGGTGCCGGAGGGCGCCCGCGTGCTCGATCTGGGTTGCGGTGACGGCGCCATGCTGGCGCACTTGCAGCAGACCCGCGGCTGCAGCGGCTACGGCATCGAGATCAACGATGCCAATGTGCTGGCCTGCGTCAAGCGCGGGGTCAATGTGATCCAGCTCAATCTGGATGAAGGCCTGTCGATGTTTGAAGACGCGTCGTTTGACGTGGTGCTGCAAATCGACACCTTGCAACACCTGCGCAATGCCGAGGTGATGTTGCGCGAGACGGTGCGTGTCGGGCGCGTCGGCATTGTGGCTTTCCCCAATTTTGCGCACTGGCCGAACCGCCTGAGCATTTTGACCGGTCGTATGCCGGTGACACGCCGCTTGCCTTACCAGTGGTTTGACACGCCCAATATTCGCGTCGGCACCCATGCCGATCTGGGCATTCTGGCCGGGCGCAATGGCTTGACCGTGCTCGACAGCTTTGGCCTTCAGAACGCCAAAGTCGTGCGCCGACTGCCCAATCTGCTGGCCGGAACCTCGGTCTACAAGCTGTCGAGATAAGGGTGTCCTTCTGGGCACCTTTGATTTCGCGCCTTTGCCCCCAGCTATTTCACCTAACCTGCCAACCATGACTGCTCTATATGCCACACCGCACTGCCACCCTGTTTGACCCGGTCCATGCCGGCGACCTGACGCTTGCCAACCGCATCGTG
The DNA here is from genome assembly GCF_049302455.1 of Rhodoferax ferrireducens. Classification (GTDB taxonomy): domain Bacteria; phylum Pseudomonadota; class Gammaproteobacteria; order Burkholderiales; family Burkholderiaceae_C; genus Rhodoferax; species Rhodoferax ferrireducens_B. The sequence continues at coordinate 17,587 of NZ_JBAQMD010000026.1, read as the reverse complement.
ATGGCACCGCTGACGCGCAACCGCGCGCCCGATGCCATTCCCACACCGCTGATGGCCCAGTACTACACCCAGCGCGCCAGCGCCGGCCTGATCATTTCTGAAGCCACCGCCATCAGCCATCAGGGCCAGGGCTATGCCGACGTGCCCGGCCTGTATGGCTCGGAGCAGTTGGAGGGCTGGAAACATGTCACCCACGGCGTGCACGGCGCCGGCGGCAAGATCGTGGTGCAGCTCTGGCATGTGGGCCGGGTCTCGCACACCAGCCTGCAGCCCGAGGGCGGCCAGCCGGTGGCGCCATCGGCCATCGCCGCCAAAACCAGGACCGTGTTGCTCAAAGACGGCGTGCCGGTCTTTGTGGACACGTCGGAGCCGCGTGCGCTGCAGGCCTATGAATTGCCTGACATCGTGCACACCTACCAGGCGGCCGCCCGCAACGCGGTGCAGACCGCCGGCTTTGACGGGGTCGAGATTCACGCCGCCAACGGCTATTTGCTGGACCAGTTTCTAAAAGCGGGCTCCAACCTGCGCCGTGACGACTACGGTGGCAGCATCGAAAACCGCGCCCGCCTGCTGCTCGAAGTGATGCAGGCAGTGACCACCGCCGTGGGCGCCGGTCGCGTCGGCATTCGCCTGTCGCCCGTGACCCCGGCCAACGATGCCTTTGACCCCGATCCGCAACCTCTGTTTGACTACGTGGTGCGCGAACTCGCCACGTTCAAACTGGCTTATGTGCACATCATTGAAGGCGCCACCGCAGGCGCCCGCGAACTGCCTGACCGCCCGTTCGACTACACCGGTTTGCGCCGGGCGTACCGGGCCGCCGGCGGCAAAGGCGCCTGGATGGTCAACAACGGCCTGGACAAAGAGCTGGCGCAAGCCGCCCTTGCCGACGGCGCTGACCTGGTGGCCTTTGGGCGGCTCTTCATTGCCAACCCGGACCTGGTGGCGCGTCTGCGCCGCGGCGGCCCGTTCAACAAATGGGATAGCAGCACTTTCTACGGCGGCGGCGCCAAGGGCTATACCGATTACCCAACGCTCAAAGGCGCTTGAAGCGACTGCCGGGCTACCGGAGGCGATGTGGCCGTGACGCCGCGCCGCTGGCTGCCCCAGGCATGGTTGGCACCGTCAAATGGCGGTGCGCCGTGGCATGATCACAGCCATTGTTGACAAACCACGCAAGGAATTTGGTATGAATGTACGCATCCCGGCCCCGGCTTTGAACACCACCCAAGCGCTGAACCAGATCAGTCGGGCCTGGGACGACGACCTCGTGGCCCAGCTCAGCGACTACATCGCCATTCCCGCCAAGTCGCCCATGTTTGATGCCGACTGGGTACAGCACGGCTTTATCGACACCGTGGTGCGCAATGCCGCGAGCTGGGTCGAGGCACAAAAGGTGGCCGGCTTGACACTGGAAATCATCCGACTGCCCGGTCGCACGCCGGTGCTGTTTTTTGAAGTGGCGGCATCCACCGGCAGCGCCAATCAAGCCGCCTCCAGCCAGACGGTGTTGATGTACGGCCACCTGGACAAACAGCCCGAGGTCACCGGCTGGCGCAGTGACCTCGGGCCGTGGACGCCGAAATATGAAGACGGCAAACTCTATGGCCGGGGCGGTGCCGACGATGGGTACGCCATCTATGCCGCCATCACCGCCATCCAGGCACTCAAGAGCCAGCACGTGGCGCACCCGCGCATCGTCGGCCTGATCGAGACCTGCGAGGAAAGCGGCTCCTATGATTTGCCGCCCTACATCGACGCGCTGCGCTCGCGGCTGGGCGACGTGGCGCTGGTGATCTGTCTGGACTCGGGCGCGGGCAATTACGACCAGCTCTGGCTGACCAATAGCCTGCGCGGCATGGCCAGCGGCACGCTCAAGGTTGAGGTGCTGACCGAGGGCGTGCATTCGGGCGATGCCAGCGGCCTGGTGCCGTCGAGCTTTCGGATTCTGCGTCACCTGCTGGACCGGCTCGAAGACAGCGCGACCGGCCGCCTGCTGCCCGCACCGTTTCACTGCGAGGTGCCTTTTGAGCGCTTGCGCCAAGCCCAAACCACCGCCGCCATTTTGGGCGAGGAGCTCTACAAGCGCTTCCCCTGGGCGCACGCGGATTGCGGCGGCGCCAGCCAGACCATGCTGCCCACCACCACCGACCCGCTGCAAGCGCTGCTGAGTCGCACCTGGACCCCCACGCTCAGCGTCACGGGCGCAGAGGGTCTGCCGGATCTGAAAAGCGCGGGCAACGTGCTGCGCCCCTTCACCGCCTTCAAGCTCAGTCTGCGCCTGCCACCGCTGGTGGAAGCAGGTCAAGCCGTGCAACAGCTCAAAGCGCTGCTGGAAGACAACGCCCCTTATCAAGCGCGGGTGAGTTTTGTACCCGACTCCCACGCCACCGGCTGGAACGCCCCCAGCACCGCCCCGTGGTTTGAGCAGGCATTGAACGCGGCCTCGCAAGACTACTTTGGCGCCCCTTGCGGCTACATCGGCCAGGGCGGCACCATTCCGCTCATGAGCATGCTGTCCAGCGGCTTCCCGAAGGCGCAGATGATGGTCTGCGGCGTGCTCGGCCCCAAGAGCAACGCGCACGGACCCAATGAATTCCTGCATGTGCCCTATGCCAAGAAGTTGACCGCCGCCGTGGCGCAGGTGATCGCCCAGGTGCCGTGATGACCGACAGCACACTTTCCACTTTTGTCGCTCTGGACGGCGACAACCTGGCGGTGCAGGACTGGCCGCTGGCGTCGCAGCAGGTCTTGCGCGGCGTGGTCTTGCTGGTGCACGGCCTGGGCGAACATGCCGGGCGCTATGACCGCCTGGCCGTGCAGCTCAACGACTGGGGCTTTGCGGTGCGCGGCTATGACCAATATGGCCATGGCGAGTCGGGCGGGCCACGCGGGGGCCTGCCCACCGACAGCCGATTGCTCGACGATCTGACCGACATCGTGGACAGCACGCGCTCCCGCATGGGCCCGCACACGCCGCTGATCCTGCTCGGGCACAGCATGGGCGGCTTGGTGGCCGCGCGTTTTGTGGCCCTGGGCCTGCGTCCGGTGCAGGCGCTGGTTTTGTCGTCGCCGGCACTCGACCCCGGCCTCAATGCCGTGCAGAAACTGCTGCTGGCCGTGCTGCCCAGAATCGCGCCCAATTTGCGCATCGGCAATGGACTCGATGCTTCGCTCATTTCGCACGATCCCGCCGTGGTAGCGGCTTACCAGGCTGACAAGCTGGTGCACGACCGGGTATCGGCTCGCTTGGCCCGCTTCATTGCCGATGGCGGACCGGCCACGCTGGCGCAGGCAGCCAGTTGGTCCGTGCCCACGCTGTTGCTGTATGCCGGGGCCGACCGATTGGTCAACCCGGCCGGCAGTCGGGCCTTTGCCGCAGCGGCACCCCAGACGGTGCTCAGCGCCCATTGCTTCGAGGCGCTGTACCACGAAATCTTCAACGAGCTCGACGCCGCGCCGGTTTTTGCCGAACTCAAGAAATGGCTGGATGCCCGGTTTTAGGGGCGGCGATGGCGTGCTTTTGCATCCTGCAGATCATCACGGCTTCTTGACATTCGACAGATACCCGCCCCCAGCCTTGAGTACACTGGACCACTTACCAACGGAGCACCCTCATGAAAATTCTTCTTGCCGTCGACGGCAGTGCCTTCACCAAGAAAATGCTGGCTTACCTGACCACGCATGATGAGCTATTTAGCCCGGGCAACGAGTACATCGCGTTCACGGTCCAGCCGCTGATCCCGGCGCGCGCGCGCGCTGCCGTGGGCAAGCAAATCATGGACCAATACTATGTGGATGAAGCCGAGCGGGTGCTCGCACCCGTGACCAAGTTTCTGTTGCGCCAGGGCATCGAGGCCAAAAGCGACTGGAAGATCGGCCACGCCGGTGAAACCATTGCCCAGTTCGCCGACAAAGGCAAGTTCGACCTGATCATCATGGGTTCACATGGCCACGGCACACTGGTCAACCTGGTGATGGGCTCGGTGGCGACCGAGGTGCTGGCACATTGCAAGGTGCCGGTGCTGCTGGTGCGTTGAAGCGCTCACCGGGGGATGTGAACAGCTACTCTTTTGGTAGCAATACAGGCTTGTTGGACGGGGGCTAGCGGGTATTTAGACCCTCAAAGCAGGTACTGAGCACCAGGGTCACGATTTGCTCATCCTGGTAGCGGCCACCGATCCTCAGAAACTCCAGCGCCGGATCGCAGGCGCGGGCAAAAAAGGTGTACAAAACGGCAACCGCAGGCAGCGCCGGGTTGAGTGCCCCGGCGGCTTGCGCGGCCTCGATCCATGCGCGCAGGCGGTCGCTCAATTCAATCCAACCCTCCATGCAGTCTTTGTTGCCGGTCAAAGCGGCACGCAGCGTGGAGTTCCGGCTGGGCAAGGACGGCATATCGCCCGCCAATTTGACTTCCAGCGTCCATCGCAGCACGGCACGCAGCTTGTCCAGCGGCGGCGTTTGCTCCGGCAGCGCACGGATGAAGTCCCGCGCCCGGCGCATCACCCGCGCCATCGCCGCCGCCGCCAGCTCTTCCTTGCTGGCAAAGTGTTTGTAAAGGCTGGCTTTGGCAATACCGGCCTGGAGCGCCACCTCATCGACCGTCATGGCTTCAAAGCCTTTTTCGGCCAGCAGCCGATTCACGGTTTGAATAATGGCCTCTTCGCGGGCGTGGAGCATTTGCTGCTTGAACGAGGTTCTGACGACGTTGTCGGGGTTCATGCTCGGAACTTATCCAGGCGCGTCACCGCAGGGCCACGGCAGCGGCATCGGTCAAGGCTGCCGTCAGTCCATCCAGCACCACCGAGTCCAGATTCCAGCAATGCCAGTACAGGTCGACCGGCAGCACATGCCCAGGCGCCAAATTCACCAGACGACCACTGCGCAGATGCTCGCGCACCTGCAACTCCGGCAGCACGCTGACCCCCCAGCCCGCCAACACCGCGCTGACCTGGCCTTCCGAGCTGGGCACATACAACTGGCTCAGCGCCACATGTTTAAGATGAAAAACGTGCGCGATGAACTCGCCCTGCAAATCGTCCTTGCGGTTAAAGGCAATGAACGGCACATGGCGAAAATTGTGCGGTGACAAGCCATCCGGGCAATGAGTCGCCGCATAAGCGGTTTCTGCGACCGCTACGTAGCGCATCGCTCCCAGTGGCACCATCTTGCAGCTGCGCAAGGCTTGCTTGAGCGTCGTCACGCAACCCAACACCCGGCCCTCGCGCAGCCACTCGATGGTGAAGTCCTGGTCATCGGTGATGATTTCGAGCCCGAGGCCGCGCCGTGCCAGCTCGCTCAAGGCCGCCAGGGCCCAGGTGGCAATGCTGTCGGCGTTGATCGCAATGGAAATTCGCTCCACATCCCCGCCATTGCCCGCGCCACCCGGCGCCAGGTCTTTCAGATCACGCTGCAGGTCAGCCCGCAGCAGCCGCGTTTGCAAAGCGTGCTTGAGCAGCAGGCGGCCCGCCGATGTCGGTTTCAGCGGACGACTGCGCACGATCAGGACCGTGCCCACCTGGACCTCAAGCGAGCGCAAACGCTGCGACACGGCAGACTGGGTGATCGACAGGCGCACGGCAGCGCGCTCAAAGCCCCCCTCTTCCACGATGGCGGCGAGACATTCCAAGGCATCCGGGTCAAAAGTACTCATATCAGTTAGTCTAATGCCGGATCACAAACATTTCACGACTACGGTGATGGCGATTTCTGAAACCATTAACTTCAGACTTGACAATCCACAAGCCGCCCCGATCTGCGTAGGATTAAGCTTCTATCCAAACGGAGGTAGCCATGTCCCTTGTGCGTCCCCCTGCTGTTGCCGGCACTTTTTACCCTGGACAGGCGTCGGTCTTGTTGAACGATGTCACAACCCTGCTGACCCAGGCACGGCCCGGCGCAAACCTGCGCGAACCAAGCCCGAAGGCGCTGATCGTGCCCCATGCCGGCTACATCTACTCGGGTGCCACCGCCGCGCGGGCCTATGCAGCGCTCGCTGGCGGGCGCGCCAGTATCCGGCGCGTTGTTTTGCTGGGCCCGGTACACCGGGTGCCCGTCAGGGGCCTGGCGTTGCCGGGCGTTGACGCCTTTGATACGCCGCTGGGCCGCATCGAAGTCGACCAGGACGCCGTGGCCGCCATCGCGCACTTGCCGCAAGTGGTGGTCAGCCGCGCCGCCCACGCCCAGGAGCATTCGCTGGAGGTGCAATTGCCGTTTTTGCAGGCCGTACTGGATGATTTCAAACTGGTCCCGCTGGCGGTGGGCGATGCGACGCCGGCACAAGTGGCCGAGGTACTTGAGGCGCTCTGGGGGGGAGACGAGACGCTGATCGTCATCAGCTCCGATTTGTCGCACTTCTTGCCCTGTGGCACGGCGCAAGCGGTCGACGGCGAAACGGTGCAAAACATGATGCACCTCAACAGCAGCATCACACACCACCAGGCCTGCGGCGGCACGCCGGTCAACGGCCTGCTGCAGGCGGCCCGTCAGCACCACCTGCAACCCGAACTGCTTGGGCTGTGCAATTCCGGTGACACGGCAGGGGACAAGAACCGGGTGGTGGGCTACGCCGCCCTGGCGTTCCGACAGGAGCTTCACCATGACCCATTCTCACAGTAAGGGGCACACGAAAGGGCATGGCGCCCCCGCCACGCAGGGCCACACCTTGCTGCCGATTGCCCGCGCTACCATTTCAACGGCTTTGGGGCGCCCCCTTGAAGCACCGGAACAAGCGCTCTGGCTGCAAGAGTCGGGCGCCTGTTTTGTCACCTTGACCCAGCGCGGCCAGCTGCGCGGCTGCATTGGCACGCTGGAGGCGCGCCGCTCCCTGCTGGCGGACGTGAAGGCCAATGCGCTGGCAGCGGCCTTCGCCGACCCGCGTTTTTCGCCGCTGGTCGCAGCGGAACTTGAACACACCGAGATTGAAGTCTCTTTGCTGTCGGCCATGCAGGCGATGCAGTTTGAAAGCGAAGCCCACGCACTGGCCCAGTTGCAGCCCGGCGTTGACGGTGTGGTGTTTGAATTTGCGCATTACCGCAGCACGTTTTTGCCCCAGGTGTGGGAGCAACTGCCCAGCGTGCCCGAGTTCATGGCCCATCTGAAACACAAAGCCGGCCTGCCCCCCGGCTTCTGGGCCACGGGTGTGCGCTTGCAGCGCTACAGCGTGAGCAAATGGAAGGAAACCGACCTTCGGCCCGCCACCGCCAAGGCCCCGAACCAGGAGAACTTGTAATGCAGGAATCCAGCTACCCCGGCCGTTACTGGCACTGGCTCGATGACGGCCGCATGCAATGCGACCTGTGTCCGCGCGACTGCCGCTTGCACGAGGGCCAGCGCGGCGCCTGCTTTGTGCGCATGCGCCAGGGTGGGCAGATGATTCTGACCACCTACGGGCGCTCGTCGGGCTTTTGCATCGACCCGATTGAAAAGAAGCCGCTGAACCACTTTTACCCCGGCAGCAGCGTGCTGTCGTTTGGCACGGCCGGGTGCAACCTGGCCTGCAAGTTTTGTCAGAACTGGGACATCAGCAAGTCGCGCGACATGGACCGCCTGATGGACCAGGCCTCGCCCGAGGCCATCGCCATGGAGGCCGTCAAATACGGCTGCAAGAGTGTCGCCTTCACCTACAACGACCCGGTGATCTTTGCCGAATATGCGATGGATGTGGCCGATGCCTGCCACGCACGCGGCGTGCAGACCGTGGCGGTCACGGCCGGGTACATCCACGATCAGCCGCGGCGTGACTTTTTCGCCAAAATCGACGCCACCAACGTCGACCTGAAAGCCTTCACCGACGACTTCTATTTCAAGCTCACCGGCTCGCACCTGCAGCCGGTGCTCGACACGCTGGTCTATCTCAAGCGCGAAACCCAGGTGTGGTTCGAAATCACCACCCTCTTGATTCCCGGTCACAACGACTCGAACGAGGAAATCACGGCCATGAGCCGCTGGATCATGCAAGAGCTCGGGCCCGATGTGCCGCTGCACTTCTCGGCCTTTCACCCGGACCACAAAATGCCGGACGTGCCCGCCACGCCACCGGCCACGCTGGTACGCGCCCGCAACATCGCGCTCAAAGCGGGCTTGCACCATGTGTACACCGGCAATGTGCATCACGCAGAAGGCGACACCACCTTCTGCCCGGGCTGCCACGCGCCGCTGATCGTTCGCGACTGGTATCAGATCAATCAATACCGGCTCGACGCCAACGGTCACTGCCCGGACTGCGGCGCTGCCGTCGCCGGGCGCTTTGATGCGAAAGCGGGCGACTTCGGCCGCCAGCGCATCCCGATTGCCATAGGCGCCTGAACGGCGCAGAGGTGTTCCGATGAAACCAACACACGCACAACTGGTCCATATTCCGGTGGATGATGTCCGCATCGAAGGCATGCTGGAATTGCCCCCCGGGCCCCTGGGCATTGTGCTGTTTGCCCACGGCAGCGGCAGCAGCCGCCACAGCCCGCGCAACAACTACGTGGCGCGCGTCCTGCACGACAAAGGCATTGGCACGCTGCTGATGGACTTGCTCACCGTCACTGAAGACCTGGACTACCAGACCCGTTTCGACATTGCCTTGCTGACGCACCGTCTGCTGGTTGCCACGCGCTGGGTCAGACTGGAGGCGGCCACGCGGCAGCTGCCGATTGGCTACTTTGGCGCCAGCACCGGCGCGGCCGCGGCCTTGCAGGCCGCCGCCGCTTTGGGCGACAACATCCAGGCGGTCGTGTCGCGTGGAGGGCGTCCGGACCTGGCGGGAAATCAGAGCTTGGAGCAGGTCAAATCCCCGACCTTGCTGCTGGTGGGTGGCCGCGATGAAGACGTGATTGAACTCAACCGCGAGGCCTACGCCCGCCTGCCCTGCACCAAGGAATTGAGCATCATCCCTGGCGCAACCCATCTGTTCGAGGAAGCGGGCACGCTGGAAGAAGTGGCACGCCAGGCGGCCGTGTGGTTCAGCCAGTACCTGAAAAACTGACGGCGGTTGCCCCCGAAACGGGTCAGGCCGGTCTCAGGCCTCTTTCAACAGCTCGATCACCTCGTCATCGTCCACCTGCGGGAAGTGCTGGTAGAACTGCCCCACCGCCTGGAAAAATGGCGGCGCTTCAAGACACACCACCTCGTCCGCCAGATCAGCCACTTTGGCCAGTGTGTCCGGCGGCGACACGGGGATGGCGCAAATCAGTTTGGCAGGCTTCATGGCCCGCAAACCATGTAGCGCAGAGATCATGGTGGCACCCGTGGCCAAGCCATCGTCAATCACGATGACGATGCGCCCGGCAGGATCGATAGGAGGGCGAATCGGCGTGTACTGGGCGCGGCGCTGCCGAATGGTCTCCGTCTGGGTCCGCTTCTCGGCTTCCAGGTAGCTGGCACTGCCGCCATAGAGCGCGGCGAAATCGGCCAGGTAAGTCCAGCCGCTTTCATTGATTGAGCCGATGGCCAGTTCCGGCTGGTGCGGCGCACGCAGCTTGCGCACCAGTACCACGTCCAGTTCACCGGCCAGCTTGTCGGCGATGATTTTCGCCATCGGCACTGCGCCGCGCGGAATCGCCAGGATCAGGGGATTCTTGCCCCGGTAGGACTTGAGTTTCTCGGCCAGCCGATCAGCCGCTTCATCACGATCACGAAACATGGTTCAGGCGAGCACGCAGGCTATTTCACCTGGATCCGCGCCAGGTAATCAAGCAGCGAGCCAATACGGGTGCGTGCGTGCAGGTCCGCGGGTTGCGTGTCATCGGCGCGGTAGATATAACCCCAGACCGGCATCTCGCGCGCGCCGTGGGACCCAATCACGACTGACGTTCTGCCGTCGATCACTTCCCACGCGTACTGGGTCGGGAACACCCCGGCATTGCGTTTGGCCATGATGGTCAGATCTGTCGGCGCCTTGGTCAGGTAGGTGCGCATCGCACCATCGCCTTTGGCAGAGGCGCCATGACAACTGGCGCAACTGGCCATGTACTCATTTTTTCCAAAGTCAACATTACCCTGCGCAAAACTGGTGCTGCTCACCACGGCCATCGCCACCAGGGACCCGGCCAAAAACACCGTCGACTGTTTCATGATTTTTCTCCTGAAAATGAAAAAATCTCTGACTTGTCAACCTGGAGTGTCCTTGTCTGCCAGGAACAGAGCTTGATTATTCGCAACGTGGCGCGGCAAGCCGCCGCTATCCTGAAATTGAAGTTTTGTATTGCTGCGCTTGCCATGCGGTGCCATGAAGATGGTTAGCGCGTCATGAACTGGCCCAAGGCATGTTGCTTTTCTCACTCGACTCGGATGACACGTTTGCCCAAGGCTTGGCGGCCAGTCTGGGCGTCACGCTTGCGCCCCATGAGTACCGCCGCTTTGAAGACGGCGAGCACAAGCTCAGGCCGCTGCTGGACCCACGCGGCGGCGATGCCTTCGTCGTTCACAGTCTGCACGGTGACGCGCAGGACAGCCCACACGACAAGCTGTGCCAGCTATTGATGTTCATCGCGACCTTGCGCGAGCATGGTGCGGCGCGGGTGACGGCGGTCGTGCCCTACCTGGCCTACGCCCGCAAAGACCGGCAAACCAAACCATTCGACCCCGTCAGCTTGCGCTACGTCGCCCAGTTGTTTGAGGCCGTCGGTACGACGCAGCTGATTGTGCTGGAGGCCCACAACGTGGCGGCATTTCAGAACGCCTTTCGTTGTCCAACCATGCACCTGGAGGCACACCAGGCGTTCAACGCCATGGCTGTTGAGTTGGCAGGGGACGCCAGGCTGGCGGTGGCCTCGCCCGATCCCGGCGGCGTCAAACGGGCCCAACTCTGGCGTGAATCACTGGAAACGACGCTCCTGCGCCCGGTTGGCTTTGCCATGGTTGACAAGCGTCGCAGCGCCGGCATTGTCAGCAGCGAGAACCTGGTGGCCGGTGAGGTCGATGGCATGAGGATTTTGCTGCTCGATGACCTCATCGCCAGTGGAGAGACCATGCGGCGCGCGGCGCTTGCCTTGAGACAGTCGGGTGCGCGCGAGGTGGTGGCCTGTGTTGCTCACGGACTCTTCACCGGCTCGGCGGCGCAAGTGTTGGCCGATGACAGCATCGCAAGAATAATCATCACGGACAGCGTTCCGCCATTTCGCCTGCCTCTGGCGTGCGCGGCGCGGCGCAAGCTGTCCATCGCCTCTGCCGTACCCCTGTTTGCCCAGGCCATCAAGGCGTCTCTGGGTGCATGGTCTGATTGAAAGCGTCCAGTGCCACCAGGGCATGCGCGATATACCGCTCGGACAGCGCTGGCCACCTTTCAGGCGAGCGCGGTCGCGGATCGAGCAGATGCGCCATCGCCAGGCGCGCACGCAACATGGCACGGTACGCGGTATAAAAATGCATCAGGCTCGGCCCAGGATGATCGCCCAGCGCGTCGACGATGCCCGCGACCAGCTGCGGACCAATCCAGGGAGCACCCGCCATGTCGCACTCCAGACCCAGGTAGGCCACTTCATCAAAGGGGTCAACCTGGCGCAGTTGCGGGTTGAACTCCAGGCAGTCAATCACCACCGGGGGATCGAGCAGGCAGACATGATCAGGCCGCAGATCACCGTGCCCGTCCAACACATGACGGCGCGCGGCGCGAGCCCGCAACAAGTCGGTGCACCGCGCCAGCGCCGCATCCAGACGTTCAATGGCCAGCCGCGCATCCTGGAGCACAAACTGGGGGCGCAGCAGCACCTCGCGGTTCAAGGCCTGCTCATGGCGCAGGCGCGCCACATAGTCGTTCGCGCTCACGGGAGCCACCGGCGCCGCCCGGTAGAACGCGCCAAGCACGGCAACCAGCGCCTCAATATCCCTGGGTGCAACACGGTGGCTTGCAATCAGTTCGAGCAGCATGCGACGGCGGGGCAGGCGCTGCATCACAACCAGCCAGTCGACAGTTTCGCCGGGAGCCGGCCATTGCGCCTCGGGCACCAGGGCGAAGGCGCCATCCCGCCATTGCAAGGCCACCACGCCAAGATAGACACCCGGCGCCAGACGCGCGTTCAGCCGGACTTCTTCCCGGCAATAAAACTCGCGCGCCTGCAGGGTGGTGAAATCGAGAAACGGGAAGCAAACAGGCTTTTTGAGTTTGAAGACCCGTTGCTCCAGCACGAAAACCCATGACATGTGGGTTTCGATGAGTTCGACCTGCTGACCCAAGGATCCGTAGCTTGCAGGCGATAGCAAGAACTTCAGCTTGGCCTCAATGTCGGGCATGTTAAGCCTTGAGAAAGTTAGGGCGCATGTTTCGGCAGCCAACGCGACGAAGTCTGCTTTATTGCTCAGGTGGGTACTTGATTTTTCTCAACGTGGTGCGGCAGGCCCTGGTTATTCTGAGACTCTGAGACGACATTTATTTGCCTCGTTGAATTACTCACCAGGAGATACCATGAAAACAGATTCGGAATTGAAAAAGGACGTGCTGGCAGAAATGTTGTGGGACCCCCTCATTCCCGAAGCCCGTGTGGGTGTTTCGGTCACTGACGGCGTGGTGACCTTGACCGGGCACCTCGACACCTATGCAGAAAAAGTGGCGGCCAAACGGGCGGTTGAGCGTGTCGGCGGGGTCAAGGCGATTGCGGTGGAACTCGACGTCATCCCGGCCGGCATTCACCAGCGCAGCGACACTGAAATTGCGGCCGCCGTGGAACATGCGCTGAGCTGGAACACTTCAGTGCCACAAGACCGGGTCAAGGTGACCGTGGAAAAAGGCTGGGTGACCCTGAGTGGCGAGCTGGACTGGAATTTTCAGCGCCGTGCGGTGGAGCGTATGACACGCCCGCTCAAAGGGGTGGTCGGCATCGTTGACAACATTCGACTCAAGGCCCTGCCCGTTCCCGCCAACCTGTCCACCCGCATTCAGGATGCTCTGACCCGACAGGCGCAGCGTGAAGCCAAACGGATCGACATATCGATGGACGGCAGCGTGGTGACCCTGCGTGGACACGTCCACTCCTGGGCCGAACGCAATGCGGCCGAAGGCGCGACCTGGTCGGCGCCCGGCGTGAGCCGCGTCAACAACCAGTTGACGATCGAGGCCTAGCGCCGCCATGGCCAGCCAACTGAAGGACTTCGCGACCTCGATGGTCGCCGTCGTGGAGCCTGAGACCCCCACGCTGCTGGTGGCGCAACTCATGCGCAAACACCACATCGGCGCCCTGGTTGTGGTCGACACCCATGAAAAGACGCGTCCAATCGGCATCGTGACCGATCGCGACCTGGTGCTTGAGTTGATGGCCGAAGGCTTGGACCCGGCGGTTTTTACGGCGGGCGACATCATGTCCGTCGATCTGGTGCTGGCCACCCCCGAGATGGACGCGTTGGAAGCCGTGCAACTGATGAAAACGCATCGCCTGCGCCGCCTGGTGATCACAGACGACAAAGGCCGCCTGGTGGGTATCGTCACGATGGAAGACGTGCTGGAGCTGCTGGCGCGTGAGCTGGCGAATCTGGCCGCCGGACTGGCCGGGGCCCGAGACCGGGAAATCAGCGAACGGGAATAAGCGGCGGCCGTTCAGACCTCGCCGCGTTCAGACAATGGAGGCGTATGGAGAGACCTGTCATCATTCACAAGCTTGTGTCGAACTTGCGCCCGCCACCGAACTGGGTGGATTACGAGGCGGAGCGCCGCATTGACGTCTGGGCTGAGGCCAGGCGCGCCTTGCAGGGCCTGCCCGGTGGCGGCCTGAACCTGGGTTTTGAAGCGGTAGACCGCCACGGGACAGGCGCGCTGCGCGACCATATCGCACTGCGCTTTGTGGCGCGCAACGCGCCCGCGCTGGACTTGAGCTACTTTGAGCTGGCGCAGCAAACGAATCGATTTGCCAACGTTTTGCAGGGCCTGGGCGTGGGCAGGGGTGATCACCTGTTTGTGCTGGCCGGGCGCATTCCCGAGCTCTACATTGCCGTGCTGGGCGCGCTGAAAAACGGCAGCGTGGTGACCCCGTTGTTCTCGGCCTTTGGACCGGAGCCGATCGCCGCGCGTCTCCAGCTTGGCGCCGGTCAGGTGCTGGTGACCACCGACGCGCTCTACCAACGCAAGGTCCGCCAGATTCGGGCGCAAACGCCCACTCTGCAACACGTACTGTTGGTGGCCGAGGATGGTGGTGTCACCCATGAGCCCGACACGCTGGACCTGGGCACTTTGATGGCCGCTGCCTCCAGCACCTTCAGCACCGTGGAGACCCAGCCGAACGACCCGGCCCTGCTGCATTTCACCAGCGGCACCACCGGCACCCCCAAGGGCGCCCTGCATGTGCACGAGGCCGTGGTGACCCACTTTGCGACCGGGCGCTACGCACTTGATTTGCATCCGCAGGATCGCTACTGGTGCACCGCTGATCCGGGCTGGGTCACCGGCACCTCCTACGGCATCATCGCGCCGCTGCTGCAGGGCGTCACCTCGCTGATTGATCGCGAGGAATTTGATGCCGAGCGCTGGTACACGCTGCTGGAACAGGAGCGCATCAGCGTCTGGTACACCGCGCCGACAGCGATTCGCATGTTGATGAAAGCGGGCACCGAGCTGGCGCAGCGCCACAGCTATCCGGACCTGCGCTTTATCGCCAGCGTCGGTGAACCGCTGAACCCGGAGGCGGTCTGGTGGGGCCAGGAGGCACTGGGCTTGCCGATTCACGACAACTGGTGGCAGACCGAGACCGGCGGCATCATGATCGCCAACACCCCGGCCTTCGACATCAAGCCCGGCTCGATGGGCCGACCGCTACCCGGCATTGACGCCTGCATCGTCGAGCACCTGGAAGCCGAGGGTGAGCTTGCGCGGGTGCGCGTCATTGAGCAGGCCAATATCGAAGGCGAACTCGCGCTGAAACGCGGCTGGCCGTCCATGTTTCGTGGCTACCTCAACAACGAGGCCCGTTACCGCAAGTGTTTTGCCGGTGAGCTGTACCTGACCGGCGATCTGGCCAAACGCGATGCCGATGGCTATTACTGGTTCGTCGGCCGTGCCGATGACGTCATCAAGTCAGCCGGGCACCTGATCGGGCCGTTCGAGGTCGAGAGTGTGCTGATGGAGCACCCGGCGGTGGCCGAGGCCGGCGTCATCGGCAAGCCGGACCCGGTGGTCGGTGAGGTGGTCAAGGCCTTTGTCTCGCTCAAGGACGGCTACCAGGCCGGCGAGACCTTGCGCCTGGACATCTCGGCCCACGCCCGCCGACGGCTCGGCGCCGCCGTGGCGCCCAAGGAGATCGTCTTTTTGCCCACGCTGCCGCGCACGCGCAGCGGCAAGATCATGCGCCGCCTGCTCAAGGCGCGTGAACTCGGGCTACCGGAGGGTGACACCTCGACCCTGGAGGGCGGCGCATGGACAAAATGAAAGTGCCGGCCCCGCCCAGTGGCCCGGTGCCGTGGGACAAGCCGTTGGCCTTGTCCTTGTTGTCCGACATGCTGCGCATCCGCCGCATGGAAGAGCGTGCGGCTGAACTGTACGGCCAGCAAAAGATTCGCGGCTTTTTACATCTGTACATCGGGGAAGAAGCGGTGGCCGCCGGCGCCCTGCGGGCCTTGAGCGCCGATGACAACGTGGTGGCCACTTACCGCGAACACGGCCACGCGCTCTTACACGGCCTCAAGATGGACGCCATCATGGCCGAGATGTTTGGCAGACGGGACGGCAGCTCACGCGGGCGCGGTGGCTCCATGCACCTGTTTGACCGGGCCCGTCACTTCTTTGGCGGCCAGGCCATTGTCGGCGGTGGCCTGCCGCTGGCAACCGGTTTGGCGCTGGCGGACAAATTGTTAAAACGCCAGGCACTGACGGCCTGCTTCTTTGGTGAAGGTGCGGTGGCCGAGGGGTCGTTTCACGAGGCCATGAACCTGGCCGCGCTGTGGCGGCTGCCGGTGCTGTTTTGCTGCGAAAACAACCTTTATGCCATGGGCACGGCGCTGGCGCGCTCCGAGTCCCAGACCGATTTGTGTCTGAAGGCCGCGTCCTATGGCGTGGAGGTCATGACGGTCGATGGCATGGATGTGGTGGCCGTGCATCAGGCGGTGCGCTTTGCCGCGCAGAAGGTGCGTGACACCAGCGCACCCATGTTTGTGGAGTTGCGCACCTACCGCTTTCGCGCGCACTCCATGTTCGACCCCGACTTGTACCGCACCAAGCAGGAGATTGAAGCCTGGAAGACGCGCGGGCCGATCCACACTTTTACCGCTCGCCTCAAATTGCAGGGGATTCTTTCGGAAGACGAATTTCTGGCGCTCGACGCTAGCGCGCAGGCCGAGGTGGAGGCGGCCGTGGCTTTTGCTGAAGCCTCCAACTGGGAGCCGGTGGAAGATTTGTTGCGCGACGTGCATACGCCTGCGGGAGCCGCATGATGGGGCGGCGCATCAGCTACCGGGACGCGCTGAGGGAAGCGCTGCGCGCGGCGCTGCAGTCGGACCCGCGCGTCTTCCTGATGGGCGAGGACGTGGGTTGCTACGGCGGCACCTATGCCGTGTCCAAGGGCCTGCTGGAAGAATTCGGCCCCGAGCGCATCCGTGACACGCCACTGTCGGAACTCGGCTTCGTCGGCGCCGGTATTGGCGCCGCGCTGGGCGGCATGCGCCCGATTGTGGAAATCATGACGGTCAACTTCAGCCTGCTGGCGCTCGACCCCATCGTCAACAGCGCGGCCATGTTGCACCACATGTCGGGCGGACAGTTCTCGGTGCCCTTGGTGATCCGCATGGCCACCGGGGCCGGGCGGCAGGTGGCGGCGCAGCACTCGAACAGTTTTGAGTGCTGGTACGCGCATGTGCCGGGCTTGCGCGTGTTGGCGCCGGCCACGGTGGAGGATGCGCGGGGCATGCTGCAGGCCGCCCTGGCCGACCCCGACCCGGTGCTGATCTTCGAGCACGCGCAGCTCTACAACAGCGAGGGCGAACTGCCCGGCGATGAGTCGGCGGCGGTGGACATTGCCGGCGCCCGCGTGCGCCGCACGGGTTCGGATGTCAGCCTGATCACTTATGGCGGCTGTCTGCCCAAGGCCCTGCAGGCCGCTGACGAACTCGCCAGTCGTGGGATCTCTGCCGAGGTGATCGACCTGCGGGTGCTGCGCCCGCTTGATGACGCCACCGTGATGGCTTCGGTGCGCAAGTGCCGCCGCGCGGTCGTGGTGAATGAGGGCTGGCGCTCCGGCAGCCTGGCGGCCGAGGTGATGGCACGCATCGGCGAGCAAGCCTTCTTTGACCTGGACGCGCCGCCAGCGCGTGTGTGCAGCGAGGAGGTGCCGATTCCGTATGCCCGGCACCTGGAAGAGGCGGCGCTGCCGCAGGTGCCGAAAATCGTGGCTGCCGTGCAGGCAGTGATGGGCGCTACGGCATGATCGAATTCAAGCTGCCCTCACTGGGCGCCGACATGGACGAAGGCACGCTGCTGGAGTGGCACGTCAAGCCGGGCGATGCGGTCAAGCGCGGTCAGGTGGTGGCGGTGGTGGACACCTCCAAGGCGGCGGTGGATGTCGAGATCTGGCACGACGGTGTGGTGCACGAGTTGCGGGTGGCGGTCGGCGAGAAGGTGCCGGTGGACACGGTGCTGGCGACGCTGCTGGCACCGGGGGAGGTGGCGCCAGCACCTGCTGCGGCC
>NZ_JBAQMD010000025.1:0-15783 GCF_049302455.1 Rhodoferax ferrireducens | reverse complement strand
GGCCAGGCCGGCGCCTGTCACGCAGCGCGCGCCTGAACCCGACAAGCTCCCGGCGACAACCCGCCCTCCTGTTTCGCCTGCCGCGCGCCGGCGTGCGAAGGAGCTTGGCGTTGACCCCGACAGCGTGCCCGGCACCGGTGCGCAGGGATCGGTCACGCTGGCTGACATTGAGGCGGCGGCGCACGCGGCGCCGGCGCCGGGCGCAGCCCCTTCTGCGGCGCTGGCAAGCGATCGTCAGAAGGCCATGCGCCAGGCAATTGCAGCCGCCATGAGCCGCTCCAAGCGCGAGATTCCGCACTACTACCTGTCCGAGACGATCCCGATGACCCGGGCCCTGGACTGGCTGCGCCAGCGCAATGAAGGCCTGCCGATGACCGAGCGCATCCTCACCGCTGCGCTCTTGCTCAAGGCGGTGGCCGCGGCTCTGCAGCGCACACCGGAACTCAACGGTTTTTACCGCGGCGGACAGTTCGAACCCAGCGTGGCCGTGCATGCAGGCGTGGCGATTTCGCTGCGCGGCGGCGGGCTGGTGGCGCCGGCGCTGCATGACGTCGGCGCCAAGCCACTGGCGCAGTTGATGCGAGAACTGGCGGATCTGGTCAAACGTGCACGCGCCGGTTCGCTGCGCAGCTCCGAGATGATCGACCCCACCATCACCATTACCAATCTGGGCGAGCAGAGTGTGCAATCGGTGTTCGGCGTCATCTACCCGCCGCAGGTGGCCCTGGTGGGCTTGGGCGGCATCGATGTTCGCCCCTGGGTTGAGGGCGGCAAAGTGCGCGCGCTGCCCTTGCTGTGCGCGACGCTGGCCGCCGATCACCGCGCCTCGGACGGGCACCGTGGCGCCTTGTTTCTGGCGGAGCTGCGTGAGCTGTTGCAGCAGCCGCAAACACTGGCTGGCGCCAGCAGCCCAACCCCAATCCAGCCGGGAGACACGACATGAGCACCGACCGAGCCGCACTGATGGCAATTGTGGTGACATTGCTGCGCGCCATCGCGCCGGAAGTGGAGCCCGGGACACTGGCGCCCGAGCGCCCCTTGCGCCAGCAGGTGGATCTGGACTCTATGGACTGGCTCAACTTTCTGCTGAGCCTGCATGAACGCTTCGGGGTGACCATCCCGGAATCAGACTATGCGGGGCTGGTTTGTCTCAATGACGTGGTGGACTACCTGCAAGCGCGGCTGGGGTGAGATCAGTCCAGCGGCGCTCAGGGCGTCACCTCTCTCTTTGGCCGCCCCACCGTTTGTGACAACAGCACCTGCTGGTCATTGGTCAGCCCCATGGCTTGCGCCAGCGCGTCACGATCCAGCCAGGCGCGAATGACGGTGGCCAGACCGCTTGATGCGCAATACAGATAAACGTTTTGCGCCATGGCACCGGCGGCGGCAAAGGCAAAGGCCTCGCGCTGCGCCGCGGGTACCAGCTTCATGCGCGCGTGGTCGGCCACCAACACCAGGTCAAGCGGCGCCGTGTCGACAAAGTCCTGGTAGCCGGTGACACGGCGCACATCGGTGGCGCTCACCAGATGCAGCGTCTGGGTTGGCGCGGCGTAGCGGTACAGGCCTTCGGGCAGGGCCACGTAGACATCCACTTCCTGGGCATTCATGGCGCTGGGCGCCGTGCGGCCCGCCAACTCGGGACGGTTGATGCCGGCCGCCGCCCACAGCAGATCGGACAGCATCTGCAGCGGCAGCGGTGCGGGGTCGAACTCGCGTTGCGACTGCCGCTGCGCCAGCGCCTGCATCAGCGGCAATCCGCCCGTGGTGTTGGCCGCCGGCAGGTAGGTGGTGCTGGCCGCATCGCCGACGGCAGGCTGGGGTTTGAGTTGCCCGATCAGGCCGAGCGCCATCTTGGTCAGTGTGTTCATTTCTTTCTCATCGCCTCCTCATTGGCTTGCGCCCATCGCGGGCTTGTCTCCGCTATTTCCCCGGGAAAGTCGCCCGCACCAGCCGGCCATCAGAGAGCTGGCACTGTCCCTCGCCACCACCGGACATGCCGCGGACGGGCTCAACCAGGTGAAAGCGGCAACGCATGCGCTGGTTGCCCGGCGACTCCAGGGTCGCCACCACCTTGCCGGAGTAAAAGGTGATGAACTGGGTGGCCGGGTACGGCGGCGATCCCGGACCGCTCCAGTACGGCCAGTCGTACCAGCCGCGATGCCAATGTGTCCACAAGGGTGTCAACATTTCACCCCGCGTCTGCTGGGTGATTTGAAAGAACCGGCCCTGGTAGCTCACGTTGGGCAGCGCCGCGGTCATTGCGCCCGACATGCCGCCGTCCGTGCTGCTCCAACTGAAGGTAACGGGTTCCTCCTGCGCGCCGGGGCCCGCCAACTGACCGGCGCCAAACCCGGTGGTGGTGCAGGCGACCAAAGCCAGCATGAGCACCGGCAGTGCCGCCAATAATCGCGTGATTTTCATGGGTCACTCCAAAATGAAGTTTTGCCAATTTCCTGCCTGCCGACAGGGTCCGGACACGCAGGCGGCCCAGCCACCGCGTGAACCCAGTCTAGGCAAGATGCCTCCTGACGCCTTGTTTTTTCTCAAACCAGGCAACCATACTGCGCACCAATGACTTGAACAGAGGCCAGCCAGTGAAGGATGTTTGGCAAGCCTTATCATGGCGCTCCGATAGCCCCCCCTCAGCAAAGCCCAGCCGTGATAACCCGCATGAACGCCAGACACTTTTTTTTGACCCTGACCGGTGGCCTGTTGGCGCTCGGTTTGGGCGGCTGCACTGCCAAGACCGATGCGCCAGCGCCGGCGGCCTCCAGCAGTGCGCCAGCCAAGGCTTCGGCAGCCGCACTGCCCGCGGTCACGATCACCACCGTGCGCGCCCAACAGCGGGATTTGCCTGTGCTGCACAACGCCACCGGCACCGTCATGGCCTTGGCCAGCGTGGACATCAAATCCCAGGTCACCAGCGTTGTGAGCAAGATTCATATCCAGGACGGGCAATTTGTCAAAGCAGGCGAGCTGCTGTTCACACTGGATTCGCGCACCGATGAAGCAAACCTGGCCAAAGCCCGTGCCCAGCTGGCCAAAGACAACGCGCTTCGCGCGGACGCCCAGCGTCAACTGGCACGTGCCCAACAACTGTATTCACAAAACTTTATTTCACAAGGCGCCGTCGATACCGCACAAGCGCAGTTGGACTCCATGGCGGCGTCGGTGGTGGCTGACCAGGCTGCCATCGAGGCGGCCCGAGTGGCGGTCTCCTACGCCCGCATCAGCGCGCCCAACGCGGGGCGGGCCGGCGCAGTCAATGTCTCCCAGGGCAGCGTGGTGCAGGCCAACTTGACCAGCCTGGTCACCGTCACCCAGCTTGACCCGATTGCGGTGGGCTTCAATCTGCCCCAGCGCACGCTCGCAGATACCCTGGCGGCGCTGAAGAATGGGGGCGCGGCGGTGAAAGCGACCATTGCGGATGGGGGTGCCAGCTTTGTGGGACATCTGAAGTTTGTGGATAACGCCGTCGATCCCAGTTCCGGCTCGGTCAAAGTGAAGGCTGTTTTTGCCAACCCGGACGGCAAGTTGTGGCCGGGCGCTTTTGTTGACATCTCACAGACCGTCAACACCCTCAAGGACGCGGTCGTGATACCGCAAGCGACCATCATTCCGAACGCTCGTGGCACGATGGTCTATGTGGTGGAGGCTGGCAAAGCCGTCCTGCGCCCGGTACGGGTTGTGCTGGCCCAAGGCGATGACGCCGCCGTCACCGGGGTCAAGGCGGGCGAGTCGATTGTGCTCGATGGCAAACAGAATCTGCGCCCCAACTCACCGGTGCTTGAGCAGGCGCGCGCGTCATGAATTTTTCCGAACTTTTTATCCGCCGCCCGGTGATGACGGTGCTGCTCAATCTGGCCATCGTGTTGGCCGGGGTGATCGGTTTCCGGAGCATCCCGGTGGCGGCACTGCCCAGCTACGACACGCCCGTGATCAATGTATTTGCGGCTTTGGCCGGGGCCAATCCCGAAACCATGGCCAGCTCCGTGGCGTTGCCGCTGGAAAAGCAGTTTCAGACCGTGCCGGGGCTCAAAACCATCAGCTCGACCAGCACGCTGGGGCGCACCTCGCTGACGCTGGAGTTTGACGAGGGCCGCAATGTGGATGCGGCAGCGGTTGATGTGCAGGCCGCGCTGCTGCGTGCGCAGCGTTCGCTGCCGCAGGACATGACGGCAACGCCGGCCTACCGCAAAGTCAATCCGGCCGATGCGCCGGTGCTGCTGCTTTCCATGACATCGCCGTCGCTGGCCCCGTCCGATCTGCAGGATTTTGCCGAGCATTTGATCTCACCCACCTTGTCGACCATCGATGGCGTCGCGCAGGTCAATGTTTATGGCTCCAAACGCTACGCCGTGCGCGTGAGCGTGCGCCCCGAGGCGCTGGCACTGCGCAACATCGGGCTCGATGAATTGAGCACCGCCTTGCGTGCCGCCAATGTGAATACCCCCGTTGGCACACTCGACGGCCCGCGCCAGACGCTGATGCTGCAGGCCAATCGGCAACTCCAGAATGCGGCTGATTTTGCTGAGTTGATTGTCAGCACGCGCGGCGGCAGTCCGGTACGGCTCAAAGATGTGGCGCAGGTGGAAGACTCTCTGGAAACGCTCAAGAGCTGGGCCACCTTCAACGGAGAAAACTCGATCACGCTGGCGGTGCAGCGCCAACCCGGCGCCAACACGGTGCGCGTGGTGGACGCCATTCGGCAGGCCTTGCCCAATTTGCAGAGCCAGATGCCGCAATCGGTCAAATTGGTGCCCTTTTTGGATCGCTCGGTCTCGGTGCGCGAGGCCTTGCATGACGTGTCCCTCACGCTGCTGGGCACGATTGCGCTGGTGGTGCTGGTGATTTTTCTTTTTTTGCGCCGCTTTGTGGCGACCATGATCCCGATGTTGTCGCTGCCGGTGTCATTGGTGGGCGCGGTGGCGCTGCTGTGGGGCTTTTCTTACAGCCTCGACAACATCTCGTTGCTGGGCCTGACGCTGGCGGTGGGTCTGGTGGTGGACGATGCGATTGTGGTGCTGGAGAACATCATGCGCCACGTCGAGAACGGCGAGGCGCCATTTCCAGCCGCCCTGAAGGGCGCGCGTGAAGTCGGGTTTACGATTATTTCAATCTCCACCTCCCTGATCGCGGTGTTTATTCCGATTTTCTTCATGCCTGGCGTGATCGGCCTTTTGTTTCACGAATTTGCCGTGGTGGTGGGATTGGCGATCATCGTCTCGGCCTTTGTGTCGCTCACCCTGGTGCCGATGCTGGCCAGCCGCTTTCTGACCGACGAGGCGCACAAAAAACCACCCGGTGCCGTGGTGCGCTCGTTTGCGCGTGGCTTTGATCGTTTGCTGGCCGGCTACACCCGCTTGCTTGACATCGCGCTGGGCCATCGAACCCTCGTGCTGCTGCTGGCACTGGCGACGCTGGTGGGCACGGTGTGGCTCGCCAACATCATTCCCAAGGGCTTCTTTCCGGAGGAAGACATCGGGCAAATCCAGGTTTCCACCGAGGCGTCTGAAGACACCTCGTTCCCGGAGATGGTGCGCTTGCAGGAGCGTGCCGCAGCCATCATCCGCCTGGATCCCAACGTGGCCGCTGTGAGCTCCTTCAATGGCGGCTCGGGTGCGCAGAATTCGGGGCGCATGTTTATTGCCTTGAAACCAGGCAACCAGCGCCAGGCCATGAAAAAAGTGGTTGAAGGCTTGCGCCGCAAATTGCGCGAGGTGGCCGGCATCAGCGTCTTCATGCGCCCGGTGCAAAATCTGCAGTTGGGCGGTCGCCCGAGCAAGGCCCAGTACCAATACATTTTGCAGAGTGTCCGGGCCGATGAACTCAACAGCTGGGCCAGCAAGCTGCAAGACAGTCTGAGCGCCGACCCCCTGTTTCGCGATGTGACGAGTGACGCGCAGTTGCGTGGCTTGCAGGCGCAGCTCAAGATTGACCGCGACAGCGCCAACAAGCTCGGCGTTTCAATTGATGGCATCCGCACCGCGCTGTACAGCGCATTTGGGGAGCGCCAGGTCTCCACCATTTACCTGCCCACCGACAGCTACCAGGTGATCATGGAGGTGCAAGCCGACGCCAAGGAAGACGAACGCGCGCTGGGCGGCATTTACGTACGCTCGAACACGGGCGCCTTGGTGCCGATCTCCAACTTCACCACGGTCGAGCGCACCTTGGGGCCGACCTCCATCAACCATGTGGGTCAGTTGCAAGCCGTCACGGTGTCGTTCAATCTGGCGCCCGGTGCGGCGCTGGGGGCGGCCACGGCCAAAATTGATGCCGCGCGCGCGGCGATCCAGATGCCCTCGTCCATCATCACGAGCTACGGTGGCGACGCCGCGGTTTTCAAAAGTTCACAAGGCAGCCAGTTGGTGCTGATCATTGCCGCCTTGCTGGTCATCTACGTGCTGCTGGGGGTGCTCTATGAGAGTTATATCCATCCGATCACGATCATTGCCGGTTTGCCCTCGGCAGCCGTCGGGGCCTTGGTCACCTTGATGCTGTTCGGACAAGACCTGACCTTGATTGCCACCATCGGGATCGTGATGCTGGTGGGTATCGTGAAGAAAAACGCCATCATGATGATCGACTTTGCCCTCGACGCGCAGCGCCATCAGGGCATGGCGGCGGAGCAGGCGATTCGGGAGGCCTGCATCCTGCGTTTTCGCCCCATCATGATGACCACCATGGCGGCCCTGATGGGCGCGCTGCCGATTGCCCTGGGCCTTGGCGCCGGGGCCGAGTTGCGTCAGCCGCTGGGCCTGGCGGTCGTGGGCGGGCTGGTGTTCTCACAAGCCATCACGCTCTTTATCACGCCGGTGATCTACCTCGCGCTGGATCGTTTTAGCGGCACGGGGCCGGTGCTCACAGCAGAATCCTGAGGCAAGCAGGCGTTGCGCTTCTCCATGGAACTTCAACCAGGAAATGCATTCCAACTTGTTTTGATTTACCTTGATCAGACAACGACAGAGCAAACATCATGAAAAAACTACTTTTATGGTCTGCAGCCATGGTCGGCAGTGGGCTGAGTCTGGCGCAGGAGGTGGGCCATGTCATTTCCGCCACACCCGTCATGCAACAGGTCGGCATCCCGCGTCAGGTGTGCAGCACCGAGCAGGTGGCGGTGCAGCCCGCCAAATCGGGCGCCGGCGCCGTCATGGGCGCCATTGCCGGGGGCGCCATGGGGAACGCCGTGGGTGGGGGCGGCGGCAAAGCAGCGGCCACCATGCTCGGCATTTTCGGTGGCGCCGTGCTTGGCGACCGGATCGAAGGGGCACCGGCAGCAGAGTTTCAAAACGTGCAACGTTGTGCGATGCAGACCTTTTTTGAGAACCGGCCCGTGGCCTACAACGTGGTGTATGAATTTGGCGGTAAACAGTATTCTGTCCAAATGCCGAACGACCCGGGGCCCACCATTGAGTTGCAAATTACACCCGTCGGCGCGGGCACCCAATGGCAGGAACCTGCAACTACGACCAGCTATGTCCAGCCATCCTATGGGCCGCCTGCCAACGTGGTGCTCATGCCCCCCGCCTATACCGGGTATTACGCCCGGCCCTATTACCCACCGGTGGGGATCGAGTTTGATTTTGGCTACCGCGGCGGTCATGGCGGTCGGCGGCACTGGCGCTGAGGCCAGCCGGATATTTATGCCAAATTGGCCTGCAGCCCCCGTCAAATAAGCGTTATGCGCTATAATAAACGTAGCATCTGAGTTGCCATGCCGCAGGCGCGCCGGACTGCTTGAAAAACCTATCCGACGGTCAATACTCCCGACCGCCAGAGCCAGACAATCGCGAGCGTCATCAGCGTCACCGGAACGCCAACCCGGGCATGGGCCCTCCAGTCGATGATCACACCACTGCGTTGCGCCAGATCGACCACGATCAGGTTGGCAATCGAGCCGACCAGCAGCAGGTTGCCCGCCAGGGTGCTCACCAGCGCCAGTGTGACGCCGGCCTCCATACCCTTGAGGTGGGGCAGCAGCAGCATGACGGCCGGCACATTCGACAGCAGGTTCGACAAGCCCACGCCAGCCACGAACAGCGGGCCGGGATCAGCCAGGTGCACGCCTCGCGCACCCAGCCAGGCGACCGCTTGCGCGGCCAGACCGGTGGATTCGAACGCATGGTTGACCACGAACAGGCCCATGAACAGCACCAGCACATCCCAGTCAACCAGCCCCATGACGTGTGAGGAATGAAAGCGCCGACTCAGCAGCAGCACACCGGCGCCGACCAGAGCCGCGACCTCACGCGGCCAGTCGGTGAACAGAAAAACCAGCAGCAGCGCCGCGGCAACAACCAGGCCCTTGATGGATTGCCAGGTGTCCAGCGGCGGCTCCGCCCTGAGCTCGACAACGCCAACAGGCGCCAACGCCGCCTTGGGCAAACTTGCCACCCGCGCCTGCGGCCCCCACACCAACCAGACCCACAGCACCGCCAGGCTCATGAACACGGGCGGCAAGGCCTGGCGCACGTAGGCGCCGAAGGGCAGCTGCAGCACCGAGCCGATCAACATGTTTTGGGGGTTGCCGATCAGCGTCGCGGCGGAGCCGATATTGGCGGCGCAGGCCAGGCCCAGCAAGAACGGTACCGGGTCCAGGCGCCGCTGCAGGCACAGGCGCGCCACCACCGGGGTCATGGCCAAACACACGATGTCATTGGAAAACACGGCCGACAGCGCCGCCGCCACGGCAATCAGTGCGGCCAGCAGGCCACTGCGCCCGAGTGGCAGGGCTGCCACCCGGTGCGTCACCGTGGTGTAAAAGCCGCCCAGGCGCATCTGCGCCGACAGCACCATAAAAGAAAACAGCAGCAGAACGGTCGGCCAGTCCACCGCTTGCGCGGCCTGCCCGGTAGTCATCACCCCCAGGCCGATGACGCCAATCGCCCCCAGCAAGGCCACACCCGAGCGGTCGAGCTTCAGGCGCGGCAGGCCACCCAGAATCATGCCGAGGTAGACCGTGACAAAGATCGCGACCACACCCCAATCAGGCGCGCCGTGGCCGAGCATCATGATTCAGCCCAGTCAGGCGAATGAAGCGGGTTGAAAGTCAGCGTCAAATTGGGCAGCACGATACGCAACGGATTGATTGGGTTAAACCCGGATTGTCCATGAGGCCAAGCTGCGTTGATGTTCCAATGCCTGGACCATGAATGAAAAAATCCGCCAGTTACTCGACCAGATGAGCGCGCTTGAAGACGATTTGCGGCGTGAGGTGCAGGCGCAGGAAGCCAGCGCCCTGTACAAGATCAAGGGCAAGCGGGTCGAGTTCGAGGCCGCCGTCCGCCAGGCGCATCGCCAGCTCAAAACCAGCTTTTTCCGCTGGCTGGTGACAAACCGGCCGCAAAACCTGATCACCGGGCCCATCATCTACAGCATGATCGTGCCGATGGTCATGCTGGACCTGTGTGTGAGCTTTTACCAGGCCACCTGTTTTCCGATCTACGGCATCACCAAGGTGCGCCGTGGCGACTACATCGTGTTCGACCGCCAGCAGCTGGGCTACCTCAACTTCATTGAGAAGTTTCATTGCACTTACTGCGCCTATGGCAACGGCCTGATCGCCTATGTCGGCGAGATCGTCGGGCGCACGGAAGAGTATTTTTGTCCGATCAAACATGCGCGCAAGATGCTGGGCGCCCATTCACGCTATGCCCGCTTTCTGGGCTACGGCGAGGCGCAAGACTATGAGGCCAAGCTGGAACGATTCCGCGTCGGACTGGGCGACAAACAGCCACCCGAGCGCAAATAATGGGCTGCGGCCGTCAAACAAGCCTGCTTTTGGGCCCTTTTTCCGCGATGGCTGAGCCGCTGGCAGGCCCATAATCGCCAAAAACCACCAAATTCCAGGAGATCCGATGACATTGCAGTACCAACTCAAAGAGGGCAACTACCATTTGTACGACCTCAGCAGCCCGGCAAGCAAGGTCACCGGTGAGCACCGGCTGCGACTCCGTACCGACACCGTGGCCATCGCATTTGACGCCAGCACCGGCGCGCTGCACGAGCATGGCAACCCGGCGCGGATTCATTCCTGGGCGACCACGGCGCGGCGGCGGCTGCGCGCGGCCGGCTCACTCGACAGCGCCAACGACATCGTGGTGGTCTCCGGCCCGCTGCCGGTCGATGAGATCAACAAATGCCTGCGTGTCGAAGGCTACTGTCGGCGCATGTTCACGCGGTTGGCGACGCTGCCGCACGGCAAGCTGCTTGGGCGTCAGGCGGCATAGTAAATTCTGCTTTTCATCTGACCTGGAGAATTTGGCTTTGATTCACAAGCAAGTCGGTTTTATCAAGGGTGACATGCTCGGCATCTTGCTCGGTGGCGTCACCCTGGGCGGCCTGCTTTTGTATGGTTTGGTCACGCAACAGCCCCTGCCCCTCTGGCCCGCCATCATCGTCGGCTTGGTGAACCTGGTGGCCGCGGCCAACATTGTCCGCAACGTCAAAAAAGCCAAAAAAGCCGCCCAGGCGCAAGCCCGCACCCCCAACAACAGCGATTGACCTGGCCCCGTCAGCCCGTGCCAGCGCTGACGCCCCTGTGTGCTGCCAGCAGGCAGTCCCGAAACGCGCGACTCACGCGCGACGGCTGCGGTGAGGCGCGCACGATGCTGAAAAAGCTGCAGCTGTAGCGAAACAAGGCGGGCTTGACCGCGCGCATCTGCCCGTTGCGCACAAAACCGTCGGCGTAATGATCGGGCAGAAACCCCAGGTAATTGCCGGACAGAATGAGCGTGGCGATGGACTCCTGGTCGTAGCCGGTGGCCTTGCGCACCAGGTGCACCCGCTGGCTGATTTCCATGTTGGGCGAGTGGTAGCCCAGACCGGCAAAGGCATGCTTGCGCAGCGCGTCCCAGTCAGCGGGCTCCTGCACGGCTTGACCGTCCGGGAACAGGGCATGTTGCGCGCCGCAGTACAAAAACATGGTCTCGGTAAACAGCTCGTCATACGTCAGCGTATCCGAGCTGCGGTGCCCCGGAATGACACCGACCTGGAACTGCCCATCGAGCACGCCACGCTCAATCGTGTTGAGCGGCGCCACATGCAGGTGCAGACTCACATCGGGCGCCCGCTCGGCAAAGCGCGCGATGGCTGAACTGATATGCGCTGCGGGGTTGCTGGCCGTCTTGTCAAAGACCGCAATGTGCAGCTCGCCGCCCATGCGCTGGTGGATTTCGTCCACGCGGCTGCGAAACGCGTCCACCCCGGCCAGCAGGCGTAGCGTCTCGGCATAGATTTGTTCACCCTCCGCGGTCAGCGCAAAGCCGGCCCGGCCGCGCCGACACAAGGTGAGCCCGAGGCGGGTTTCCAGGTCCTTGATATGGCGACTCACCGTCGAGACGCCGATGTTGAGATCCAGCTCGGCCGCGGCCATGCCGCCACACTCGGCCACACTTTTGAACACGCGCAGCAGGCGAATGTCCATATCGCTCAACTGGCCCAGCGCGGCCCGGCTCTTTACTTGCATAGATTACCCACTTGGTAGTGATACTTAGACAATTACAAGAGTAACAGAGCGGTTCAGAATCGCCAACTACCGCTTCTTCCAAAACTTGGCGGGATAGATTCTGGCGCCCCTGCCGCCAGCGCTGTCCCGCTCACCAGGAAACACCATGAAGATGAACGACGCTCAAACCCTGGCCACCCCCCGCCTTGATGCGGCCTGGCTCGATGCCCACTGGATGCCTTTTAGCGGCAACCGTGAATTCAAGGCCAACCCGCGCATGATGGCCAGCGCCAAAGGCTGCTATTACACCGACAGCCATGGCAAGCCCATTTTTGACGGACTCTCGGGTCTGTGGTGCTGCGGCCTGGGACACGGGCGCAGCGAGATCACCGAAGCGGTGAGCCAACAGATGGCGACGATGGACTACTCACCCGCCTTCCAGTTTGGTCACCCGCTGTCGTTTGCGCTCGCCAACAAGCTCAAGGAGTTGACCCCGGCCGGGCTCGACTATGTGTTTTTTACCGGATCGGGCTCCGAGTCGGCCGACACCTCGCTCAAAATGGCCCGTGCCTACTGGCGTGCCAAAGGTCAGGCCACCAAGACGCGCCTGATCGGGCGCGAAAAAGGCTACCACGGCGTCAACTTCGGCGGTGTTTCGGTCGGCGGCATCGGCGGCACGCGCAAGATGTTTGGCCAAGGCATCGAGGCCGATCATCTGCCCCACACCCAGTTGGCCGGCAATGCGTTCTCACGCGGCATGCCGGACAAGGGCGCCGAGTTGGCCGATGATCTGCTGAACCTGATCGCGCTGCACGACGCCAGCAACATTGCCGCCGTGATCGTCGAACCGTTCTCGGGCTCGGCTGGCGTCATCATTCCGCCCAAAGGTTATTTGCAGCGCCTGCGTGAGATCTGCACCGCCAACAACATCCTGCTGATTTTTGATGAAGTCATCACCGGATTTGGCCGCGCGGGCGCCTACACCGGCGCCGAAGCCTTTGGCGTGACGCCTGACATCATGAATGTGGCCAAGCAGATCAGCAACGGCGCGCAACCGATCGGCGCGGTGCTGGCCAAAAAAGAAATCTACGACACCTTCATGGCGGCGGGCGGGCCCGACTACATGCTGGAGTTTGCCCACGGCTACACCTACTCGGCGCATCCGGTGGCGTGCGCAGCGGCACTGGCCACGCTCGATATTCTGGTGAAAGAAAACATGATCGACAAGGTCAAGGCATTGACACCCCATTTCGAGAACGCGGTGCACAGCCTCAAAGGCGCCCGCCACATCACCGACATCCGCAACTACGGGCTGGCCGCGGGCTTCACCATCGATGCTTTGCCGGGCGAGCCTGCCAAGCGACCGTTCGAAATTGCCATGGCGATGCTGAAAAAGGGCTTTTATGTGCGCTACGGCGGCGATACCATTCAACTGGCCCCGCCTTTCATCTCGACCCCAGCCCAGCTTGACAGCCTGGTCAATGCGCTGGGCGAAACCATCAACCAAACTGCTTGAAACCGCCTCTTATGAATGAACTTCCACTAATCCAACATCTGATCGACGGCCAGCTGGTCGCGGGTGGCACTCGCTCGGCTGACGTTTTCAACCCCGCCACCGGTCAGGCTGAAAAACGCGTGCTGCTGGCCGACAAACACACGGTCGAGCAAGCCATTGCCAGTGCCCACGCCGCCTACCCGGCCTGGCGCGCGACGCCGCCGCTGAAACGCGCGCGCGTCATGAGCAAGCTCAAAACACTGCTGGAAGACAACGCCGAGCAACTCTGCGCCCTGCTCACCGCCGAGCACGGCAAGGTGCTGAGCGACTCCATGGGCGAGTTGCAGCGTGGCATTGAAAACGTCGAATACGCCTCTTATGCGCCCGAACTGCTCAAAGGCGAACACAGCAAGAATGTGGGTCCGTCCATGGACTCGTGGAGCGAATTCCAGCCGCTGGGCGTCACCGCCGGCATCACCCCGTTCAACTTTCCCGTCATGGTGCCGCTGTGGATGTGGCCGATGGCGATTGCCTGCGGCAACACCTTTGTGCTCAAACCGTCCGAGCGCGACCCCTCAAGTGCCTTGTTGGTCGCCGAACTGGCGCTGCAGGCCGGCCTGCCACCGGGCGTGCTCAATGTGGTCAACGGCGACAAGGAAGCGGTGGATGCGCTCTTGACCGACAAGCGCGTGCAAGCCATCAGCTTTGTCGGCTCGACCCCGATTGCCGAGTACATCTATGCCACCGGTTGTGCCCACGGCAAACGCGTGCAAGCCCTGGGCGGCGCCAAGAACCACGCGGTGGTGATGCCCGACGCGGACATCGCCAATGCCGTGAACGCCTTGATGGGCGCGGCTTACGGCTCGTGCGGCGAACGCTGCATGGCGATTCCGCTGGTCGTCGCCGTGGGCGATGCCACCGCCGACGCGGTGCTGGCGGGCCTGAAAGCCGAGATCGCGAAAATGAAAGTGGGCCCCGGCATCGATAGCGCCAATGACATGGGACCGCTGGTCACCAAAGCGCACCTTGACAAAGTCAAGGGCTTTGTGGACCAGGGTGTCCAAGAGGGCGCCACGCTGGTGGTGGATGGCCGCAATGTCAAGGTGGCGGGCCATGAGAGCGGCTACTTCATGGGCGCTTGCCTGTTTGACCACGTCAAGCCTGGCATGAAGATTTACCAGGAGGAAATCTTTGGCCCGGTGCTGGGTGTCGTGCGCGTCAAGACCTTGCAGGAAGGCATGGACCTGATCAACGCCCACGAATACGGCAACGGCACCTGCATCTTTACCCGCGACGGCGAAGCGGCCCGCTACTTCAGTGACCACATTCTGGTCGGCATGGTTGGCGTCAACGTGCCGCTGCCGGTGCCGGTGGCGTATCACTCGTTTGGCGGCTGGAAGCGCTCCTTGTTTGGTGACCTGTCAGCTTACGGGCCGGATGCCGTGCGCTTCTACACCAAGCGCAAGACCATCACCCAGCGTTGGCCCTCAGCGGGGGTGCGTGAGGGGGCGGTCTTCAGTTTTCCGACCAATCGCTAGTGCGGCGGCGCTCAGGCGCGCGTCGTCAAAAATCGGTTAAGCTGTGCGCCTGAAACGATCTATCGTGGGGCCGGTAGCTCAGATGGGAGAGCGCTGCGTTCGCAATGCAGAGGTCAGGAGTTCGATCCTCCTTCGGTCCACCATCCCTTAAATTTCAATCAAGGACTCGGCTGTCCCCGGAAGCATAAGCGTGCCGCTTCGGAACACTTATTCTTCGTTTTCAGGGCGGAACGTTTATCCTTCCACCCACCGGCAGATGGCAATGTTTGTTTGTAAGCACTCAAGGAGCAGTTTATTGCTTGAGAATGCTGGAGAGCGTTCAGATTCAACCAAACTGAGTTGTGCCCAGCGGAACGTTTATGCTATTTCAGGTACAGAATTGCTTCTTGATTAGCATTTTTGATACCGTATCCAACGAAGATTTGGGAACCGCAACCGAAAGAGTATCCAGGCTGTCTTTTGCTACCCCGCAGTTGCTAATAGAACCTGAGAAATCCAAACCGCAAAGGGTTGCAAGTTGTTGGTCGGCAATATGAGCACGATTCCAATGACCGCAGCGGCACCCGCAACGGCAACAACCCCATTTTCAGATACTACCCCGTCAATACTGAGTCGGCACGCGCAGCTCTAGCTTCTAAAAACCGAAGACAGAAATGCCGTTGTCATCCATTGCTATTTTCATAACCATTGTCATTTTTATGACAATGAACAGCAATGGAGTGGTCGCCTTCTGCTTAAAAAACATCAAACAAGCGATAGGCCGTGCGCCGTTGCACCTTGGACAGGGATGTCGCTCTGTTTCCACCCAATTTTGCAGCGTACAGCCATTCCATGGTATTTGATTCCCCATTGGGTCATGGTTCAGTATGAATGAGGGATGTTACAAAATTGTTCGCACGGGTTATGGCACCGTAATCCGCGTAAGGAGTCCTGAAAACAGGGGCAAGGTCAATCTGGTGTTTAATCGTAAGATGACGCCGTTTTTTTATCTGAGCATTCTGGTGATCTTTAGCTATGTGGGTGAACCTAGCTAACGATCCCTACTTGATTCGTTGTTTGTTTATGGCGGCATCCATCAGAAATTCATGGCTTCTGCCACAAAATTCGTTGAAATTCAAGGGTTAAGTCCCATAATTCGCTACATGGCCACTTACAACACAAGCCTCGTCGCTAATGCAGAGAGTCTTTTGCCTGGCGGTCGCGGGCTAAAGAGCTGAATCAAAACTGGGGCGGCCGTTCCGCGAACGGTAGGCAAAAGATCCCGTTGGACTAAGCCGCCACTCGAGACGGTGGCGTGC
>NZ_JBAQMD010000024.1:0-100293 GCF_049302455.1 Rhodoferax ferrireducens | reverse complement strand
CTGCTATACAACCAATAGCTACTAACGTAATACTGACGCCGGCTTTTGCCCTATTTGATCAAATTCTGCACGGCTTTAAAGTGGGGATGCTCGGCGCCGCCCAGCCACTCAAACGCCACCATCTCGGTCGTTACCAGTTCGGCCCCAGCGCCCGCCAGCCGGTCAAAGGCAGCGTCGCGGTTGCGCTCGGTGCGTGAGCTGCAGGCGTCGGTCACCACCCAGACTTCAAACTCATCTTCGAGCAAATGCAGCGCGGTTTGCAGCAGGCAAACGTGCGCCTCGCAGCCAGCAATCACGACCGTGTTGCGCTCGGGCGCATTTGCAGTCGGCTTTTGCAGGTGCTTGGGCAAGCTGCGCGCATTGCCCGCGACCGGCTTGGCTGGTGGACGCAACCACTCGCCCAGGCCTTCTTCGACACCGCTGAAATGCATTTTGCTCAGGGTCTGCGTGCACAGCGCCCGCAATTCGGGCGCGTTTTCGCCCAACTTGGACGGATTTTGCTCAGTGCCCCAAATTGGTACCTCCAGCAAACGCGCCATTTGCGCCAGGCGCAGCGCGTTGGCCAGCACCAGCGGAGCTTCAAAAATGGCGGGCATCAGGCGGCTTTGGTAATCCACCAGCACGAGTTGGGATTGGGCAGCATCTAGCAACATGGCAGGCTTTCCTTTAGGAAATTGAACATTTTCGGGTACTGGTCAATTAAACCGCAAGTGTTCAGGCTATCTGTCGGTTGGTACAGATTTTGCTCATGGCTTATGGGACAAGCGACATAGTTGGATCAGGTTATAAATATTTTGCATGAACAGCAAGAGTAAACCCCGATGCCAAGCTATCCCCAGGGGGACTAAAGTTCGCCCCGGGGATAAATCCGCAGGAAACTGCCGCTGTCCTTTGTTTGATTCATTTTTTCCACTGGAGTAATGCAAATGCATCTGAGTAAATTACAAACCCTGACCGCTGTCGTGGCAACCTTGGGCGCCTTCATGACCGCCCCTGCCCACGCGGGCAAGACCCTGGACGGCATCAAGGCCCGTGGCCAGGTGGTCTGCGGTGTCAACACCGGTCTGGCCGGTTTTGGTGCGGCTGACTCAGCGGGCAAATGGTCTGGGTTGGACGTGGATGTATGCCGCGCCATCGCTGCTGCCACCTTGGGCGATGCTGAAAAGATCAAATATGTGCCGCTCAATGCGCAGCAACGCTTCACGGCCCTGCAGTCGGGTGAAGTGGACGTGCTCTCGCGCAACACCACCTTCACCCTGACCCGCGATGCATCTTTGGGCCTGCACGACACCGCAGTGACCTACTATGATGGCCAGGGCTTCATGGTGCCCGTCAAGAGCAAGATCAAGAGCGCCAAGCAGCTCAAGGGCCAAACCGTGTGTGTGCAATCCGGAACCACCACGGAAAAGAACCTGACCGACTACTCCAAGGCCAACGGACTGAACATCAAACCGGTCGTGTTTGAAAAGCTTGAGGCCGCTGAAAACGCTTACTTTACCGGCCGTTGCATTGCCTACACAACCGACGCATCCGGTCTGGCTTCGACTCGCAACAAGGTTGCCAAGGACCCCAAAGAACACATCATCCTGCCTGAACTCATCTCTAAAGAGCCTTTGGGCCCCATGGTGCGCCGCGGTGACGACGAGTGGTTTGCGATTGTCAAATGGGTTATTTATGGCCTGCTCGAAGCTGAAGAATACGGCATCACCCAAGCCAATTTGGAAGGTTTGAAGACCACCAGCAAAGACCCCGTGGTGCAGCGCATCCTGGGCACCTCTGAAGACTCCGGAAAGCTGCTGGGTCTGAGCAAGGACTGGATGGCCAACGCCATCAAGGCCACTGGCAACTATGGTGAAATTTTTGAACGCAATGTCGGCCCCAGTTCGCCGCTGGGCCTGCCGCGTGGCGTCAACAACCAGTGGAACAAGGGCGGTTTGATGTACGCCTATCCGGTGCGTTAATTCGCGGCACTCAGCCCTGACCGGCGCCGCTTGATGTCGCTCTGGCGATTCACGCGGCGCCTTTTTTTATGACGCTCTGTTCAGGTGTCCCTCTTGTTGTTTCACGAAGCACTGCAAATCGCAAAGCACAATGAATTCCAAAAATCCTCCTAAAAAGAATAACTGGTCCTGGCGAAGTCAGGCCTTTCGAGGCCTGATTTACCAGGTCGTTGCCCTTTTTGTCATTGGCGGCTTTGTCTGGTTTCTGGCCCACAACACCCTGCTCAACATGCGGGTGCGTGGCATCCAGAGCGGGTTTGACTTTCTGACACAAGCGGCCGGCTTCGATATCGGCGAGAGCCTGTACCCGTTTGACTCGGCCCAACCGTACTGGCAAGCCTTCCTGGTCGGCGTCACCAACACCCTGCGCGTGGCCGTGCTGGGCATTGTTCTGGCGACCGTGTTAGGCACCCTGTTAGGCGTGGGGCGGTTCTCGCGCAATGCCCTGGTGCGCGGCCTGTGCCAGGTCTACGTGGAGCTTTTCCGCAACATCCCCGTGCTATTGCAACTGCTGTTGTGGTACGTGATCTTGACCGAGGTATTGCCCGCCGCCTCCGATGCCTGGGTGTTGGGCTCTTTTTTCTTGAGCAAAGGCGGGCTCAACTACCCTATTCCGGTATGGTCTATCGGGCAATTGTGGGCCGCTTATGGTTTGATCCCCGGTTTGGTTTTGGCCTGGGTTTACCGGCGCTGGGCCAAGCGCCAATTTGAGGCGACCGGCCGGGTGCGCAGCATGTTCTGGATGCCGACGGTGATCATTGTTGCGGCCAGCCTGCTGGGATGGTTGCTCGGTGGCGCACCCACTGCTTTGAACCGACCGTTCAAAGGTGATTTTTCGATTGAAAACGGGGGGGCGCTGACACCTGAGTTTTTGGCTGTGTTATTGGGTCTGACGCTTTACACCGCCTCCTTCATCGCCGAGGTGGTGCGCGGTGGCATCCAGTCGGTACCACTGGGCCAGAGTGAAGCGGCTGCCGCCTTGGGCCTGAGCCGCCAGCAGGAAATGCGCCTGGTGATGCTGCCGCAAGCGTTGCGCGTGATCATCCCGCCGCTGACCAACCAATACCTGAATCTGACCAAAAACTCCTCCCTGGCGGTGGCCATTGGCTACCCCGATGTGGTCTCCATTGCCAACACCGCGCTCAACCAGACCGGCCGCGCGGTGGAGTGCATTTCATTGGTGATGCTGGTTTACCTGAGCACCTCGCTGGGGACCGCCATTCTGATGAACTGGTACAACAGCCGCTCCGCTATCAAAGAACGTTGACCCCGGACCCACACCATGACTGCAACTATTTTTCAACCCATCGCGGCGCGCCCTGCCCCGGTCGATACCGAAGGCCCGGTCGCGTGGGTCAAGGCCAATTTGCTGGCTGACTGGAAAACCACCCTGGCGACCCTGATCGTTGGCGGCGTTTTACTGTGGCTGGTACCGCAAATCCTGAACTGGGCGGTGTTCAAAGCCGCCTGGCTACCCAACTATGAGGCCTGCCGCGCCGACGGTGTGGGCGCCTGCTGGGGCGTGATCGCCGAGAAATACCGTGTCATCATCTTCGGACGCTACCCGTTTGAGGAACAATGGCGCCCGCTGATTGCCACTGTGCTGCTCACCGGCTTGCTGGTGGCCAGCTGCGTGCGCATGTTCTGGAAAACCTGGCTGCCGCTGCTGTGGCTGGTCGTGCTGGCAGCATTTTTCACCCTGATGTACGGCAACACACTGGGCCTGACCCAGGTGGACACCGATCGCTGGGGCGGCTTGCCGCTGACCATTCTGCTGGCCTCGCTGTCCTTGGTGATGTCGTTCCCGATTGCACTGCTGGTGGCACTGGGGCGGCGCTCCAGCCTGCCCGCCATCCGCAGTTTTTGCACCATTTACGTCGAGCTGATTCGCGGCGTGCCGCTGATCTCGGTGCTGTTCATGGCCTCCTTCATGTTTCCGCTGTTCATGCCGCAAGGCTTCAAGATCGACGTGCTGATCCGCGTGTTGGTGGGCATCACCCTGTTTGCCGCGGCCTATTCGGCCGAGGTCATTCGCGGCGGTTTGCAGGCCATTCCCAAGGGGCAAGTCGAGGCGGCCGCCACCCTGGGGCTGTCGTACTGGCAAACCCAGCGCAAGATCGTGCTGCCGCAAGCCCTGGCGATGGTGGTGCCGGGCATCATGAACAACTTCATTTCCACCTTCAAGGACACCTCGCTGGTCACCATCGTCAGCCTCTATGAATTGACCGGGGCCATGAGCCTGGCGCTCAACTCCGACTCCAACTGGCGCCCATTCACGATTGAAGGCTACATTTTTATTGCCCTGATTTATTTTGTGTTTTGCTTCTCCATGTCGCGCTACAGCCACTGGGTCGAAAAACAAGTCAACAAAAGCAAACTGCGCTGAAACCCTCTCACCCAAAAGAAAACAATCATGTCCGAGTCCTCAACCCCACAACCCATCATCATTTTCGACAAGGTCAACAAGTGGTACGGCAATAACTTTCATGTGCTGCGCGACATTGACCTGACCGTGGCCAAAGGCGAACGCATCGTCATTTGCGGGCCGTCGGGCTCGGGAAAATCCACGCTGATCCGCTGCATCAATCGCCTTGAAGAGCACCAACAAGGGCGTCTGGTCGTGGACGGGATCGAACTCGCTGACGACGTCAAGGCCATCGACCAGGTGCGCAAGGAAGTCGGCATGGTGTTTCAGCAATTCAATCTGTTCCCCCACCTGACGGTCCTGGAGAACCTGACGCTGTCACCGATGTGGGTCGGCAAAATGCCCAAAAAGGAAGCCGAAGAAAAGGCCATGCACCAGCTCAACCGGGTGCGCATCGCCGAGCAGGCCGAGAAATACCCGCTGCAACTTTCAGGCGGCCAGCAGCAGCGGGTCGCCATTGCGCGTGCCTTGTGCCTCAAGCCCAAAATCATGCTGTTTGACGAGCCCACGTCGGCGCTGGACCCCGAAATGATCAAGGAAGTGCTCGATGTGATGATTGCCATGGCCGATGAAGGCATCACCATGCTGTGCGTCACGCATGAGATGGGCTTTGCCAAGGCGGTGGCCGACCGCGTGATCTTTATGGATCAGGGTCAGATCGTGGAACAAAACAATCCGCACGACTTCTTCAACAACCCGCAAAACGAGCGCAGCAAAGACTTTTTGTCGAAGATTCTGGGGCATTGAGCGCCGGGTCAGCTGATGGCCGGGTTCGGTTGGATCGGCGGCAGGATCAAGCCGGCCCGCAAAGGCCAGCTGACATTAGCTATTACTTTAATAGCTATATATCGTTATTCCACGGTGGCTTGAGGCCTAAAGGCCTTAAACTTTTTGGCAAACTGACACGCGGTACTGCCCTGGCCCCTGACCTTGCCAGCCCTTGAAGGCGTGATGAAACGCTGGCGTATCCTGAAAACCCAGCAGATAAGCCACTTCGGCCACCGGCATGGCCGAGTTGCTCAGGTAATGGCGAGCCAATTCGTGGCGGCTGCTGTCCAGCAGCGTCTGATAAGCCACCCCCACATCCGCCAGGCGGCGCTGCAAGGTGCGGGTGGACAGGTGCAAGTCTGAGGCGACGCCGGCGAGTTTGACCGAACCGCTTCCCAGACGACCAGAAATACTTTGGCGCACCTGGGCCACGATGCCCACATCCTGCGGATAACGCGCTTGCAGCAAGGCTTCGGCGTGCTGCTGCAACAGCGGCAACAAGGCCTTGTTGGCCTGTGGGATGGGCCAGGCCAGTACCGAGGCCGGAAAGATGGCCCGGTTTTCAGCCGCGCCCCAGCGCACACGCGCCCCACTCCACTGCGCAATACGCGCCGATGTGGCGGCGTCGGTGACGTGCGTGAACTCAAGGTCAAAATCGATCAGGGGCTTGCCGATCAGCCACTGGGCGCAGGTCTGAATGCCAGAGAACACAGATTCCGCCAGCACACCGGCCATCGGGTGCGCGGCGCAGTCGTTGCGCCAGGCGTAAACCACCCTGTCTGCGTGCCGGGTGAAGCTGGAGCGACCCAGGTCATGCACGAGCGACTCAAAACGCAGCACCTGTTGCAGTGCATCCCCCAGGGTTGGACAAGCCAGCAGCAAGATACCGTTGACGCCATAGGAGGTGGGTTTGACACACTGCCCCAGACGCCAGCCAAACAGCGGCCCACCTTGGGCGCGAGCCGCCTGCAGCAGGTCCAGGTAGGCCGCTACCGAAACATCGTCATCGCCGATGGCGGCGCGCCCGAGCGTCGCCATCAACAGTGCGTCGTCCAGCCCCTGTGCACGCGCTGCATCCCACAGCGTGTGGGCGTAGGGCGCCACCACGCGCGCGTTTGGAGCGACGGCCGGGATTGAACAGTCGGTTAACGGCATCGCGCAATGATAGTCGCGCGCCTTTGCATGGAAAATTGGCTTGCTTGGCCGCTATGTCTTCAACAAGTTCCAGCGCCTGCGCTGCATTCAGGGCATTCTGTCGGCCGGACCGGCGTCGATGACGATGGCCCGAAAGTCGTTCACATTGGTCAGGGTGGGCCCGGTCACCACAGAGTCACCCAGCGCCTGAAAGAACCCGTGACCATCGTTGTTGTCGAGACTGGCACGTGGATTGATGCCAAGGCCCCAGGCCCGAGCCAAGGTGTCGGGTGTGATGACGGCACCGGCAATTTCCTCGGCGCCATCAACGCCATCAGTATCGCCGGCAATGGCATGGATGGCGGTCAATCCGTCGAGGGCAACAGCGAGCGCGAGCAAAAACTCCACATTGCGACCACCCCGGCCAGTTCCCTGCACCGTCACCGTGGTCTCGCCGCCCGACAGCAGCACGCAGGGCGGTGTGAAGGGTTGACCGTGCAGAGCCACCTGTCGTGCGATGCCCGCCAGCGTCTTGCCAACCTCGCGTGCCTCGCCCTCCAGGCTGTCACTGAGGATGTAGCTTGCAAGGCCCGCGCTGCGGGCGACCCGTGCCGCAGCTTCGAGTGCCATTTGGGGCGCTGTGATCATGCGCGTCTCGCTTCCCACCAGCCGCGCGTCGCCAGGCTTGACGCTCTCGCCCTGACCGGATTCCAGCAGCGAGCGCACTGCGGGCGGCAACTCAATGCGGTATCGGTCAACGATGGCCAGCGCATCGGTGCAGGTGCTTGGGTCCGCCACCGTGGGGCCGGAGGCAATGTCAACCGGTGCGTCGCCGGGCACGTCCGAAATCAGCAGGGTGAGCAGTCTGGCGGGGTGGCAGGCTGCACCGAGCCGCCCGCCCTTGATGCTTGAGAGGTGACGGCGCACGCAGTTCATCTCGGAGATGCTCGCCCCGCTCTTGAGCAACCCAATGTTGACGGCCTGCTTGTCCGCCAGCGTCAAGCCGGGGCCCGGTGCGACCAGCAGTGAGGAACCGCCGCCGGAGATCAGTGCGATAACCAAATCGTCAGGGGTCAGGTCGCTCACGGCATCCAAGATGCGCTGGGTGGCAAGCAGACCGGCTGCATCGGGTACCGGATGCGCCGCCTGCACAATGTCGATTCGCTTGCAAGGCACTTCGTAACCATAGCGCGTGACCACCAGACCTTCGAGCGGACCGCTCCAATGCTCTTCCAGCGCCCGCGCCATGGCAGCAGAGGCTTTCCCCGCGCCGATGACGATTGTTCTGCCCTTTGGCTGTGCTGGCAGAAATGGCGGCAGGCACAGCGCCGGCTGCGCTGACGCAACGGCTGCGTCGAACATGCTGCCCAGCAATTGCCTGCGGTCGATCGGGGTTTTTGTTGTCATGTTGGTACTCTTTGATCAAGGGGTAAGGGTCGAATGAACCGAAAAGAGTTTCGCACTTGGCGCGATAGAACCCTCAACTGGCGACATCCTCAGTCGCGCTGGCTGACGCACAGGCTCTGCGTGGCCCGGCCAATGAGCCCGTGTGTGTCGTAGAGCGCCGATTCGGCGAGGCCGCCGCCGTTCGGGCCAAGAAAGGTACGGGCATCGAGGCAGATCCACTCACCCTGAGGCCGACGCAAGAGATTGATGGTCAGGTCCGAATTGACGAAGCTGTAGCTTTTTAAGTCGAGAATCGCGCTGATGCCATTGCCCGAATCAGCGGCAACGGCGACGCGCTGGTAGACACTTGGTGCCTCGCTGCCGAGCAGCGGGTGGCGCAAGCGGAACCAGATGGCACAGGGACCGTTGAAGAAACGGCCATGCGCGACGCGGGTCTCGACCAAGTCGGAGTAGCCCACATGCTTGCTGGCAAAGGGGAACGTCGCCGCTTGCGACGCTTCGGGCCCCATCGGCGCCAATGGCAGCGGGTGGCCCGGCAGGCCGTCGGGCAGTTGCAGGTCGTTCTCGCGCTGGGCCAGTGCCGTGAAGCGCGCGACTTCCTTCCCGCCAGCCAGGAGCCGCGCCGAGAAATGGCCGGCGTTGCGCCCGGCATAGTCGGTGGCGACCTCGACCGCGACCTCGCCAATCGGCACCGGACGCAGCAGGTTGGCGGTGAGGCGCGCGATGTGGGTCAAGCCGTGGGCGGCGGCGGCGTGTTCAATGGCGCGGCACACCAGCGCAATGGGTGGCCCGGCGTGCTGGTGCGCGGGGTGCCAGGGACCGCGCGTGAGCAAGCTGGCATGGTAGGCGCCACTGTCCAACACGGTGTAGGCGCTGGCGGGCATGGCTGAGGTCATGGTCATGGGTTATTGAGGCTCGTGGAGCCCCCTCCTGTGCGCGCATTATCCCGTGAAGAAGCGGCGGCGCGGGAGCATCAAGCACCGACGAAACTGATCCCGGCTATGCCATGCCGACATGGCCTCTCAACTGTCAAATGACATTGGTATGGGGCCAGCCGTTTTGAAACGCGGCCTGCGACCTCGACACATGGAGTGGCTCACACCCTCCCGAGGGCACACAAGACACAAGCCCGCGCCGATGCCGGACTCTCGTAAAAAACGATTCTGCTCAACGTTTGCGCCGGCGCGACGCGTAAAGGGCAATCAAGGCGACTGCCATCAGCGCAGTCAGGGGAGGCTCGGGCACGGTTATCGTGAAGCGGTCCCCGATGAGTTGATGTGCGCTCGCCGTCGGATGCACGCTGTCCCAAAACAGGTAGGAATCGGGGTTCGCACAGACCGCCACGCCGTTGAAACACGGCTGCGTCACGTTCGAGAAACCGTAGTCAGCGGGGTTATTGATCAGACTGTCCAACAGGCTAAAAGTGTCAAATTCGAGAATATTGAGGCCGGGGTCCGCTGCATTCAATGCGTCGGCCAACAAATGAAGCCCAGCGTTGAAACCCACGGATATCCCTGTGAGTTGAGCCGACGCTGCTGCCCCCAAAGACAGCCCAAAAGGCGTCAGCCCTATGTTGGGCATGTTCGGCATCAGGATGGTACGGGCCCCGTCAAGATACAACTGCTGCGCCGCCAACTGCAGGTTGAACAACGCCAGGGACATGGCAGCCACAGGATCGGCTGAGGAATCGAGCGCCGAGAAAAGGTCGTTCGGTCCGGCCCAAAGCACGACCAGGCTTGAGGGATTGAGACTGTGCAATGAAGTGAAATCGGCCACTTGTGCCAGCACGCCGGTGTTACTGCCGGAAAATGCCGCAGCAACCAACGGATTCGAATTGAACCTGAGGTAGTTCATCGATCCAGTCTCTGCGCCCCCGTAGGCATAGTTACTGCCTCCGAGCAGCGACGGGGCTAACGAAAGCCCCAGATTGGCAGCCAGTCGCTCGACGGCGACGGGGCCGTTGCTGAAGCGCTGGGCATACGGAGCGGGTGGGAAGCCGTTCCCTGACCCGAAAATGGCTTCGGTGTAGGCATAGGCGTTGCCACCGTCCGAGAGGCTGTCGCCGAAGACGGTGATCGACGTGTACGGTGTAGCCGCCGCCGCGACTGAAGCGCACGCGAGAACGAGTGTCAAGACGCCACGTAATATCTTTTCAAGCATTTTCCGCACTCCCCATCCAAGTCGTTGGTCACAGCGAACGGCGCGCCCGGCTGGCGCGAGCACATTCTTGACGAATTGCGACACATCATTCGCAATTCGTCAAACATGCGCAAGATTCAGGCCAAATGCAAAAAATTGTTAAATTTCAAGGGCTTGCGGGAGACACTTCCGGGATCACGCGGCGAACTGTAAAGTAAACCGACGTCGGGTCGATTGCCCTGGGGCATCCAAGGCCTTGGCATCCATCAAACCTGGCGCGATAGAACAATCGATTGGCGGCATTGCGAAACGGCAAATGACTGGCCTTGTTTTACATTCGGCTTGATATTGAAGCAACAAGGAGCAAGGCATGCGACGATGGAACGGCTGGGGGGACGACGCGACCTCGATGGACCTGAGCGAGGCTGCGCGCGCCATGCTGAACACGCGCCTGGGGCCCGGACTACCCGAAG
The DNA here is from genome assembly GCF_049302455.1 of Rhodoferax ferrireducens. Lineage (GTDB taxonomy): Bacteria > Pseudomonadota > Gammaproteobacteria > Burkholderiales > Burkholderiaceae_C > Rhodoferax > Rhodoferax ferrireducens_B. The sequence goes on along the minus strand of NZ_JBAQMD010000024.1, from coordinate 89,947 downwards.
TTGACGCCACACGCGACGCGATGCTGGCGCAGGTTCCGACCTCGCGCCTGCCCACGCATCCGCTCATTCAAACCGACGCCGACACCCGCTTTGCCATGGCGCTGGGCGAGAGCTTTGGCGACTGGATCCGCAAGCGCTTTGGCGCCCTGCCCCCGGTGCCCGACGGCGTGGCCTTTCCTGAATCCTCAAGCCAAGTGCGCGAGCTGATCGACCTGGCCAACGCAAACAACTGGATCGTGATCCCGTTTGCCGGCGGCACCAGCGTGGCCGGACATCTGGATTGCCCGATCAGCCAGCGGCCGATCCTGTCGGTCAATCTCAGCCGCATGAACCGCCTGCTGCACCTGGACAAGCCAAGCCAGTTGGCCACCTTCGGCGCCGGCACGCCGGGGCCACTGGTCGAGGCGCAATTGCGCGCCCACGGCTACACACTGGGGCATTTTCCGCAGTCGTTTGAATATTCCACGGTGGGCGGCTGGGTGGTGACACGCTCCAGCGGCCAGCAGTCGCTGCGCTATGGGCGCATCGAGCAGTTGTTTGCGGGTGGAAAGATGGAGTCTCCGGTCGGCACACTGACCATTCCGACCGTGCCCGCGGCCAGCGCCGGGCCGGACTTGCGCGAGCTGGTGCTGGGTTCGGAAGGCCGCTTTGGCATTCTGACCGAGGCCGCGGTACGGGTCTCACCGCTGCCAGAGCACGAGAGTTTTCACGCCCTGTTCTTCCCCCATTGGGACGCTGCCGAGGCTGCGGTGCGCGAGCTGGTGCAGCGCAAACTGCCCTTGAGTCTGCTGCGCCTGTCCAACGGCATCGAGACCGAAACCAACCTCACGCTGGCGGGCCACGCGCGCCTGATCGGCTGGCTGCAGCGCTACTTGTCCTGGCGCGGCTGCTTTGATGCCAAATGCATGCTGATGTTGGGCGTGACGGCCGACACCCGCACCGCGCGGCACGCCCTGCGCGAGGCGCGGCGCCTGCTGGCAAGACATGGCGCCGTCTACATTGGTCCTGCCATGGGAGCCAAGTGGGCGGCCAATCGCTTCAAGGGACCCTATTTGCGCAACACGCTGTGGGAACAGGGCTACTCCGCCGACACGATCGAGACGGCGGTGGACTGGCCGCAGGTGAAGCGCCTGATGCTGGCCATGGAGCAAGCCGCACGCGACGTATTTGCGCCCTACGGCGAGCGGGTGCACGCCTTCACTCATCTGTCGCACCTGTACCCGCAGGGCAGCAGCATTTATTCGCAATTCGTCTGGGCCACTGCGCCGGGCGGCTTTGCGCCGAACTTTGAGCGCTGGCAGCGACTCAAAGCCGCGGTCGCCGCCACCATCGCGGCGCACGGCGGCACGGTGAGCCACCAGCACGGTGTCGGGCGCGACCACGCCGCCCACCTGGCCGAGGAGAAAGGACCATTGGGCATGGCCACGTTGGCTGAGCTGTGTCGCCACTTTGATCCGAAAAAAATCATGAACCCCGGCAAGCTGCTGCAGGACGAAGGCCCATGGGCGAGTTAAACGCAGGCACAGAACGCGCTAAAGGCCTGGCGCGGCTCGACGCCCCCACCTGGGACCTAGTGGTGATTGGCGGCGGCATCAGCGGCGCCGGCGTGGCCCAGCAGGCGGCGCGCCGCGGCTGGACCGTGCTGCTGATCGAGCAGCGTGACTTTGCCTGGGGCACGTCCAGCCGCTCCTCCAAGCTGGTGCACGGGGGCTTACGCTACCTCAAGGAAGGCGACATCAAAACCACCCTGCACTCGGTGCGCGAGCGCGAGCGTCTGATGCGCGAGGCGCCAGAACTGATCGAGCCGCAGAGCTTCTTGTTTGCCGATTGCAAAGGGCGCAAACCCGGGCGCTGGCTGTTTCAACTCGGCTTGATGGTGTACGACCTGATGGCAGGTCTTCACAGCCACGGCTGGGCCGATCTGGCCGAGGTGCAGATGCTCGCCCCCGGCTTGGCGCCGCCCAAAATGCGCGGCGCCCTGGTATTCCAGGACGCCAAGACCGACGATGCGCGTCTGGTGTGGCGTGTGCTGATGGAGGCGCAGCGCGACGGGGCACTGGCCTTGAACTACGTGAGCGCACTTGGCTTGCAGCTTGATGCGGGTCGCGTATCCAGCATCACGGTGCAAGACGTGCTCACCAATAGGCAGTTTCAGGTGCGTGCCAAAGCCGTGGTCAACGCCACTGGCGCCTGGGCCGACCGGCTGCGTGGGGCGGTGGGCGGCAAGCCCATGCTGCGCCCCTTGCGCGGCAGTCACTTGGTGGTGCCGTTCTGGCGTTTGCCCGTCGCGCAATCCATCAGCCTGATGCACCCTCAAGACGGCAGACCGGTGTTTCTCTATCCCTGGGAGGGCGCCACGCTGATCGGCACCACCGATTTGGATCACCGCCAAGACCTGGATGTGGAGGCCTCCATCACGCTGCAGGAAGTGGACTACCTGCTGGCAGCGGTGAACGACCAGTTCCCCGCCGCCGCCCTGCGCGCCGCCGATATCAGCGCCTGTTATGCCGGCGTGCGTCCGGTAGTGGATGACGGCACGGGTTCGGCCTCCCAAGCCGCACGGGACCATGTGGTGCTCAATGAATCGGGCCTGATCACGCTGACCGGGGGCAAGCTCACAACCTTTAGGCTGATGGCGCAAGACGCGCTGGCACTGGCGGCGCCGCATGTCGGCAAGCCGTTTGCGCGTAACGCCGCCGCCGTGTTCACCCCGGTGGGTGAATTGAATCCGCACTGGAGCACGGCCGTGCACCACCGGCTGGCGGCGCGCTATGGTTATCGGGCACAGGAACTCTGCACTGGCACGACGGACGTGGAGCTGCAGACCATTCCCGGCACCAACACCCTGTGGCTGGAGCTTGCAATCGCGGCCAAGCATGAGGCCGTCGTGCATCTGGACGATCTTCTGTTGCGCCGCACACGGCTGGGCATACTGTTGCCGCGTGGTGGCCTGGACCATCTGGCGCGCATCCGGTCGCTGTGCGCGCCGCATTTGCTGTGGAGCGATACCCAATGGCAAACTGAGATCGAGCGCTACCGCGCGCTAATTGCCGCACACTATCAAGCGCCCGACCCACTCGTGATACCTTGCGGGACAGACCGCAGCCTGGACAGCAGGCCAGCTCTGTCCTCAACTGATTGAACCCCCATGAGCAAGACCTACCTGCTGGCCATCGACAACGGCACCCAGAGCGTACGCGCCCTGCTCTTTGATTTGCAAGGCAATCTGGTGGACAAGGCGCAGGTCACCATAACCAGCTACCAGTCACCGCAACCGGGATGGATGGAGAACGACCCCGAGGCCTTCTGGCAAGCCCTGTGCGACGCTTGCCAGCGCCTGTGGGCCGTCACCAGCGTGCCCAAAAGCGCGATTGCAGGCGTGGTCATCACCACCCAGCGCGGCACCACCATCGCGCTGGACAAAAACGGCCAGCCCTTGCGCCCGGCCATGATCTGGCTGGACCAGCGCCGCGCCGACCAGTTGCCCAAGTTGGCGTGGTGGTGGGACGCTGCCTTTCGCGCCATTGGCATGCGTGAGACCGTGCGCTTTTTTCAACGCGAAGCCGAGGCCAACTGGATCGCGCAGCACCAGCCTGAACTGTGGGCCAAGACAGATAAATACCTGCTGCTGTCGGGCTACCTCAACTACCGCTTTACCGGCCGATTTGTTGATTCGGTGGCTGCGCAGGTGGGTTACATCCCGTTCGACTACAAAAAAGGTTGTTGGGCCGCCAAACACGACTGGAAATGGCAAGCCATGCCGATCACCGCCGCCATGTTGCCCGAGCTGGTGCCTGCAGGGACCACCATCGGCCAGGTCAGCACGCAGGCGGCACTGGCCACCGGTATTCCGCAAGGATTGAGCGTGATCGCGGGCGCCGCCGACAAAGCCTGCGAGGTCATCGGCGCGGGCTGCCTCACGCCCGAGATTGCCTGTCTGTCTTACGGCACCGCTGCCACCATCAACACCACCACACCGCGTTACCTGGAAGCCACGCGCTTCATCCCGCCCTACCAGGCGGCGGTGCCGGGCCACTACAACACCGAGATCCAGATCACGCGCGGCTTTTGGATGGTGAGCTGGTTCAAGGCGCAGTTTGGTCTGCACGAGCAGCAGCTTGCCCAGCAACGCGGCGTGGCACCGGAGAGCCTGTTTGACGAGTTGGTGAACACCGTACCACCGGGCTCACTGGGCCTGATGCTGCAGCCGTTCTGGAACCCCGGCATCAAGGTGCCGGGACCGGAGGCCAAGGGCGCGGTCATTGGCTTTGGTGACGTGCACACACGCGCCCACCTGTACCGCGCGATTCTGGAAGGCCTGGCCTATGCGCTGCGTGAAGGCAAGGAACGAATTGAGAAGCGTGGCGGGCAGCGCATCACGCGCGTGCGGGTGTCGGGCGGCGGCTCGCAAAGCGACGCGGCGATGCAGATCACGGCCAATGTCTTCAACCTGCCGTGCGAGCGGCCGCATCTGTACGAGACCAGCGGCCTGGGCGCCGCCATTCTGGCCGCCGTGGGTTTGAAGCTGCACCCTGACTTTGCCACCGCCGTTCATGAGATGACCCGCATCGGCCAGGTGTTTGAACCCGAACCCGCGCACGCCAATACCTACGAGCAACTCTACCGCCGCGTCTACTGCCGCATGTACCAGCGGCTGCAGCCGCTGTACCGGGATATTCAGGCGATCACGGGTTATCCGGAGAATTGAAAAAACCAGATCAAGCATGATCTCCCACTGGCCAACAATGCGCCTCAGGGGCTGGGTCGAATATTCTGATTCATGCGAAACAGATTATCTGGGTCGTATTTTTTCTTCGCGCTGACCAGGCGCTCGTACCCGGGTCCGTAAGCGGCCTTGATGCGCTCGGGTTCATCATCGGTCAGGAAATTGACGTACACACCGCCGGTCGCATAAGGCGCGGCCTCGCGGAAGAACCCGCGCGCCCAGGCGATACCTTTCTGGTCTTCCGCCGCGGTGTCCCAGCGCCCGTGAACGTTGCAGACGTAGATGGCATCCCGATGGGCGTATGCGGTCGCGTCCGGCTTGGGCCGCGTGGTCGCGCCGCCGATCAGGCCGAAGAATATTTCGCAGTGCGGCGAGGGCAGGTTTTGCACGTATTTCACCGCCACCTCGATGGCGCCGTCACTCAGGTCAACAAAATTGTGTGATTTCCAGTAGTTCCGGGCGCCCGGTGTCAGCAGCGGGTCAAAGGTTTGTTGCCAGGCCGTGTAGGGCTGCATGCCGATAAATTCTCCAAGGATGGTACCGAGTTTTCGCATGGGTTCTATCGCCTTTAGCCCCTCGTCGGGTTTGCCGGCGTGGAACACGCAGAAGGCAATGATCTCGGTTCCGTGCACCTCGGGCGGGAGAAAAGGCAGGGGCGGCGCTTTGCGCATCACGGTCCAGACATTCGTGTCCTCGCCGAGTTGCTTGACGTACTCACGCAATTGCTTCAGCGCAGAGGTCGCGTCTTTGAGTGCATAGACAATCAGGCCGCCCAGGATCTCTGGCCCGACCGGATGCAGTTTGAACTCAAACCGGCTGACGACGCCAAAATTGCCGCTGCCGCCGCGAATCGCCCAAAAGAGATCGGGGTTCTCGGTGGCGCTGGCGCGAAGCAGGCGCCCGTCGGCGGTGATGACGTCGGCGGCCAGCAGATTGTCCACCGTCATGCCGTACTTTCGGGACAGCCAGCCGAATCCGCCCCCCAGCGTGAGCCCGGCCACACCGGTGGTCGAATTGATGCCCATTGGGGTGGCCAATCCAAAGGCCTGGCATTCGTGGTCAAAGTCGCCCAGCGTTGCGCCCGGCTCGACGTGCGCGACTGACGCGATGGGGTCGACCGTCACGGCGCGCATGGCCGACAAATCGATCAGCAAGCCGCCATCGCAGACAGCATTCCCCGCAATATTGTGTCCGCCTCCCTTGACGGCCGTCAGGAGGCGGTTCTCATGCGCAAAGGCCACGGCCTGGCGGATGTCGGCCACGCCAGCGCAACGCACCACCAACGCAGGGCTGCGATGGATCATGGCGTTCCAAACGGTGCGCGCTTTATCAAAGCCATCGTCGTTCGGAAGCAGCAGCCCGCCTCGCAAAGAGGATCTCAATTTTTCGACAGTGGCTTCATCAAATGTGGCACGCTCTCCAGACAGTTGAAGCACTTTCAAGCTTTCCATACTTCGCCTCCATTTCCATCAATAATGCGGATCTCGCTTTGATCCGTCTTCGCGCCTTGTCCGTCCCTGGGGTTCAGCTTAGGCAGGCCGGGCACCATCGCCGCCACGGACGTCACTTCGTCGTCAGGCACTGTTCCGGCGCAGTCCTGCGTATTGAAATCCGCACATGACGCTTTCAATATAGTCAATTTCATAAACCTTACAAGGATTTTCTGAAATGAGCATCATTCCTATTACAAAAGTGACATGCATGCTTCCGGTCAAGGACAGCCGCGCGAAGCCTGCAGCCCATGGGAGGCAGGCCAGCGGGCGGAAAGGCGCCACACACGGCCTTGAGTTTTCGCGTCGACAACATCGCTGATGCCATTGCACGGCTTGGGGCGCGTGGCGTAACTTTTGCCGATTACGACTACCCCGACCTGAAAACGGTCGACCATGTCTGCGTGCTCGGCACGGAGAAGGCGGCCTGGTTTGAGGACACCGAAGGCAATATCCTGTGCCTGCACGAAGACGTGGCGTGAACGCCAGCGGCCGCAGGGCTTGTCGGCTCCCATGACGTTCGGGGAAAAACGGGTATTTGCTCCCGGTCGACTAAGGTGGCATCATTCAATACGCGCATCAACAGGCACTTGAATGTCCCGCCCCAACCTGAAATCCGATCAACGCTGGTTCAAGCAGTTGTTTGAGTCATCACCAGATCCCGCCTGGATCATCGACGGTAACCGGTTTGTCGAGTGCAATGAGGCAGCCGTCAGGACACTGGGCTACACAAGCCGTGGCGAGTTCCTGAACGTTCATCCGTCAAAACTCTCGCCCCCCACGCAATCCGATGGTCAAGACTCCTTTGCCAAGGCCGAGAGCATGATGGCCATTGCCATGGACAAGGGTTTGCACCGGTTTGAATGGATGCACAAAAGGGCCGATGGCACAAATTTTCTCGCCGAGGTCACGCTCTCGATCGTCGAACTGGAAAGCAGGCCAGTCATCTATTGTGTTTGGCGTGACATCACTGAACGTAAGCGCATCGAAGAGAAACTGCAACGGCAAAACCACATACTGTCCGCCGTCATCGACAACTTCCCAGGCGGCATCTCACTGTTCGACGCTGAGCTGCGCCTGGCGGCGCACAACGACCAGTTCAAGCAGTTGCTCGATCTTCCCGATTCGCTGCTCGGCAATCCCGGGGTGGGTTTCGAAGACATCGCTCGCTACAACACGGGTCGCGGCGAGTACGGCCCCGGTGACCCCGAGCAGCAGATCGCAGCCATCGTTGCCCGGGCAAGCCACTTTCAGGCCCACAAATTCGAGCGAGTTCGCCCCAACGGAACGGTGCTGGAGATCCGTGGCATGCCCCTGCCAGACGGCGGTTTTGTCAGCACCTACATGGATATCAGCGAGCGCAAGCTGGCCGACTTGCAGCAACGTATTGCCGCCACTGCCTTTGAATCTCAGGAGGGCATGTTCATCACCGATGCGGCCAGCACGATCCTGCGCGTCAACCGGGCCTTCACGGACATTACCGGCTATACGGCCGAAGCGGCCGTGGGTCAGAATCCGCGCCTGCTCAAATCTGGCAGACACGACGCAGCCTTTTATGCTGCCATGATGGACAGCCTGCGATGTAGCGGCAGATGGCAGGGAGAACTCTGGAATCGGCGCAGGAACGGCGAGGTATACCCCGAATGGCTCAGGATCACCGCAGTCAAGGACGACGCGGGAGAAGTCACCAACTACGTTGCCACCTTAACCGACATCACCGTGCGCAAGCGGGCGGAAGACGAAATCAGGACTCTAGCGTTTCATGACGCACTGACGCAACTGCCGAACCGTCGTCTGCTCAGCGACCGCCTGAGCCAGGCCCTGGCAGCGAGCAAGCGCAGTGCCTGCCATGGCGCGTTGATGTTTCTTGATTTGGACAACTTCAAGCCGCTCAATGACACGCACGGGCATGAGGTGGGCGATCTGCTGCTGGTTGAGGCGGCGGATCGACTGACGCGATGTGTACGTGAAATAGACACTGTTGCGCGCTTCGGCGGCGATGAGTTTGTGGTGATGTTGGTCGATTTGGAAGCGAATCTGCCGCAAGCGGCCCTGCAGGCCCGGTGCATTGCTGAAAAAGTCCGCGTCGCATTGGCGCAGCCCTATCTGCTGACTCTCAATCACGGATCGAACACCAACACCACCGTTGAGCATCATTGCACGGTGAGCATCGGTGTGGCGTTGCTCATGGACCACAAAGGCAGCGCGGATGACTTCCTGAAGTGGGCTGATATCGCAATGTACAAAGCCAAAGAAGCGGGGCGCAATACCGTTGTGTTCCATGACTGCGACGCATGACAAAATCCCAATTGCACACAAGGCCTGACGCTGGCCCGATGCAAGTTTGAAATGGGCACAGGAGACTTCAGATGAAACGATTCGCGGTGGCTTTGGCCAGCGTACTTGGGCTGGCAGCCGGTAACGCCCTGGCCTGGAGCAATCACAGCTTTGCCGTCTACCGCACTTTTGAAAATATGCCCGAAGTGGCGAATGCAGTGGTGGTCACGGTCGAGCCGCTGGAAGCCTTCCTGAAGGCGCAAGAAAAATCTATTGAAACCCTGCTGGTCAGCCAGGAAACCTGGGCACAAACCCACCTGGACGTCTACCCACCCTGTCCGGCAGAACTGGTTTTCAGGGCCAACCCAACGCGAACCGACGAGGCCCGGCGACTGGCATTTCTGATGGCTTTGCGTGTGGCGCCCAACAGCAAATTGGCACTCTACATTCAACCCGATCCCTGGAGCCCGCGCCCGGACGCTGCCACGCTGCTGGCACACGCCAGCGTCAACACGCTGCCCGAGCAACCCAACTCAAACTACCGTTTTGTCGGCATCAAGGCGGGCGACAAGGTCTCGCCACTGAGCGTGCTGGCCTCGGCCACCGATGAGCCGGACTACGGTTTGGACATCAATCTGTGGGCCGACAGCCCGTCGGACTGGGGCAAGGCCTACGGCTTTGGCGCCTTGCCGTTTGGCAATCCCGCGCTGTACTTCTCGACCCAGGCGCCGTTTCACATGGGTTTCTACCACGAAGACCGCGTTATTTACCTGGTGGCGCCCTTCATCAAGAAGACTTTTCCTCTGCTACGTACCCACCAGTACAGCAGCCTGGCCGCGCTGGCTTTCCGAACCGGCCACCCTTATTGGGGCTGGCGCTTCACCGGGCTGGCGCTGCACTATGTGCAGGATCTGACGCAACCGTATCACGCCAGCCTGTCGCCCGGCAATTCATCCGTGAAACTAATCGGCATCAACCTGCTGGCGATGGCCGGGCTGCCCAGAATGAAAGACGAAATGATTGTGCTGCTGTCCAATCGCCATCTCGCGCTGGAAAAATACCAGAATCAGCTCATTTACAACGCCGCGCTGGCCAGGCAGGAGACCAGCATCGAAAAGTCACTGCGCAACAGCGACAGAGACGCCAGCTACCCGGCCTGGTCCGACCTGTATGCACGCGATGTCGTGAGTCGCCAGTCTCATGCCCTTGGCAGCAGGCTGACCGACATTCTTGTCAACACCCTGCCGCCTGGCTATGTTTCCGACCCGTCATTTGATTTCGGCGTGAAGGAATCGGGTATCAATCTGGTGGCTGAACTAAGCCAACAAGATGCCGCCAAACGGGCCGGGCTGGACCGTGTCACGACCGAACTGATGGGTAATTTTGGCGCCCACAGCCGCAACATGGTGCGCGGCGTGCTGAAAGCCAGCGCGACGCCGTAATCAGGCCCAGATGACCGAACGCATCGAGATCGATGCCGCCTGAAAACTGGTATTGAAAAACTGCGGCGTTTCGCTGGCATCGACGGCCCCGGCCGCATAAAGCAGGGGCAAAAAATGCTCATGGGTGGGATGTGACTGTTTTGCAACCGCCCCGAGCGCCTGAAAATTCTGTAGCGCAGCCAGATTCCCGTTCTGCAGATAGTCGGCAATGGTTTGATCGAATTCAAGCGCCCAGTCATACGCCTGATTCGGCCCGGCGCCCATCTGCAGGGTGCGCAGGTTGTGCACCATATTGCCGCTGCCCACAATCAGCACACCAAGCTCGCGCAAACCTTTGAGTTGCTGGCCCAGCGCATAGTGCTCTGCAGGGGGGCGGCTGTAATCCATGCTGAGTTGAATGACCGGCACATCGGCAGCAGGAAACATCGGCTTGAGCACGGACCATGCACCATGGTCAATGCCCCATTCCTGAAAATCGAGTGATAAGGGCTTGGCGCTGCCGGGCTGATGCAGGCACTGGCTGATTTCCTGTGCGGCTTGCGGAAAACCCGGCGCCGGGTACTGCTGATCGAAAAGCGCTGGCGGGAAACCGCCAAAATCGTGAATCGTTTTGGGCTGAGTCATGGCGGTCAGCCACCAGCCGTTTGTGAGCCAATGGGCAGAGATACACAAAATGAGCTGTGGCATGGGCCACTGCGCACCAAATTTGGCCCCCAGCGATTGCCAGCTACGACGATAGTCGTTGTCTTCAATGGCATTCATGGGGCTGCCATGGCCCAGAAAAATAACCGGCATTTTGCTCGTTTTTTTCAGCGCTTGGACAGAGCCGAAGGCGCTAGCATTTGACACGACAGTCATCAAATCTCCAAAAATTAGCGACACCACTGGCGCCGTGGCACCAGTGCCAAAACCCTAAGCCTTGCGACGCGAGCAGTGTCCTTGATTTTCCTTTATAAAGAGCTCATCAAGCGAAAATTTTGACCGATTTGAGCCTTGCAAAAACCTGACGAATGGCTGGGAAATTGGTGCTTTCACCCCTGCGCAATACCCGTCAAAACTGTTATATTGCACTGCAACATTTCCTGAAAGTGAATTCATCGTGCTGTACAAAATCTACGAAACCCAACGCTCTTTGATGGAGCCTTTCTCCGACCTGGCGCACTCTGCCTCCAAGGTCTACGGTAATCCGCTGTCGATGTTTGGGCAAAACCCGTTTGCCCAGCGTATTTCTGCGGGCTACGATTTGATGCATCGCTTGGGCAAAGATTACGAAAAGCCGGAGTTTGGCCTGCGCACGGTCGATGTCGATGGGGTCGAGGTCGCCATTCATGAGCGCGTAGAGATTGACAAACCCTTTTGTGAATTGCGCCGCTTCAAACGCTTCACCGATGACCCGGCCACACTCGGAAAGCTCAAAGGGCAGCCCGCAGTGTTGATCGTGGCACCCCTGTCCGGTCACTACGCGACGCTGCTGCGCGATACCGTCAAGACCATGCTCAAGGATCACAAGGTCTACATCACCGACTGGAAGAATGCGCGCCTGATTCCCTTGTCAGAAGGTGAATTTCATCTGGACGATTACGTGAACTATGTGCAGGAGTTCATCCGCCATCTGCAGGGCATTTACGGCAATTGCCATGTGGTCAGCGTGTGCCAGCCCACGGTGCCGGTGTTGGCAGCGGTTTCCCTGATGGCCAGTCGCGGTGAGTTGACGCCCTTGAGCATGACCATGATGGGCGGACCCATTGATGCCCGCAAATCACCCACGGCCGTGAACAACCTGGCGATGAACAAGAGTTTTGAATGGTTTGAGAACAACGTGATTTACCGCGTTCCCACCAACTTTGCCGGTGCTGGTCGGCGGGTCTACCCCGGTTTCCTGCAGCATTCCGGCTTTGTTGCCATGAATCCGAGCAACCACGCCAAGAGCCACTACGACTACTTTAAAGACTTGGTCAAAGGCGACGAGGCGAGCACCGAGGCGCACCGCAAGTTCTATGACGAGTACAACGCCGTGCTGGACATGGACGCCGACTACTACCTGGAAACCATCCGGGTCGTGTTTCAGGAGTTCTGCCTGCTCAACGGCACCTGGAAAATCAAGGGCGTGGACGGGAAAATCGAACCGGTCCGCCCGCAAGACATTACCACCACCGCCCTGTTCTCGGTCGAAGGTGAGCTTGACGACATCTCCGGCTCAGGTCAGACCGAGGCCGTGCACAGCATCTGCAGTGGTGTTGCCAATTCGGAGCAAAAACACCTGGAGGTCAAGGGCGCCGGACACTTTGGCATCTTCAGCGGCCGACGCTGGCGCGAGGTGGTGTACCCAGCGGTCAAATCGTTCATCCTCAGTCACCAACCAGTAGCAGCAAAACCGGCACCGACTATCGATCCGGTCACCCCTGCGAAAATTGAGAAAAAACCATCGACAGCCCCCGTCAAACGGGAGGAAGTAGCTACTAAAAATGTAGCTGGCAAGTCTCTACGCAAAAAGTAATGTCCACGTTAGCCGCCCAAATCCTGGCGGTGTTGCCCCAGACGCAGTGCACCCGCTGCGGCTACCGGGACTGCGCCGCCTACGCGCAGGCGGTGTCTACAGGCACAGCGGGTATTAACCAATGCCCGCCTGGCGGCGAGCAAGGCATTGCGTGGCTGGCGACCATCACCGGCCAAGCGGTTCAAGCGCTCAATCCGGTCCATGGCAGCGAGACACCGCGCAGTGTTGCGTTCATCGATGAAGACTGGTGCATCGGCTGCACACTGTGCATCGAAGCTTGTCCCACCGACGCCATTTTGGGCAGCAACAAGTTGATGCACACGGTCATCGAGGCCTATTGCACCGGTTGTGAGTTGTGCCTGCCGGTCTGCCCGGTGGACTGCATCAAACTGGAGAATGTGACAAAAACAGCCACCGGCTGGGCGGCCTGGTCACGACAGCAGGCGGATTTAGCCCAACATCGCTATGAACTTAATAGCAATAGACGTAGTAAAGACGGGGGCTTGAGCCTTGAAAAGCCTGAAGAAGAAAGTCGCACGACAGCAGTTCCGACCCTCCCTTCATTCCACACTGACGTCGCCATCCAGCAACAAAGAAGCGCGGTCATTGAAGCGGCCTTGGCCCGCGCACGGGTGAAACGTGACACAGCAACAAGCGCGGCGTCGGCCCACCCCCCTGAGCCATTGCACCCGCTTTAGCCGACCACCAGGTTTCGGTAGACGCCGCAGCCAACGTACAAACCATCCACCAGTTGCACAAAAGACATCTTGGTCTGCACGCGTCCGGTGGTGGGGTTATTGATGTCGTATTCAACCCAGCCGGGCTCGCGCCGGGCTTGCGCAATGATGTCATCGACCAGTCCCTGGCCGTCAATGCCGGGGATGTCCTGCACCCGCGTCCCCACTTTGGCCGGGTTGCCCCCAAACGAGAGATAGGTTCCCTCGTCATCGAGCACAAAGACATACATGTCACGGTCATAAAACCCCTGCGCTGGGTCAGTCACAGCACGCACAAAGGCCTGGAGCGAGGCACTGCGTCGGCGTTGCGCAACAGCCCGATTCACCAGCTCGACGGCCTCTTCGGCGGAGCCCTGTTGCAACTTGAACAGTGCCACCGCATCCACCAGCGTTGAGGCGCGGTGTTCCAGATCAGTGGCCTGTGACACCGCTTGCTCCACCATCTGGGCATTGCGCTGCGTGATTTCGTCAAGTTGACGCACTGCCGACGTAATTTCGGTCAGGCCGGCACTTTGCTCGGCGCTGGACGTTGATATCTGTCCCATATTGACGGCAACAGCACGAATGCCCGACACAATCTGCGTGATGTTGCCCCCCGCGGCCCTGATGCTCTGCACGCTGGCGGCCACCTGGGCCGACGAGGCACCGATGAGTTGCCGAATCTCTTTGGCCGATTCAGCCGAACGCTGGGCCAGCAACCGGACCTCACTGGCGACCACCGCAAACCCACGACCCGACTCCCCAGCGCGCGCAGCCTCCACCGCCGCATTGAGCGCCAGAATATTGGTTTGAAACGCCAGCCCGTCAATCACGCTGACAATCTCATCCATGCGTTTGGCACTGCTCTGGATGGCTTCCACGGAGGCGATGGACTGCGCCATGGTGCTGGCCCCCTGATCGGCAAGATCGCGCACACCGGCAGCTTGTGCGTTGGCGTGACCCGCCGTTTGGGCGTTCTCTTGCACGGTCGACGACAACTGCTCCACACTGGCGGCCGTTTGTTCCAGATTGGCGGCTTGTTGCTCAGTCCGGTCGGCTAACTCCCGGTTGCTGCTTGCCAGGCTTTTACCGGCATGGGCGACAAAGGCCGAGTTGCTCCGCACATTGGCGACCATCGCCGACACGGTTGAGCCCATTTTGTTGACTGCCGACGCCAGTTCCGCGAGTTCATCACGACCGTGAGGCACCACATTCAAACGCAAATCGCCGCGCAACATCTGCGCCATGGCTTGCGCCACCTGCGCCAGGTCCAGAGCAAAACTGCGGTAAATGGCCAGCAAAACATACAAGGACACGATCAGGCATGCAGCGCTCAGCCAAGCTATCCACGCAGCACCATCGCCGGCAGGCTCAGTCAGAAAATAATGCACCAACATCAGAATCGGCGGCGTCATCAAAATGACTGCAAGCAGCGATAACTTGGTCACGATGCGCACGCGGCGCATCAGCAACAGGCCAGGAGTCAGCAGGCTTGCGAAAATCATGAATTTGTGTCTCTCAAAGTTATCAGTGCTCTTTGGCACTTGCTGTTATTTGATGGCAGTAGTATGACGTGAAACTTACCCCCTAAAAAACGGAACGCCCCGCCATTCGCTAACGAATGCGGGGCCAAAAGCCTGCCAACGGTTCAAACCGCTGGTCTTGCCAAATTACGCGTCTGAGCGCGAGAAATCGGCTCAAGGACGAATGGTGATCTCGTTCTTGACCAACTTCACGCCGTTAACGCCACGCGCAATATTCTCTGCAGCACTCTTTTCCGTCAGACTCTTGGCGAAACCGGACAACATGACGGTGCCATTCAGGGTTTCAACGCTGATGGACGCTGCGCTAACCAGTTTGCTTTCGACGAAACGTGACTTGATGAGCGTGGTGATACCGGTATCGTCAACGTAAGCGCCAACAGTCTCCTGTCCGCGTTGAACGGCGCAGCCGGGCGCAGTCAGTAAAACGACTGCGGCAATGGCGGCGGCGAGAGTGGTGCGAATGAACATAATGAATCTCCAGTTAAAGTTGATGTGTGATTGGGATGGCTGAACTTTAAAATCACTGACGTTGCGCAACCATCAGCCTCAGCCGCCTGTACCTGTAGGACGACACCGCTCGCTGACGTCAGAGAAGCCAGTTTGTGCTGGACTCACACCGCGACTGGCCCGAATCACGACATCACCGCCTGTCTGCAGCGGGCCAAGCCATGATCTGGTGGCGCGCGCACCAGGTGCGCAAGAACAGCTACCCCAATGTCAAGGATTGGCCTTGTTGGTCAAATGGAATCAGCGTTCCCAGGTTGCCTGCCTTAATGGCTTCGACCATGCGCTGCAAGGGCATTTCAGCCGCCGAACTGCTTGGCGCCAGCCCGCCATTGCCGGACATGGCGGTTGCGAAGACGACGTGCCACTCTTGCCCAAACTGGCGTGACTCTTCAGCCAGATCGGCAAAGGTATGCAACTCATCGGGTGTCTTGTCCACACACATGATGGGCACCAGCGCACCGCCCTGCCCGTCCTTGAAGCGCTCACGCTGCGCCGACGTGGCATCGGCAGGCAAGTCAGCGCGGGTAAACACAAAGAGCAAGCGTTGTGGTTCGGTTTGCTGGCGCGCCGCCTGTAGTAAATCATCAAAACTGGAAATATTCATGCTTGGCACTTTCTTGATTGCAGAGCGCTCAAGTGTCAGGTCAAACGCTCATTTGTGGTACATTGGCCCTATGAAAAAGATGTTGCTAGCCCTGCTACTACTGCCCGACGGGCGGAGACGGTAGCGTACGCACGCACCCAAACCAAAAGCCCGTATGCATCCGCAACGGGCTTTTGGTTTTTTTACCCCCGGCATTTTTGATTGCGGATATTGTTGAACACAGGAGAAACCAGATGGCCGACCAATTGATTATTTTTGACACCACGTTGCGTGACGGCGAGCAGTCACCTGGCGCATCCATGAACAAAGACGAGAAGCTGCGCATCGCGCGCCAGCTGGAACGCCTGAAAGTGGATGTCATCGAAGCGGGCTTTGCGGCCAGCTCCAACGGCGATTTCGAAGCCGTGCAAGGCATTGCCAGGGCCATCAAGGACTCCACCATCTGCTCGCTGTCACGCGCCAATGACCGCGATATTTCACGCGCTGCCGAAGCGCTCAAAGGCGCCAACCGCAGCCGTATCCATACTTTTATTGCCACCTCGGCGCTGCATATGGAGAAAAAACTGCGCATGACACCCGATGAGGTGTTTGAGCAGGCCAAACTTGCAGTGCGCTTTGCGCGCAATCTGGTAGCCGACGTGGAATTCAGTCCGGAAGACGCCTACCGCAGCGATGAGGACTTTTTATGTCGTGTCATCGAGGCCGCAATCAACGAGGGTGCCACCACCATCAATGTGCCCGACACCGTCGGTTATGCCATTCCTGAACTCTATGGCACTTTCATCAAGACACTGCGCGAGCGCGTCCCTAATTCGGACAAAGCCATCTGGTCGGTTCATTGTCACAACGATCTTGGCATGGCGGTCGCGAACTCGCTGGCGGGCGTCCAAATTGGTGGCGCCCGCCAGGTCGAATGCACCATCAATGGTCTCGGTGAACGCGCTGGCAATTGCAGCCTGGAAGAGGTTGTGATGGCGGTCAAGACACGACGCGACTATTTCGGCCTTGACGTCGGCATCGAGACTCAGCACATTTTGGCCGCCAGTCGCATGGTCAGCCAGATCACTGGCTTTGTGGTTCAACCCAACAAGGCGATCGTCGGGGCCAATGCGTTTGCCCACGCTGCGGGCATTCACCAAGACGGCGTGCTCAAGGCGCGCGACACTTATGAAATCATGCGTGCCGAAGATGTCGGCTGGAGCGCCAATAAAATTGTGCTGAGCAAAGTCAGTGGCCGCAATGCCTTCAAGCAACGCTTGCAAGATTTGGGGGCGCAGATGGAAAGCGAGTCTGATGTCAACGCCGCATTCGCCAGATTCAAGGAATTGGCAGATCGTAAAAGCGAGATTTTTGACGAAGACATCCTGGCACTTGTCGGCAGCGAAAGTGTGGCTCGCGAGAAGGAACAATACAGTTTTGTCTCATTGTCGCAACATAGCGAAACAGGAGAACGTCCCCAAGCCAGTATTGTTTTTACCGCCGACGGCAAGGAAGTGAAAAGTTCATCCGATGGGGATGGTCCGGTAGATGCATCACTCAAAGCGATCGAGGCACAGGTCAAAAGTGGTGCCGAAATGGTGCTCTACTCAGTCAATGCCATCAGCGGTTCGACCGAGAGCCAGGGCGAAGTGACCGTGCGCTTGCAACACGGTGGCCGCGTGGTCAACGGCGTCGGGGCCGACCCCGACATCATTGTTGCCTCCGCCAAAGCCTATCTGAGTGCGCTCAGCAAACTGCACAGCAAAGCTGATCGGGTAGCCGCGCAAGGATAACGTCCAGAGAAATTGCTTGCTTCGCTGGTAATTGTTTAAGAAAGTCGTGCAAGTATTTGATATTGTGCGACTTTTTTGTTTAAACTTGTGTCTTTGAGAAATAGGTCTGGAATGGGGTGAAAAACCCATTCTTGACGGATTCCATTTGGAGACATTGTGCGCAAACTACTATTTTTCTTTGGCCTTACGCTTTTCATTGCTGCTGTCTCACTGCCGCAAGCGCAGGCCGCTCAGAAAAAACATCAGCTTGCCAAGTCCTCCAAGAGCACCATCGTTGCGAAACGAAAAGTTACCAAGATCTTTGTTGTCGGAAAACGCATGTCGCTTGCCCGTGCAAAAGGGGTTTCCCTGAAGCCATCGTTTGGACAAATTGCAGGATTGAACGGTGCATCTGACACCCTTGATCTGAAATCCAGCGTGGCACTGGTCATCGACCAAGAGACCAATGAAGTGTTGTTTAGCAAAAATGAGCAAGCGGTCTTGCCGATTGCTTCACTCACCAAGCTCATGACCGGACTGGTCCTGCAGGAGGCCCACCTGCCCACGGACCAGATGATCACCATTTCTCAAGACGACGTGGACACCGAAAAAGGCAGTTCGTCACGACTTAAAGTGGGAACAACATTGAGCCGCGGTGAACTCTTGCATCTGGCGTTGATGTCAAGCGAGAACCGCGCGGCGCATGCACTGGCCCGCAGTTACCCGGGCGGCTTACCTGTGTTTGTTGGCCTGATGAATGCCAAGGCCCAATTGATTGGCATGACCGACACCCACTATGTGGAACCGACTGGACTCTCCAGCAAGAACCAGTCCAGCGCCCGCGATTTGGCCAAGTTGGTCAACGTTGCGCATGGCGACCCGATCTTGCGTGAATTGACCACCTCGCCGGATTACCAGGTGGCTGTCGGCAACCGAACACTGCAATACAACAACACAAACCGGCTGGTCAAGAATCCATCTTGGGACATCGGCCTGCAAAAGACAGGCTACATCTCCGAGGCGGGTCGGTGTCTTGTGATGCAAACCAAAATTGCCGGCCGCAAGTTAATCATGGTGTTTCTGGATTCGGCCGGAAAATTGACCCGTATCGCCGATGCCGAGCGGGTTCGCCGCTGGGTAGAGGCCAAGCCGGCCATCAGGTCCAACTCGGTACCTTTGGCTAGCGCCGCTGGTGAAAAAATCGCTACCTTTCAATAGCCGCTCAGGCGTCAAGCGCTCTTGACTTCAGGTTTAAAACCCAACGTCGTTGAGATTTCATGGGTGGTCGCCTGAAGCTTGGGCAACCACTCGTCTTCCAGACGATCTGCTGGGGCAGAAATTGACAAGCCCGCCACCAGCGTGCCTTGATCATCGTAAATGCCAGAAGCCATGCAACGAACGCCAAGTTCAAGCTCCTCGTTGTCATGCGCGTAGCCATACTGGCGCACTTTCGAGAGTTCCTTCTCCAACCCTGACAATTCGGTCAAGCTGTTTTTGGTGTGACCGCTCAAGCCTGTGCGTGTGGCGTACGTCCGGACCCGTTGTGGATCATCCGTCGCCAGAAACAATTTCCCGACCGACGTCAGGTGCAGCGGAGCGCGCCCACCGATGGCGCGCACGACCTGCATGCCCGAGCGCTCGCTGAACGCTCGTTCGATATAAATTATCTCGTCGCCCTGACGCATACTCAGGTTGACAGGTTGCTGAATCAATTTATGCAATCGCCGCATCGGCACCAGCGCTGCGTCACGCACATTGAGGCGATTCTTAACCAGATTGCCCAGTTCAAGCAGGCGCATGCCCAGTCGGTAACTGCCGGGCTGTGACCGATCCACAAAACGACCGGTGGCCAGGTCATTTAACAAGCGGTGGGTGGTTGAGGGGTGCAGACCAGTTTTCTCACTAATCTCTTTCAGCGAAATCGATTCTTTTCTTGATGCCAGAACGTCCATCAAGGTAAACATGCGCTCAATCACCTGAACGGTTGGGGTACTGGGAATGCTGCTCTCTATTTTTCGCATAATGACTCCTGAATGACTGCAGTCATTTTATCTTGTGAAATGGATACCAAGGGTAAACCCTTTTGCAGGAAGCTTTGACTCAGGACAATTGGGATGCCGGCATGGACGGGTAATCCGCACGCCACGTTCCTGACACAAGAAACTCCAGCGGTCTGAACCTTGTCTTGTAGTTCATTTTTTGGCTGTCCTTGATCCAGAAACCCAAGTAAACATAGGCGAGCCCCAGTTTTTTGGCTTCGGCAATTTGCCAAAGAATGCCGTAAGTGCCAAGACTACCACTGCTCTCGGGCTCGTAAAAGGTATAAACCGCCGACAGGCCATCATCGAGCACATCGAGAATTGAGACCAATTTCAACGGACCAGGTTCACCATCAGCCAGCGTTTCCCGGAACTCAATCAATCGCGAATTGACCCGGCTCTGCAATAAAAACTGCGTGTATTGATCGACGCTGTCATGGTCCATGCCCCCACCGGCATGTCGCGTATTTTGATAGCGAAGATACAGGTCATAGTGTTCTTGCACAAAAGAAGGTTTGAGCACCCTCGCGTGCAGAGCGCAATGGCGCGACCACGCGCGGCGCTGACTTCTGTCGGGTTGAAATTGAGCGACGAGAACCCGCACCGGTGTGCAGGCAGAGCAGCCATCACAATAGGGTCGATACGTAAAAAGACCACTGCGTCTAAATCCCTGTCGGACCAACTCAGCGTAAATAACGCCATTCACCAGATGGCTGGGCGCTGCCACTTGCGAGCGGGCCTGCTGCCCGGGCAAATAGCTGCACGGATAGCTGGAGGTGGCATAAAACTGCAGCGCGTTCAGCGGGAGTTCCTTCAGTTGCATCACATTGCCTTCACGTTGACATTGACTCTGGGGTCAGCAGCTGTTGCCAGAATTGGCGGTCAAATTCCCAAGCTGGTCCCGCTTCGGCAAGCCCAGCAGCCAGGCCCTTCAAAAAAAGATCGCGCGAAATTTCACCCGCTCCCAACGAGGCAAGGTGGGGCGTGTTTTGTTGGCAATCAATCTGCTTGATGCCATGGTGACGACAAAATCCGATCAACGCGGCGAGGGCAATTTTGGAGGCGTCACTGACGCGGCTGAACATGGATTCACCAAACACGGCTTTGCCTAGCGCCACGCAGTACAAGCCTCCAGCCAGCTCGCCATTGACCCAGGTTTCCACACTGTGGGCTAACCCAGCGCGGTGCAGCTTGCCATAGGCGGCCCTCATGTCAGGCACGATCCAGGTGCCGGATTGGCCAATACGCTCACTGCTGGCGCAGGCTTCAATGACTTGTTCAAAAGCCGAGTCAATCCGAATTTCACAACCCGGCGTCTGGCAGAACTGCCGGATCTTTTTCTTGAAGGACGGGCGCAAACGAAAATTGGTGACTTGCAGCACCATTCTTGGATTGGGGCTCCACCACAACGTGGGCTGCCCCTGGCTGTACCAGGGAAAAATGCCCTGGCTATAGGCGCGGCGCAAAGTCTCGACATCCAGCACGCCACCTGCAGCCAACAGTCCCGGCGCTGGAGAATTTTCATCCCAGGCTTGACTCGTTGGCGGGAAGTCCTGGTTTGGATCCAGCCATGGCAGCAGTGGCGGTTGAGAGGACATTATTAGATGTTAACCCCGGATTCAGTGCGGCAACCCGCTACAATCCCACCTCGTCGGGGCGTAGCGCAGCCTGGTAGCGCATCTGGTTTGGGACCAGAGGGTCGAAGGTTCGAATCCTTTCGCCCCGACCAATATTAAAAAGGGTTAGCAGGGTTTTACCTGCTAACCCTTTTCAATTTGCTGCTCAATCTACGATACCTGAAGGCTAAATCCGCCCTTGGGCTTAAAGACGCCGCAACCAAGCAGTCGTCCATCTGGCAAGGGCAGGATGTAAGAGGTTTTCTCATCCACCATGCTGGTCACCGGATTCACCACCTCATAGTCAATCCAATCACCGCCACGCTCAGCGGCGGCAAAGCCTTCGCGCAAAATATGATCGCCGTCGAGTCCCCGGACGTCATACACCGTCTTGCCCACCCGGTCCGGCGTGGACCCAAACACCTGATAAACGCCCTGGCGGTCGAATGCAAAGAGGTACAAGTCCCGGTCGCGAAAACCACCGTGGGGGTCATGAAAGCGCGCGGCAGCGTTTGAAAGGCCAATCTGGCCGATCAGATCAAAGCCCCGCTTGACCAGCGCATGGGCTTCATCCGCAGTACCGCGACGCAGTTTGATGGCCGCAACGGCTTCGCTGAGATTGGAGGCCCGGTCACGCAAGCCAACGGTTGCCTGCAAGGCCTGGTCCACCATGGCGCCGTTGCGCTGTGTGATGTTGTCAAGTTCCTTGACCGCCTGCGCAATCTCAGACAGGGCTGTGCTCTGCTCGTTGCTGGCCGCAGTGATGCCATCCAGACCCTCAGCCACCTCATGAATGCCCCTGACCACGGTACGCAGGCTACCGGTGACAGCCTCGATGCGGGTGACACCCACGCTGACCTGATCACCCGAGCGTGCAATCAGGGCGCGTATTTCGCGCGCCGAGGCGGCACTGCGCTGCGCCAGTGTGCGCACCTCGCTCGCCACCACGGCAAAACCACGCCCCAAGTCACCGGCGCGCGCGGCTTCCACCGCTGCATTGAGTGCCAGGATATTGGTCTGGAAAGCGATGCCATCAATCACCCCAATGATCTCGCCCATACGCTTGGATCCGTCCTGAATCTCGCCAATGGCGTGCACCGCCACATCCATCGCCTGCGCGCCGGCTTCGGCCTCGTCGCGCACGCGCCGGGTCAGGGCATCCACCTCCTTGGAATGCCGCGCCGTGGCCTGTGCCGACTCGTTCAAGCCAAGAATGCTGGCGCTGGCTTGCTCCAGGCTGGCAGCCTGCGCCTCGGTGCGCTGCGAAAGATCCCCCATGCCGCTCGCCAGCAATTCACCCGCCTGCGCCACATGCACGGCCTGGTTGCGAATGGTGCCGACCAAACCAGAAAAATTCTCGCTCATGGATTCGAGATGGCGACCCGCTTGCGACAGCTCATCGTGCCCGGGCACCACCACGCTGTGCGACAGGTCGCCTCGCGCGCTGCTGCGCACGACGCGCGTCAGGACGTCCACTGCCAGCGTGAGGCTTTGATAAAAAGCCGCAGACAAGTAAAGCACCACAAGAAATCCCAGCAGCCCAAGAACCATGGCAAGGCTGAGGCCAGACTGCTGCGCATAAGACTGATAACCCAACAGCAGACCCAAGATCAACAAGGGCAACAGCACCAGCATAGCCATCAGCCACAGCCGCACACGCAGACTCAAGCGCTGCAACAAAGCCACCCCGGGACGAAGAAGTAAATTCGATAAAAACATACAAAACCCTGGTTTGGTCTCTACCTCGATGAGGCAATTTCATGCGCTCATGATAATAAGTAACCGGCCCGGCAACACCCAACGGGTTTTCCCTCGGTTCGTGCCCAAGCTGGTCACCCGGTCAGAAATCTGTAAGCCAACACCAGACACCGCCGGCGCGCCATTACTTTCGATGCCCGCGTGTTTGTATTCAGGTTGAACATCAGCAATCACCCTTACCATTCAGGCATCCCGAAAGAAAATCTCATGCCCATCATCACCAATATCGAAGACCTGCGCGTTCTGGCGCAACAGCGCGTTCCGCGCATGTTCTACGACTACGCCGACTCCGGGTCATGGACCGAGAGCACCTACCGCGCCAATGAGTCTGATTTCCAGCGCATCAAACTGCGCCAGCGGGTGGCCATCAACATGGACAACCGCAGCACCGCCAGCACCATGGTCGGGCTGCCGGTGGCCATGCCGGTTGCCCTGGCACCGGTTGGATTGACCGGCATGCAGCACGCCGACGGCGAAATTCTGGCGGCGCGCGCCGCCAAGAGATTTGGCGTGCCATTCACCCTTTCAACCATGAGCATCTGCTCGATTGAAGACGTTGCTGCGGGCACCGGCAACCATCCGTTCTGGTTCCAGGTTTACGTGATCCGGGACCGCGGCTTCATCGAGCGCCTGATCGAGCGCGCCCGCGCCGCCAACTGCTCGGCCCTGGTACTGACGCTGGACCTGCAGATCATCGGCCAGCGCCACAAGGACTTGAAGAACGGCTTGAGCGCGCCGCCCAAGCTGACACTGCCCAACATCATCAACATGATGACCAAGCCGCGCTGGGGCCTCGGCATGCTGGGCACCCAACGGCGCGGCTTTGGCAATATCGTGGGCCACGTCAGCGGCGTGCAGGACATGGGCTCGCTGTCGGAATGGTCGGCCAAGCAGTTCGACCCGACGCTGAACTGGAACGACGTCGAGTGGATCAAGAAGCGCTGGGGTGGCAAGCTGATTCTCAAGGGCATCCAGGACCCGGAAGATGCGCTCCTGGCGGTCAACGCAGGGGCTGACGCACTGATCGTCTCCAACCACGGTGGCCGCCAGCTCGACGGCGCGGAAAGCAGCATCCGCGCCCTGCCCCGCATCGTCGAGGCCGTGGGCAAGGACATTGAAATTCACATGGACGGCGGCGTGCGTAGCGGACAGGACGTGCTCAAAGCCCGTGCCCTGGGTGCGCGCGGCGTCTACATTGGTCGTGCCTTCATTTACGGTCTGGGCGCCATGGGTGAAGCGGGCGTCAGCAAAGCGCTCGAAATCATCCACAAAGAACTGGACCTGACCATGGCGTTTTGCGGCCGCACCGATATCAACACCGTCGACCAGAGCATTCTGTTGCCAGGGACCTACTCCCCCAACTGATTAGAGAGTCTGCGTCACCAGCTTGAAATCGGCATCCTCCGGGAACGGCTTGATCACGAACCCCAGGCCTTTCATCAGTTTGAGCATGGTCTGATTTTTTGCCAGCACCAGGCCCTCGATCTCGGACAGGCCCTTGTCGCGGGCCACGTCCATGACCGACAGCATCAGGCGCGATCCCAGTCCTTGACCCTTGAAGTCATCGGACACCACCAAAGAAAATTCACAGGTGGTGCGATCCGGGTTGGTGATGTAGCGCGACACGCCCACGATGCGCGGCACCTCGGTCACTTCGCCGCCGGCACCAACGCGGCGCTCCCGGTACACCGCCACCAACGCCATTTCGCGGTCGTAGTCAATCAGCGTAAAACGCGACAGCATGGTCGCTGGCAACTCCTGCATGGAGGACACAAAGCGGAAGTAGCGGCTCTCGGGCGAGAGCTTGCGCACAAACTCCTGCAACATGCTGGCGTCATCCGGGTGCACCGGGCGCACCGTGTAATCGCCGCCGCCCTTGAGCGGCCACACTTGTTCGTAACGCGACGGATACGGCAGGATCGCCAGGTGGTTGTAGTGGCGCGCTGAGGGTGGCGTGTTGTCGATCACGATGCGCGCATCCACCGCCACGGCGCCGGTTTCGTCCACGATGATGGGGTTGATGTCCATCTCGCGCAATTGCGGCAGCTCGCACACCATCTCGGACACCCGCAGCAATATCTGCTCCAGTGCCTCCATGTTGACCGGTGCTGCGCCGCGCCAGTCACCAAGCGTCTCGGCTACGCGGGCGCGCTCAATCAGTCGGCGCGCCAAAAATTGATTCAGCGGCGGCAACTCCATGACGCGGTCATTGATCAGTTCGATCATGGTGCCCCCCGAACCGAACGCGATCACCGGGCCAAACGGATCATCGGTGACCATCCCCACGTAGACCTCACGACCGCGCTGCTGGCTCGACATGTTCTGAATCGTGACGCCATTGATGCGCGCTTGCGGCTGCAGCCTGGTCACCGTCTCCATCATGTCGATATAGGTATCGCGCACGCCGACGGCATTGAGAATATTCAGCGCCACGCCCTGCACATCTGATTTGTGACTGATATCGGGCGAGTCAATTTTGAGGGCCACCGGAAAACCCAGTTGGGTCGCGATCATGATCGCCTCGTTGACGCTGCGCGCCAGGATGGTTCGTGTCACCGGAATATGAAACGCCGCCAGCAGCGACTTGGACTCCATCTCGGTGAGCACCTTGCGCCGTTCGGCCAGCACACTCTCAATCAACATGCGGGCACCCTCCACGTCGGGCTTGGCCAGGTCGGACATGGGCGGCGGCGTCTGCTGCAGCAACTGCTGGTTCTGGTAAAAGGCCGCGATATTGCCAAAAGCGCCCACGGCAGCCTCCGGCGTGCGAAAGGTCGGAATTGCCGCATCGCTCAGGATGCGCCGTGCGTCCCCCACGGTCGCATCGCCCATCAAGCAGGTGAACAGCGGCTTGCCGAGCTGCTTGTTGGCATCAGCCAGCGCCGTGGCAATCGTTGCACTGTCAACGTCAACCTTGGGTGAAAAGATCGCCAACACGCCATCAATCTGCGGTGCTTTGGCCGCCGCTTGCACCGCTGTCTTGAAGTGCTCGGGGCCGGCTTCTTCCGAAATATCGATCAAATCACACAGCGAAGCCAGTGGTGGCAATTCAGGCTGGAGCGCTCGCGCCTGCTCAGGGGTGAGGCTGCCCAACAGCAGGTTGATCTCGCTCACCCAGTCGGCGGCCAGCACACCGGGGCCGCCGCCGTTGGTCACGATTGACAGGCGGCGCCCCACCGGGCGATAGCGCGAGGCCAGACACTTGGCAGCCGAGAACAGCGCCACAAACGAGCGCACCCGCACCGCGCCAGCGCGGCGCAAGGCGGCGTCAAACACATCGTCGCTGCCGACAATCGCGCCCGAATGGGTGAGTGCGGCCCGGTTACCTGCGGCTTTGCGGCCGCCCTTGAGCACCACCACCGGTTTGGCATTGGCAGCCGCACGCAGGGCGCTCATGAAACGGCGCGCGCTGCTGATGCCTTCCAGGTAGACGACGATGCTGTGCGTGTGGGCGTCGGAGGCCAGAAAATCGAGCACTTGGGCCATGTCCACGGCGGTATTGGGGCCCAGCGACACGACGGTGGAAAACCCCACGCCATTTTTTTGCGCCCAGTCGAGAATGGAAGACGTCAATGCGCCTGATTGCGACACCAGCGCCAGCGGCCCGGGCGCGCTCAAAGCACCCGCCACACTGGCATTGAGCAGCAGGTGCGGGCGCTGAAAACCGAGGCAATTTGGCCCCAACAGATGCATGCCGTCACGCCGCGCGATTTTGTTCAGCTCGGCGGCCAGCGCGGCGTCAATGCCGCTGGAGATCACCAGGGCGGCACGGCATTTGATGCGACCGGCAATCTCCAGGGCGGCGGCCACCTCGGCCGCTGGCAAGGCAATGATCGCCAGATCCGCCTCGGTGTGCGCCAGATCGCCCAGGGTGCCGCTGACGTTGATATCCAGAAACACCAGCGTACCGGCAAAGCGCTGCGCCCGCAAAGCGCGGTTCAAAGCCTGCGCCTGCGGCGTCTGGGTCGATGGATCGTCGGCCTTGCCAATAAAGACAGCGATCGAACTCGGCGAAAAAAGAGGCGTGAGAAAGTGCTTGTCCATACCGATTCCAATAAAAAATTAGTTGCTGCGCTGCAGCATAGCCATTTTACCGGCGTCGTAGCTTGACTCAAAGCAATACGGGTTCGCGCTATCCTCCTCCCATGAGCGAAAAAATCCGCCGCATCGCCCACCTCGACATGGACGCTTTCTATGCGTCGGTTGAACTGCTGCGCTACCCCCAACTGCAGGGCCTGCCGGTTGTCATAGGCGGCGCCCGGCGCGCCGAGGACGAAACGCTGCGCCAGCTACAGGAACACAGTTCGCTGGCGCGCATCTCGCTGGACGCCTTTCCCCGCTTGCAGGGCTACACCGGGCGCGGAGTCGTCACCACCGCCACCTATGCGGCGCGCCAGTTTGGTGTGGGCTCCGCGCTGGGCCTGATGAAAGCGGCCAAACTCTGTCCGCAGGCGATTCTGCTGCCGGTTGACTTTGCCGAGTACCGCAAATATTCGCGCGCCTTCAAGACCATCGTCACCGACATCGCCCCATTGATGGAAGACCGGGGCGTGGACGAGGTCTACATCGACTTCACGGATGTGCCCGGTGGTCAGCGTGAAGGTGGGCGGGTATTGGCGCGCCTGATCCAGAAAACCATCTTTGAGCAAACCGGCTTGACCTGCTCCATCGGCGTGGCGCCCAACAAACTGCTGGCCAAAATGGCCAGCGAGTTCAACAAGCCCAGGGGTATCGCGGTCGTGTTTGAAGAAGATTTGCAAAGCAAAATCTGGCCGCTGGCGTGCCGCAAGATCAACGGCATCGGCCCCAAGACCGATGTCAAGCTGCAGGGTTTGGGGATTCAGACCATCGGTGAGCTGGCCCAGAAGACGGTTGACTGGCTAATCGACCACTTTGGCCAAAAGACGGGCGCCTGGCTGTTTGACGCCGCGCACGGCCGCGACCAGCGGCCAGTGGTGCTGGAGAGCGAGCCCGTGTCGATCAGCCGCGAGACCACGTTTGAGCGCGACTTGCACGCCGTGCGCGACAAGGCGGCGCTCGGCGCGATCTTTACCCGTCTGTGCCAGCAGGTCGCCTCGGACCTGGCCAGCAAAGGCTACGTCGGCAAGACCATTGGCATCAAGCTGCGTTATGAGGACTTCAAAAGCGTCACGCGCGACCAGACCCTTGACGATTACACCGCCGACTTCTCCGTCATTCGCCAGACCGCCGGGCTCTGTCTCAAACGGGTGCCGCTGGCGCAACGCCTGCGCCTGCTGGGCGTGCGCGTGGCCACCCTGGTGAAAGCGGAACAAGTCCAGGAATTTATAACAAATCAGCCTCTAGCCCCCGTCAAACATGCGCAACCCGCTATTAATTTAGAAGCACAGAACGATCAGATCTTTTAGGCAACTGACTTTGGCGTAAAGTCCGGCATCGAAAATTTATTCACATGCAGTCGTTTTTTTGAGGACTCCCATGCAATTTGCCACTTTCATGCGCCGCTTCACCATCCGTTTTCGAATGTTAGGTGCCATTGCCATGGTGGCGATGGCCTTGGTATTTATTGGCGCGATTGGTGTGGCGGCCCAGTTGTATGCCAACTCCATCGCGACCGACCTGGTGGCGCGCGACATCAGCTCCCTGACAGAACTTGCCCGCCTGCAACAGGCCATGGGCAACGTGCGGCTGAATGAAAAAGAGATGATCATTCAATACGAGAACAGTGTGGAGGCCGCCAGATACAAGGAAGCCTGGACGGCGTCATTTGCGCGGCTTGAAGCCTCTGCCAAGGCCCTTGCACCCCTGCTGCCGCAGGATGCCCAACGCGCCGAACTGGCGCAAGTGGTGACGGGCATGCAGCAATTTCGCACCGAATTTGCACCCCTGGCCCAGCAGTTGGAAAGCCTGGCATTTCCGTCCGCGCAGGTCGCCTCGGCCACCATTGGCAAGCTGCAGCCGATTTACGACAAAGCTAATACCACTTTGACCACGCTGGCGACTGGACTGCAGCGCGCCACTGAAACCAGCCAGGGCAAATTGCAAACCACCGTCAACCAGGTCGTCTGGCTCATTGCCGGGGCCACCGGCGTCTTGCTGCTGGTGTTCATCCCGTTGACCATCTGGAACATGAACGCCATTTGTGTGCCCATCCTGAAGGCCGAGCAAGTCGCTCAGGACATTGCCCAAGGCGATCTGACCGACCACAACGTAGACTGCCGCGGCAACGACGAGGCCGCCCGGCTGTTACGCTCCCTGGAGGCCATGCGCCAATCGCTGGGGCAGTTGGTCGGCCAGGTGCGCATGTCAACCGACAGCATCGCCACCGCCAGCGCCGAGATCGCGTCCGGCAACCAGGACCTGAGTGCGCGCACCGAGCAGACGGCCAGCAACTTGCAGCGCGCCGCCTCCCACATGGACCAGTTGACGCACACGGTGCAGCAGTCTGCCGATGCCTCGCGCCAGGCCAACCAGCTCGCCTCGACAGCAGGTGACGTGGCGGCGCGCGGGGGCTCGGTCGTCTCGCAAGTGGTCAGCACCATGAACGACATCAACACGAGCTCCAAAAAGATCAGCGACATCATCGGTGTCATTGACGGCATCGCCTTCCAGACCAACATCCTGGCCTTGAACGCCGCGGTGGAGGCCGCCCGCGCCGGTGAGCAGGGCCGTGGCTTTGCCGTGGTGGCCAGCGAGGTGCGCAGCCTGGCGGGCCGCTCGGCCGAGGCGGCCAAGGAAATCAAGAGCCTGATCGGCGCCAGCGTCGAACGCATCGAGACCGGTTCGCGCTTGGTGACAGACGCCGGAAAAACCATGACCGACATTGTGAATTCCGTGCAACGGGTGTCCGACATCATTGGGGAGATCACTGGCGCCGCGGCCGAGCAAAGCCAGGGCATCGGCGAAGTCAATACCGCGGTGGTGCAACTCGACCAGATGACGCAACAAAACGCCGCCCTGGTTGAGCAGTCCGCCGCCGCCGCCGAGAGCTTGCGCGAGCAGGCCCAACGCCTGGCTGAGGTGGTTGGCACCTTCAAAATCCCGAGTTCTGGCGCTGGCAACCCATCGCCCATGCGCCCGCGCGTGCAGCAGTCAACGCCCCCTCAGTTGTCAACACCCTCCCGGCTGTCATTGCGGGCTTGACCCGCTATCCCCCACGCTTACTGCGCAAAAACCTTCATGACCAGCCAAGGCCCCAACCCAGCCCCAACACAAGCCGTTCCGACGCTGGCGCCCAGCAGCTTTCCTATCGTCGGCATCGGTGCCTCGGCGGGCGGCCTGGCCGCGATTGAAGCGTTTTTCTCGGGCATGCCTGCCGAGTTTGACCCCGGCATGGCCTTTGTGCTGGTGCAGCATCTGGACCCGGACCACAAAAGCATTCTCACTGAACTGATCCAGCGCACCACCCGCATGCAGGTATCCGAGGTGAAGGACGGCATGCCGGTGCAACCCAATTGCGTCTACATCATTCCGCCGAATCGCGACATGGCGTTTTTGAACGGCACGCTGCAATTGCTGGAGCCCGCCGCACCACGCGGGCACCGCCTGCCGATTGACTTTTTGTTCCGCTCACTGGCCCTGGACCAGCATGAGCACGCCATTGGCATCGTGCTCTCCGGCACCGGCAGCGACGGTACGCTGGGCGTGCGCGCCATCAAAACCGAGGGTGGCATGGTGATGGTGCAAAACCCCGCCTCGTGCGAGTTTGACGGTATGCCGCAAAGTGCGCTGGCCACGGGCCTGGTGGACTATGAGCTGCCGCCAGCCGAGATGGCGGCCCAATTGATGGCCTACGTCACCCATGCCTTTGGCCACCCACCCCAGTCCGCCACTCTGACCGCGCCGCACACCGAGAACGCGCTGAAAAAAATATTTGTCCTGCTGCGCAGCCAGACCGGGCACGACTTTTCCCAGTACAAACCCAACACCATTTACCGCCGCATCGAGCGCCGCATGGCGGTGCACCAGATCGATGGCATTGGTGGCTATGTCAAATATTTGCAGCAAACACCGGTTGAAGTGCAAGCGCTGTTCAATGACCTGCTGATTGGCGTGACCAATTTCTTCCGCGACCCAGAGGCCTTTGCCGTGCTGGAGTCGCAGGTGATCCCCAAGCTGTTTGAGGGCAAGCCTGTCGGTAGCACGGTGCGCGTCTGGTGCGCCGGCTGCTCAACGGGGGAAGAGGCTTATTCGATCGCCATCCTGCTGCAAGAACGGCTGGAGGCCCTTAAAGTCAGCTACCGGGTGCAGGTGTTTGCCACCGACATTGACAGCCGCGCCATCGCCGTGGCCCGGGCCGGCCTGTACCCCGGCAGCATTGCCGACGACATCTCATCCGAGCGACTGGCCCGATTTTTCACCGCTGAGCCCGACGGCAGCGCTTACCGCGTCCACAAGAACATTCGCGACCTGCTGGTGTTTTCCGAACAGGACGTGATCAAAGACCCTCCGTTTTCCAAGCTTGACCTGATCAGTTGCCGCAACCTGCTGATCTACCTGGGCCCCGAGCTGCAAAAGAAGCTGATCTCACTGTTCCATTACGCCCTGCAACCCGGTGGGGTGCTGTTTTTGGGTACCTCGGAGACCGCTGGTGAAGTCAGCGGCTTGTTTTCCGTGATGGAGCGCAAAGCCAAGATCTACCAGCGCAAGGAAGATTTTCAAGGGGCGCAGCGCGCCGCCCTGGGCCGGTTTTTGCCGCCCTTGACGGACCAGGAGGCAACACGGCCAACCGCGCCCGGCAAAGCCGCGCATCTGCCCAAGCTGTCATTGCGCGAGCTGACCGAGCAAACCCTGTTGCAGCAAGTGGCCCCGGTAGCGGCGCTGGTCAACGGCCACGGTGACATCCTCTACCTGCACGGGCGCACGGGCCTGTACCTGGAGCCCGCGCCGGGCGAAGCGGGTATCAACAACATCCTGAAAATGGCGCGTGAAGGCCTGCGCCGCGACCTGACCACCACCCTGCACAAAGCCGCCACCAGCCGCGACACCGTGCGCGCTTCGGGTGTGCGCGTCAAGACCAACGGCCACTTCACGCTGGTCAACCTCAGCATTTGCCCGGTGGCGGGCGGCCCGGCCGCAGCGCTGGAGTCGCCTCTGTTTTTGGTGATGCTGGAGAAAGCACCCGATGCCAACGCCGCTGAGTCCAAAAGCCCGCCAGCCCCCGCCACCCTGCCGGCCGTCAGCGCGGCAGGCGGCAACGACAATCTGCGCGCTGATGCCAGCGCCCAGATTGCCGAACTCAACGAAGAGCTGCAAGCCAAAGAAGAATACCTGCACGCGGCCAATGAAGAGCTGGAAACCACCAACGAAGAGCTCAAATCAAGCAACGAAGAAATGCAGTCGGTCAATGAAGAGCTGCAAAGCACCAACGAAGAACTGGAGACTTCCAAGGAAGAAATGCAGTCGATCAACGAGGAGCTGTCCACTGTCAACACCGAGCTGCAAACCAAGGTGGGAGATCTGTCACGCGCCAACAACGACATGAACAACCTGCTGGCAGGCACCGGCATTGGCACCATTTTTGTGGACCATGCCTTGCGCATCCTGCGCTTTACCCCGGCCGCAAGCCAGATCATCAACCTGATTCTGAGCGACGTGGGGCGTCCGGTGGCCCACATTGTGAGCAATCTGGTGGGCTACAACACCCTGGTGGAAGACCTGCAGGCCGTGCTCAAAACCCTGATCCCCAAAGAGGTGGAGGTGCAGACCTTTGATGCCAAGACTTACACCCTGCGCATCCTGCCCTACCGCACGCTTGACAACGTGATTGAAGGCGCGGTGATCACTTTTGTCGAAATCACCGAAGTCAAGCGCACGCGCGTGGCGCTGCACAAAACCAATGAACTGCTGCGCCTGGCGGTGGTGGTGCGCGACGCGCATGACGCCATCACGGTGCAGGAGCTGAGCGGCCGCATCATCGCCTGGAACCCGGGCGCCGAGCGCTTGTATGGCTGGAGCGAGGCCGAGGCGCTCAAGCTGAACGTGCGCGAGCGCATCCCCGCAGCACTGCAAGAAGAGGCCTTGGCACAGGTACACCGGCTCAGTCAGGCGCAAACGCTGGCGCCCTACCCGACCCGGCGGCTGACCAAGGACGGCCGCGTGCTGGACGTGTTGTTAACCGCCACCGCCTTGCTCGATGAGGCGGGTCAGGTGTATGCGATTGCCACCACCGAACGGCCCGGCGATGACCCGGTCGCGAAAGGCTGAGCGCCTTC
Organism: Rhodoferax ferrireducens; assembly: GCF_049302455.1. Taxonomy (GTDB): domain Bacteria; phylum Pseudomonadota; class Gammaproteobacteria; order Burkholderiales; family Burkholderiaceae_C; genus Rhodoferax; species Rhodoferax ferrireducens_B. Next base: position 56,787 of record NZ_JBAQMD010000024.1, on the reverse strand, counting down.
CATGCCCGCCCTGTTGTCACGGCGGTCCTATATAAGTTTTAGGCCTCTAGCCCCCGTTGAATATGCGTGTATAGCTATTAAATATATAGCGCTTGTTCGATTTAAACGGGTGCCGATCTTGCCCCCAATCAGGGCGCTCTACGGCTTCAGATGCGCTAGAAGGCATGCGAGAATGCCCAAGTCATATTTCGGAGGCATCCATGAGTAATCCTGATACCCCCATCAGCAATGGTCGTGAGTCTTCTGTCACCCACGACGCGCCCAATGCGGCGCAGCTGATGCGTCGGCGGGCCGAAGACATGGCCCTTGAGAAATTGGCGCAATTGCCCCAGAGTCTGCAAGTGCTGTCACCCGAGGAGATGCAACAACTGATGCACGAGCTGGCCGTGCATCAGATTGAGCTGGAGATGCAAAACGACGAACTGCGCCGGGTACAACTGGAACTGGAAGCCTCACGCGCACGCTATTTCGACCTGTATGACCTGGCCCCCGTGGGCTACATCACCGTCAGCGACGCCGGGGTGATCCTGGAGGCCAACCTCACCGCAGCCACCCTGCTGGGCGTGCCGCGCAGCGCGCTGGTCAAGCGGCCGATCAGCCGCTTCATTGTCAAGTCGCAGCAGGACATCTACTACCAGTACCGCAAACAGCTCATGGAAACGGGCCAAGCCCAGACCTGCGAGCTGCAGGTGCTGCACAGTGAGGGCTCCGCGCTCTGGGTCAGTCTGGCCGCCACCGTCGCGCAGGAAACCGATGAATCGACCGTATTGCGCGTGGTGCTGAACGACATCTCCGAGCGCAAGTTGCTGGATCAGTCGCTGCGGGAGACCAACGTCAAGCTGGAGAGTGCCCTGTTTCTGGCGGACAAAGCCAACCTTGCCAAGTCGGAATTTCTGTCGGGCATGAGCCATGAGTTGCGCTCACCACTGAATGCGGTTTTGGGCTTTGCGCAGTTGATTGAGACGGGCACGCCTGCGCCCACGCCAGACCAGCAAGCCAGCCTGGAACAGATTCTGCGGGGAGGCTGGTATTTGCTGACGCTGATCAACGAAATTCTTGACCTGTCCCTGGTCGAATCCGGCAAGCTGTCGCTGTCGATGGAACCGATCTTGCTGTCCGAAAAATTTTCCGATTGCCGGGCCATGATCGACCCGCAGGCGCAAAAAGCCGGCATCCGTGTCAGCTTTGCGTCATTCGACAGTCCGTGTTTTGTTGAGGCCGACCGCACCCGCCTGAAACAAGTGATTGTCAATTTGCTGAGCAATGCCATCAAATACAACCGCGCTGGCGGCTCGGTCGAAGTGAGCTGCAGCACGCCCACAGCGGGGCGCATCCGCATCAGCGTGATTGATACCGGACCCGGTTTGTCCGACAACAAACTGGCCCAACTGTTCCAGCCCTTCAATCGTCTCGGCCAGGAGGCTGGCACGCAGGAGGGCACCGGCATTGGCTTGGTGGTTTGCAAGCGGCTGGTTGAAATGATGGGCGGTGCAATCGGCGTCCATAGCCGCGTTGGGATTGGCAGCGAGTTCTGGTTTGAGCTGAAGCTCGCAGCGCCACCGCAAACGGGCGTTAGCGGTGAGGCGTCAGAGCTGACGCAAGCGCAAGTTCAGGATGGGGCCGAGGTGAGCACCTTGCTGTATATCGAGGACAACCCCGCCAACATGGAACTGGTCGAGCGGCTCCTTGAGCGGCGTTCCGACCTGCGCTTGTTAAAGGCGGGCAATGGTTCGAGCGGTATCGCGCTGGCGCGCATGCATCGGCCCCAGGTGATCCTGATGGACATCAATCTGCCTGGCATCAATGGCTTTCAGGCATTGAAAACCCTGCGTGAGGACCCTGCAACCCAACACATCCCGGTGCTGGCCCTGAGTGCCAATGCCATGCCACACGACATTCAAGCCGGCCTGGCGGCAGGCTTTCTCCGCTACCTGACCAAGCCCATCAAGATCAAGGAGCTGATGCAGGCGTTCGATGTGGCGCTGGAAGCTGCAAAGCTGCCCCAATGAAAAATTTTCCGATTGTCTGCGTGGGTGGTTCGGCCGGTGGACTGGACGCCTATATCCGGCTGCTGAAAAACCTGCCGCCCGATATGGGGGTGGCGATCGTCATCGTCAATCACATCACCCTCATGCCAACTCAGCTGCATGAGGTGCTGCCGCCTTTCACCAAGATGCCGGTGGAGCTGATCACCGAAAACCTGGTGATCGAGCCCAACCATGTCTACATCATCCCGGCCAACCGCGACTTGCATGTTGATGGCGAAGTATTCCAGCTCAGACCCATCTCCAAGCCGCGCGGCTGGCCGGATGTGATCACGGTTTTTTTGAAGTCCCTCACCCAGTACTGGGACGGCAAGCTGATTGCCGTGATTGTGTCGGGTTTTGACGGCGACGGCGCCGCCGCACTGCGTGGCATCAAGGAAGTGGGTGGTATCACCATCGCGCAAAAACCTGACACAGCGGGTCAACCCGACATGCCTGAAAGCGCCATTGACAGCGGCTGCATTGATTTTGTCTTGTCGCCCGAAGACATTGCCAAAGAAATTGTGCGCATTGCGCAGGCTCAGGCCTGAGGATCTGAGCCACTGGAACTCAGGCACGGCCTGAGCGCCACCAACGCACGAGCTCAACACCCGTGATGCACAACGCAAGCCAAGCCGTACCCGAGGCAAAACCGGCGAGCACATCGCTGGCGAAATGCACGCGCAGGAGCAAGCGGCTGGCACCCACCGTGAAGGCCAGCGTGACCGCTACGAGCAGCGTCGGCAACTGCCAGCGCCGCGGCAGCAGTCGAAGCGCCAGATAACCCAGCATGCCGTAGGCCACAACCGCGCCGGAGCTGTGGCCACTGGGGAAGCTGAGTCCTGTGGCCTGCACCATGTTGTGCTGCTCCAGCGGCCGGGCACGGCCAACCATCTGCTTGAGGGTCTGGTTCAACAAGCCATTGCCCGCCAGCGCTACCACCCAGCCCAGGGCGAGACCGCGACGCCTGCGGGCGATGAGCACAATCGCCATGCCAATGCACAACACGGTGAGCGTGGCGGTATCGGCCAGGTGCGTGAGTGCGGCAAACACCTGCTGCGTCAGCGGCGCCACACTGGTGTCTAACGCATCGGTGAGCGCCTGGTCAGCGCGGACCAGTGCTTGCGCCGCACCCAGTTGTGTGGCCAGCCCGGCGAAGACCGCGGCGCCAGCCAGGATGATAAAAATACCGGCTGCGAGACGTCGGCCGATGGCAGGCCTGGGCGAACCGGCTCGCAGCAGGAACCACCAACCAGCAACCGTTGCCGCCAGTAACAGCGTCAACAGCAAGAAGAATAGAGGCAGCGCATGCTGACCGGCCCAAATTGCGAGCTGCACGACCAAGCCTGCGTCAGCTTTCAATGGACACTCCAGCCGCACGCGACGGATTGACTTCGGTGACGCGGGTGCAAACGAAGGCTTGGGCAGAGGCCGTGTAGTCCCATTGTTCAATCATGCAGCACCCAGACGGTGCATGGCAACCCCAACGCAACAAGTTGACTGAGTTCGGCGCGCCGTCGCGCACGCGTTTTGATACGGCGGTACCGGCCTGCACGGCCCACATGGGACGCGTCAGGCCCGCCAGCGGCATCACATAGGGCAGGTGAATGTGGCCGCCCATGACCAGGTCGCAGCCGGCGGCGGCCCAGCGTTGCTGTGCTCCGGCGTGCCCGCGCAGCAGATTGTGGTCTTCCCCGGCGCGCTGTACGGCAACCGGTTGATGCACCACCACCACACGCAGTTGCTGCGGCTCTGCGCCGCCCAGGCGCATGGCCACCCGCTCAATCTGGGCCAAAGACACTTCTCCACTCTTGTGCCGATACCAGCGCGTGGTGTTGACGCCCAGCACCAGCAGATCACGCGAGCAATACACCGGTTCCAATTCGTCGCCAAACGCATGGCCGTACCGGGCGTACGGATGAAAGAAACGCTGGCCCAGATCGAACAGGGGAATGTCGTGGTTGCCTGCGATCGCCAGCACCGGCGCGCCGAGCCGATCCATGAAGGCCCGCGCCGCGGCAAATTGGGCGCGACGGGCGCGCTGGGTGATGTCGCCCGAGAGCACCAGAAGATCGGGCTGCTGGTGCTGCGACAGTGCCACCAAAGCTTCAACAACTGCCGCCTGCTCAGTGCCGAAATGGGGGTCGGAGATCTGCAACAAAACACTCATGCGCCGCCTCCGGCGCGGCCGGTTGCCCCGTCTTCGGTCATCGGCTTGATGAGGTAAAGCGGCTTGGGCGAGACCCGGAATTCAAGCGGCGCGCGCATCCAGTTCACCTCGCCGTCGAATGCCACCTTGACCCTGCCCCCACCCCACGCGAGCCGTGGCTTGACGAGCATGCGATGGAACTGGAAGCTCTCCACCGTGTCGGCCTCGCCCAGTGTGCCGAAGGACCCGCGCAGCAGCAACCAGAGCATCGCCAGCGCGCCGATGGGCCGCAGCATCACCCCTGCCAGGCAACCCTGGTCCAGCGCGCTTGCCTGTGCCAGGCCGACCTGTTCCAGTTGCAGCCGGTTGTTGCCGATAAAGAGCGTCGGCGTCGTCAGGTCGCGTACGTGGGTGCCGCGTTCGATGCGAAGCCGCAACTGTCGGTGCTGCCCCAGCAAGGTCACCAAGGCGGCGGCGAACGCCACGACCCGACTGCGGCCGAAACGCGTCTTGTAGGCCTCACGGTCCTGCAACAGCTCGGGATAAAGGCCGAGGCTGGCGTTGACGAGAAACACGCGCTCGTTGATCAAGCCGACCTGTACCGGCACGGGCTCACAACGCAGCAGAACCTGCGCCGCCTGCGCGGCATCGGCGGGAATGCCGTGCGTGCGGGCAAAGTAGTTGAAGGTGCCTTGCGGCAGAACGCCCATGACGCAGCCTTGGGCGTGCGCGGCCTGCGCCACCGAATTGATGGTGCCATCGCCCCCCACGGCAACCACGGCACTGTGCCGGGCGAACGCCGTCACAGCGGCCTGCTGGGCGACCTGTGCCAACTGATCGGGGTGGGTGAACAGCAACTCACCCGTTCTCCCACTGGCGCGCAGCGCCGCTTCGATCTGCTGGCGTGTTGTATCGGAATCGTGGCGGCCCGAAGCCGCATTGATGATGAACAACAGCGGCGCCGCAGGATCTATTTCCGGAACGCGCGGCAACTGAGGTTCTGCGGGCGCGACGTGACCGTCAGACAATCCATTCGTCAGCACACCCATGCGGCATTGCCTGGACAAACGTCTGGCTACTTCATTTTCTTGATTTCTTCTTCTACCTCTTTGGCCCCTTTGGCATAGAACTTGGCTTCATCGGGCGCCAGCTCGTGAAGCAATCTGAGAAATTCCCCTGCGTGGACCCGTTCTTCGTCCGCGATTTCCTTGAGCACCGTGACGGCGAGCTGGTTGTCGGTGGACTCGGCCAGCTGCGTGTACAACTGAACCGCTTCATATTCCGCAGCCACCATGAAACGAATGGCTCTGATGAGTTCCTCATCCGTGAGCTTTCTGTCATGGGCCAACCCTGAAAAGGGTGATCCGAAATCCGGCATGTTGATTCCCCTGGTTACTTGATCTGTTCTGTCGTTACACCGTCGAAATGTTCCTCGTCAGCCAGCGCATCGGCGCGGGTGAGATGAACCACACCGTCCCGGTGATTGGGTGGTGAGTACAAGGTATAGAGCTTCATGGGCACCGTGCCGGTGTTGATGATGTTGTGTGTCGTGCCGGCCGGAACGAGGACCGCAAAGCCGTCATGGATCGGTGTGTGAACACCATCAAGAACCGCCTCGCCACTGCCCTCCTCCACGCGAAAAAACTGATCCAGCTTGTGGACTTCGACGCCAATGTCCTCTTTGGACTTTAAGGTCATCAGCACCAACTGGCAGTTCTTTGCCGTGTAAAGCACACGCCGAAACAAGTCGTTCTTGTGGGCGAGGCCCTCAATGTCTTGCACAAATCCCTTCATACAGACTCCTTTTTCTTTCATGTGTTTACGAATAGTCAATCGACGACCCCACCGGCAGATCAAAAATCAACGACTCGTGGTCATGTTAAAGAATAATGAAAAATCTTTCTGTGCGCTTGCGTACAGACTCTCCGGTTCAACGTGGAGAGGACTACCCTTCTGGTATTCTGTACACATACCATCTGTATGCAATTTTTCTCAATGCGACCGACCGGTATCGACTGTCATGAAATCACCGGATAAGAATCTCGCCAAAAAACTGGCCGTCGTGCTGGTTCTCAAACTCGTCGTGCTGACGGCATTGTGGGTGGGTTTTGTGCGTGAACAGCGTGTTCACGTTGACGGGGACAGCGTCGCGGCACAGTTTCTACAACCGGTTGCAACACCGGCCAAAGGAGAAAAACCTTGATTTCTGAACAACTGGTCGATTTGTCGCGACTGCAATTCGCCGTCACCGCCCTTTACCATTTCCTCTTTGTGCCGCTCACCATCGGCATGGTCTGGCTGCTGGTCATCATGGAAAGCGTTTATGTGATGACCGGCAACGTGGTCTGGAAGGACATGACGCGCTTTTGGGGCAAGCTGTTTGGCATTAACTTTGCCTTGGGCGTGACGACCGGCATCACGCTGGAGTTCCAGTTTGGCACCAACTGGGCCTACTACTCGCATTACGTGGGTGACATCTTTGGCGCCCCACTGGCGATAGAGGGCATGATGGCCTTCTTTCTCGAATCGACCATGATCGGGCTGTTTTTCTTTGGCTGGGACCGCCTGTCAAAAACCCAGCACTTGATGGTGACGCTGCTGTTGGCGGTTGCCTCGAACTTGAGTGCGCTGTGGATCTTGATTGCCAACGGCTGGATGCAGAGCCCGGTGGGTGCCGAATTCAACTATCAGACCATGCGCATGGAAATGGTCGACTTCTGGGTCGTGGTGTTCAACCCCGACGCGCAGGCCAAGTTTGTGCACACGGTGTCGGCGGGCTATGTGACGGGCGCCATGTTTGTGTTGTCGATCTCCAGCTGGTACCTGTTGAAGAAACGTGATGTCGAGTTTGCAAAGCGCAGCTTTCGGGTCGCCGCCGCCTTTGGACTGGCCTCGGCGCTCAGCGTGATTGTGCTGGGTGACGAATCGGGCTACACGGTGGGGGAATCCCAACAGACCAAGCTGGCGGCGATGGAGGCGATGTGGGAGACCAAGCCTGCACCGGCCGGGCTTACGGTGTTGGCCAGCATCAACGAAGCGGCGCAAAAGAACAACTGGGAGATTGAGATCCCGTGGGTGATGGGCCTGATCGGGACACGCTCCCTCACCAAGGAAATTCCGGGCATTCACCAGATCAAGGCCAAAAACCGTGAGCGCATCCTGCGCGGCATTGTGGCGGTCAACGCGCTCGATGCCCTGCGCGGCCAACGCGATGACGTGGTGGCGAAACAAGTGTTTGAGCGTCACAAAGCCGACCTCGGCTTTGGCCTGCTGCTCAAGAAATATGTGAGCGACGTCAATCAAGCCACACCCGAGATCATTGAGCGCGCCGTCAACGACACCGTGCCCCGCGTGACACCGATGTTCTGGGGCTTTCGCATCATGGTGGGTTTGGGCTTTGCCATGCTGGCTTTGTTCGGCCTGGCCTTCTGGAGCACGATCAAATCGTCCAACATGCAAAAGCCCTGGCTGCTCAAGTGGGCGCTGTGGATGCTGCCAGCGCCGTGGGTTGCGGCCGAGTTGGGCTGGTTCGTGGCCGAGTATGGTCGCCAGCCCTGGACGATTTACGGCGTCTTGCCCACGCACTTGAGTGTGTCAACACTCAGCGTCAACAACCTGTACGGTTCGCTGGCCGGGTTCATTGTTTTTTACACCGCGCTGCTGGTCGTCGAGATGTTTCTCATGGTGAAGTTTGCGCGCATGGGCCCGGGCAGCCTGGGTACCGGCCGCTACCAGGACGAGTCCATCACGCACGCCACCCCGGCGCCAGTCTAAGGAAGCAGCCATGTTTGATTATTCAACTCTCAAAATCATCTGGTGGCTTCTGATCGGCGTGCTGCTGATCGGCTTTGCCATCATGGACGGCCACGACATGGGGGTGGGCACGCTGCTGCCCTTTGTTGGCCGCAGTGACATGGAACGCCGCGTGATCATCAACACCGTGGGGCCGCACTGGGAGGGCAACCAGGTCTGGTTCATCACGGGCGGTGGCGCCCTGTTTGCGGCCTGGCCGCTGGTCTACGCGGCCGCCTTCAGCGGCTTCTATTGGGCCATGCTGGTGGTACTGTGGGCCTTGTTCTTTCGCCCGGTCGGTTTTGACTACCGCAGCAAGATTCATAACGCCAGCTGGCGCAGCGCGTGGGACTGGGGCCTGTTTGTCGGTGGTGCGGTGCCACCGCTGATTTTTGGGGTGGCCTTTGGCAACCTGCTGCTGGGTGTGCCATTCCAGTTTGACACCTATCTGGCCTCGACCTACAGCGGCAGTTTCTGGCAATTGCTCAACCCGTTTGCCCTGCTGGCCGGCGTGCTGAGCAGCGCCATGATCACGATGCACGGCGGCGTCTATCTGGCGCACCGCACCGAAGGGGTGATTCAGGCGCGCGCCATCAAGGGTGCCACGGGCGCGGCCCTCGTCATGGTGCTGGCCTTTGTCGCTGCAGGTGTCTGGCTTCAATTCCTGGATGGCTACCGCATCACATCCATCATCGAGCCGGGCGCGTTGCCTGATCCGATGAACAAGACCGTGGTGCGCGAGGCCGGTGCCTGGATGGCCAACTATGGCCATCAACCCCTGCTGTGGCTACTGCCCGTGATCGGCGTGCTGGGTGCGCTGCTGGCAGTGCTGCAGTTGCGCCTGCGCCGCACTTTGACTGCTTTTGTTTGCTCGGCACTGGCTCTGCTGGGCGTCATCGGCACGGCCGGCGCGTCCATGTTTCCGTTCATCATGCCATCAAGCTCCATGCCGGGCGCCAGCCTGACCGTGTGGGACAGCGTGTCGAGCCACTTGACGCTGGGCATCATGTTGGGGGTCACGCTCATCTTCATGCCCTTGATCGTGCTCTACACGTCCTGGGCTTACCGCGTGATGCGCGGCAAGGTGACGGCGGCGTATGTGAAGGAAAACGAGCACGGCGCCTACTAATAAAAGGACATCACATGTGGTACTTTGCCTGGATTTTGGGCGTCAGCTTTGCGGTGCTGCTGGCCATTCTGAACGCCATGTGGGGCGAGAACGAAGAAGCCCGGGCGCAGGCGCGGGACACGGACACCTGACAGCGCAGGCCGGATCGGTCGGCTCAGCGCTCTGACGTCACGCGCCAGGCCACATTGCCCACGTCGTCGACCACCAGCCAGGCTGGTGTGTTGCCGCCCTGACGTAAGCCTTGCATGGCTCGCCGGGTGCTGGCATGTGATGAGGTTATAAGCAAAAAGCATGGCGTTCCCCTGTCCATTTGGAGACGACGTCGATACCATCAGGCACCCCTGATCAGAGGCGTTTTTTCACAAACACAACCATCACAGGAACATCTTCATGCGCGTCCATTTCAGTATCCAACAGCTCATTGCGGGGGCCACTTTGGCGGCCCTGTCGGCGCTGACTTCTCTGGCCCAGGCCCAAGTCCCCAAGCCCAACGTCGTGGTGCTGGCCACCGGCGGCACCATTGCCGGTGCGGGCGCCTCGGCGCTCAACAGCGCCACGTACGCCGCCGCCAAAGTGCCGGTCGACAAATTGCTCGCGGGCCTGCCTGAATTGGCCAATGTGGCCAACGTCAAGGGCGAGCAGGTATTTCAGATTGCCTCGGAGAGCTTTACCAACACCCAGCTGATGACCTTGGGTAAACGGGTGTCGGCGCTGGTCAAGCAAGCCGATGTGGACGGCGTGGTCATCACCCACGGCACCGACACGTTGGAAGAAACCGCCTTCTTCCTGAACTTGGTGGTCCACACCGACAAGCCGATCGTGGTGGTCGGCTCAATGCGTCCCGGTACCGCCCTCTCAGCGGATGGCGCACTCAACTTGCTGGACGCAGTCACGGTGGCCGCCAGCAAAGACGCAGCGGGCAAAGGCGTTTTGGTGACCATGAATGACAGCATTCAAAGTGGTCGTGACGTGGTCAAGTCCGTCAACCTCAAGGTCGAAGCTTTTCGCAGCCAATGGGGCGCGCTGGGCTTCGTGATTGAGGGCAAGAACTACTGGTTCCGCGCCCCCGTCAAGCGCCACACGGCGCAGTCCGAGTTCGACATCGACAACATCAATGAATTGGCTCCAGTCGAGATCATTTACAGCTATGGCAATGTGCCCCGCACCGGCTTTGATGCACTGGCCAAGACCGGCATCAAGGCAGTGATCCATGGCGGTCCCGGCAACGGATCGGTGGCAGACCGCATCGTGCCTGCCCTGCAAGCCATGCGCAGCGCAGGCATCCAGGTGATTCGCTCGTCCCGTGTTCCCGAAGGCCTTGTGCTGCGCAATGCCGAACAACCCGATGACAAGTACGACTGGGTGGTCGCGCATGATTTGAATCCACAAAAAGCCCGAATCCTCGCGGCGGTCGCGTTGGCCAAGACCGACGACAGCAGAGAGCTGCAGCGCATTTTCTGGGAATATTGACAACCGGAAAGAGCCAGCGGCGCTGGCCGGATGGCCGCCGCCGCTGGGTCTTTTGCTTGTGGCCAAATAGCCTTCCAGCCCCCGTATACCATGCGTAGCATGCTATTAAACTGATAGCCATTTAATAGGCCATGTAATAGATTTAGCCGCCCGGGGCTGAAGCCGGCGGTATCACGTCCCTCATGACTTGCCGATCAGACTGCTTGGGTCGGCGCGCGGTCCCAGCATCTGCCTAGCATCCACCCAGGCGTCGAACTGCTCGGCGCTCACGGCCCCCATCTCCAGCGCCGCTTCGCGCAGCGTCGTGCCATTTTTATGCGCATGCTTGGCGATCTGCGCCGCGCGGTCGTAACCGATATGTGGCGTGAGCGCAGTGACCAGCATCAGCGAGCTTTGCAACAATTCTTCAACCCGCGCCGCGTTGACCGACAGACCCGCCACGCAATGCTGGTTAAAGCTGCGCATCGTGTCCGTCAGCAGACGCAGGCTGTCGAGTGTGTCGAAAATGATCAGGGGCTTGTACACGTTGAGTTCAAAGTGGCCCTGGCTCGCGGCAAAACCTATGGCGGCGTCATGCCCGATCACTTGGGCGCACACCATGGTCAGCGCCTCGACCTGGGTCGGGTTCACCTTGCCGGGCATGATCGAGCTGCCGGGCTCATTCTGGGGCAATTGCAGTTCGCCCAGACCCGCCCGTGGCCCGCTGCCCATCAAGCGAATGTCGTTGCCAATTTTGGTCAAGGCAATGACCAGCATCTTCAGACTGGCATGCAAGCCCACCAGCGCTTCGTGACCCGCCATCGCGGCAAATAAATTGTCCGCCTGCGCTAGTGGCAGGTCGAGCTGGTTTGCCAGCAGGGCAGCCACGCGCGCGGCGAACTGCGGGTGGGTGTTCAGCCCGGTGCCCACCGCCGTGCCGCCAATCGCCAACCTGTGCAGCGCCAACAGGGCGTAACGGATGCTTTTCTCGCACAGCGCGAGTTGCGCCTCGTAGCCACCAAACTCCTGGCCCAGCGTCACCGGCGTCGCGTCTTGCAGGTGCGTGCGGCCGATCTTCACGACCGCTTCGAATTCAAGGGCCTTGGCCGCGAGCGCGCTACGCAAGGCTTGCAGCGCCGGCAGCAAATCCAGTTTGGCCTGCAGGGTCACCGCGATGTGCATGGCGGTGGGGAAGACATCGTTGGACGACTGCCCAAGGTTGACATCGTCATTGGGGTGAATTTTTCGCGCTGCACCCACGTCACCGCCAAGTGCGCGCGAGGCCAGGTTGGCCACCACCTCGTTGACATTCATGTTGCTCTGTGTGCCCGAGCCGGTCTGCCACAGCGACAACGGGAATTCGGCATCAAACTCGCCACTGGCCACGCGCCGTGCAGCATCCGCGATCGCCTGCGACTTGCCGCCGTCCAGCAGGTGCAGATCACAATTGATGATGGCCGCGGCCCACTTGACCCAGGCCAGCGCGTGAATCACCGGCAGCGGCATGCGCTGCTCGCCAATGGCGAAGAAGCGCAGGCTGCGCGCCGTCTGTGCGCCCCACAAGGCCTCGAAAGGGACTTCGATGGGACCAAAGCTGTCGGACTCGGTGCGTGTGAGGGCCATGAATCGACTCCAGACTTATTGAGTTGGAAAGTCAAGCCTGCAGCAACTGGCGCAGTACAAAGGGCAGAATGCCGCCCGCACGGTAGTAATCCACCTCAATCGGCGTGTCGATGCGCAGCAGCACCGTCAGCGTGAGGCGACTGCCATCGGCGCGGATGACCAGCAATTGGGCGTCGCTCTGCGGGCGCAGGTCAACATCGGGCACGATGTCAATGACCTCGTTGCCGGTCAGGCCCAGACCTTGCCAGCTGTCGCCGGCCTTGAACTGCAAGGGCAACACACCCATGCCGACCAGGTTGCTGCGGTGGATACGCTCAAAGCTTCGTGCCACCACCGCCTTGATGCCCAGCAGTTGTGTGCCCTTGGCCGCCCAGTCCCGGCTCGACCCGGTTCCGTATTCTTCACCAGCCAACACCACGGTCGGTATGCCCGCCGCCATGTAACGGGTGGCGGCGTCAAAGATGGACAGCTTTTCACCCGGCCCCCCCACACCCGGGCCCTCGGCGGGCGCCTGGTACAGGGTGAGGCCACCCTCTTCGCGCGACCCGTCGGCCAGCGGCGCGATCATCAGGTTTTTGATGCGCACATTGGCAAAGGTGCCGCGCACCATCACCTCATGGTTGCCCCGGCGCGCGCCATAGGAATTGAAGTCGGCCTTTTGCACGCCATGCGCCAGCAGCCACTGGCCCGCCGGTGAACTCTCTTTGATCGCGCCCGCCGGAGAAATATGGTCCGTGGTAATGGAATCACCAAACAGCGCCATGATGCGCGCACCCCGCACAGATTCAGAGCCTTTTTGCCCTCTAGCCCCCGTCTTATCTGACTTAGTAGCTATATTATCAATAGCAAAAGTGGCAAAGAACGGCGGCTCGGCAATGTAGGTGCTCCTGGGCCAGGTGTAGGTGGTGCCGGTCACGCCGGTGATGGCTTCCCACAGCGGGCCGGGCGTGGAGGCAACACGCGCGTAGTTTTCCTGGTAGGCGCGGCCGTTCATGGCGAACTGCATCAGCGCGCTGATTTCCTCGCTGCTGGGCCAGATGTCGCCCAGGTACACATCCTTGCCGCCTGTGCCTTGCCCCACTGGCTGGGTCATCAGGTCGCGCAGGATCGTTCCTGCAATCGCATAGGCCACAACCAGCGGCGGGCTGGCCAGAAAATTGGCCTTGAGGCTGGGGTGAATGCGCGCCTCGAAGTTGCGGTTGCCTGACAGCACTGCCGCGCAGACCAGGTCGTGCTGGGTGATGGCGGCATTGAGTTCGGGCGTCAGGTCGCCGGAATTGCCAATGCAGGTGGTGCAGCCGTAGCCAGCCAGGGCAAAGCCGAGCTTCTCGAGGTAGGGCAGCAAGCCGGTTTGCGTGAGGTACTCGGTGACGATGCGCGAGCCCGGTGCCAGCGAGGTCTTGATGTGCGGCTGCACCCGCAGTCCCGCCTGGACGGCTTTTTTGGCCAACAGGCCTGCCGCCAGCAGGACACTGGGGTTGGATGTGTTGGTGCAACTGGTGATGGCGGCGATCAGCACGTCGCCATGGCCCAAGGTGAACCCGGCTTCTGCCGGGGCCTTGATGTCGCACACCACCGAAGAGGGCCCCTCGACCGCCGCCAGCGCTGGCCGGTTGCTCACCATCTCCTCCACGTCACGCCGGGCGCCGGGCGCCAGCGGCGGCGCCTCGCCCGCCGACTCGCCCGCGCCACAATTGACCGGGTAGCGCTGCATGAGACGCTCGGCGCTCTGGTTGAACCCGTTCTCGGCATTGGGCTTGCTAAAGAGCGAGGCGAACTGGCTGGCCACCTGGCCCAGCTCGATGCGGTCCTGCGGGCGCTTGGGGCCAGCCAGGCTGGGGGTGACATCGCCCAGGTCGAGCTTGACCACCTGCGAGTAGTCAATCTCGCCGGCGAGCGGCACGCCAAACAGGCCTTGCGCCTTGAAATAAGCCTCAAAAGCCTCGATCTCGTCCTTGGTGCGGCCGGTGCCCGTGAAGTAGGCGATGGTTTTCTCGTCCACCGGGAAGAAGCCCATGGTGGCGCCATACTCGGGCGCCATGTTGGCTATTGTTGCCCGGTCGGGCAACGCCAGGGTACGCGTGCCTGCGCCAAAAAACTCCACGAACTTGCCGACCACCCGGTGCTGGCGCAGCGTCTCGGTTACCGTGAGCACCAGGTCGGTGGCGGTCACGCCCTCGCGCAGGCGCCCGCTCAACTCAAAGCCCACCACATCGGGCGTCAGCAGGTACACCGGCTGGCCCAGCATGGCGGCCTCGGCCTCGATGCCGCCCACGCCCCAACCGACCACGCCAATGCCGTTGATCATGGTGGTGTGGCTGTCGGTGCCCACCAGTGTGTCGGGGTAGTAGACGCCGTCCTTCGTTTTGTGCACCCCGCGCGCCAGGAATTCCAGATTGACCTGGTGCACGATGCCAAAACCCGGCGGCACGACCCCAAATGTGTCAAAGGCCTGCATGCCCCATTTCATGAACTCGTAGCGCTCGCGGTTGCGCTGGAATTCAAGCTTCATGTTCAGGTCCAGCGAATTCTTCTGGCCATAGTGGTCCACCATGATCGAGTGGTCCACCACCAGATCCACCGGCACCAGCGGCTCGATGCGCCGCGGGTCCAGCCCCAGGCGCTGCGTGGTGCTGCGCATGGCGGCCAGGTCGGCCAGCAACGGGACACCGGTGAAGTCCTGCAGCACCACGCGCGACACCACAAATGCAATTTCGTCGGTGCGCATCGCGTGGGGCTGCCAGCCCGCCAACTGCGCCACATGGCCGGTCGTGACCTTCTTGCCGTCGCAGTTGCGCAGCACCGATTCGAGCACGATGCGCAGGGACACCGGCAGGCGCTTGATGTTGGGGAACTGCCGCGCGAGTGCGGGCAGCGAAAAGAATTTGCCCGCCTTGCCAGAGGCGGTTTTGAAGGTCTTGAGGGTAGCGGCAAAGGCGTGCGGCATGGCAATCTCCTGGCTAGACATCAATGGGCCTATTTTCGCCGGAGATGCCCAGGCAAGCAATGGGACTTCCTTGCGCCAGCGCGCGCGCAGGCTGTGCACTCTTTGCACACCCTGCAACGCATCGAACGGGAATTCAATGGGGTCGAAGCTGCCGGATTCGATGCGCGTGGTGCTTATGCAGGACTGTCCTCTTTGCCGGCGTTGCGGGGTTTAGTTCTTGCCGAACTTTGCTTTGGCGGCTGCAACGCAGCTGGTCTTGGCATCGCCCTTCTCGGCATCACACTTCTCCACGGCAACCTTGTAGTCGGCATCAAGTTTTTCCAGAGAAGCGTCTTTCTTGGCTTCACCGATCTGTTTGCCCGTCTTGGCGTCTGCCAGGGCCTTGGTCTCGGCAGCCTTGGCTTCCTTGACACAAACGTCCTTGTCATTACCCGCCTTGTCGTCGCACTTTTCCTTGGCGACTGCATAGGCAGACTTGGCCTTGGCCTCTAGCACCTTGGTCTGGTCGGCGGCTTTGCCGCTGAGGCTGTATTCCAGCTCGGCGCGTGCGACCTTTTCCTTGGCCTTGGCTTCTGCAACGCAGATGTCTTTGGCATTGGCTTTCAATGTGGCGCAGGCCGCCTTGTCGGTCTTGTATTCGGCGCTGATGCGGGTCTTGTCGGCCTTGTACTCATCCTTGCTGATGGTGGCTGCCTGTGCCACCGAAAGGGATAGCAGGGCGGCAAAGATGAGCGAAGTCTTGAAGGTAAAAGATGTTTTCATGGGAGTCCTTTTTGTATGTCAGTAGTTGAAAATTTGAGGCTTGCGCCCCACCCTTGCTTGCAGGATATGGCAGGAACAATGCAGGCGCCGTCAATTGGCGTAATCCATGTCCTGCCCACCTGTTACAACACTTGTCCGTGGATGGTCTTGTCCATCCACAACGAATCGGTCAGCGCGCGCAGCATGCAGGACCGCCGACAGGTCCCATCCAAGCCTGGCCGCCGGGGCACGATCCCCAAGCCATGGGTTGGGCTGCGCAAACCAGTTCGCCAGCTCCCACGCACTGAAAACGGAGCTCAGCTGCGCCAGCACCTGGCCGAGTCCGATATGCGGCGTCATGTCGACGCGGTTGAACTGAAACAGGGGAAGCCACACTCTTGCTTCCCAACCGAAGCAGATCACCTTTTTGCCGGCAATCAGGCTTGCAAGCGTCGTGAGATCGGAACCCTTGCAGCGTTTGAACAGTGCGACCACCTCTTGCACCGGTGCGAGCCCGCCAGCGTCCCGATAGGAATCCAGCGTCGCGATGAATTGGTGGTCGGTCGGATCCTCCTTTGTGTATCCGGGCTGGCTGCACGCTGTTTCAGGGACACGGCCGAGCATCCACGGGCTTCGCGATGGCTCAGATCTGGGAGCGAGGATGTCTTCCATGGATATCTCCAGTGTGGACGGGCTACTACAAGAACGCACAACATTGACCAAGCCGTCAGGCGCAATACAACATGACTGGCCGTACGTTACGCAAACCGAAGCCAATGGTCTGTGCGGTGCCGAACAAAGGGCTGGGCCAAGTTCGCTACAAACAGGCCTCTTGTGTGTCGGCTTGTGTTATCTGCCGCACAGACCCCAATGCAAATCCCCTGTACCTTGACCACTTTCCTCGTTCAATGGAGATATTCATGGGCAAATTCCAGATAGCCGTTATCGTCGGCAGTCTTCGTCGGGACTCATTCAACCGCAAGCTGGCCAGCGCCATTGTGAAATTGGCACCTTCGGAGTTCTCGTTCAAGCAGGTACAAATCGGCGACTTGCCGCTTTACAACCAGGACGATGACGCCAACCAGGCCGAATCAGTCAAGCGACTCAAGAGCGATATCGGGACCGCTCAGGGCCTTTTGTTCGTGACGGCCGAGTACAACCGCTCCATCCCTGGCGTTCTCAAGAACGCGATTGACCACGCCTCACGCCCGTACGGGCAAAACGCCTGGGCAGGTAAACCAGCGGGTGTGTTGGGCGTTTCGGTGGGCGCCATCGGTACGGCCATCGCACAACAGCATTTGCGCAATGTGCTGGCTTATCTTGACGTTCCGACGCTGGGCCAGCCGGAAGCCTTCATCCAGGCCAAGGATGGATTGTTTGATGCGTCCGGGAATATTGGCTCCGAAAGCCATAAATTCCTGCAAGGCTGGATGGACAAGTACCTTGCCTGGGTGAAAAAGCACGCGGCCTGATGCCGTGACAAATTGGAAGGTAACAACCATGGACAAAACACATCCCCCTGAAACATTTGGGGTATTCAAACCGGTGGGGCACACCGTTATGGCGTTTCGGTCCGCCATTGACCAGCAGGCTGCCGTGAACGCACTGCTCGATCAGAAGTTTTCGGACTCAGACTTGGTGCGCTACTCCCCCGAGGAGATGAAGGCGCAGGTCGATGCGGAACTGCAGAAGGCGAGCGCGCTTGCCGGATTTGGCTATGAACTCGACCTCATCAAGATGCACCGGGCCCTGGCGGAGGATGGATGCAGCTTCCTGATCGTGCATGCGCCCGAAGACGCGCAAGCCGAGTCAGTGGCGAGCGTGGCGCGAACCACAAAAGCAGTCGCGGCACAACACTATGGCCGGTTCATGATCGAGGAAATATCCGGCCTGGCGTCGGGGGACACCCCTGTCTGAACAGCTGACGCTGAGCCACTGCCCAGCGCTGAAAGTGATGACCCAGGGCTGAAAACCTCAGGTCAGCGTGACTTTTTACTGCCGCGCGTTGCGGACGTTGGCTGGTAGCGCCTGCGGATAGCTGGTTCGAAACGGATTGATGTCGAGCCCGCCGCGGCGCGTATAACGCGCGTACACCGCCAACCGGACGGGTTTGCAGCGCGTCCAGAGGTCCATGAAGATGCGCTCGACGCATTGCTCATGAAACTCGTTGTGGTTGCGAAAACTCACCAGGTACTGCAACAAGCCCTCCTGGTCAATCGGCGCACCGCTGTAGCTGATCTGCACACTGGCCCAGTCGGGCTGGCCGGTGACCGGGCAATTGCTTTTCAACAGGTTGCTGACCAGCACCTCGCTCACCGGCGCTTCGTCCGGCACGACCCGCAACAGATCAGGCGCCGGGGTGTAGTGTGTGCATTCGACATCGAGCCGGTCCAGGCTCAGGCCATCAAGCTCGTAAATGGGTTCACGGTCAAACAACTCTGGCAGCAAAAGGGTAACGCCAATGCTGGGGGGCGCGGTGGCGCTTGCGCCCACGGCTGGCGCGGCGGCGTCGGGTGAAACACTTTTCTCGACATCACGCCAGACCGCTTCGCTCAAGTCCGCGCGCAGACGGGCTTTCACTGCGTCTACGTCGACAAAGCGGGTATTGTTGAAGCTGTTGAGGTAGAGCTTGAAGGACTTGCTCTCAATGATGTTGGCGCTCTCGCACGGCACCGTGAAGCGTGCCAGCGCCACCTGCGGTTTGCCGCGCAAATTGAGCCAGCTCAACTCGAACGCGGTCCACATGTCGGCGCCCAGAAACGGCAATGCCCCGGTCACGCCGACCTCAGCGCGTTTGGCTGCGCGCGCGATCGGGAACAGCAACGAGGCATCGTACTGGTCAAGGTAGGCGGTGGCTTGGCCCAAGGGGGAATTTTGCGGCGTGTTCATGGGTGTGGGCTTTGGTCTGAAAAGTGGGCGGGGGTTGGAGTTTAAGTTGGGGACAAGGCCATGCGGCTGGCCTCAGCAGCCTTCAGATGCGGCAGCAGAGCCGCCAGCAGATGGGCCACCACACCGGGCGGCAGGTCGTGTCCCATGCCTTCAATACCGACCAATCTGGCGCCGCTGATGCGCCGGGCCGTATCCTCGCCATGGATAAACGGCAACAGCGGGTCGGCTTTGCCGTGTAACACCAGCGTTGGCGACGTAATACGCCGCAACTGAGTGGCACGGGTCTGGTCGGCCATGATGGCCAGCATTTGCCGCAGCGTGCCGACCGGGTAATAGCCGCGTTGCACCCCCAGCAAGATACGCTCGCGCAGCTCATGCTCAGGCATCGGGAAACCCGGGCTGCCAATGGCTTTGAACAAGCGGACGTAATGGTTCAGCACCGTCTGCGGATCGCGGCCCGTGGGTCGGCTGAGCAAAACGCGTATCACCTCGGGGCGCGCCTGCGCCAGGCCTTTGGCGCCGCTGGTGCTCATCACGCTGCTCAAACTCAACACGCGCTCGGGTGCGGCCAGCGCCATGCGTTGCGCAATCATGCCGCCCATGCTGACACCCAGCACATGCGCCTTTTCAATGCCCAAGACGTCCAGCACACCGAGCGAATCGGCAGCCATGTCCGCCACGCTGTAGGGTGCACGCGGCCTCAAGCCAAGCTTGTACTTGAGGCCCTGCCAGAGCAGATGCGGCTGGCCCAAGGCATCAAAATGGTGGCTCAAGCCGACGTCGCGGTTGTCGTGGCGGATGACGCGGTAACCGGCATCGACCAGCCCCTGGACAAACGCGGGTGGCCAAGCCACCAACTGCATGCCCAGGCCCATGATCAGCAGGACGACCGGACGCACTTGGCCAGCTGCGCCAGGGCCGCTGTCTTCAACTTCGATGTCAATGCTGTTTGCTCTTATTTTCATAGCTACTTACGTATATTTCACGGGGGCTACGACCTGATTTGTTATAAATTCATGACAAAGGCTGCTGACGCCGGAAAACCAGTCGGTCCGGCTCGGAGGCCGCTGCGTCAAACGCGTAGCCCTCAGCATCAAAGCCTTCAAGCTGTTTGGGCTTGCTCAGCCGGTGCTCGGCGGCGAAACGCGCCATCAGACCACGCGCCCGTTTGGCGTAAAAGCTGATGACTTTGTACTGGCCGCCCCGGCACTCCTGGAAGACGCATTCAAGCACCCGGGCCTGCAGCGCCTTGCAGTCCACCGCCCTGAAATACTCTTGCGACGCCAGGTTCACCACCACCGGGGCGGCATTCTTGTGCAAGCGGGTGTTGAGGTAATCGGAGATTTGTGCGCCCCAGAACTGGTACAGGTCTTTGCCCTGCGGGTTGACCAATTTTGTGCTCATTTCCAGCCGATAGGGCTGCATGTAGTCGAGCGGGCGCAGCACGCCGTACAAGCCACTCAGGATACAAACGTGGTCTTGCAACCACTTCAAATCGTCAACGGGCAGACTCTTGGCATCAAGGCCTTCATAAACATCACCATTAAAGGCCAGCACCGCTTGTTTGGCGTTCTTGGCGGTAAATTTGGGCACCCAGGCTTGGTAGCGCGCCACGTTCAGGCCGGCCAGAGCGTCGCTCAGACTCATCAGGGAGGCGATCTGTCGCGGTGATTTCTTCTTCAGGATATCGATCAATTCGGCCGCTTGGGGGATGAACAGCGGCTGCGTGTGCGGCACGGGAGCGGCAGGTTTTTCAAAATCAAGGGATTTGGCGGGGGACAGCAAAAAAAGCATGGCGGACAAACTCGCTTCAAGGGCGCGTTAAGAAAAGAAAAGGCTTCATGACGAAGCCTTGATTATCGTGACAGTGGGCCGATCGGCTACGTCAGGTCACCGGCCAGCGAGGCCAGCGTTTCGGGTGCCATCGTGACATGCGCCGGGTAATGGGTGTGGTCGCAGCCAAGCTTGACGCTGGCGCCGGCCTTGACGGCAGCGCACATGGCCGGCGTCAACTCAAAGCGCACAAAATGCACGGCCGATGTTTTTTCGTCGTTTTCGCGCTCCATGTCCTCGTCGGCAATGGCATAAACGCGTGCCTGGCCCTCGACTTCCACAAACAAACGGTCTTCAACCCCGATCAAGCGCGCCAACTCGCGTTTGCGCTCGTTCACATCGGGGTACTCCAGCATCACCGTGGCTTTCCAGTTGCTGCCGGTGGGCACCAGCGGCGCGTAGGCGTCAATCTCTTGCCGGATGCCGTCTTCTTCAAACACTTTCTCGATGCGCAGCATCTCCTGGATCTGATAGCGAATGGTCATTTCGCTCTCGAACTGCAGGTTGATGAACTCGCCCAGGCGCACGCTGCGCAGTTTGCGGTGCGCCATGACGACCGGTTTGTTGGCCTTGCGCCACTTGCTGTAGGCCTCCAGCGACATGAGATTTTCGGGGGTGATGGTTCCGGTCATTTGCATGAATGCTCCAAAATATCAACAGTCAGGGCTTGAGGGCATGGGGTGTGAATAGACCAAATGATTGCACGCTTCGGCGTGCTTTTTGGGCTGTTCACACCCCATGCCCGATCTGCGAGCAACTCAGGTTGAGTTTCACTTCAATCCATAGGCCTTGGCCACCAGGCTCAAGGGGTGCAGCAACTCGGGCGTGCCAAGCTGGTTGACCTCAAAACCCTGCGCAATATGGTGGCCGCCCAGGGGGCAATCGGAGCTGATGAAGTCCGGCTTGCTGCCATCCTTCATGGCTGCCATGCCTTTGAACAGCGGTTTGCCGATCTTCATGGCCTGCTCGTGGTGCGCCTTCTTGACACCAAAAGTGCCGGCATGACCGGAGCAACGCTCAAAGGTGTTGACCGTGGTGCCCGGAATCATCTTGAGCATTTCTTCGGTCTTCTTGCCGATGTTCTGCACCCGCCCATGACACGGAATCTGGTAACTCACATTGCCCAGTGGCACCGGAAAATCAGCTTTGAGCAGGCCATCGCGCTTGCGCTGCATCAGGTATTCAAACGGGTCCCACATCGCATCCTTGACCAGTTGCACGTCCGGCTCATCCGGGTACATCAAGGGAATTTCCTGCTTGAACATCAGGGCGCAACTGGGCACTGCCGCCAAAATGGCATAGCCATCCTTGGCGTAACGGGCCAGCACCGGGATGTTGGCCTCCTTGGCTGAGTTGACTGAATCCAGGTCACCCAACTCCAGCTTGGGCATACCACAGCATTTTTCTTTCTCGACGATCACATAAGGAATGTCGTTGTGATCCAAAATTTTGAGCAAATCCAGGCCAATGCCAGGCTCGTTGTAGTTGATGAAACAGGTGGCAAAAATGGCGACCTTGCCCGGTGTTTTCTCGCCGTCCCTCACCACCGTGGCTTTGGCGGCAGGCGTGCCCGAGCGAAACCTCCTGGTCGCCAGCGAGGGCAGCCAGGCATTTTTATCGACGCCTGCCACGCTTTCCATCACCCTGCGCGCCAGCTTGGTCTGATTCACGGCATTGGCCACCTGCACCACGACCGGGATGCCGGCCAGTTGGCCGTGTACATCGGTGGAGGCCAAAAACTTCTCGGCCGTTGACACCTCACCTTTTTTGAATTTGATCGCCTTGGCGCGCAGCATGGTGTGCGGAAAGTCGAGGTTGAACTGATGCGGCGGCACATATGGGCACTTGGTCATGAAACACATATCACACAAGTAACACTGGTCCACCACCTTCCAGTAGTCCCTTTTGTCAACCCCATTCACCTCCTGCGTCCGGCTCTCATCGACCAGGTCAAACAATGTGGGAAAAGCGCCGCACAGGCTCACGCAGCGGCGGCAGGTGTGGCATATATCAAAAATACGCTCCAGCTCATGGAAAGTCGCCTCTTCGTTGTAGTAGTCCCGCCCCTTCCAGTCGATCGGGTGTCGGGTGGGGGCCGATAAATTGCCTTCGCGTGCCATGTGGGGATACCGTGGATGGTTGGTGTTTATCAGGTATTGAATTTTCTGCATTGGGCGCTGCCAGCAACGCCCAACACAAACGATTCAACCGGGATTAATCGACCAGTTCAAGCAATGCCTTGGCATAGCGATTGGCGTGCGAACGCTCGGCCTTGGCCAGGGTCTCAAACCAGTCGGCCACCTCGTCATGACCTTCGTCGCGCGCGGTCTTGGCCATGCCGGGGTACATATCGGTGTATTCGTGGGTTTCGCCCGCGACTGCCGACTTGAGGTTGTCACGGGTGCCGCCAAACGGCAGACCGGTGGCGGGATCGCCGCAGGTTTCCAGCCACTCCAGGTGACCGTGCGCATGGCCGGTTTCACCTTCGGCGGTGGAGCGGAACAAGGCAGCCACGTCGGGCTGGCCTTCAACGTCGGCCTTGTTTGCAAAATACAAATAACGGCGGTTGGCCTGGGACTCGCCTGCGAAGGCGGCTTTCAGGTTGTCTTCCGTCTTGGAGCCTTTGAGTGCTGCCATGGAAATCTCCTTCATCAGTTAAAAATTTGAAGCGCTTGCCTTGAACAACCGTTTGTCAAAGACGATGAAAGCTTAGCCAGGATCGGGGGCGGCGTCTAATTGGCTGCCTCAATGCCGCGAATTGTTTTTGACTATGAAAACATTATTTTTGATAATCATCGGCAACTCAATTCGCGGCACCACGCGCCGATATCGGGAAGGAATATTGACCCAGCGAAGCCGCAGCTGTCGCATAGAATCCTGACCCATTCCACACAAGCGACCAACTTTTGACCCCCGGCGAAAAGCCCAATGAAATTTCTTTTCTAAATGATCAGCGCAAAGGTGTGGATGCAATCAGACTGGATTCGTTTGCGTTTCAACTGCTCGCTTGCGCTGTTGGCGCTGTGTTGCGGCGCGTCGGCTCAGACCACCCTGTCTGCGGCTGATGCAAGTGAGTTGGCGCAGATGTCGCTTGACGATCTGCTTCGTGTCGAGGTGCTCAGTGCATCGCGTTACGCACAACCGCTGGCTGACTCGCCATCCTCGGTGACAGTGATCGACCAGCAAGAGTTGCGCAGCCACAGCTACCGCAATCTGGCCGAGGCGCTGTCCACGGTGCCGGGTCTCTATGTCAGCAACGACCGCAACTACAGTTATCTCGGGGTGCGCGGCTTCAGCCGTCCCGGCGATTACAACTCCCGCATTCTCCTGCTGACCGACGGTGCACGGCGCAATGACGCGCTTTACGACCAGGCGCATATTGGCAATGAAGCGCCGATCGAAATCGATTGGGTCAAGCGGCTGGAGTTCGTGTCCGGACCGGCGTCGGCGGTTTATGGCGCCAATGCACTGTTCGGCATTGTCAATGCCGTGATGTTCGATGGCGGTGACATCAATGGCACACGGCTGACGGCTGATGCAGGCAGCGGAGCAAGCCGCCGTCTGGGGCTGCTGGCCGGCCGGCGTGTCGATGCTGAACACGACTGGTTTTTTGCGCTTGCTGCCTCCGGTGCGCGCGGCAATGATCTCTACTTTCCCGAGTTCGACAACACAGGCGGCAATGGCTGGGCGCATGGCCTTGATGGCGAGGACTACCAGAAAGCCTACGGCAAGTTTCGCTTTGGCAACTGGCGCCTGAGCGCCAGCCTGAGTTCGCGCGACAAGAATCTGCCCAACGCCCCGTACTTGACCGCCTTTGGTGAACCCGGCACGCACACGGTGGACCAGCATGCACTGATTGAGCTGGCTTACGCCGGTCCACAAGCCAATGGCTGGCAGCAGCAGTTCCGGGTCTTCAACGGCAGTTATCGCTACAACGGTGATTACATTTATGCGGGCCAGATCGACAACCGCGATACGGGTCGTGCCAACTGGGCGGGCGCCGATTACCGGCTGATCGTAACCACGCTGCCCGCTCACAAGCTGATGCTGGGCGTTGAGACACAGTGGAACACGCTGCTGGAACAGCGTAATTTTGATGTTTCCCCTGCCGCCAGTTACCTTGACAGCAACCATCCCTCCAATACCTATGGTCTTTTCGCGCAGGACGAATGGCGCTTGTCCAGGCACTGGCTGATGAATCTCGGTGTGCGTTACGACAAACACAGCGACTATGCGGCCATCATGTCGCCGCGCGCCGCGCTGATCTATCAACCGAGCGAAGGCTCAAGCCTGAAGATGACGATCGGCAGCGCTTACCGTGCGCCCAATGCCTACGAGCGTTTTTACGACGATGGCGGTGTGCTGCAAAAAGCCAATCCGGCCCTGCTGCCCGAACGAATCCGCAGTGCTGAACTGGCGGCGAATTTCCGCGTGGGTCAGGGTGGTCGTTTCGGGGTGAGTTTTTACCGCAATGACGTGCGCGACATGATCGACCAGGTGCTTGATCCGGTCGATGGCTTGTTGGTGTTTTCCAATCAGTCACGCGTGCAAACCCGTGGCATCGAGCTTGATGCCGAGAAGCGCTGGGCCGGCGGGTATCGCCTGCGGGCCAGCCTGTCGCGACAATGGTCGAGCGCGTTTGACGGCAGCGAGCTTGGAAATTCCCCCAATCTGCTCGGCAAGCTGGTAGTTGGCATGCCGCTGGTGGCTGGCTGGACCGTCGCCGCAGAGTGGCAGGGCATGTCCGGCCGGCGTTCGCTGGCGGGTCGCGTACCTGGGTTTGGCGTGCTCAATCTGACGCTCACTTCCGTGCGTCTGGCTGGACTGGGGGAGCTGACTCTGGGAATCCATAACGTCGGCAATCGTGAGTATCTTGATCCGACATCGTCGGCTTTTACGCAGGACGCACTGGCCCAGGATGGGCGGCAGCTCAGATTGCGCTGGACACTGCCTCTGTGAAGTGCTGCATATGTTGATGTCTGCCAGCCGTTCCTGGCGAAAGTTGTGTGCACTGGCGTTGTTGGTGATGGCACCGCTTGCGCTGGCACAGCGGCAGGCGCCCGAGCCCGAACTGAAGGCTGCCATTCTGGCCAACATGCTGCTATTTGTGGACTGGCCGACCCAAGGGGGGCAAGCGACGGACCGGCTGACCGTGTGTTATCTCGATGCAGGGCCTGTTGCCACTGCGCTTGAACAGCTGGGCGGCAAGCTGCTCAAAGGCAAGCCGCTTCAGGTGGTGCGCGTTGATACTGAAATGATGAAAGCATGCCACGCCCTTTACCTGTCGCCCTTTGACAGCGCAAGTCTGCCACGCATCGTCCCCAATTTGCCAGCCAGCGGCATTCTGCTGGCAAGCGATTCACCAGGTTATCTGGAACGTGGCGTGATGCTCAACCTGGACGTTGATCATGGACGGATCGTTTTTGATATCGATCTGCGCTCAATTCGCCAGGCCAAACTGACGATGAGTTCCAAAGTGCTTCGTCTGGCGCGGCAGGTTCTGGAGTAGACGTATGGAAACTCAGGAAGCCCGCATCGGACGCTCGAATCGATTGAGCCTGCTGTCAACAGGCCTGGCCTTGCTGATTGCCTTCTTTTTACTGATGCTGCACCAGTATGTCATTGGTCACCAGCAGATGCTTGAAGAGTTGAATACCGAGGCGGCGATTATTGGCGCCAACAGCGCGGCAGCGCTGATTTTCAACGACCCCAAGGCGGCACAAGAAACACTGGGTGCGGTGCGGCTAACCCCTCGCATCACCGGAGGAGCCTTGTATCGGGCTGATGACGCGCGCCTGGCGTCGGCTGGAGACCGGGATTTCCCCTTGAAGCTGCCCCGCGATGACGGCACGACGTCCCTGAAGCTGTCAGTCGAGCCAACATCAACGTCTTACAGTTTGTCGGGCGAATTTTTGCGCGGGGACATTGACATCGAGGGCGGCAAGGTTGGCACTTTGCTGCTCCATGTCAGTTTTTCTTCGCTCTACTGGCGCATGCTCGAATACGCCTTGGGGGTACTGGGTATTGCGGCCGTCGCCCTGACGCTGGCTTATCGCCTCACCAGCGGATTGCGCCGCCGCATGATGCGGGCAGAGGAGCAACTGGAGCTGATGGCCTTCCATGACCCCGTGACTGGCCTGCCCAATCGGCGCTTGTTTGAACGCGAGTTGCGCTTGGCCGTGGCGCACGCTGCGCGCGAGTCGGCGGGAGCTGCGCTGTTGTTCATTGATATTGATGATTTCAAAAAAGTGAATGATTCCCTGGGGCATGCGGTGGGCGACAAGGCACTATTGCTGATTGGCCAGCGTCTGTCTGGCGTATTGCGTTCAGGCGACGTGGTGTCCCGCCTTGGGGGAGACGAGTTTGGTGTCATTCTCTACGGCATCGGGGATCCGGACAATGCAGCGAGGGTGGCACGCCTGATGATCGAGGCCATGACGGTGCCGCTGCCGACCGAACCGACCCCGAGCCATATCGGGCTCAGCATTGGTGTGCTCTTGCTGCCGTGCGACGACTGCGATCCAACGGTCTTGCTGCAGCGCGCCGACAGGGCCATGTATGTGGCCAAGACCCATGGCAAGAATGGTTTCCGTTTTTATTCGGAGGCTATCGATGCACGGGTACGCAGCGACCTGGCGCTTGAAGCCGGCCTGCGTCAGGCCCTGCAAGCGGATGGGCGCGGACTGTGGGTGGCGTATCAGCCACAGCTCTGTGCGCAAACCAGGCAGTTGGTCGGGGTCGAGGCCTTGGTGCGCTGGCAGCGCGAGGATGGGCGACAGATGTCGCCAGCAGAGTTTGTACCGGTGGCCGAGCAAACCGGCCTGATAGACGAGCTTGGCGACTGGGTGTTGAAGCAGGTGTGTCGGGATCTGGCGACCCTGCGCGCGAGCGGAGTCGAGTTGCCAAAAGTTGCGGTCAATGTTTCGCCGCGCCAATTGCTGCACGGCAGTGCTTTGGTCGAGCGTTTTTGCGAAACCATTTCGCGCTTTGGTGAAACCGTCACGCGTTTTGAATTCGAGTTGACCGAAAGTGCGCTGATGGACGAAGATGGATCGGCTGTGCTCGATGCTTTCCACGCGGCTGGGTTTTCACTGTCCATCGACGATTTCGGCACCGGTTATTCTTCGTTTGGCTATCTCAAGCGTTTTAGGGTGAGTAAGCTCAAGATCGATCAGAGTTTTGTGCGCGACCTCCCCGGGGACTGTGAGAATGCGGCGATCGTTATGGCGGTCATCCAGATGGCACGGGCCCTGAGTCTGAAGGTGGTGGCCGAGGGCGTTGAAACGCAGGCGCAAGCCGAGTTCCTGACCACCTGTGGTTGCGACATCCTGCAGGGCTATCTGCTGGGTCGCCCCAAGCCGCCAACCGAACTTGTGGCCTATGTGAAAGACATTCCCCAGCGTCGAATAAAATCAGCCTCTCCCAGCCTTACCTTAACAGTGGCGCCTCTATGACGGTGCCGCTTTCGCATCCAGTTGCCCACATTGGGCATGGGAAGCGAAACAGCCAAAGACACCATGAACGACGAACTGCAACAACCCGGCCTCAACAGCCTGTCCAAATCTTTTGAGCCCGCCGCCCTGGAAGCCCATTGGGGACCGGAATGGGAGCGCCGCAACTACGCGCACGCCGGCTACCGGGGCACGGGCGTGCCCAAAGACGGCGCCGAGTCGTTCGCCATCCAGCTGCCGCCGCCCAATGTCACCGGCACGCTGCACATGGGGCACGCGTTCAACCAGACCATCATGGACTCGCTGACGCGCTACCACCGCATGCGCGGCGACAACACGGTGTGGATTCCGGGCACTGACCATGCCGGCATCGCCACACAAATCGTGGTGGAGCGGCAGTTGCAGGACCAGAAGGTCAGCCGCCATGACTTGGGACGAAAGAATTTCGTCTCCAAGGTCTGGGAATGGAAAGAAAAATCCGGAAACACCATCACCACCCAGATGCGCCGCATGGGCGACAGCGTGGACTGGAGCCGCGAATACTTCACCATGGACCCGAAACTGTCCAAGACCGTGACCGAAACCTTTGTCCAACTCTACGAGCAGGGCCTGATTTACCGTGGCAAACGGCTGGTGAACTGGGATCCGGTGCTGCAAAGCGCGGTGAGCGATCTGGAGGTGGAAAGCGAAGAGGAAGACGGCTTTCTGTGGCACATCCTGTATCCATTTGCTGACGGCCCGCAATTGGTCAACGGTGAACTGGCGCCCGGCCTGGTCGTTGCCACCACCCGCCCGGAAACCATGCTCGGTGACGTGGCTGCGATGGTGCACCCTGACGACGAGCGCTACCAGCACCTGATCGGCAAACACGTTACCCTGCCCTTGTGCGACCGCACCATTCCCGTGATTGCAGACGATTACGTGGACAAGGCGTTTGGCACCGGCGTGGTGAAGGTCACGCCCGCACACGACCAGAACGATTACGCGGTGGGCCAGCGCCACAAGTTGCCGATGATTTGTGTGCTGACACTGGATGCCAAGATTGATGCGGTGGCACCCGCCGCCTACGTCGGCATGGATCGCTTTGTGGCGCGCAAGAAAATTGTCAAAGACCTGGAAGCTTTGGGCTTGCTGATTGAGGTTAAAAAACACAAGTTGATGGTGCCGCGCTGCGCCCGCACCGGCCAGATCATCGAACCCATGCTGACCGACCAATGGTTTGTCGCCATGAGCAAGGTCAGCCCGATTGACCCGACTGGCAAATCCATCGCGCAAAAAGCCATCGACGCCGTGCAGTCCGGCGACGTCAAGTTTGTGCCCGAGAACTGGGTCAATACCTACAACCAGTGGATGAACAACATCCAGGACTGGTGCATCAGCCGCCAGCTCTGGTGGGGTCATCAGATTCCCGCCTGGTATGCTGAAGATGGTTCTGTTTTTGTAGCAAGGAACGAAGATGAGGCAAGGGCCAAGGCCGAAAAAGCTGGGTATACCGGGACCTTGACGCGCGACGAAGACGTGCTCGACACCTGGTATTCCTCGGCGCTGGTGCCCTTCTCCACCATGGGCTGGCCCGAAAAGACACAAGACTTCGACCTGTACCTGCCCTCCTCCGTGCTGGTCACCGGCTACGACATCATCTTCTTCTGGGTCGCCCGCATGATCATGATGACCACCCACTTCACAGGAAAAGTGCCGTTCAAACACGTCTACATCCACGGCCTGGTGCGCGACGCGCAGGGCCACAAGATGAGCAAGTCGGAAGGCAATGTGCTTGACCCGGTGGACCTGATCGACGGCATCGCGCTGCCCGAATTGCTGGTCAAACGCTCAGAAGGCCTGCGCAAACCCGAAACCGCGCCGCAAGTGCGAAAAAACACCGAGAAAGAATTTCCGGCCGGCATCCCGGCCTTTGGTGCCGATGCGCTGCGCTTCACCTTCGCCTCACTGGCCTCGCTGGGCCGCAGCATCAATTTCGATGCCAAACGCTGCGAGGGTTACCGCAACTTCTGCAACAAACTCTGGAACGCCAGCCGTTTTGTGCTGATGAACTGCGAAGGCCAGGATTGCGGCCTGAACGAGCACACCAAGGAAGAATGCGCCGTCGGCGGTGCCGCGCACGGCTACCTGGAGTTCAGCCCGGCCGACCGCTGGATCGTCTCGCTGCTGCAACGCGCCGAAGCCGAGGTCGCCAAAGGCTTTGAAGAGTACCGGCTGGACAACGTCGCCAGCACCATTTACGACTTCGTCTGGAACGAGTTCTGCGACTGGTATCTGGAAATCGCCAAGGTGCAGATTCAGGGTGGCAATGACGCACAGAAGCGCGCCACGCGCCGTACCCTGATTCGCACTTTGGAAACCATCCTGCGCCTGGCGCACCCCGTGATTCCTTTTGTGACCGAGGAGCTATGGCAAAAAGTAGCTCCGGTCGCCGGCCGGGCCGGCGAATCGGTGTCGATCGCGGTTTACCCTCAGGCGCAGCCCGAGCGCATTGATGAAGCGGCGCTGGCGCATGTGGGCAAACTCAAACAGTTGGTCGATGCCTGCCGCAATTTGCGCGGCGAGATGAGCGTGTCACCGGCCACCCGGCTGCCCTTGTTCGTGATCGCCAACCAGGCAGATGAAGCGGCCTTTTTGACGCAATCGGCGCCGGTCCTCAAGGCGCTGGCCAAGCTGAACGAGGTTCGCGTGTTTGACGACGAAGCCGCCTGGGCCGCCGCCGCTCAAGCCGCACCCGTGGCCGTGGTGGGTGAGGCACGCATTTGCCTGTTCATGGCAATTGACGTCGCCGCCGAAAAAACGCGTCTGGGTAAGGAGGCAACGCGTCTGGAAGGTGAAATTTCCAAGACCGAAGGCAAGTTGAGCAATGAGGCGTTTGTCGCCCGCGCGCCGGCCGCCGTCATCGAACAAGAACGCAAGCGCATGGCTGATTTTGGTGCGACCCTGGCGAAAATAAAAGACCAACTCGCGCGCCTGGGCTAGGGCATCACAGGCCGCAACAAAGGCCTGATGTCAGGTTAGCGCCGGCGCAACACGTGAATAAAATCGGCGCCCACCGTCTGCTGCTCCAGCAGCTCATTGCCAGTCTGTTTGGCAAAGGCCTGAAAGTCACGCACCGAGCCAGCATCGGTCGCCACCACCCGCAGCGTCTGCCCGCTTTGCATGTCGCTTAATGCTTTTTTGGCTTTGAGAATGGGCAGCGGGCAGTTCAGACCTCGGGCGTCGAGTTCTTTGTCTATTTGCATCGAATTTCCTTGAATTTTCTTGAAATTGGGGCGATTCTAAAGTTCAGGCCGGGAAGACACCGGTGGACAGATAGCGGTCGCCGCGGTCGCACACAATGAACACAATGGTCGCATTGGATTCACGCTTGGCAATCTCCTGCGCCACCCAGCACGCACCGGCCGCTGAAATGCCGGCAAAAATACCTTCTTCACGCGCCAGCCGTCGGCACATGTCTTCAGCATCTTCCTGACTCACGTAGACCAACTCATCCACATTGGCCGGGTCGTAAATCTT
Organism: Rhodoferax ferrireducens; assembly: GCF_049302455.1. Classification (GTDB taxonomy): domain Bacteria; phylum Pseudomonadota; class Gammaproteobacteria; order Burkholderiales; family Burkholderiaceae_C; genus Rhodoferax; species Rhodoferax ferrireducens_B. The sequence continues at coordinate 25,241 of NZ_JBAQMD010000024.1, read as the reverse complement.
GGGCAAATACGCCTGTGGCCACTTGCGGATACCGGGAATACGGGAGCCCTCGTTGGGCTGCACGCCAATGATTTTGATGGCTTGGTTCTTCTTTTTCAAAAATTGCGAAACGCCCGTGATGGTGCCGGTGGTGCCCATGGCACTTACAAAATGGGTAATTTGTCCTTTGGTGTCAGCCCATATTTCGGGGCCAGTGGTTTCAAAATGGATGCGCGGATTGTCGGCATTGGCAAACTGATCCAATACGCGGCCTTTGCCATCGCGCTGCATTTGCTCGGCCAGATCGCGTGAATACTCGATGCCGCCGCTTTTGGGTGTGAGGATCAACTCGGCGCCAAACGCTTTCATGGTTTGCGCACGCTCGATCGACAGGTCTTCAGGCATGATCAAAATCATGCGGTAGCCCTTGATGGCTGCGGCCATGGCCAATGCGATGCCGGTGTTGCCCGAGGTGGCTTCGATCAGCGTGTCGCCCGGCTTGATCTCGCCACGCTCCTGCGCACGCTGGATCATGGACAAGGCAGGTCGATCCTTGACCGAGCCGGCGGGGTTATTGCCCTCCAGTTTTCCCAAAATCACATTGCCACGGGCAGCGTTTTCTTGTGCACCGATGCGTTGCAGCCTGACCAGGGGGGTTTTTCCGATGGAATCTTCAATAGTTGGATATTTCATACCCCACACTGTGCCATAATTCGCGGCTGCACAAAGCGTCGCCCGGGTGGTGGAATTGGTAGACGCACGGGACTCAAAATCCCGCGCCGCAAGGCGTGCCGGTTCGATTCCGGCCCCGGGCACCATTTGGTGATATCAGACAGTATCAAAAACCCCTCAGAACCCGCATGTTTCATAGGCATAGCGGGTTTTTTGTTGTCTCAAGCAGTGGCAAATCGACCGCGCAGGTAACTGATGATCGCGCCGGATTCATACAGCCACTGGCTTTCACCCGTCGAATCATCAATTCTCAGGCAGGGCACCTTGACCTGCCCGCCTTGCTGCACCAAATCCTCGCGATTCTTGACATCATGCTGTGCGTCTCGCCGTTCAATGTCCAAGGACAGACGCCGCATTTCCTGGCGTACCTTGATGCAAAAGGGACAGGTCGTGAATTGGTACAGCACCAGGCCACCACACTGCTGATCCACCTGTGCCTGCACTGCGGGCGGGCGCACCGGTCCAACAGGGCGGGTGAGTCTTTCGCGCAGCAGCATCACGGGGCCAAGCACCAGCCGCAAGGTTTTAAAAAAAGTTCTGATAAAAAATTTCATAGGTGATAGGGAGTTTTTTCACGAGCATAACGTACCGGTGCGGCCCGGTCATTACCGTGCCCGCGATAATCGGAGTTGATCAACCAACCATTAGAGAGGCCTAAACATGTCAAACACTATTCCCGCTACCTTGATCCCAGGAGACGGCATCGGCCCCGAAATCGTTGACGCCACCCTGGCTGCACTTGATGCGCTGCATGCGCCCTTCGATTGGGACCGTCAGATCGCCGGTCTGGGCGGCATCCAGGCCGCGGGCGACCCCCTGCCAGCCGCCACGCTCGACAGCATCCGTCGCACCCGGCTTGCGCTCAAGGGCCCGTTGGAAACGCCTTCAGGCGGCGGCTACCGCTCGTCGAACGTGCGACTGCGCGAAGAGTTCCAGCTCTACGCCAACCTGCGCCCTGCCCGCACCATCATCCCGGGCGGACGTTTCGACAACATCGATCTGGTGGTGGTGCGCGAGAACCTGGAAGGCCTGTACATCGGTCATGAATACTACATTCCGATCGACGACGACCCGCGTGCGGTGGCCATGGCCACCGGCATCAATACCCGGGCGGGCGGGCGCCGCCTGCTTGAATACGCTTTTGAGTATGCCGTCGCAAACGGCCGCAAGAAAGTCACGATCGTGCACAAGGCCAACATCATGAAGGCGCTCACCGGACTCTTCCTGGACACCGGTCTGGAACTGTACGAACGCAAGTACAAGGGCCGCTTTGAACTCGATACCGTGATCATTGATGCCTGCGCCATGAAACTGGTGATCAACCCCTGGCAGTTCGACATGCTGGTCACCACCAACCTGTTCGGCGACATCCTGTCCGACCTGGCCGCCGGCTTGGTGGGTGGCCTGGGCATGACGCCGGGCGCCAACATCGGGGCCGATGCGGCCATCTTTGAGGCGGTGCATGGCTCGGCCCCGGACATTGCGGGCAAGGGCATTGCGAATCCCATCGCCTTGATGCTGGCAGCCGCGATGATGCTCGATCACTGCAAGTTACCCGAACTGGCCGTTCGCCTGCGCCAGGCCATCGATGAAACCCTGAACATCGACAAGGTGCGCACCGGCGACCTCGGCGGCACGGCCAGCACCGCCGCGTTCACGAAGGCGCTGGTCAGCCGGATCGGCGGCGGCAACTGAACATGGGAGGAGTGCAGCACCGGCAAGCTGCACTATGGAGTGGTCTGCCCGTCTCCCATGGCCTTGTGCAAGATGCCAAGCACGGTGTTCAAGTCTTCAATCGGCACCTGGCCGGGCGCTGAACTGCGAGCCCCCACGGCAAAGGTCAGGGCTGATCCAAAGGCCCAGCCAAACAGACGGGTAAGTGAACCATAGGGCCCCATCGACATGCTGATGAGTGGAATGCTCAATTTCTGACTGGCTTGCTGCGTGGCAGCAAGCAGTATCAGCACATCGTTAGGATCGCGCGGCATCACAGCCACTTTGGCAATATCGGCACCCAGCTGGTCGGCCATGAGAAACTTGCTCGCCAGCGCTTCCAGCCCCGGCGTGCTCGAAAAATTGTGAAAAGACAGCACCAGCTTGATGTCGTTGGACCTGGCCGCCGCGCGCACGTGGGCGATGTTGGCCGTGTCATTGGCCATCTCGTAGTCGATCAAATCAATGGCTTTGCTCTCACACACCGCCCCATACAGGGCAATGACTTGGTCTTCGTTCAAGGCGATCTTTTCACCGCCCTCCATGACCGAGCGGCGGGTGAATAGCAACGGAATGTCACCTGCTTTGCTCTTTATGGCTTTGGCCGCGGCAATGACTGCAGCTGCGTCACCAATTGACTCAAAAAAATCAACCCGCCATTCCAGCACGTCGGGCTTCTTGGACAGAACAATGGCAAGCTCAACCATCACCTCGTCCAGTGTGTGTCCGACCAGCGGGACGCAGATCAGCGGCAGCTTGCCGCCCGCGATGGGCTGACCGTGTAATTCAATGGGTTTGGATGATTGCAAAGAGAATTCCTCAATAAAAAACCTGCCAGCGCAACAGGAACACAGGCAGGAACTTATCCGTCATATGAAGTCTATCTCAGCAGGCGCCGGCCCAGTCCTCGGTGATGAATTCGCCGTCTTCCCCGGCTGGCCCGAAAAAACATTCCAGAATGCACAAATTTGTACGAAATCAGCCTCTAGCCCCTACAAATAAAGCACTAGCAGCTATCTAAACAATAGCATTTTTTTAAATTACCTCAGCACACGCACCATCTCAATGTGTCTAATCCCGGCTTCCATAAAGGGTCCGCCGCGCGGCACAAACCCTTGTGCCGCATAAAAACCCTGGGCGCTGCTTTGCGCGTGCAACATCACCTCAAAGTCGCCACGATGGGCGGCCGCAGTCATCAAGGCTTGCAGCGCCGCGCGGCCAAGATGTGAGCCGCGCAGCACGCGGTTCACGGCCAGACGGCCAATTTGGCCAACACCCGGTATCGGCTGCAACAGTCGCCCGGTGGCCACCGGCAGGCCCAGCCGGTTGGTAATGAGCACGTGCAGCGCGTGCGCGTCAGCATCGTCCTGTTCCATCTCAATCGGTATCTGCTGTTCTTGTACGAACACCTCACGCCGTACCACGCGCGCGCCATCAGCCAGCGTCTGCCAATTGCCCGCCGCGACCTCAATCATGGTTTGACCCGCTTCATAGCCCCGCAGGATGTCACGCAGGGACGCCGGGACCGGCCTGGAAGTCTGTGTGGCGGGATCGGCAAACACGTAAATCAGCTCGCAACTGATCAGATGTTCTTCACCCCGAAAAATAGAGCCGGTGAAAACAATGGACGAGGTACCGATGCGATGGCATTTGAGCGCCACGTCCAGTTGATCGTCGACCCGTGCCGACGCGTGAAATTCCACGCTGGCTTTCTTGACGTACAAGTCACCCTGCAGTGCCGCAAAAGTGGCCTCGTACGGCAGGGCCAGAGCCCGCCAGTAGTCGGTGATGGCAGTGTCAAAGTACATCAGGTAATGCGCGTTGAAAACAATTTTTTGCATGTCCACTTCAGCCCAGCGCACACGCAGGCGGTGGAAAAAGCGGAACTCCTGGCGGCTGGTATCAGTCATGGTGCGTATGGGTTGAAGTGGTGCTCTGAAAAGCATGTTGCAGCGCGCGTGCTGCATCCAGATGGGCGCGGCGCGCCTCTGCAATAGCGCGCCCCATCAGGGCAAAGCCGTGCACCACGCCACGGTAAATTTCCAGGTCGACCGGCACGGCGGCGGCGCGCAATTTATCGGCGTAAGCCACGCCCTCATCCACCAGCGGGTCGCATTCGGCCAGGCCAAACCAGGCCGGCGCGACACCTTCCACATCGGGTGCATTCAGGGGTGCAAAGCGCCAGTCATCTCGATCTGTGTGCACGGGAATGTAGTGATCAAAAAAATAGCGGATGTGAGGTTCTTCGAGCATAAAACCGTGGGCAAAGGTCTTGTGCGACGCCGTGTCCTGGTGCGCGGTGCAGCCGGGGTAAAACAGCAACTGCAGCGCCAGTGGCAGGCCCACCTCCCGCGCCTGCAAAGCGCAGGCGGCGGCCAGCGTGCCCCCGGCGCTGTCGCCACCGACCGCGAGGCGAGTCGCATCCAGGCCCAGGCCGGCGCCGTGCCGGGCGACCCACTGCACCGCATCCCAGGCATCGTCATGCGCCACCGGGAATTGATGTTCGGGTGCGAGCCGGTAACCCACCGAGAGCACCGCGCAATGCGCCAGGTGGCTCAGGGTGCGGCACAGCACGTCATGCGTGGCGATGCTGCCGATGGTGAAACCACCACCATGAAAATAGACCAATACCGGCAGCTTTTCAGCGCTGTCGGCATAGAGTCGCACCGGCACGCTGTAGCCATCGCGTGCCGGAATGTTGAAATTCTCCACCCGCTGCAACGCCGGCGAGGTGATTTCCAGAAAGCCGGCACCAACCTCATAGGCGATGCGTGCTTGAGCGGGCGTGAGCGCATGCAAAGGCATCTGGTTGGCCCGCGTCATGCGGTCCAGCACACTGTGCATGGCAGGCGTCAGCAAGGTGCGCGGGTTACGACGGTGACTCATTGAGGCGCGGGTTTTTGTTGATGTGCATTTTTTATCCTACACGCAAACCACCACGGCACCGATTGAGAGCGGCCACCTCAGAACGCGTCTTCAGGCATGTTGGCGCAGGTCAGGTCACGGTTGGCCACCACCTGCAGCCACGCGCCTATTTTGGGCAATTCATAATGATAAAAATAGGCTGCAGCCCTCGTCCTTCCTACGTTAGCAGCTATTGATTGTGTAGCATTCTGGCGCTGCGCGCTTAACGCCACATCGAGCCAGATCCAGGCCAGCACGGCATGGCCAAAAGCCTGCAGATACGGCACCGCGTTGGCCAGGGCGTCACCCGGCTTGCCACTGGCCCAGGCCGCCCGGGTGGCGTCTGTGACCTGCTGCCAGGCGGCTGTCAAAGCCGCTGCGTGCGCCGCCAGTTCTGCCACCTGTTGTGCCTGCGCGGCCGTGGCCTGGATGCGCCCTTCCAGCAGCGCCAGCCCGCGCCCGCTCTCCATCAACACTTTGCGTCCGAGCAAGTCCATCGCCTGAATGCCGTGCGTGCCTTCGTGGATCATGTTCAGACGGTTGTCGCGCCAATACTGTTCAACCGGGAAGTCACGCGTGTAGCCATAACCCCCGTGGACCTGAATCGCCAGCGAATTGGCCTCCAGACACCATTCACTCGGCCAGCTCTTGGCGATCGGGGTCAGAACTTCGAGCAGCAGGCGTGCCTCATCGGCGGCCTCGGGTGTGCCGCTGTGTTGCTCATCGACCAGACGGGCGCAATACAGCTCCAGCGCCAACGCACCTTCACAGTAAGATTTTTGCGCCAGCAACATACGCTTGACGTCGGCGTGTTCAATGATGGGCACTTGCGGCTGGGTGGCATCTTTGCCGGCGGGCCCCGCCGGCCGACCCTGGGGTCGGCTTTTGGCATAGTCCAGCGCGGCTTCATAACCTGCCAGTCCGAGCATGGTGGCTGCAATGCCGACGCCGATTCGCGCCTCGTTCATCATATGGAACATGCAGCGCAGGCCCTCGCCCGGTTGGCCGACCAGGTAGCCGACGGCGCCGGCGCCCTTGCCATCGAGTCCACCGCCCGTGCTGCGAACCGGGTATTTGCCCTCGCCAAAATTAAGCAAGGTGTTGACCGTGCCGCGCCAGCCCAGTTTGTGATTCAGGCCCGCCAGGGCCACGTCGTTGCGCTCACCGGTAAGAACGCCCGCCTCGTTCACCAATTTTTTGGGCACGATGAACAGGGAAATGCCGCGCGTGCCCGTCGGCAACTGACCGTCCGCTCCGGGGATCTTGGCCAGCACCAGGTGGATGATGTTCTCAGTCAACTCGTGGTCGCCAGCCGAGATCCACATCTTGTTGCCGCGCAGGCGATAGCGCGCACCGAGCGGGTCCTGCGCATAGTCCTCGCCGTCCGGTGTGGCGCGCGTGGCCACGTCACTCAGAGAAGACCCTGCCTGCGGCTCAGACAGACACATGGTGCCCGAGAAGCGCCCGCAAAATTCATTCTTGGCAAACACCTCTTTTTGCAGCGGCGTGCCATGCACCATCAGCAAATTGGCGTTGCCGGTGCTGAGCATGCCCGAGCCGATACTGACCGAGGCCATGGCAAAAAAAGCATTCGCCGCCGCCTCAATCGTGTACGGCAGTTGCATGCCACCGTGCTCAAAATCTTGCGCCGCGCTCAACATGCCGGATTCAGCGTAGGCTTTTTGTGCGTCATGCGTGGCTTGCGGCAGGATCACCTGGTCGCCGTCAAAACGCGGCTCCTGCGTGTCCACCAGGCGATTGAACGGCGCGTACTTTTCACGCGCGATACGCTCGCAGGTGTCGAGCACAGCATCAAAAGTCTCGCGCGAATGGTCGGCAAAACGGGGTCGCCGGTTCAGCGACTCAGCATCAAGCCACTGGTACAGGAGAAATTCAAGGGTGGAACGCAGACTCATGGGCGCCTCTCAGAAGATGGCCGGAAGGGTCGGCAACTGCCAGTTGCCGGTGCCAGATAATTACAAATTCGCAGAACCCGTTGGCATGGCGACGATCGTGCCCTGCGCGACCGCACACAGCTTTTCCTTGCCGTCCTGGACCACAAACACATCGCAACGACAGACCGCCTGGGATTTGCCAGTATGGACGGCGTGGGCCCGCGCCATCAGGCGCTCACCGACGGCCGGGCGCAGATAGTTGATCTTGAACTCGGAGGTGACAACCGGCACGCCCAAGGCGGTGCCGCCTGCGTAGGTCAGTGCATTGTCCGCCGCATAGCTGACAACGCCACCGTGCACAAAGCCGTGTTGCTGGCGGATATTGTCGCTCACCGGCACATGCAGTTCGCACTGCCCCGGCGCCAGGCTGTGCAGCTCAGCGCCGATCAGCACGCTGAAAGGCTGGGAGGCCAGCACCGCCTGACCCATGGCAAGAAAGGCTTCAGGGGACACGTGAGTAGTCATGTACGTGGTTCTTTCTGCAACGGCGGTTCAATTGAGGACAGAGCTTGCCCGCTGCGTGAAGCTACCGTCTGTCCCGCAACGTTTTACAACACTTCAAAAATGCCTGCCGCGCCCATGCCGCCGCCAATACACATGGTGACGCAAACGCGTTTGGCACCACGGCGCTTGCCCTCGATCAGGGCGTGGCCGGTCAGGCGCTGACCACTGACGCCGTAGGGGTGGCCCACGGCAATGGCGCCGCCGTTGACGTTCAGCCGGTCATTCGGAATGCCAAGCCGGTCGCGGCAGTAAATCACCTGCACCGCAAAGGCTTCATTGAGCTCCCACAGGTCGATGTCGTCCATCTTCAAACCCAGGCGCGCCAGCACTTTCGGGATGGCAAACACAGGGCCGATGCCCATCTCGTCCGGCTCACAACCGGCGACAGCAAAGCCAAGGAAACGACCCAGCGGCTTGAGACCTTTTTTCGCGGCGATGGACTCGTGCATCACCACGACAGCGCCACCCCCGTCGGAAAACTGGCTGGCATTGCCGGCGGTAATCAGGCCACCCGGCACGGCCGAGCGCAGGCCGCTGATGCCCTCCTTGGTGGTACCCGCGCGAATACCTTCGTCCTGGCTGACCGTGACTTTTTTGGTCGTCAGACCCATCACTTTGTCGGCCACGCCCATGATGACGCTAATCGGGGCAATCTCGTCGTTGAAGAGGCCCGCGGCCAGTGCGGCCGTGGCACGCTGCTGGCTGGCAGCGCCGTACTCGTCCATCGCGTCGCGGCTGATGTTGTAACGCTTGGCGACGATCTCTGCCGTTTGCAGCATGTTGAGGTAAACCTCGGGCTTGTTTTTCACCAGCCAAGGATCGGTCAGCATGTGCTGGTTCATCTCTTGCTGGACGCAGGAGATGGCTTCCACGCCACCGGCGACAAAAATATCGCCCTCGCCCGCGATGATGCGTTGCGAAGCCAGCGCAATGGTTTGCAAACCGGAGGAACAAAAACGATTGACCGTCATGCCCGGCACGGTCACCGGGCAACCAGCGCGCAGGGCGATCTGACGCGCGATATTGGCGCCAGTGGCACCTTCGGGTGTGGCACAGCCCATGAGGACGTCTTCGACCTCAGCGGCCTCAATGCCGGCGCGCTTGATGGCATGTTCGACGGCGTGGCCGCCCAGCGTGGCGCCATGGGTCATGTTGAAAGAACCCTTCCAGCTCTTGGCGAGCGGCGTGCGGGCGGTGGAAACGATTACGGCTGCAGTCATTTTGATTTCCTAAAGTGTTGGGGACAGAGTTGGCCCACTTCGTGTGGCGACGGTCTGTCCCGCAAGTTTTCAATTAAACGTTTTGCCTTCAGCCGCCAGTTTGGCCAGCAAGGGCGCAGGCTGCCAGAACTTGGCATCGTCGAGCGGGTTCTTGGCAAAGCGGTGCATGGCTTGCACCACATTGAACAGACCCACCTCATCGGCATAGTTCATCGGGCCGCCGCGCCAAATGGGGAAACCGTAGCCCATCAGATACACCATGTCGATGTCGCTGGCTTTGGACGCAATGCCTTCTTCCAGAATGTGCGCGGCCTCATTGACCAGCGAATAGACCAGGCGCTGCACGATCTCTTCATCCGAAATCTTGCGCGGGGTGATGCCCAGTGCGGCGCGATGGTCTTCAATCATCTTGACGACTTCGGCATTCGGAATGGCATCGCGTTTGCCAGCCACATAGTCATACCAGCCCGCACCGGTCTTCTGGCCAAAGCGGCCTTTTTCGCACAACAAATCAGCGGTCTTGCTGTACTTCATGTCGGGTTTTTCAAGGTAGCGGCGCTTACGGATGGCCCAGCCAATGTCGTTGCCCGCCAGGTCACCCATGCGGAACGGGCCCATGGCGAAGCCAAACTTCTCCACCGCCTTGTCAACCTGCGCCGGGGTGCAACCCTCGTCCAGCAAAAAGCCACCCTGGCGGCCATATTGCTCGATCATGCGGTTGCCAATGAAACCGTCGCACACGCCCGATACCACGGCCGTCTTCTTGATCTTTTTCGCCAGCGCCATCACCATGGCCAGCACGTCCTTGGCCGTTTTCTCACCGCGTATCACTTCAAGCAGCTTCATCACATTGGCCGGGCTGAAGAAGTGCATGCCGACCACGTCTTGCGGGCGCTTGGTGAACGATGCGATTTTGTTCACATCCAGCGTGGAGGTGTTGGACGCCAGGATCGCGCCCGGCTTCATCACCCGATCAAGTTCCTTGAACACGGCCTCTTTCACGCCAATTTCTTCAAACACGGCTTCAATGACCATGTCCGCGTCTTTGAGGTCGTCGTAGCTCAATGTGGTACTCAGCAGGCTCATGCGCTGCTCGTATTTGTCCTGTTTGAGTTTGCCTTTTTTGACCTGGGCTTCGTAATTCTTGCGAATGGTGGCAATGCCGCGGTCCAGCGCCTCTTGCTTCATTTCCAGCATCTTCACCGCAATGCCGGCGTTGAGGAAATTCATCGAGATACCGCCGCCCATCGTGCCGGCACCAATGATCGCTACTGAGTTGATCGCGCGTTGCGGCGTGTCCGCGGGCACATCCGGGATCTTGGAGGCTGCACGCTGGGCCATGAAGATGTGCCGCAGGGCGCGACACTCGGGAGTCCACATCAGGTTGATGAAGCTCTCGCGCTCAAACGCCATGCCTGCGTCGAACTTGCGCTTGGTGGCTGCTTCGACGACATCCACGCATTTGAGCGGCGCCGGGAAATTTTTGGACATGCCGCCCACCATATTGCGGGCGAACTGGAAATAAGCATCACCTTGCGGGTGTTTGCAAGGCAGGTTGCGCACCAGTGGCAGCGGCCGCGTTTCGGCGACCGAGCGCGCATAGAGCAGTGCCTCTTCAGCCAGGGATTCGTTCGAGGTGGCCATTTTGTTGAACAACTGTTGCCCCGGCAGCATCGCCAGCAACTCGCTTTTGACTGGCTCACCACTGACAATCATGTTCAATGCCGGCTCGACCCCGAGCGCACGCGGCAGACGCTGCGTACCGCCAGCGCCCGGCACCAAGCCCAATTTAACCTCGGGCAGCGCAACGCTACACCCAGGCGCGGCAATACGGTAATGACAACCCAGGGCCAGTTCCAGCCCGCCGCCCATGCAGACCGAGTGAATAGCGGCAATGACCGGTTTGCTCGAATTTTCAATCGTCAGAATGACGCTCAGCAGGTTGGGTTCCTGCAAGGCCGTTGGGCTGCCAAACTCCTTGATGTCGGCGCCGCCCGAGAACGCTTTGCCCGCGCCGGTGATGACAATCGCTTTCACGGCCCCATCGGCATTGGCCTTGGCCAGACCATCGGTGAGTGCCAATCGTGTGGCATAGCCCAGTCCATTGACGGGTGGGTTATTGAGCGTCAGTACGGCGATGTCGCCATGCACTTTGTAGTCAGCGGTCATGCTTGCATTCCTCGGAAATAAAAATAGAACGATCGTGCGATTAATTGCAAGGGGCAACTATACCCACGAGTGCACTTCGGGTTTGTCACAGGTGGGACAAGGCTTTCAGACCTCCAGCCATTCCTTGCGGGTGTAGCTGTCTTTGCGCAATTCATCCGGGGTGCCGCTGAAAACAATACTGCCGTGGCCCATGACCAGACAGCGATCAGAAATATCCATCGCAATGGTCAATTTCTGTTCAATCAGCAACACCGAAATACCCCGTTTCTTGAGCTCCTTAAGGTAGTGCGCCACCAGTTCAACAATTTTTGGCGCCAGGCCTTCAGTGGGCTCGTCAATGATGATCAGATCAGGGTCCCCCATCAGGGACCGGCACAGCGTGAGCATCTGTTGCTCGCCACCCGACATCACCCCGGCGAGCATGTTTTGCCGCTCCTTGAGCCGGGGAAACATCTGGTACATGTCATCGAGTGACCAGCGCCCCGCTTTACGGGCACTTTTTTGACCCAGGTATAAATTTTGTTCCACCGTCAGATTGGGAAAAATATCACGGCTTTCGGGCACGTAGCCAAGACCCAGATGCGCAATTTCAAAGGTCTTCTTTCCCAATAGCTCCTGCCCGCGCCACAGCAGGGAACCCTCGCAATCAACCAGGCCCATGATGGCTTTGGCGGTAGTGGACCGGCCGGACCCGTTGCGCCCTAACAGCGAGACGATTTCGCCCGCCGACACACCAAAATGAACACCGTGCAGCACATGGCTCTTGCCATAAAAGGCATGAAGATTTTCTATTTTCAGCATGCCTGCTGCCCCCCTGCCTGCAAGTCGGCCACTGAAGAGCCAAGATAGGCCTCTTGCACCAGCGGGTTGGCGCGCACGGCCTCGGGTGTGTCGTAGGCCAGTAATTCGCCGTAAACCACCACGGCGATCTTGTCGGCCAGGCCAAACACCACACCCATATCGTGTTCCACCGTCAAAAGGGTTTTACCAACCGTCACCTCCTTGATCAACTTGATGAAGCGGCTGGTCTCTGACTTGCTCATCCCGGCGGTCGGTTCATCGAGCAGGATGACGTTGGCGCCACCCGCAATGGTGATACCGATTTCGAGCGCACGCTGCTCGGCGTAGGTCAGGTTGATGGCCAGCACATCATGTTTTTTATCCAGCTTGACCATTTTCATCAATTCATCGGCTCGCTCATTGGCGTCGTCCAGGTCGGCCAGAAACTTCAGAAAGGTGTACCTGTAGCCCAGACTCCACAGCACGCCGCAGCGCAAATTCTCGAACACACTAAGCTTGGGAAAAATATTGGTGATCTGAAAACTGCGGCTCAAACCCATGCGGTTGATCTCAAACGGTTTTTTCCCATTCAGGCGTTGACCGTTAAGAAGTACATCGCCGCTGGTGGGTTCAAAGCGGCCACTGATCAGGTTGAACAAGGTCGATTTGCCAGCGCCATTCGGGCCAATAATGCCGACCCGCTCGCCCTGCGGCACCGCCAGATTAATGCCACGAATGATGGCCGTCTTGCCAAAACTCTTGCGCAAGTCCTTTAATTCCAGGGCAAAGGTCATAGCGATTCCATCCGTTTGATTTCCTTTTCGATACTCTCCTGAATCTGCCCCCACTCGCGTGCGAACTGTCGGCGGCAGATTTCAAACAGGCCCAAACCGGTCAACATCACAAACCCGGAGCCAAACCAACTGTTGAGACTCTTCGAGTTCAAAGTGCCTCCCAGGAAGGTCAATTCAGGCCCGAGTGCCGAGTTGAGCTGCAGGTGATAGACCATCTCGATCATCGCGGCCGCACCCAGCAGCACGACCAGTGCCGTCAGACCCAACGCAAGATAGCTGACCCAGAGTTTTCGCAGGTGACCAAATTTAGCCACGCGCAGATTCATCATCAGCAAGGAGGCGACGCCACCCGGCGCGTACATCACCATGAACAGGAAAACCAGGCCCAGGTACAAAAGCCATGCCTTGGTGAATTCGGACAACAGCACAAACGCCAGCACCATCAGAATGGCGCCAATGATCGGTCCGAAGAAGAAGGTCGCGCCGCCCAGAAAGGTAAACAGCAGGTAGGCGCCCGAGCGATAACCACTGACCACCTCCGAGGTGACAATTTCAAAATTCAGGGCTGCCAGACCGCCCGAGATGCCGGCAAAAAAAGCCGCAATGATGAAAGCGATGTAGCGTACCTTCTGGGTGTCATAGCCCACAAATTCCACCCGTTCGGGGTTGTCACGCACGGCGTTGAGCATGCGCCCCAGCGGCGTGCGTGTAAACGCAAACATCAGGCCGGTACAGATAAAAGTGTAGACGGCAATCAGGTAATACAACTCGATCTGGGGCCCGTAGCTGATGCCAAAGGTCTTGGCACCCGCCACACGGTTGCCAGATACACCGCCTTCACCGCCAAAAAATTCCGGAAACATCAAGGACATGGCCCACACCAGCTCGCCAATGCCCAGCGTGATCATGGCAAACGGCGTTGCTGCTTTCTTGGTTGTGACCCAGCCCAACAAGATGGCAACCGCCATACTGGCCAGGCCACCCGCAATGGGAACCAGACTCACCGGCAAGGGCCATCCACCACTGACCTGATTTAGGGTGTGAATGGCCAGAAACGAGCCCATGCCCGAATAAACCGCATGGCCGAAACTCAACATGCCACCCTGCCCCAGCAGGATGTTGTAGCTCAGGCAAACAATGATGGCAATGCCCATCTGGCTCAGCATGGTCTGGCTCAGACTGCTGGTAAACAACAGAGGCGCCGTCAGCAAAACCAGGGCAAACAGCGTCCAGATAACAACACGACCGACATTAAACGGCTTGAACTGATAAACCTTGCTACTCATGGATCAGCCCTCCCGCGTGCCAAGAAGACCCTTGGGCCGAAAAATAAGGATGAGCACCAAAAACAGATACGGCAAGATAGGCGCTACCTGGCTGAGCTTGAGCTTCCACAACGCATAGCCGAATGTTGAGGGCGTCAGTGTCACCCCAACCGTCTGCAGCGCCGACATCAGGGACGCATCAATGGCCACCGCAAAAGTCTGCAAGACACCAATGAGTATGGAGGCCAGAAACGCACCGGCCAAGGAGCCCATGCCGCCAACCACGACCACCACAAAGATGACACCGCCCACCGAAAATGCCATGCTCGGCTCCGTCACATAGGCATTGCCTCCAATCACACCCGCCAGGCCCGCCAGCGCACAGCCACCACCAAAAACCAGCATGAAGACCCGCGGCACGTTATGCCCCAAGGCCTCCACCATCTCCGGGTGCGTCAGGGCCGCCTGAATCACCAGACCGATCCGCGTGCGGGTGAGCAACAGCCAGATGGCCATCAACATCAATAACGCGACACCCATCATGAAACCACGGTACATCGGAAATTGGGTGCCGAAAAGGGTAAACAGGGGGCCATCCAGCGCCACCGGCACCCGGTAGTCCACCGAGCTGCGTCCCCACACCAGTTGCACCAATTCCAGAATGATGTAACTCAGGCCAAAGGTGATCAACAGTTCAGGGACGTGCCCAAACTTGTGAACCCGGCGCAGGAAATATTTTTCAAACGCAGCGCCCACCAGGCCGACCAACACAGGCGCCACCAGCAGGGCCGCCCAGAATCCAATCAGCGAAGTGACCGTGTACGCGAAATAAGCGCCCAACATGTAAAAGGAAGCATGGGCGAAATTGAGAACGCCCATCATGCTGAAGATCAGCGTCAGCCCGGAACTCAGCATGAACAGCAGCATGCCGTAACTGATGCCGTTCAGCAGTGAAATGGTATAGAACTCCATGCAGTACCCGTGAAGTAGTGAACAAAAGCCAACGCAACAAACGTGCAGGGCTGATACAAAAAAAACCGGCCATCAAGCGCCGGCAATGAACGCCAGGGTAACGACCAAGGTCACCCTGGGTTCAGATGTTGGCCGGTTTTAGCCTGGGCGTTTCATCTGGCAACTGGTGGGTGTGCTGGCCACATACGCCTCAATGTATTTGACCGGCGCAAAGGTGTAGCCGGTTTTTTCTGCACTGTAGGGGTTCTTTTTGTCCACTTTTTGCCATTTGGAGATGTACAAGCCCTGCTGCATCTGGTGATCTGATTTGCGCATCTCGGAATCTCCGTTGAAGCCCTGGAACTTCAGCCCTTCCATCGCGGCGGCCACCTTGACCGGGTCGGTGGACTTTGCCTTGGCCATGCCTTCACTCAAAAGCACGAGGCCGTTGTAGATGGAGAAAGTGTAGAAGTCGTCGCCAAACTTCTTCTGGAAGTCGTTCGCCAGTTTGCCCATGGCCCCCGTGTAATTGGAATGGTTGTACGCGATCTGATAGACCTCGCCCTCACCGCCGGCGGCCAGCGCGGTGGGTGTGCCCGACACGCCGGCATAGTAGGTATACATCGGCAGCTTGAGGCCGGAGTCGTTCAATGCCTTGACGAACAGCGTCAGGTCCTGCCCCCAATTGCCGGTCACGATGGTGTCGGCACCCGATGCCTTGATCTTGGCGACATAGGGCGAAAAATCCTTGACCTGACCCATGGGCACCAGATCATCGCCGACCATCTGGGCATCGGGCCGCTTGCGGGTCATACCTTCCTTGAAATACTTGCTGACCTGTTGGCCGTGTGAGTAATTCTGGTTGAGCAAGTACACTTTTTTGACTTCGGGCTTGTCTTTCATGAAGCTGGTCAATGCCTCCATCTTCTGCGACGTGTCTGCATCCAGCCGGAAGTGCCAATAATTGCATTTCTCGTTGGTCAACGCCGGATCCACCGCTGAATAATTCAGGTAGACCACTTCCTTGCCGGGGTTGCGCTCGTTGTGCTTGGCGACTGCATCGGACAAGGCAAGCGCCGCGCCGGACCCGTTTCCCTGCGCGATGTAGCGAAAGCCCTGGTCAACCGCTGCTTTGAAGGTGTTGAGCGCTTCTTGTGGCGACCCTTTGCTGTCCATGCCGATTATTTCGAACTTCACACCTGCCGGGTTCCTGACGCCGTTGCCTGGGTCGGCCAGAAATTGCCAGTTTTTCAACTGGTTCTGGCCCACGTTGGCCATCGGCCCGGACAGGCCCTCGATCATGGCAATTTTGACCGTCTCACCTTTTTGGGCAAGTGCACCGCTGACGCATAACACAGCGGTCGTGGCAGCAACAATTTTCATAGCAAATGTCATTCAAAATCTCCTAGAAATATGTAATCGTCGGAAAGTGATTCTGCGCTGCACCACGACCAAATTCCAGCATCGCTTATCGCCCATGCGACTCGCAACGCATGATCACAAAGGTGAGCATTGCCAAGAAGCGGCAAAGCTCAACCGTACGAGAAAGCGTCAAAGTGCCATAGCGCGAAAAGCTTAGCCCGGGCGCTTCATCTGGCAGCTGGTTGGCGTGCTCGCAATGAAAGCGTCCATCTGCTTGACCGGCGCAAAGGTGTAGCCGGTGTTCTCAACGCTGTAAGGGTTTTTCTTGTCTACTTTTTGCCACTTGGTCACAAACATGGACTGCTGCAACTGGTGATCGGATTTGCGCATTTGCACTTCACCGGCAAAGCTCTTGACCGTCAAGCCCTCCAGCGCAGCTGCTACCTTGACCGGGTCGCTGGACTTGGCTTTGGCCATCGCGGCCGCCATCAGGTTGATGCCGTTGTATGTCGCGTAGGTATAGTAATCGTCGTTGAATTTTTGCTTGAAATCCTCAGCGATTTTGCCGATTTCACCGGGCTGGTTGGCGTGGCCATAGGCAATCACATAAACCTCGCTGTCGCCGCCAGCCGCCAATGCGGTTGGTGTACCGGTGACCTGCGCGTAGTAGGTATACATGGGAATTTTGAGACCCGCGTCATTGAGCGCCTTGACCAGCAGCGTCAAATCCGCACCCCAGTTGCCGGTCACGATAGCATCGGCGCCGGCTTGCTTGATCTTGGCAACATAAGGCGAAAAGTCCTTGACCTGACCGATCGGAGTCAGATCGTCGCCGACGATTTTCACGTCGGGACGCTTGCGGGCAATATCTTCCTTGAAATACTTGGACACCTGCTGGCCGTGCGAGTAGTTCTGGTTCATCAAATACACTTTTTTGACGCTCGGCTGGTCCTTCATGAAAGCGGTCAAGGCCTCCATCTTCATCGTGGTATCGGCGTCCAGACGGAAATGCCAGTAGTCGCATTTGTCGTTGGTCAAGGCCGGATCGACGGCGGCGTAATTGAGATACACCACTTCCTTGCCCGGATTGCGCGCATTGTGCTTGGACACGGCATCAGAAATCGCCAGACCGGCGCCTGAGCCGTTGCCCTGGGTCACATAGCGAAAGCCCTGGTCGATGGCGGCCTTGAGTGAGTTCAGACTTTCCTGGGGAGACCCCTTGTTGTCAAAACCTGTGACTTCAAACTTCACGCCAGCCGGGTTCTTGGCGCCGCTCAGGCGCTCTGCCACAAACTGCCAGCTTTTGAGCTGATTTTGACCCACATTGGCAAACGGGCCGGACAGCGGATCAATAAAAGCGATTTTGACGGTTGATCCAGCCTGGGCCAACGCACCACCGGCGCACAGAGCAGCCACCGTGGCAGCGACAACATTCCTGACCAATTTCATATAAGAATCTCCTGGGTTTTGATACATCAACACCCGTCCAGCGTACAAGCATTTGTGGCTTGCCCCATGAGGGATTTCCCGTACGATGAATCACCCAGGCGACACGGCTCGACTCAGGCTTCAAGCATCCGGCAGCTTGTAATCCTTGAGCAACTCACGCAATTTGCTCTTCTGCATCTTGCCGGTGCCACCGAGCGGAATCGCGTCAACAAACACGACGTCGTCCGGTATCTGCCATTTGGCGCATTTGCCCTCATAAAAAGCAAGAAGTTCGTCACGCGAGACCTCCGCGCCCGGCTTCTTCATCACGGCGATGATGGGCCGCTCATCCCACTTGGGATGCTTCATGCCGATGCAGGCCGCCATCGCCACGGCGGGGTGCGCCATGGCAACGTTCTCGACATCAATGGAGCTGATCCACTCGCCCCCGGACTTGATGACGTCTTTGCTCCGGTCGGTGATCTGCATATAGCCATCGGCATCAATGGTGGCGACGTCACCGGTCGGGAACCAGCCGTCTACCAGTGGGGAGCCGCCCTCCCCTTTGAAATAGTCACTGATGATCCAGGGGCCCTTGACCATCAGGTCACCGTACGCCTTGCCATCCCAAGGCAACTCATCCCCGTTGCCGTCCACAATTTTCATGTCCACGCCAAAAATGCCGCGTCCCTGCTTGAGCCGGACCTTCATTTTTTCCTCTGGCGTCATCGTCAGATGCTTGTTCTTGAGGGTGCAAACCGTGCCCAGGGGCGACACTTCCGTCATGCCCCAGGCATGCTGTACCTCCACACCATAGAGGTCATTGAACGCCGTGATCATGGCCGGCGGGCAGGCCGAGCCACCGATGACAGTGCGCTTGAGTGTGCTGAAACGCAGACCGCCGCTGTGCATGTGACTGAGCATCATCTGCCACACGGTGGGAACACCGGCCGCAAACGACACGCGTTCGCTCTCGATCAATTCAAA
The DNA here is from genome assembly GCF_049302455.1 of Rhodoferax ferrireducens. Classification (GTDB taxonomy): domain Bacteria; phylum Pseudomonadota; class Gammaproteobacteria; order Burkholderiales; family Burkholderiaceae_C; genus Rhodoferax; species Rhodoferax ferrireducens_B. The sequence goes on along the minus strand of NZ_JBAQMD010000024.1, from coordinate 6,498 downwards.
GATGGACTTTCCGTCCATGGCCGGCCCCGGAAACACCAGTTTGGCCCCCGTCATAGCCGCTGAATACGGCAGGCCCCAGGCATTGACGTGGAACATGGGCACCACGGGCAACACCGTATCACGCGCGCTCATGTTCAAGGCATCTGGCAAAGCGCCGGCAAACGCGTGCAGCATGGTGGATCGATGGCTGTACAGGGCTGCTTTGGGGTTGCCGGTGGTGCCGCTGGTGTAGCACATGCTGGACGCCGAATTTTCATCAAATGAGGGCCACTGGTAAATGCTCGATTGGGCGCCAATCCAGGCTTCATAGCTGATCAGGCCGGGAATGCCGCTGTCGGCAGGCAGTTTGTCGGCGTCACACATCGCCACAAAGTGTTTGATGGTGGTGCAACGGCTGTGGATGGCTTTGACAATGGGCACAAAGCTCATGTCAAAACACAGCACGGAATCTTCGGCGTGGTTGGCAATCCAGACAATCTGGTCCGGGTGCAGGCGCGGATTGAGCGTATGCAGCACACGACCCGAACCGCTCACGCCAAAATACATTTCCAGGTGGCGGTAGCCATTCCAGGCGAGTGTGGCCACCCGGTCGCTGAAGGGCAGCTTCATGCCATCCAGCGCATTGGCAACCTGGCGTGAACGCGACGCAATATCCTTGTAGGTGCAGCGATGAATATCGCCTTCCACCCGCCGCGACACGATTTCACCCTCGCCATGGTGGCGCTGCGCAAACTCGATCAGCGACGAAATCAACAACTGGTGGTTTTGCATCAACCCGAGCATGAAATTTCTCCTGTAAATTGGTCTATGGGTCCACTCGCATGGTACTGCGGTTTCCAATCAAGTTAACACCGTGACGCCATGCGACGCTGGCATTGCCAGCTTCGCATTTCATAGCATCCACGCTGCGTCTGCAACTGGAGTCTGACGTCCATGGCGGACGTATGCAAAACTTGTCACGTACGCGACAAGTTGTCATTGAGCTGACAATTGATCTGTGTTTACCCTTACCCATGTTTCCCAGCACCGCCTCATCAACTTCACGCTTTCTTGCCGCGCAACCCTGGTTCGCCGGCTTGCCGCGTTTGACTCAAATACGGGTCGATGAAAGCCTCTTGCGCACGACCGCAAGACGTGGCGATGTGATGCTGCAGGCCAATGCGAAGGTAGAGGGCTGCTACGCGGTTCTGTCGGGCCTGATCAAGGTACAGACCGTTCCCGTGAAGGGGCGGTCATCCAGTTTTCTGGGTGTGGCGTGCGGCGAATGGTTTGGGGAAGGCTCGGCACTGAAGACCGAGCCGCGCAGGTATGAAGTCATTGCGTTGCGCGATACCGAGTTGTTGTGCCTGCCGCTGGCCGAATTTGACCACCTGCGCGCGACCAGCATTGAGTTCAACCAGTTTCTGGTGAGCCAGTTAAATCTTCGGGTGAGTCAGGCCATGGCGCTCATCGAAGCCAGCCGTCTGCGCACGCCCGAGCAGCGTGTCGCGCTGTCCCTGAGCCGCCAGTTCTGGAGCCGGACCCGCAAACTTGGCCTGTCACAGGACGAACTGGCCAGTCTGGTCGGGGTATCGCGTCAGACCGCCAACCGGGCTTTGCAGGCATTGGCACAACGTGGGCTGGTGACACTTGAATTCGGGCGCGTGGATATTGTCGACGACGACGCACTGACACGCTTCATCTTTTCAGCGCCCGAAAATCCATCGGATTGACCTGACAGTTGAACCGGGCGCAGCTTGGCGCGTGGATAACCCTGCGGACTTTGTGCAACGCCGTACTGCGAGACAATTCGGCCATGACCATGGCCACACAAAACTTGACGGCGCTCGATGTGGGATTAGCCTGGCGCAACAGCTTCGCCCAGTTGGGCAAAAGCTTTTACACGCCGCTGGCGCCCTGGCCGCTGCCCGCGCCTTACTGGGTGGGCCGCAGCACCTCGACGGCCCGTGAGTTGGGTCTCAATGAGTCGTGGCTGGATTCACCAGAACTGCTGCAGGTGCTTACCGGCAACCAGCCGATGGCAGGCACACAGCCACTGGCCAGCGTCTACAGCGGTCATCAATTTGGCCAGTGGGCGGGACAACTCGGTGATGGCCGCGCTATTTTGCTGGGGGAAACCGGCGGCCTGGAGGTGCAACTGAAGGGGTCCGGGTTGACACCCTACTCCCGCATGGGCGACGGGCGTGCCGTGTTGCGCTCCAGCATCCGCGAATTCTTGTGCAGCGAGGCCATGCAGGGCCTGGGCATTGCCACGTCGCGCGCCCTGTGTGTCGTCGGCTCGGATGCGCCGATACGGCGCGAAACTGTTGAGACCGCAGCGGTGGTGACGCGGGTGGCGCCCAGCTTCATCCGGTTTGGCCACTTTGAGCATTTTTCCCATCATGGCCAGCATGCGCAACTCAAGGTCCTGGCCGACTATGTCATTGACCGGTTTTACCCGGCGTGCCGCGCAAGCGACAAATTCGCAGGCAACCCGTACGCAGCCTTGCTGGAGGCGGTGAGTGAACGCACGGCGGCACTGGTCGCACAGTGGCAGGCGGTGGGCTTTTGCCATGGCGTCTTGAACACCGACAACATGAGCATTCTGGGTCTGACCATCGACTACGGGCCGTTTCAATTTCTGGATGCATTCAACCCCGGCCACGTCTGCAACCACTCGGACCAGGAAGGCCGCTACGCGTTCGACAAGCAACCCAACATCGCCTACTGGAACCTGTTTTGTCTGGGGCAGGCTCTGCTTCCCCTGATCGGTGAACAGGAGCTCGCCATCGCCGCGCTGGAGTCCTACAAGACCGTATTTCCTGCCGCATTCGAGCGCCGGATGTTTGCCAAGCTCGGTCTGATCGATGCCAGTGACAGCACGGCCACTGCCGACCGGGCACTGCTGCAGGACATCCTGCAACTGCTGGCCAAGGAGCAGGTTGACTACACCATCTTCTGGCGGCGATTGAGCCATTGCAACGCCGATACGGACGCTCAAACGGTCCGGGACTTGTTTGTTGACCGATCCGCCGCGGACGCGTGTTTGCTACGCTATTCAGAGCGGCTTGAGCATATTCCACGGGGGCTAGCGGCTGATTTGATGCTTAAAACAAATCCGAAATTTGTACTCCGCAACTATTTGGGCGAACAAGCTATCCAGGCCGCAAAACTAAAAGACTTTTCTCAAGTCGAAACCTTGCTGATGCTGCTTGAATCACCCTTTGAGGAACATCCGGGTTTTGATAAATACGCCGATTTCCCACCCGACTGGGCCGGCGGCATCGAAATCAGTTGCAGCTCTTGACTGAACCGTTTCACAGTGGGCTCGCGGTGACAGATGTACCTGAGCCCTCATCAGGCAAAAAATACCATGACCTACAAAATTGAAAAAACCGACGCCCAGTGGCAGGCCCTGCTGGCGGCCAAAGGCGCCGAGCCGTTGGCGTTTGAAGTCACTCGCCATGAAGCCACGGAGCGCGCCTACACCGGCCGGCTCGAAGGCAACCAGGCGGCGGGCATCTACAGCTGTATTTGCTGCGACAAACCCCTGTTTGACTCCAGTACCAAGTTTGAATCCCATTGCGGCTGGCCGAGCTATTTTCAGCCCATCGACAAGGCGGCCGTGGCAACCAAAGTGGATGGCAGGATGGGGATGCAACGCACCGAGGTGCATTGCCCCGATTGCGGCGCGCATCTGGGCCATGTGTTTCAGGACGGCCCGGCCCCGACCGGCTTGCGCTACTGCATGAACTCAGCTTCGTTAAAATTCACCCCACATGAAAATACTGATTGATTTCTTCCCCATCCTGCTGTTTTTTGGCGCTTACAAGGCCTATGACATTTATATCGGCACTGGCGTCCTGATGGCGGCCACCTTGATTCAAATGGGCCTGATCTACACGCTGGACCGCAAACTGACGGTCATGCACAAGATCACGCTGGCCCTGATACTGGTCTTTGGCACCTTGACCCTGGTATTGCACGACGAACGTTTTATCAAGTGGAAACCTACTGTCTTGTACGCCGCCATGGCGATTGGTTTGGCGCTGGCAGTGTGGGTGTGGAAGAAAAATTTCCTCAAGCTGCTGCTGGGCAGCCAGATGGAATTGCCGGACGCGGTGTGGATGCGGCTCAATTTGGTCTGGGTCGTGTATTGCGTCTTCATGTCGCTCATCAATGCCTACGTGGCGGCCTACTACAGCACGGAAGCCTGGGTCAATTTCAAGCTCTGGGGCTACGCGTTTCCCCTGGTCTTTATCGTCGCCCAGGGTTTCTATATTTCGCGCTACCTCAAGACCGATGAACCCAAGGCCTGAACCCATTGACCCCACCAACCACCATGACCGCCGCCGCCCTCTCCACAGCCCCCACCGCACAGCAGCTTGAACAACGTTTGCGCGACACCCTGCAACCCAGCGCGCTGGAGGTGATCGACGAAAGCTGTCAGCACCACGGCCATGCCGGTGCCAACGGCAGCGGTTTTGGCACTCATTTTCGGGTGCGCATCACTTCACACTTATTTACCGGCAAGTCAATCGTGATGCGACACCGCCTTGTGTATGATGCGCTGCACGATTTCATGGCACGCGGCTTGCACGCCCTGGCCATTGAAGCCCAGGCGCCAACTGCTTGATCTTTTTTAAACTTTGTTAACCAGGGATCCCGAATGAAAATGAAATGTCTTTCCGCCATCGCCGCGGCCGCACTCCTGAGCACGCTGGCACCGGCGGTATCGGCGCAAAACGTGGCCATCGTCAACGGCAAGGCAGTGCCCACCGCACGCGTGGACGCGCTCGCCCAGCAAGTGGCCCGCTCGGGCCGCCCGATCACACCTGAAATGCAGGGGCAATTGAAAGAAGAAGTGATTGCACGTGAAATCTTCATGCAAGAGGCCAAAAAACAGGGTCTTGACACCACGGAAGACTTCAGAACCCAGATGGACCTGGCACGCCAAACGCTGCTGATCCGGGAACTCTTTGCCAACTATCAAAAAACCAGTCCCGTCACCGATGCGGACATCCAGGCCGAGTACGACAAGTTCGCAGCCGCCAACAGTGGCAAGGAATACCGTGCCCGTCACATCCTGGTTGAAAAAGAAGACCAGGCCAAAGCCATCATCGCCCAGTTGAAAAAGGGTGGGAAATTTGACGAAATCGCCAAGAAGTCCAGCAAGGACCCGGGCTCCGGTGCCAACGGCGGCGACCTCGACTGGGCCAACCCCAGCAACTACGTGCCTGAATTCTCAGAAGCCCTGATCAAGCTGACCAAGGGCCAGACGACCGAGACGCCCGTCAAGTCACAGTTTGGCTACCACATCATCCGCCTGGACGATGTGCGCGATGCCCAACTGCCAAAATTTGACGATGTCAAACCGCAAATTGCACAGCAACTGCAGCAGCAAAAAATGGCCAAATACCAGGAAGAACTGCGCGCCAAGGCCAAAGTCGAATAGGCCCCGCAAGCACCTTAAAAGAAAAGCGGCCGAGGCCGCTTTTTTTACGGCCACTGGGGTTTTACCAAGCTGTTGGCCCAAGAAATCACGGAACCCCAACTGGCTACTCACTAAGCCGGACATAGGTGGCCAGCAAGGTGCTTTTGTTGACCACGCCCAGCAAGACCGGCGAGGCCAGGCTGTCGATCACGGGCAAGCGTTCACCGCGGTGATCCATGAAGCGTTGCAGCGCTTCGGCCAGCGTCATGTCCGACGTCAGTGGTGTGACTTCATCCGCCAGCAAATCAGCTGCACATTTTTGCGCCAGGTCGCTGACGCCCGCAGCCGCGCCGAGTTTTTTCAGAGGAACCACGCCAAGAAACCGGTCCAGCGTGTCGGTGACATAGAGGTATTTAACGGGGTATTGCAGAAACAGCTGGCTCATCGCTTCCAGGCCTGCATCCGGGTGCACCACGGTCCGTGCCGGCTGCACCAGATCGCGCATGTGCAGGGTGCGCAGACGTAGCTGTTCGTCGCGCTTGGTCATGCGAAGCAGGGTGATGTCATACATCGAACCCGCGTTGGCCGACCGGGCCACAAAGTAAGCCACCACGCAGGCGGTCATCAGGGGCAGCATCACCTGGTAGCTCAGTGTCATCTCAAAGATCATCAGGATGGCCATCAGCGGTGCCTGGGTAGCACCTGCCAGAAACGCTCCCATGCCCACGATGGCGTAGGCGAAGGGCGCCGAAGTGGTCTGAGGCCAAAGCACCTGGACCGCCTGGCCGAAAACGTCGCCCATCATGCAGCCAAAAAACAGGGCTGGCGTAAACACCCCGCCGACGGCCCCCGAACCCACGGTAGACAGGGTAGCAATCGCCTTGGCTACCAGCAACAACAGCAATGCCGTGATCGACCATGGTGAATGCAGGACCGAATTCACCACGCTGTACCCGTTGCCCCAGACCTCGGGCCACCAGAGCGAGATCAGCCCGACCACCAAGCCACCCAAAGCCAGACGCAGCGGCAATGGCAGGCTCAGACGTTCAAAAATTCGGCGACTGGAACTCAAGCCGCGCAAAAAC
>NZ_JBAQMD010000023.1:0-24248 GCF_049302455.1 Rhodoferax ferrireducens | reverse complement strand
CCTGGACTCCATGCAGTCAGATCGCCTGCTTGAGGTCCTGCACACCATTCACCTGACCGGCAACGCGAGCGCTCAAGCGGGCACTTTGAGCCACGGCCAAAAGCAGTGGCTGGAGATTGGCATGCTGCTGATGCAAGACCCCAAGTTGCTGCTGCTCGATGAACCCGTGGCCGGCATGACGGACATTGAGGCCGAGCGCACCGCCGAGCTGTTTTTGAGCCTCAAAGGCCGGCACTCGCTGATGGTGGTGGAGCACGACATGAGCTTCATCAACACCATCTCCGACATCGTCACCGTGTTGTGCGAGGGCGCGGTGCTGGCGCAAGGCACGCTGGCGCAGGTGCAAGCGGATGAGCGGGTGATCGAAGTCTATTTGGGCAGATGAGCATGCTGAACGTCAAAAACATCAACCAGTATTACGGCGGCTCGCACATCCTGCGCGATGTGAGTCTGCAAGCCACGCTCGGAAAAGTCACCGTCATTCTGGGGCGCAACGGTGTCGGCAAAACCACGCTGCTGAAAAGCCTGATGGGCCTGGTGGCTATCAAGACCGGCAGCATCGAGTTGGATGGCAAACCGATTCACAACGCCACACCCTACGAGCGCGCCCGCGCCGGCATTGGTTTCGTGCCGCAAGGGCGTGAAATATTTGCCCGGCTCACAGTGGAAGAAAACCTGGCGATGGGACTGGCCTACAAACCCGCCAGCACGCCGATTCCGTCTGAACTGTTTGACCTGTTCCCGGTGCTCAAGCAGATGTTGCAGCGCCGCGGCGGCGATTTGTCGGGCGGGCAGCAGCAGCAACTGGCGATTGCCCGGGCGCTTGCGGCCAGCCCGAAGCTGCTGATTCTGGACGAGCCCACCGAGGGCATCCAGCCCAGCATCATCAAGGACATTGGTCGCGTCATCCGCATGTTGGCGAACCGCGGCGACATGGCGATCGTACTGGTGGAGCAGTACTACGACTTTGCCCAGGCGCTGGCCGACGACTATGTGGTGATGGAGCGCGGCGCCGTGCTGGCCCGGGGCAAAGGCCCGAATATGGAAATTGACGGCGTGCGACAGTTGGTGGCGATTTGAGCCCCTCTGGCGGCCAGTTAGGATCACGCCATGACTTGGCACGCCACGCTCTCCCTTGACTACCGGTTGGAATCTGAACGCAGCGTGCTGCGTCACGTCCATGATGGTCCGTTGCGGGTGCTGAAAAGCCTGTACCCGCAAGGTGATGGCACTTGCCACAATGTGCTGGTTCACCCACCTGGCGGGCTGGTGGGGGGCGACACATTGGACATTCAAATCGCGGTTGGCTCTGGCGCGCACGCGCTCATCACCACACCGGGCGCCACACGGTTTTACCGCTCGTCAGGTGAGCCTGCCGTGCAGCGAACCCGGCTGCGCCTGGAGGCGCTTGCGCGCATGGAATGGTTGCCGCTGGAAGCGATTTTGTACAGCGGCTGCCTGGCAGAAAACCATTTGAGTTTTGAACTCGCGCCCGGCGCCGAGTTAATGGCCTGGGACGTGACGGCGCTGGGACTGCCGCATGCGGGCCTCCCCTTTGTAAGCGGGCGTTTTTGCCAGCACATTGAGCTGCCTGGCGTCTGGCTGGAACGGGGCGTTATTGATGCGGCGGACACGCGCCTGCTTGGCAGTCCGCTGGGCCTGGCTGGGCAGCGTTGCATGGCGTCCCTCTTTTTCGTCACCGGGAGTGCGCTTGAGCGTCCTCGCCGCGACTTGGCGCTCGATGGCGCGCGGCAGGTCTTGCAGGCGCACGAGCTTCAATCCAGCGCCGGTGTGACATGTCCGAACCCTCGGGTTCTGGTGCTGCGTGTCCTGGCACCGCAAGTGGAAGTGGCGATGGACTTGCTCAAAAAAGTCTGGGCAGTCTGGCGTCAGCTGTTGTGGAATCAAGCCGCAGTGCAACCCAGAATTTGGGCCATGTGAACGCCGCAGACCGCAGTGCAAAGACTGAAGATGACTAATCCAGCCCCAAAAATGCCATCACGGCAGGCAGTTGCAGGTCAAAGTCAGTGATGCCGTGGTCGCTGCCTTCAAGCAGGCGGAGCTGGGCCCCCGCGTAGCGGGCATGAGACTCGCGCCAGTCCAGCAGTTCATCCCCCTTGGCAATGACGGCCAGATAACGTTCGGGTCGCGTCAGGGCCGCGCATGCCAGGTCACGCAACTCCTGCACAAACTCAGGCTGGAAGAAAAAGCGCTCTTGGGGATCCTGCCAGCAGGTTTGCTCGCCAATGTATTTCTCCAGGTCGCGTGCCGGGTTGACCGCCGGGTTCAGCAGCACGGCCTTGCAACCGGTTTGCTCTGCCACCCAGGTGGCATAAAAGCCACCCAGCGAGGAGCCCACCACCGCCATTGACTCGCGCGGCCAGTCGGCGCTGCCTTGCAACAACAGGGCCATGGCTTCACGCGGTGAGGGCGGCAACTGCGGGCACCACCAATGCACATCGGGCCGGTGGCTGGCCATGTGCTGCGCCAGGGCGCGTGCCTTGGCTGATTGTGGTGACGAGCGAAAGCCGTGCAGGTAGAGCAGGTGGGTGATGGGTGTGGGCTGGGGCGTGGGCATGAACCGGATGATAGAGGCGAAAAAAAGCCCCGCGGGCCGGGTGGCGCGCGGGGCACTCAAAATTGCTGCAAAGGCTCGAGAACTTTGCAGCGGGAGAGCTCGGCTAGTTTCCCGTCAAGGTCAACCAGGCGCGGCTACCCCTCACGTTCAACGACGTTGCGCTGCGAAGCTGCCAGTCGTCGGCGTGGATGTCGGATCGCTGTAAGTGCCGCTGCCGGTACCCGCCAGGAAATTGAAGTTGCCGCTGGCGGTGCTGCTGGCGTTGTCCGTGAAAGTGAACGCACCGGTGGATGGATTCGTGAACGTCGCCGAGCACGCGAAGAACGACAAGTCCGTTGTGTCCTGGCATGCAACGCTGCCGTTGGCGTTGATGAAAACGGTCATGCCACCCGTCGTTTGGGCCGGGTCACGAATGTCCCAGGTGCCTTGGTAGGACGCGGCCGTCAGGGTCAACGGTACGGATGGATCATCGTCGACCGTCAAGCCCAATTGCGTCAGCAGTGCGGTGGCCGCAATGGTGTTCAGGCGGACGCTGTTGCTCACGACAGGCTTGTTCTGATAGCCCGAATAGACCTTGCCGGCGCGCTCCACAAACACTTTGGTGAAGGTCAACGGCGATGCCTGTATGGGCGCGTTGTTGAGCGTCAGCACCCGCGCATCACCCAGGGTCGCAATGGTGTAAGAACCCGTGCCGATCTCCGTGCAGTTGCGCGTCGAACCGTTGTTAAAGCGCTCTTTGCATGCGTAGTAAGTGACCGGGTTGGTGCCGGTGCCCTTGAAGGCCACGCGCAGTTTGGTGTTGCCGCTGTAGAAACCAGGTGCGGTGCCGGCCCCGACGGGCGCCGTGCCGATGGTGCCGATGCCCACGGTGCTGTTGCCCCATGCCTCATCGCTGGTGTCGGGGCTGGTGTACTTGATCGTGTTGTACGTAAAGCTGCCTTGCCCGAATACGCAGGGCGTACCCGTCATGGCGCCGATCAAGCCCTCCAGGGTGGTGCTGTTCGCGCCATTGGTGGTCTTGAATTCGGTCGAGTTACAGCCCACCCCGGCTGCCTGCGTGCTGGCCGTACCACCGGCCGAGACCGCCGAGCTGTACTGCGTCACCAGGCTGCTGCTGCCGGGGTAGTAAGCAATCGCCGTGGTCAGCGAGGTTCCTGTTTGATAAAACAACGAAGAGCCGGTCGGGAAGGTGGCCGTTCCCAGCAATGTGGGGTCCGCAATCCTCAGGTTGGTGTAGCCCGCCGCGCGTGCCTGGGCGTAGACATCCGCCATCGCCTTGTCGGCAATGTCGAATGTGGCGCGATTGGTCTTGCCGGTCTCATAGCTGTCGCAGTAGTTGTACGTGCTGTTGCCCAGCGCGTCGCGCACGCCCGAGGTGTTCTCAAAATTGAGAGGGCAGTTGGTCCAGGCGCTGCCGTTCCAGTGCAGGTCCGCTTGACGCCATGGATCGCCACCGGCGCCCCACTTGGCCAGGGTGCCAGCGTTGCTGCGATAGCGCCGTTCGACGTACTTGACATTGTTGTCGGCGTCCGGCGTATTTTGGAGCAGTGAGCCACTGAACACTCGGACGAAGACGTTCGACGCATCGACAAAGTTGAAGTTAACCAGGTTGAATCCCGCCGCCGCAGGGGCCGATGCGACGGGCGTGGTTGACGAGGTCTGGGTATTGATAGCCACGACCGTGGCCATCGAGGCTGGTGTCAAGCCCGAATTGGTCACGAGCGTTTGAGCCGCTGCCAGCAATGCCGCCTCTTTGTCCGCAGTCGTGCTTGCGGCCTGCACCGCCGGGTCGCTCATGGCAGTCACCAGTGCGGGCAACAGTTCCAGCAGTTTCTTCTGGATGGCCTTGTCGATATCGGCTTGCGTGATGGTGGCGCCATCGACCGTCGTCGAACCCAGCACCGTGCCGCCGAGGGCCGTGACCTGCTGCTGGGTGGTCACCACCACCATGCGCGCCACCGTGGCGGCGCTGATGCTGCCGTCGGTCGGCGCCGCCACTTTCGTGAAGTCCTGAAACAGCGAGACGGTGATACCGGTGGCGGCTTGCACGGACGCGGCCGCATCAGCGGTGCTGGCACCGGTGCTGGCAACCGTCTGTTGCACCAGCGTGGTCAGCGGGCTGATCACACCGACCGTGTCTGCCGGGGCTGACATGGTGAAGGGCACGGGCACGGCGCCGGTATCGGCGTCAATCGCGTCGGTACCGACCACAGCGATGACCGGGTACTTGCCGGCGTCGGCCAGGTCCACCGTGAGCGTGACCTTGCCGGCGGCATCCGTCTTGGCGAAAGGTTCGCCGCTGTCGCAAACCCCATTGCTGTTCTTGTCCAGGCAGACGGTTGCGTTTTGGATGGGCCCGTCGACCACGGTGACGGGCACGTCGGTCGTGGTGGCCGCAGGGATGATTGGCGCCGGCGTACTGGTGCTGCCACCGCCACAGCCGTAAATCGTCAACAGGCCGGCGCTGGTGATACCAAGCGCAAGTCGTTTAAGCGTAATGTTCATAAAAACCTCTTGATGTGTTTGGGAAGCAGGCGATTCAGAAACGGGTTCTGAACTTCTTGATCTGCGTCATGGATGTTATCGAGCGGATGGTGGCGGGCAATCCCATATCCATGGGATGAGCCGGTATGGCCAAGGCAGACGGCTACGGCTATGCTCGCGGTTGATTTGAAAACAGCAAGGCAAAACAAGTGTGGCGTGTACTGGTGGTTGAGGATGATCCGCAGACGCGGGAATTTTTTTCGGGCAGCGTGTCGCGCTGCGCCGAACTGCTGTTGGCCGCCAGCGTGGGCACGGTGGCCGAGGCGAAGGCCTGGCTGGATGACAACGCGAACACGGTCGATGTGCTGCTCACCGATCTGGGCCTGCCCGATGGCAGCGGGCTGGAGGTGATCCGCCATGCGAGGCGGCTGAACCCCGCCTGCGAGCCGCTGGTGATCTCGATGTTTGGTGATGAAGACAACGTGCTGGCCAGCATCGAGGCCGGCGCGCTGGGCTACATCCACAAGGATTCGACGCCCGACGACATTGCGCAGACGATTCTGGACATGCGGGCCGGCGCCTCTCCCATTTCTCCCATGATCGCGCGCCGCGTGCTGTCCAAGTACCAGTCTGATCGCCGACAGACAAATAGGGTGCTAGCCCCCGTCCTGCCTTCGTCTATAGCTATCAAAACTGAAGCAATTGAGGACGGTGAGGCGAAGTCGCAGCGCGGCCTGCTGTCGCCACGCGAACAGGAAGTTCTGGCCTTGATCGCCCGGGGTTTTTCTTACGCGGAAATTGCCCGTTTGCAGGGTTTGAGTGTTCACACCGTGCAGACGCATATCAAGAACCTCTACGGGAAATTGTCCGTGCATTCCAAAAGCGAGGCGGTGTTTGAAGCCACGCGCATGGGTTTGCTGTCGGGGCATGACTGAAGCCGGGTATGGGAGCGGGCGTTTGATGCGACGCATAAAGCTTCGCTAAGATGCGCTGCTCCATGAAGCCTTGCTGCCTTTTAAAACGTTTACTTCTTTGCTGTTGCGCTCTGGTGTTCGCCGGTCTGGCCGTGTCGGCGCAGGCCCTGACGCTGGAGTTGCGCCAGGCGCAAGCGCTGGTGACGGTGCAGGGTCAGACCACGCGCGAGACGGTCAGCCTGCCCTACCATTGGGACCGCCATCACGCGGGCCTGGCTGGTGAGGCGACTTTTGAGCTGCCGTTCGAGCTGGCACAGGCGCCGACGGTGCCCTTCGGCCTGTACCTGCCCCGGCTCGGCAATGCCTATGAAATCTGGCTCAACGGCGCCCTGCTGCAGCAAAACGGTGACTTGCAGCATGGAAACGGCCCGGACTTTGCCAAGGCGCCGCGCCATATCTTGATTTCGCCCGGCCTGCTGCGCACCCACAACCTGTTTCGTGTGCAGATCCGGGCCGATGTGGGCCGCCGTGGCGGTCTGGCCCCGCTGACCCTGGGGCCGGACGAGGAGGTCTATCCGCTCTATCTGCACGACTACCGCTGGCGCAGCACGGGCTCGTTCATCGTGGTCATCGCCAGCCTGCTGATCGGTCTGGCGGCGTTCGCCTTATGGGCGACCCAGGTCGATGCCGCCGGGCCGGGACGTCCCCGGCGCGACCCGCTGTATCTGTATGCGGGCGTGGCCGAATTGTGCTGGACGGTCGCCGTCAGCGACGCCATCATCGAGCACCCGCCCTTGCTCTGGCCGTGGTGGGGCATGGTGGCACTGATGGCGGCGACGGTGTGGGTGGGCAGCATGATATTGTTTTGCGCCGAGGTGGCCGGCTGGAGCCGTCTGAGGGCGGTCACCTGGCTGCGCCGCTGGCTGGCCCTGTTGCTGGTGGCGAGTGTTGCGGCTGGCACGACCTCGCTGGTGTACGGCTATCCGCTCGCGATGACGCTTTTCTACGCGGCCTTGGGACTCACCGCCCTGATCTTCGTCGCGACCTTCATCTGGAAGGCGGTGCGCGGTGCCTCGCTGCCGCACAAGATCGTGGCGGCCGTGGTGTTGTGGAACACGCTGGTGGGCTTGCGCGATCTGTATGTGTTTCGCCTCAGCCAGGCCTACGGCGGCAACACCTTGCTGCGCTACAGCTCGGTGCTGTTCGGCCTGACGCTGCTTTACATCGTGATCATGCGCTTTCGCGTGGCCAGCGCGCAGGCGCGCGACCTCAACGCCAATCTGGCGGCGCGCGTGGCGCAGAAGGAGCAGGAGCTGGCGCAGAGCTACCGGCGCGTGGAACAACTCGCCCGCGAGCAGGAGCGCACCGCCGAACGCACGCGTATTCTGCGCGACATGCACGATGGCGTGGGCGCCCACATCAGCACGGCCATCCGCCAGATGGAATCCGGGCAGGCGAACCACGTGGAGGTGCTGCAGACGCTGCGCGACTCGCTGGACCAGCTCAAGCTGTCGATTGACGCGATGAACCTCTCGCCGGGTGACATCACGGCCTTGCTGGCCAACCTGCGCTACCGGCTGGAGCCGCGCTTTAAAGCGTCCGACATCGAGCTGCAATGGGATGTGGACCTGGTCTTGCCGCTGGCCCGGCTCGATCACGCGGCCATGCGACAGCTGCAGTACATGGTCTTTGAGTCGCTGTCCAATGTGCTGCAGCACGCGCACGCCACTCAGTTGCGCATTGAGTTGCGCAGCACAGGGCAGGGTGGCGCGCGGCTGCGGGTGATTGACAATGGCTGCGGCTTCGAGCCCGAGCGCGTGAAGCGCCGGGGCCTGAGCTCGCTGCGCGAGCGGGCCGCTGCCATCGCCGCGAGCCTGCTGATCACCAGCGTTGCGGGCAATACCGTGGTGGAAATCGAGCTGAATTGATCAGTCACGAGATAATCCACGCATGGCGCAACAATTTGGAAAAATTCACCCCTGGCGACGCATCACGCCCTGGTTTCGCGGCTTTGACGGCCCGCTGGCATTCGCCGTGTTCATGCTCGCCTGTGCCGGCTTGCTGACGATGTACTCCTCGGGCTACGACCACGGCACGCGCTTTGAGGACCATGGCCGCAATATGTTGCTGGCGGGCTTCCTCATGTTTGTGGTGGCGCAGATTCCGACGCAGCGGCTGATGGCGCTGGCGTTGCCGCTGTATGTGCTGGGGGTCACCCTGCTGATTGCGGTGGCCATCTTTGGTGTCACCAAAAAAGGCGCCCGGCGCTGGCTTGACGTGGGCATCACCATCCAGCCCAGCGAAATTCTCAAGATCGCCGTGCCTTTGATGCTCGCCTGGTGGTTCCAGAAACGCGAAGGGCAGTTGCGTCCGCTGGACTTTGCGGTGGCGGGGGTGCTGCTGGCGCTGCCGATCGGCTTGATCGTCAGGCAGCCCGACCTGGGCACCGCCATTTTGGTGTTGTCGGCGGGCATGTCGGTCATCTTCTTCGCCGGTCTGTCCTGGAAGTGGATCGTGCCGCCGCTGCTGTTGGGGGTGCTGGGGGTGGGATTGCTGGTGGGCTTTGAGCCGCAGCTGTGTGCCGACGGTATGCGTTGGCCGGTGTTGCACGACTACCAGCAGCAGCGTATTTGCACCCTGCTGGACCCGTCGCGCGACCCGCTGGGCAAGGGCTTTCACATCATTCAGGGCATGATTGCGATTGGCTCGGGCGGCTTCTGGGGCAAAGGTTTTATGCAGGGCACGCAAACGCATCTTGAATTTATCCCCGAGCGCACCACCGACTTCATCTTTGCTTCATTTTCGGAAGAATTCGGGCTGATTGGCAATTTGCTGCTGATTGCCGGCTTTGTGTTTCTGATCCTGCGCGGCCTGGTCATTGCCCTGGAAGCACCCACGCTGTTTTCCCGCTTGCTGGCCGGCAGCATCACGCTGATCTTCTTTACCTACGCCTTTGTCAACATGGGCATGGTCAGCGGCATTGTGCCGGTGGTGGGGGTGCCGCTGCCCTTCATCAGCTACGGCGGCACGGCCATGGTCACGCTGGGCATGGCGCTGGGGATATTGATGTCGATTGCCAAGTCCAAGCGGCTGGTGCAGTCGTAACGCCAGTTCTGCCCTCAGCGAATCAATGTTAACTGTGCGCACGCAGAAAAGCCACCAGTTCCTCAGGTGCTTGGGGTCTGCAAAAGAAATACCCCTGCACCTCGTCGCAGCCGTGCGCGCGTAACAAGGTCAATTGCGCCTGGGTTTCAACCCCCTCGGCGATGGTGTTCATGCCCAGACTGTGGGCCATGCTGATGATGGCATTGACGATGGCCAGGTCTTCCGGGTCGTCGGTGATGTCGCGTACAAATGACTGGTCGATCTTGATCTGGCAGGCGTGAAAGCGCTTGAGGTAGCTCAGCGACGAGTAGCCGGTGCCAAAGTCATCGATTGAAATCTTCACGCCCTGCTGGTGCATGCGCTCCATGACCGCAATGGCGCCCAGCGGGTCATGCAGTGCCACCCCTTCGGTCAACTCCAGTTCAAGAAATTGGGGCGGCAGTTGCGCCTCGGCCAATATTCTGGCCACCAGCTCGGGCAGATCGGGGTGACGAAACTGCACGGCGGACAGGTTGACCGACATCGTCATCGACGCCAGGCCCAGATCCCGCCATTGTTTGGCTTGCCGGGCAGCGGTGCGCAGCACCCATTCACCGATGCTTTGAATCTGACCGCTGGCTTCGGCAATCGCAATGAATTCGGCCGGCGCGACCTGCCCCAGCTCTGGATGCTGCCAGCGCAGCAGCGCCTCGACACCGACTATTCTGTTCGTGCTGAGCGACAACTGGGGCTGGTAGTGCAGGCGCAACTGATCGCGCTCCAGTGCGCGGCGCAAGGCGTTTTCAATCTGGAGTGCGCGGTCGGTCGTGAGCTGCATTTCGGTCGTGTAAAACTGGTAGCCGTTGCGTCCGCTTTGCTTGGCGCGGTACATGGCGATGTCGGCGCGTCTGGACAGGGTCTCCAGATCGTCGCCGTCCCGCGGGTACTGGGCAATGCCCATGGAGGGCGTCACCGTCAGTTCGTGCGGCCCGATTTGCACCGGCAGGCTGACGGTTTGCAGCAACTTCTGGGCCACGCGCGCCGCGCCCTTGGAGCCGGTGTCTGGCAGCAGCAGGATGAACTCATCACCCCCCAGGCGCGCCACCGTATCCTGTTCGCGCACCACCGACTGCATTCGCGCCGCCAGCGCCACCAGCAGTTGGTCGCCCACCCCATGCCCGAGCGTGTCATTGATGTTCTTGAAGTGATCGAGGTCCAGAAACATCAAGGCCAGTGATTCCTGGCGCCGGTTGGCCTCGCTCAGGGCGTGGCGGATGCGGTCGTTGAGCAGGCTGCGATTGGGCAGGCTGGTCAACGCATCGAAATAGGCCAGTTTCTGGATGTCTTTCTCGGCCTGTTTGCGCTCGGTGATCTCGCGCGAGATCACGATGAAGCGCGGCTCCTGGCCGGCGCTGACCGCCTTGCGTGCCACCGAAAGCTCAAACCACCGGTCTTGCTCTGGCGACGCCAGTTCAAATTGCTGACCGTGGGCCAGACCGAGTTCATGCGCTTGTTTGAGGGCCTGCAGCACCACTTCGGCGGCCGCAGGAGGCAGCACCTCGGACACCGTCTTGCCAAGCAGGGCCTGCGCCGGTGCGGCAAGCAGGTCGGCGCGCGGCGAATGGCACAGCAGGTAACGTCCGTTCAAGTCCATCTCAAATAAAAGATCCGGTATGGCGTCCAGCGTGGCGCTGAGTTGTCGCTCTGATGCCTGGATTTCGGCGGTGCGTTCACTCACCTGCTGCTCCAGATTGACCTTGTAGGCGCGTTGGCGCGTCAGAAGTTTGGCCAGATAGGCCAGCAGCCATGAAAACAACAGCCCGATAAAAGTCTTGCCGGCCAAACCTGCCCGGTCGCCCCAGCCCAGTCGCGGCGCCACACTGAGCGTCCAGACGCCGTTGGGCACTTCAAAACCTTGGACGACCGGCTCGATCAACGGCGCAGACTGTGATTCCGCGATGATTTGAGTCTGCTTTGTTTCGGGGTTGACGCGCCAAAGTTTGTAATCCAGTCCACGCTGAAGCAGGCTGGGCAAGTGGGCCGACTCCAGGGTCTGCGGAAAACGCATCACCACATTGGTGAAACCCCAGAACTCTGGCGTGCCCTGAGCGTTGTCGAGGTAGATCGGTAATCTGGCCACCAAGCCCAAGCCGCCTTGCCTGAGTTCAAGCGGACCGGCCAGCGTGAGTTGCCCGGTCGATCGCGCTCGCTGCGCTTCCTGGCGCATCACCGGGTCTGTCAGCAAATCCAGGCCAATTGCTTTTTCATTGCCAGCCAGCGGCACTGCGTTACGAATGACGCCGCCCGGGGCGAGAATCAGCACCGACACACCCGGGTAAAAGGGCAGCATCCTGGTGGCCACCGCGTCGAAGTTATCCACTTGACCACGGCCCTGCTGGACCAGCGCGGCCATCGCGTAAATGGCAGACAGGGCGCGATCCAGCTGTTCCCGGGCCGCTCTGGCACGGTCTTGTGCCAATGTGTAAACCTCGGCGCGCGCATGCTCCCTGCGCTGGCGTTCCTGGTGCCAGATCAGACCGGCGCTGAGCATGGCCGCCAGCAAGAAGACGACCCCGGCCACCCGCATGGGTTGCGTCGGTTTGTGGTGCGAGGCCGGCGTCGTCAGCATCAAGAGGCGGGGTTATCAGGCAGCATGTCATGGTGATTATCGGCGCACCACCTAAAATGAATCCATGATCTCTCGCGAACCCACTCTTGAACGCTTAGGCCTAGCCAAGTCCCTGCTGCTCACGCCCTTTGGGCTGGACGAATCCCACCTGGCCCAGGCCTTAAAAGAAATCAAGGCGCATCAGGTGGACGAAGCCGACCTGTATTTTCAATACACGCGTTCTGAGGGCTGGAGCCTGGAAGAAGGCATTGTCAAGACCGGCTCCTTCAGCATTGACCAGGGTGTCGGCGTGCGCGCGGTCAGCGGCGAGAAAACGGCGTTTGCCTATTCGGATGACATCTCCGAGTCCTCGCTGCTGGATGCGGCCCGCACGGTCAGGTCAATTTCGGCTGTAGCCCAGACAAGGCGGGCGCGAGTAGCTACAAAAAAGATAGCTTATGGGCGTTCCTTGTACCCCGGCCTGGACCCGATCACCACGCTTGACAGCGCGGCCAAGGTCAAGTTGCTGGAGCGAGTGGAGCAACTGGCCCGTGCCAAGGACCCGCGCGTGGCGCAGGTCATGGCGGGCGTGGCGAGCGAATACGACGTGGTGCTGGTGGCGCGTGCCGACGGCACGCTGGCGGCCGATGTCCGCCCGCTGGTGCGACTGTCGGTGACGGTAATTGCCGAGCAGGGCTTAGGTGCCAAGATGCGGCGTGAAATGGGCTCGGCCGGCGGCGGTGGCCGCTTCGGCTTGGCTTATTTTGATGAGGCGCAGATCACGCAATACGTTGATGAGGCGGTCAAAGCCGCGCTGGTCAACCTGGAAGCCCGCCCGGCGCCCGCCGGTGAGATGACCGTGGTGCTTGGCCCCGGTTGGCCCGGCATCTTGTTGCACGAGGCGATTGGCCATGGCTTGGAGGGCGACTTCAACCGCAAGGGCTCCAGCGCGTTCAGTGGCCGGGTCGGCCAGCGTGTCGCCGCCAAAGGCGTGACCGTGCTGGATGACGGCACCATCGCCGACCGCCGGGGCTCGCTCAATGTCGATGATGAAGGCAACACCAGCGCCCGCAATGTGCTGATTGAAGATGGCATTCTCAAGGGTTATATGCAGGACGCCATGAATGCGCGTCTGATGGGGGTGGCACCGACGGGCAACGGCCGGCGCGAGAGCTACGCCCATGTGCCGATCCCGCGCATGACCAACACCTACATGCTGGCCGGGGACAAGTCCCCCGAAGAGATCGTGGCCAGCATCAAGAAGGGCTTGTACGCCACCAACTTTGGCGGCGGCCAGGTGGATATCACCTCGGGCAAGTTCGTGTTTTCGGCCAGTGAAGCCTACTGGGTTGAAAACGGCAAGATCCTGTACCCGGTCAAGGGCGCGACCATCGTTGGTAGCGGCCCGGATGTGCTCAAGCGCGTCAGCATGATCGGCAATGACTTGAAGCTTGACAGCGGTGTCGGCACCTGCGGCAAAGAAGGCCAGAGTGTGCCGGTGGGCGTGGGGCAACCGACCTTGCGCATCGATGGTCTGACGGTGGGAGGCACGGCGTGAAAAACTTGTTGATGGCCAGCCTGTGTGCCGGTGGCTTGTTGGGGTCTTCCTTGGGTCATGCCCAGGGCAATAGCGAACCGACTGCCGGACTGAAGCCGACCGCCACGACCTGGCGTTTGACCTCTGAAACGCTGGCACTGCCGGGTGGCGAAAAAATGGGCATGGTCGCCGGCGACCTCATGTTTGATGTGAGTGAGCAGCTGCGATTGGGTGTGGGCAGTTACGGGGCCGTGCGCGGTGACCGTGGCGGTTTCATCACGCTGGGGCTGGCGGGTGAGTGGCGCCAGCGGCTCAATCCAAGCTGGCTGGCTCACACCGGTTTGTTTGTTGGCGCCGGTGGCGGGCGTGGTGGCACCAGCGCCTTGTCGGGTGGTGGTCTGATGCTGCGGGGCGACGTGGGTTTGACTTACGAGATGCCAAGCGTCGGTAATTTTGCCTTTGGCGTGAGCCATGTGCGGTTTCCGTCGGGTGTGATTCGCAGCACGCAGCCCTATGTGCGCTACGAATATCCGTTCTACAGTTTGTTGAGTCCGGGTTGGGATACCCTGCCCCGTGCCGGCACGGCAGAGGGCGCCAGCGTGTCGTCCCACCGCAATGAGTTTGCGCTGGTGGCCCGCAGCTACAAAATCCCGGCCTCCGTGCTGCGCGACGATGGCCAGCCGCAACACAGCAGCATGCAGTTGGTCGGCGTCGAATGGCTGTCTTACATGGACTCCAACTGGTTTGTCAAACTGGAGTCGGAAGGCGCCATGGGTGGCCAGAGCAATGGCTACATGCAGATTCTGGCCGGCGCTGGCTACCGCATGCCGCTCTGGCGCGGCGGTGCGATCAAACTTCATGTCGCGGCCGGCCCGGCGGGCGGGGGCGGGACTGACACCGGCGGGGGTTTGCTGTTGGATGCGGGGGTTTCGCTGCAGCAAAACCTGAGCGAGCGTACCGCGCTGGAGTTCTCGGTGGGCGAAGTGCGTGCGCCCTCACGCAGCTTCAGGGCGCAAAGTGCGGCCCTCAAATTGAACTACCAGTTTGGTTTGCCGGGGGTCTCTGGCAACCGTATTTCCTGGCCCGCGCTGGGTGGTTTTGACGCAGAAAACCTGCGCGTGCGGGTGGCAAACCAGACCTATTTCAAGGCGTCACCCCAGTGGCGCAACCAGTATGTCGACGAGTCGGTGAGCAATCTGGGCGTGCAGCTTGACTATTTTGTGACGCCCCAGTGGTTTGTCACCGGTCAGGGCCTGGCCGCTTATGCCGGCGAGGCGGGGGCCTACATGACCGGGCAGGTTGGTGCCGGTGTGCAGCGGCAGTTGTCGCAGCGCTGGTTTGCCGAGGGCGAAGCCCTGGTGGGTGCGGCCGGCGGCGGCGGTCTGGCAGTGGGTGGTGGACTGGTGGGTCAACTCAATGCTTCAATTGGCTACCGCTGGACAAAGCAGGTGTCGGTGCTGGCCACGGCAGGGCGCATTCAGGCCATGCGTGGTGGCGATTTCAAGGCCAACGTGGCGGGCTTGTCGGTGGCCTATCAATTCAACGGCTTTGTTCAGAAATGAGCCGCTGGCCCGACTATGCTAAAGTGAAGCCCATGAAATCGTTCTGTTTTTTCTTTAGCTACTTTTGGTTCTCTTGTCGCCTGCGGCGGTAGAGAGTTCTGAACGTACCCAAACCAAACGTCCTGATCTTCCAAAAACCGCCGGCTACCCCGGCGGTTTTTTTATGACTTTTTTTGATGAACTGAGGAATTGCACATGACTGCCAAATCCATTGCTGCCAGCACCGATGCCTGGTATGCGAACGTTGCCGCCAATGCCACCGACCGCACCGGTCAGACTGACAACGAACGCATCAAGGACATCACCGTGTTACCGCCTCCTGAGCATTTGATCCGCTTTTTCCCCATTCACGGAACGGCCGTGGAGTCGCTGATCAGCAGCACCCGCCGGCGCATCCATAACATCATGGCGGGCAAGGATGACCGCTTGCTGGTGGTGATTGGCCCGTGTTCCATCCACAACCCGGCCGCCGCGCTGGACTACGCGCGCCAGCTCCAGGTGCAGCGCGAAAAGTACGCCGACACGTTAGAGATTGTGATGCGCGTCTACTTTGAAAAACCCCGTACCACCGTCGGCTGGAAGGGCCTGATCAATGACCCGTATCTGGATGAAACCTTTCGCATCGACGAAGGCCTGCGCATCGCGCGCCAGTTGCTGATCGAGATCAACCGCCTGGGCCTGCCTGCCGGCAGCGAGTTTCTGGATGTGATCTCGCCCCAGTACCTGGGCGACTTGATCTCCTGGGGCGCGATTGGCGCGCGCACCACCGAGAGCCAGGTGCACCGCGAACTCGCCTCGGGGCTGTCGGCGCCGATAGGCTTCAAGAACGGCACCGATGGCAACATCAGGATCGCCACCGACGCGATTCAGGCCGCCGCCGGCGCGCACCACTTTTTGTCGGTGCACAAGAATGGTCAGGTGGCGATCGTGCAAACCAAAGGCAATAAAGATTGTCACGTCATCTTGCGCGGTGGCAAGGCTCCCAACTATGACGCGGCCAGCGTCGCCGCAGCGTGCAAAGACCTCGAAAAAGCCAAACTCCCGGCGACCTTGATGGTCGACTGCAGCCACGCCAACAGCAGCAAGCAGCACGAGAAGCAACTCGACGTGGCACGCGACATTGCCGCGCAGCTTGCCGGCGGCTCAAGAAGTGTGTTCGGCGTGATGGTGGAAAGCCACTTGACTGCCGGCGCCCAGAAGTTCACGCCGGGCAAGGATGACCTGTCCAAGCTGGAATACGGCAAGAGCATCACCGACGCCTGCCTGGGTTGGGACGACTCGGTCAAATTGCTGGAGGTGTTGGCGGCGGCAGTCAAAGCGCGCCGGGCGGGCTGAAGACGCACGGGGGGCAGGGCAGCGGTGCGTCATTTACACTTGCGCCACGTCGCCGGCATCCCGCAAGCGCTTTTTCAGCCTCTGGACAAACACCATGAACCGCTGCCTGACTCCAAACCCCCACCATTTTCTCAGGAGGCTTTGCCTCCTTGTGCTCAGCGCCTCGGCCCTGAGCTTCAACCTGGCCTGCGCGCAAACCGGCGTGCGCCAGTTTCCCGCCACCGCCCAGCGCGGCACGCTGGTGGTCACAATGCCGCCCGAGGTGCTGATCAACGGCGCGCCGGCGCGACTCTCACCCGGCGCCCGCATCAAGGGTGTCAACGACGCCCTGGTGCTGTCGGCCTCCCTGGTGGGACAAAGCGTGCTGGTGAACTACCGGCGCGACATGCAAGGGCTGATTCACGAACTGTGGATTCTGAGCCCTGAAGAAGCGGCAGAGAAACGTGCCGGCATGGAGCCGGTGACCAACTTTGTCTTTGGCTCGGACGCCGACAAGCCCAAAACTGACGACGGCAAAACGCCGTTTGACCAGTTGCCCAAGTTTCCCCGGCAATAGCCACGGCAGGCGCTTGGCCAGCCCGACCAGCGGCTTGGCTGCGCGCCCAGAACATTTATAACAAATCAGGCTCTAGCCACCGTCAATAGGGCGTTAGTAGCTATCTAATTCATAGTAATTGAGTGAGTTTCACCATGAGCAAAAAAGTCTTCATCAAAACCTACGGCTGCCAGATGAACGAGTACGACTCGGACAAGATGAGCGATGTGCTGGGCGCCGCGCAGGGCTACGAGCCCACTGACAACGTGGAAGAAGCCGACCTGATCTTGTTCAACACCTGCTCGGTGCGCGAAAAGGCGCAGGAGAAAGTGTTCTCCGACCTGGGGCGTGTCAAACACCTGAAGAAGAAAGGCGCGCTGATTGGCGTCGGTGGCTGCGTTGCCAGCCAGGAAGGTGCCGCCATCATCGAGCGCGCGCCCTATGTCGATGTGGTGTTTGGCCCGCAAACCCTGCACCGCCTGCCGCAACTGCTGGCCGAGCGCGAGCGGCTCAACCGCTCGCAAGTGGACATCAGCTTTCCCGAGATTGAAAAGTTTGACCACCTGCCGCCCGCCCGGGTTGAAGGCGCCAGCGCGTTCGTGAGCATCATGGAAGGCTGCTCCAAGTACTGCAGCTACTGCGTGGTGCCCTACACCCGCGGCGAAGAAGTGAGCCGCCCGTTTGAAGATGTGCTGGTCGAGGTCGCCGGCCTGGCGGATCAGGGCGTGAAAGAAATCACGCTGCTGGGGCAAAACGTCAACGCCTGGCGGTCCCGGATGATTGGCGACGCCAGCGCGCTCTCAAGCGAGATGGCCGACTTCGCCACCCTGCTGGAATACGTGTCGGACATTCCCGGCATTGAGCGCATCCGTTACGTCACCAGCCACCCCAACGAGTTCACGCCCTCACTGATTGCGGCCTACGACAAGTTGCCCAAGCTGGTCAGCCACCTGCACCTGCCGGTGCAGCATGGCTCGGATCGCATCCTGATGGCCATGAAGCGCGGCTACACCGCTATGGAATACAAAAGCACGGTGCGCAAGCTGCGCGCCATCCGCCCCGACATGGCGCTGAGCAGCGACTTCATCGTCGGCTTCCCCGGTGAAACCGAAGAGGATTTCAGCAAGATGATGAAACTCATCGACGATGTGGGCTTTGACAACAGTTTCAGCTTCATCTTCAGCCCGCGCCCCGGCACCCCGGCGGCCAATCTGCATGACGACACCCCGCATGAGGTCAAACTGCGCCGCCTGCAGCATTTGCAGACGGTCATCAACGACAGCATCAAGCGCATCTCGGAGAGCCGTCTGGGGACGGTGCAGCGCATTCTGGTGGAGGGTGCCTCCAAGCGCGACAGCACCGAACTGATGGGCCGCACCGAGTGCAACCGGGTCGTCAACTTCTGTGGCCAGCCGCGCCTGATCGGGCAGATGGTGGATGTGAACATTACAGAGACACGCACCTTCACGCTGCGCGGTGAGGTGGTGACGCAAGACGCGGCATTGCCGGCTTGACTGTCAAAAATACTATTAATTCAGTAGCTGCTTGCGGAGGATTGACGGGGGCTACAGGCTGATTTGGCATATAAATTGAAGCCAAGCCCGATCCCCCGCAGGCGCAGACTGGCGACCACCATAATGTCAGTCCTTCCGTGACTGAATAGAAATTTCTCTAAACCATGCCCTTCCACCCTGAAACGCCGGTCGGAGTTGATTTGGGCCTAGCCTCTCTTCTGCCCAGGCGGCTCGACCCCGCGAGCTGGCCCGTCGCCGTGCTGGCCTTGATGATGTTGGTGGTGCCCGCCGTGGGCGTACCGAGCGAACTGATGCTGCAAGACACGCTGAAATCCGCGCTGGTGGCGTTTGGCGTGCTGGCGGCCGCCCTGGTGTTCGTTTGGCAGCAGCGCCAGCGCACAGCGCCGCTGCTGTGGCACGGCCTGGTGTGGCTGCCGCTGGCGCTGATGGTGTACGCGCTGGGCAGTATGGCGTGGTCGCACACTTACCTGGCGGGGGTGGAGGCAATACGCTGGTTTTTGCTGAGCTTGCTGCTGTGGCTGGGGCTGAACACCATCACGCGCGACAACCTGCCGATGATTGCGTGGGGCATTCATGGCGGCGCGCTGGTGGCATCCGTCTGGGCCGTCTCGCAGTTCTGGTTCGACTTGGGTCTGTTCCCGCAGGGGCCGATGCCAGCCTCCACCTTTATCAACCGCAATTTTTTTGCTGAATATGCGGTGAGTGCGTTGCCGTTTTCAGTCTATGTGCTGGCCAATCTGCGGGCGTCGCGCTGGCTCGCACCGGTGGCGCTGTCGCTGGCGTTGAACGTGGTCGCACTCATGATGACCGGCACGCGCTCGGCCTTGCTGGCTCTGCTGGTGCTGGTGCCGGTGTTGGCGCTGATTCTGATCCGGTATCGCCGGCAATTTGTGTTTGTACGTTGGAGCCGGGCCAAGCAAGCAATGGTCGGCTTGGTGCTGGTGGCGGGCGTGTTGGGTCTGGGATCGCTGCCCAGCGGCAACGTCAAGATCATCCAGGAAAAAACGGGCAGCACCGCATTGCAGCGCAGCTATCTGCGCGCCTCCTCCATGACCGAGGGCAAGGAATACACCGAACGATCCTTCTCGATTCGCGCTGTGATGTGGAAGGCAACTGCCCGCATGATGATCGCCAATCCCTTGACGGGTGTTGGCGCTGGCGCCTGGGAAGTGCAGATTCCGCTTTACCAGCGCATCGGCGAGGGCCTGGAGACCGACTACTACGCGCACAACGAATTTCTGCAACTGCTCAGCGAATATGGTGTGCTGGTGGGCGGCTTATTCATCGCGGTATTGCTCGCCTACTTGCTGATCGCCGCTGGCAAAACCTGGCGGCTGCAAGGTGTCGACCTGGCCGAGGCGCCGTTGCGGGCACTCACCCTGGCCGGCTTGCTGGCGCTGCTGATTGTGAGCAATGCCGGGTTCCCCTGGCGACTGGCCAGCACCGGGGCGCTGTTGGCGCTGGGCTTGGCGATATTGGCGGGATCGGACGCGCGGCTGGGCGTGCGGGAGAGCTTCTTTGCTGCGCCACTGCGCTGGCGGCCTGGCTATTCGCGCGCGACGCTGGCCGGCTTGCTGTGCTGTACGGTGTTGACGGCGTACATCACACAGCAGGCGGCGCAGGCAGAACGGAAGATTGTTGGCGCGGTCAAGCTGGCTTTCTATTCCCATCAGATAAGGTCCTCCGACCCCAAGCTGTCTGAAAGCAAAAGAAAACAATTGCTGCAGGATATTCGCCAAGGCGTTGCCATCAACCCGCATTACCGCAAACTCACCCCCACGGTCGCCAACAATCTGGCCGCCAGTGGCGACTGGGCTGATGCGGTGTGGATTTGGGAATCCGTGGCGGGCTCACGCCCGAACATTGCAGAAATATGGTCGAACATAGCGCGGGGCTATACGCAGCTTGGCCAGTACGACCGAGCGATGGGCGCGCTGCAACAGTGGCAGCGCCTGCATCCAGATGCGCCTGGGTCAACGGCGCTGGAAGTTGCACTTCTCAACCGTACTGGCCAACAGGTACAAGCGCTGCAAAAAATAATTGGTGCGTATGACCGGGGGCAATATGATTTTTCGCTGCTGATGACGGGCTACGCCATGGGATTGGAAACTCATAACTGGCCGCTCGCCATTCGATCACTGGAACTGCGCAACCAGACCTGGCCTGAGCAAGCGGCTGACGGCTATCTGCGATTGGGGAAAATTTATGCTGATCCTGCGGTGCATGACGATGTCAATGCATTGAGCGCATTTCGGGCTGGGCTGATGACCGTCCCAGCTAACCAAAAAGGCGACTTCATTAGCCAGGTTCCGCTGTGGTATCGAGCGTTGCTATAGCTATAGCAAAAGCGGGTTGCTTGAAACAAAAAAAGAGCAGTAGGGAAACAAACCCGACTGCTCTTTGGGTGCCACCGATTGCTGGCAACAGATCGAGAATTCGTTAATTGATACTGATAATCACGGCGGTCGCTGTTTTGCCGCCGTCAGTTTGAGTTACCGTGCAGTCACTGGCTGTACCTGGTGTCGCTGAAACACCTGGGGTTGTAACGTCGGCAACGGTATAGCCACTTGGAACCCCGCTTTGCAGAATGGCAGCCGCAGCATTTTGGCAAGACATATTTGATGTCTTGGTTCCATGGCTCTGTGTGACACTACGCGCCGCGTAATTCACAGCGCTCGCCGATGCAATACCACCCGCTACGCCTTGAACTGCCGCCGCTTGCGCATCAGCTTTCAAGTCAATGAACTTCGGCAATGCCACCGCAGCCAGCACGCCCAGAATCACGATCACCATCACCAGCTCAATCAAAGTAAAGCCACGTTGCACTTGTTTCATGTTGTCTACCTAGTTAAAAAAAATAAAAGCCATCTGCTGCCTACACGCGCCCGAATGTCACTTGAGCAAGCTTGAGATGGCAAATTCTAGTCGAGCCCCCTTAAGCAATGGGGAGACTTTACAGACCGGGCACAAAGCGTAACGCGGCAAATGAACAAACTCAGCCCGGCTTATCTAGTTTTAAGCGCCCGCAATATAGGCTGTTTCAGCACTTGATCCGGCCAGAACCCCCCCATCAAACACCCAACTGTCGGCCGGTGGGGCGATTGCACAGTCCACGCCAAGCTATCCCAAATCATGGGGATGCGGCGCTGGTACCGCTCAAGGGGGTTGTGTTGCACCATTGCAACAAGCGACAGCACGGCGCCAGCGACAGGCCGCTAGTTCATGACCTGGCCCTGCCAGACATAGGCTTCTTTGGCGCTCAACTGCAGTGGCCCGGGCGCACCGCTGATCTGGTACCAGGCCATCACGTCACCCGTGGGGCTTTGCAGCCATTGGGTGTCAAGCGGCAGGTAGCCGACGCAGACGCAGGCCGCGTCAAACACCCAGCTGCCCGCTGGTGCCGTCAGCGCTTGCGCGGCGCTGGCTTGGCCAAAATAATTGGGCTGGCGACGTTCCAATAATTCAAACGGGTTGCTTTGCATCGCCGCGCCAGCACCCGAAGGCACGCTGCGGCGCAAATGGTCGAGCACAAAAGCGGTGCGCAAGTTGCCCAGCGTTGAGCGCACGGTCGCCAGCTCGGCTTGAGCGTGGACCTCTCGCACCTTGTAGGCCAATACGCCCAGCAACAGCACGATGACCAGCGCCAGCATCGACCACTCGACCAGGCGCTGGTTCCAGAACGAGACATGGCCCGTTGTCAAACGCTTGTCAGGCACGACTAGCCGCCGCCTTTGCCCATGGCGGCCTGGCTCAGGTTCCACAGCGGCAAGAACACGCCCAGCGCCAGCAGCAGCACCAGCACGGCAATGACGGCCAGCAAGATGGGCTCGATCGCCGCCGACAGGCCCTTGATGCTGTAGTCGGTCTCGCGCTCGTACATGCCGGCAATTTCGAACAGCAGGTTGTCGAGCTCGCCGGTTTCTTCGCCGACCGCGATCATTTGCAGCACGACGGGGGTAAAAACGCCGGTGGCGGCGGCGCAGCGCGTGATGGTCTCGCCGCGCTCAATGCCGTCGCGCATCTGCTCGATGCGGCTGCCAATAAAAGCGTTGTCCACGGTCTGCGCCACCACGGTGAGCGCCTGCACCAGCGGCACGCCGCTTTGGCTTGAGAGCGCAAAGCTGCGGGCAAAGCGCGCCAGCGTGGCTTTCAAAATAATGTCGCCCACGATGGGCAATTTGAGTTTGCGCGCGTCCCAGCGGTAACGTCCGGCCGTCGTATTCAAGTAGCCGCGTATCAGCACCGCCGCACCAATGGCGCCTGCCAGCAGCAAGGGCCACCAGGCCAGCATCCAGGCCGAGAACCCCAGCAGCCCACGGGTAATCAGCGGCAGCTCGGCATGGAAGCCGGCAAACACTTTGGCAAACACCGGAATGACGAAGATGTTCAGGATGACCACCGCAATCGCCATGGCGATCAGCACAAAAATGGGGTAGCGCATGGCCTGCTTGATGCGCTCGCGCACGTCGCGCTCGAACTCCAGGTGTTCGTTCAGGCGCAAAAAAACCTCGGTGAGGCGGCCGGTCATCTCGCCGACCCGGATCATCGAAATATAAAAAGCACCAAACACGTCCTGGTGGCGTGCCATGGCGGCGGACAGTTCGCGCCCCTGATCCAGGCTGGCGCGAATGTCTTTGAGCATGTCGACCATCGCCGGCTTGGTGGCTGAGGCCTGCAGCCCGGCAAAGGCCCGCAAAATGGGAACCCCGGCCTTGTTCAGGGTGTACATCTGGCGCGAGAACACCAGGATGTCTTCGACCACCACCGGCTTGCGGTTCAGGCGCGCGAACCAGTTGTCGGCGGCAGTCACGGTCTTTTCAGTCGCAATCGCAATGTGGACCGGTGCGACACCGATCGACATCAACTGGTCGGCCACGCCGCCCTCGGTCATGGCCTCTAACTGGCCCTGAACTGCTTCGCCCCGGACGTTGCGGCCACGCCATGCATAGGTTGCCATGTGGGTTTAGTCCGGCGCGCCCAGGTCTTCGTCCACATCGAAGCCAATGCGCAAGGCCTCGGCCAGGGACGTGCGCCCCTGACGCACCAGCGCCAGCACATGATGCGCCAGCGTGTGGCCCTTCATGCGCTCGCGGGCCAGCTTCATGAACGTGGCCGGGTCGGAGTGTGAGGCGGCTTGGGTGAGCCCGGCATCCATCTCCAACAGTTCATAGATGCCCTGGCGCCCCGCATAGCCGGTGCCGTTGCAGGCGCTGCAACCCCGACCGCGTCGGGCTTGCACCACATCGCCCGCTTCGACCATGCTGGTGAGCCAGGCCAGCTCCTGGGCGCTGGGTTCCTGCGGTTCAGCGCATTCACTGCAGTTGAGCCGCACCAGCCGCTGCGCAATCACGGCTTGCAAGGAGGTGGCCACCATGAACGGCGGCACGCCCATGTCGAGCAGCCGAAACGGCGTGCTGATGGCGTCGCGGGTATGCAAAGTTGACAGCACCAGATGCCCGGTGATGGCGGCACGCAGGCCGATTTCGGCCGTCTCGGCGTCCCGCATTTCACCGACCAGGATCACGTCAGGATCTTGCCGCAGCGTGGCGCGCAGCACGCGCGCAAAGTTCAGTTCAATCTTGTCGTTGACCTGCACCTGGGTAATGCCGGGCAAGCGGTATTCCACCGGGTCTTCGACCGTGATGACTTTCAGTTCGGCGGCGTTGATTTCGGCCAGCGCGGCATACAAGGTGGTGGTTTTGCCGGAGCCGGTGGGCCCGGTGACCAGCACCAGACCGGCGCTGCGGCCCAGTACTTCGCGAAAGCGTTTGAGCATCGCCTCCGGCATGCCAATGCCGTCCAGGCGGCGCATGCCCGCGCCCTGGATCAGCAGCCGCATGACCACCGATTCGCCGTAGCTGGTGGGCAGGGTGGACAGGCGCACGTCAATGGTTTGCTCTTTCAGGCGGACGCTGAAGCGGCCGTCTTGCGGCAGACGCTTTTCAGAAATATCAAGCCCCGCCATCAGCTTGAGGCGCTGGGCCAAGGCGCCGGCAATGCGTTTGTCGGCCAGCGTTTGGGTTTGCAACACACCATCGACCCGCACCCGGATTTGCAGACCCGCTTCCTGCGGCTC
>NZ_JBAQMD010000022.1:0-24854 GCF_049302455.1 Rhodoferax ferrireducens | reverse complement strand
GGGCCTGATTTAAAAATATCCAAAACCGAATTCAGAAACACCTTTCACGGAGTCCAGTTTCATTGGTTCGGGAAACTACAGAACGAATGTTGCACTACCATATGTCGTGCCACAAGACGGCTGTGGTCGGGCATAGTCGCGTCAATCTCGGTGCGTTCATGGGCGCTCTGCAACCAGGCCTGTGCTTGCTGGCTACCCTGCGGACCGAAGGCGGATTCCAGCCAGCGCATAGCCTGCGGCGAGCGCCATGCTACGCGTCCATGACTATCGAGCACCACCGTACCCAGACCGGCCACGTCCACCGCCTCGCGTGCAAGGCGGGTTGCCTGTGCGTTGCGCACATGAGTTGCCAGGCGCACCAGGACCTCGGGAAGGCGCAGCGGTTTGACCACATAGTCCACGCCACCACTGGCGAAGCCTTTGAGGATTTGCTCGGTATCGGAAAGCCCGGTCATGAACACCACGGGAATGTGTGCCCAGTGGGGTGTGGCCTTCAGTTTTCGGCACAAATTGAAGCCGTCCATGCCGGGCATGACAGCGTCTAGCAAGATGCCATCTGGGATGACGATTTCCAGTCGTTCAAGGGCCTCCTGCGCGTCCCGTGCCGCCAGCACGGCATAGCCTTCGGAAGTCAATGCATCGCCGAGCATGCGCAGCGTATCGAGTGCATCGTCCACCACCAAAATGGCATGGTGCTGCACAGAGGACGGGGCATTAGAGAGATCGGTCATGGTCATGGTCAGGTTCACGAAGTTGGACGCTGAGGGTTTGGAAGTCGAAACGCTCGGCCAGACCCTGAAGGAAGTGCAGCGTGATGGTGTGTTCCGGATGGGCTGCAAGGGCCTTGCGCAGTGTTTCCCGCAGGGCCGTAGCGTGGCCCTGTCTGGCCAGTCGCCCCAGATCCTCGCGCAGGGTGTCGGGCAGGTTTTCTGGGTTGGGGCGCTCGGCGGCGGCAGGGTGTGCTAGGCTGGATCCTGCTAATGATCGTGGCGTGTTATCCCGAACCCATTCGATTTGCAGGGCGTGTTCCAGTGCGTCCAGCAATTCCGATTCGATGATGGGCTTACCCACAAATGCCTGGCATTGCATTTCCACCAAGCGCTCGGGCTGGTGGTCAAACAGGTTGGCGGAGACAAAGACGATCGGCAGCTTCTCTGGTGGCATCAGTTGGCGCAAAAGTGCAGCGGTTTCCCAGCCGTCCAGGTCGTCCATGGTGATGTTGAGCAGCACTATGTCAGGCGGGTCGCGCTGCACGATCTCCAGGCATTCGCGTCCGCTGGCGGCTTCCTTGAGCGTAAATCCCAAAGGCATTAGGAGGCCGGCCAGCAGTTGCCGTTGCAGCGGCTGGTCATCGACTACCAGCAAGGTTCGGCGTGGGTCCAGGTAGCCAATAACCGAGCGTAGCGAGTGTGCACGCCTTGGTGGAATGACAGTGTCCGATGCGATGCCCGGCAGGTAAAGGCGCACGGTGAAGGTACTGCCTTTGCCCGGAACGCTGGAGACTGTCAGCTCCCCGCCCATGAGCTGGGTGAGCAGGTTGGTGATGGTCAACCCCAGCCCGGTGCCGGTTTCACTCGCGCGCCGCCCGGCGCTGCCGCGCTCGAACGGCAAAAAGATGCGTTCCTGGTCCTGCGGTGCAATGCCAATGCCCGTGTCAATCACTTCAATGCGGGTAACGTGCTGGCGAAAGTCCAGCCGCAGCACGATTTCGCCGTGCTCAGTGAAACGCACCGCGTTGGACAGCAGGTTGATGAGGATTTGCCGCAGCCGCTTCGCATCTGCACGGATGTAGGTCGGTGCGACTCCCACCATCTGTACCGAGAAGCGCAAGCCCTTGCTTTCAGCCTGGGGGCGCAACATGCCCTCGGCGTCTTCCAGTAGATCGGCAAGTGGCAGTGGTACCGGGTCCAGGCGCAAACGTCCAGCTTCGATGCGGGCCAGTTCCAGTGATCCATCGATCAGCGCATGCATGTGCTGGCCGCTGTGGTGCATTGTGGCCAGTGTTTCGCGCATCCAGCCGTCGATCTGGGGGTTTTTCAACAGGATCTGCGTGTAACCCAGGATGCTGTTGAGTGGGGAGCGCAACTCGTGTGTCATGCCCGCTACGTAGCGCGTCTTGGCCTGGCTAGCCGAGTCGGCCTGGTCTTTCGCAGATTGCAGCGCAACATCGGTTCGACGGTGCGCATCAATCTCTTCTAGCAGGCGGTGGGTCTGGTTTTCTGATTCGTCCTGCGCCATGCGCCTGCTGTCGGTGCTGAGTACGACCCACCATGCGCAGACGGCAGCCAGCAGGGCCAGCAGCGAAAACACCTTGAGAAAGGGCATGCGCAGCACCAGTTCGGGTGTGTTCAGGCTCTCCTGCACATAGACCACACCGACTAGAAACGCCATCACCGCGCACAGGGACAGCATGACGAACAGGTATTGGCCAAAGCGAAAATTGACTTTCGGAATCCACTGTTTCGGCAGCAGCCATGCCGCGACTGCGCGCAATTGATCGCCTGCACCGGCGTCCTTCTTGCAGCGGTCATGGCATCGCGATTCCAGCGAGCAGCACAGGGAGCAGATAGGCGCGCCGTATGCCGGGCATTGGGCCATATCTTCCGACTCGAACTGGTTTTCGCAGACGGCACAACGCACGATCTCACCGGGCTGCCACTGCGTATCGGGCGTGCGGGCCAAGTAGTAGCGTCCCCGCGTGGCCCAGGCCAGCAGCGGGGCCAGCGCCATGGACAGCGCAAGTGCAATGAACGGCGAGAAGGCTGCTGCCCGTGCACCGAACAGACCGGCGTAGGCACAGCAGGCGACTGTGGCCCCAATCACCATGGCGCCCAGACCCACGGGGTTGAAGTCGTAAAGGTGGGCGCGGCGGAATTCGATGCCGGGAGGGCTCAAGCCCAGCGGTTTGTTGATGACCAAGTCCGCCACTAGAGCGCCCACCCAGGCAATGGCCACATTGCTGTAGACCGCAAGCACCTTTTCCAAGGCTCCAAAAACGCCCAGGGTCATCAGCAGGGTGGCAATCAGCACATTGAAGACCAGCCAGACTACGCGACCCGGGTGGCTGCGGGTCACGCGAGCAAAGAAGTTCGACCAGGCCAGCGAGCCTGCGTAGGCATTGGTCAGGTTGATCTTGATCTGCGATACGACCACAAAGACGACGGTCACGATGACTGCGAGGCCAGGGTGGCCGATGGCCTGGGTAAAGCCTGCGAGGAACATCTGGGTGGGCTCGGCAGCCCGGAGTGGGTCGACTTCAAACTGCAGGGCGGCGAATGCCAGAAACGCACCTCCGGCCATCTTGAGCATGCCCATCACGATCCATCCAGGCCCCGCCGTCAACACTGCACCCCACCAACGCAGGCGATTGGCCGCAGTGCGCTCGGGGAGGAAGCGCAAAAAGTCGACCTGCTCGCCGATCTGCACCACCAGCGCGAAGATGACGGTTGCCGCGGCCCCGAATACCAACGGGTCAAAGCTGCTGCTGCCGCTGCGCAGTCCCGACAAGCCCATGAAATCGTGGTACATCTGGGGCTTCTCCAGCGCAATCCAGACGAAGGGCACTACCAGCAGGAATAGCCATACCGGCTGTGTCCAGGCCTGCAGGCGCGAAATCAGTGTGATTCCGCGCATCGCCAGCGGCAGGATGACCAGCGATGACAGCACATAGCACCACTCCAGCGGCAAGGGCAGCACCATTTGCAAGGCCAACGCCAAGATGGCGGCTTCCAGCGCGAAAAAGATGAAGGTGAAGACCGCGTAGATCAACGAGGTGATGGTGGAACCCAGGTAGCCAAAGCCTGCGCCACGCGTCAGCAGGTCCATGTCCAGCCCGTAGCGCGCGGCGTAGTAGGCAATGGGTAACCCAGTCAGAAAGATCACCAAGCCCACGGTCAGGATGGCCCACATGGCGTTGGAAAACCCGTAATTCAGCGCGATGGCTCCCCCAATGGCCTCCAGGGCCAGGAACGACAAGGAGCCAAACGCAGTATTGGCGACCCGAAATTCGCTCCAATGCCGAAAGCTCTTGGGGGTGTAACGCAGGGCGTAGTCCTCCATGGTTTCGTCGGCGACCCAGGAGTTGTATTCGCGCCGAAACCTGTAAATCGGCTGTGGCGCGATGGGCGGTGGTGGTGCGGAGGGTATTTGCATACCAGTGGCCAAGCAAGAATCGTTCACACCCCCGTTTTGCCTCTGAAGCCGCGCCAACTACGTTAATTGACGTATGGATGGAAACAAGGGTTACCTCTAATCTTCGCACCAGCGCGGCGATTTCCGCCGTTCGTTTTCAACCCAAGCTGCAAGGAGCGTTAAATGAAGCACACTTCCGATGACAACGTCCCCAACCTATCCACTGCGGATTTCAGCCGACGCCGTATGCTACAGGCACTCGGTGCCGTATCTGTTGCCGGTTTGCCCGGTCTGGCTTCTGCGCAGGCGACTGCCCAAGTCAATTCGACCAAGCTGGCCGTCACCGATACCGAAGTCATCGTCGGCCAGTTGCATTCGGCAACCGGCACCATGGCCATTTCGGAAACCGGTGCCATCCAGGCCGAACAACTGGCCATCGACCAGATCAATGCCATGGGTGGCGTGCTGGGTCGCAAGATCAAGGTGATCAAGGAAGACGGTGCCTCCGACTGGCCCACTTTTGCAGAAAAGTCCAAAAAGCTGTTGATCAACGATCACTGTGCCGCCGTGTTCGGTTGCTGGACCTCGGCATCGCGCAAGGCGGTGCTTCCGGTGTTCGAGAAGGAAAACGGCCTCTTGTATTACCCGACCTTCTATGAGGGACTGGAGCAATCGCACAACGTGATCTACACCGGTCAGGAAGCGACTCAACAGATCCTCTACAGCCTAGATTGGGCGAAGACCGAAAAGAAGGCCAAGACCTTCTTCCTGATCGGCTCCGACTACATCTGGCCGCGCACCTCGATGAAGATCGCGCGCAAGCACATCGAGAACTTTCAGAAGGGCAAGGTTGTGGGTGAAGAGTACTACCCGCTGGGCAGCACCAACTTCGGCTCACTGATGAACAAGATCAAGCTGCAGAAACCCGATTGCATTTTTGTCGCTGTGGTCGGTGGCTCCAACGTAGCCTTTTACAAGGCACTCAAGGCCGCTGGCATTACCGGTGATAAGCAACTGCTGGTGACCCTCGCGGTGACAGAAGACGAAATGACCGGCGTGGGTGGTGAGAATTTCGCAGGCTTCTATTCGTCGATGAAGTACTTCCAGTCGCTGGACAACGAGAACAACAAGAAGTTCGTCGCTGCCTTCAAGGCCAAGTATGGCAAGGATGCTGTGATTGGTGACGTGACCCAAGCAGGTTACCTCGGTCCCTGGCTGTGGAAAGCCGCTGTGGAGAAAGCCAAGAGCTTCGATGTGAACAAGGTCGTCGCGGCGTCTGAAGCCGGCATTGAACTCAAGACAGCGCCCGAAGGCTACGTGAAGCTTGACCCCAACCACCACCTGTGGAGCAAGTCGCGCATCGCCATGGGCATGCCCGACGCCACTTTCAAGGTGGTGTCCGAATCGCCCGAGCTGATCAAACCCGATCCATTCCCCAAGGGCTACCAATAAGCCGCCCTATCCCCGTTCCGTGTTGGTGCAGGTTCTGCGCCAACACGGTGCTACCTGCCTCATGTTTTTCTGGAGCCAGCCAAATGACTTTTTCTGAATTGCTCAATATCGGACTGATGCAGGGTTTTGCCGGTCTGAGCCTTTTTGCCGTGTTGCTTCTGATGGGGCTGGGGCTGGCGATCATCTTTGGCCAGATGGGCGTCATCAACATGGCGCACGGCGAATTCATGACCATCGGTGCGTACACCATCTATCTGGGGTCCACACTGGCCTCGCACTTTGCACCCGCGATGGCTTCTTACTATTTTCCGCTGGCGATCATTGCGGCCTTCTTTTTTTCCTTTCTGGTGGGCTGGCTGGTGGAGTGGTCGCTTATCCGCCATCTCTACAAGCGCCCGCTGGATACCCTGCTGGCAACCTGGGGCGTGAGTCTGGCCATGCAACAGATGTTCCGTACCTTTATAGGCCCCAAAGAAGTCAGTCCGACATTGCCTGACTGGTTGTTGGGTTCTTGGGCACCGGCCCAAGGCCTGGATATACCGATTAACGGCATGTTTGTGCTGGGACTGACGGCCTTCGTCACCTGCGGCGTGCTGCTGGCGTTGCACAAAAGTCGCTGGGGTTTGCGTGTACGTGCCACCGTGAGCAACCGGTCAATGGCCAATGCCATCGGTATTGACACCATGAAGACCGACCGTCTGACTTTCGCCATCGGCTGCGGCATTGCGGGTGTTGCCGGCGCAGCATTCACCACCATCGGCTCCACAGGTCCCACTTCGGGTTCGCTCTACATCGTGGATTCCTTCCTGGTGGTTACCTTTGGCGGCGCTGCCAGTCTGTTGGGTACCGTGGTGTCTGCATTTGGCATCGCACAGACTCAATCCATCACTGAGTTCTTCCTGGCCGGATCCATGGCCAAAGTGATCACGCTGTCGCTCATTGTCCTGATCCTGATGGTGCGGCCACAAGGACTATTCGCCAGCAAGATTCGCCGCTGATTTTCACGACTTTCCACGGAGAACTACCCCATGAATGCCCTCAAAGCCTGGATCCAGCGCTACCAGCTCGCTAGTATGGTGCTACTAGTCGTTCTGCTGGCAGTGGTGCTGCCATTGTCACTTGACATCTTTCGACTCAACCTCGTCGGCAAGTACCTGACCTATGCCTTCGTCGCCATCGGCCTGGTGATGGTCTGGGGCTACGGCGGTGTACTCAGCTTGGGACAGGGCGTATTTTTTGGCCTAGGCGGCTATGCCATGGCCATGTTCCTTAAGCTCGAAGCCTCAGATTCTGTCAGTACTGCTATTCAGTCCACGCCTGGTATTCCGGACTTCATGGACTGGAATCAGATTACTGCCCTTCCCGCACTCTGGGTGCCTTTCAAGAGCCTACCATTTGCTCTGGCAGCGGTGGTGGCTGTGCCCATGTTGCTGGCCTTTGTTATTAGTTTTGCGATGTTCAAGCGGCGCGTAGGCGGGGTGTACTTCGCCATCATCACCCAGGCCGTTGCGCTCATTCTGACGGTGTTGATCATCGGTCAACAGGGTTACACCGGTGGTGTCAACGGCATGACTGACCTGAAGACTGTGTTGGGCTGGGACACCCGCACGGATAGCGCCAAATACATCCTCTATTACGTATGTGTCGCACTGTTGATTGGCTCCATGGTCCTTTGCCGTAAGGTGCAGACCAGCAAGCTTGGCACGCTACTGCTGGCCATGCGTGATAAGGAAGATCGGGTGCGTTTCTCGGGATACGACGTCGCGGACTTCAAGATCTTTACCTTCTGCCTGGCTGCCGCTCTGTCGGGCATTGGGGGTGCACTGTTCTCGCTGCAAGTTGGCTTTATGTCGCCCAGTTTTGTCGGTATCGTGCCGTCCATCGAGATGGTTATCTATGCCGCAGTGGGTGGACGTATGAGCCTGGTGGGGGCTGTGTATGGCACCTTGTTTGTGAATGCCGGAAAGACCTACTTCTCGGAAAGCTTCCCGGACATGTGGCTGTTCCTCATGGCAGCACTCTTTATTGGCGTGACCATGGCCTTCCCTATGGGACTGGCCGGCGTTTGGGAAGAGCACGTCAAGCCCTGGTGGAAGGCGCGTCGCCAGGCGCTGCGCGACGCAGCCATCAAGGCACCGCAAGCGTCGATACCCCGGGCTGCGCAGCCGTCAGAGGTCATCGCAAGCAAACCTGCCCTGCCCGATGGCGCCAGCGCCCAGAGCGTCTGAGCTCAACGGAGATACATCATGAGTAACACAGACTTTGCATTGGCGGTGGAAGACCTGACCGTCTCGTTTGATGGCTTCAAGGCAATTGATGCGCTGACGCTGTATATCGACCGCAATGAACTGCGCGTCATCATCGGACCCAACGGCGCCGGCAAGACCACATTGCTGGATCTGATCTGCGGCAAGACACGGGCCACGGGTGGCAGCATCAAGTTCAAGAACCAGGAACTGAGCAAGATGGCCGAGCACCAGCGGGTGCGCCTGGGGATCGGACGCAAGTTCCAGACCCCCTCGATCTACGAGAACCTGTCGGTCTTCCAGAACCTTGAGGTGTCGTATCCAGCGGGTCGCTCGGTCTTTGGCGCGTTGGCGTTCAAGTGCACCGACGAGGTCAAAGCTTGCGTGCAGGTGGTCGCAGAAGACATTGGGTTGGGTAACAAGCTGGATACCGAAGCGGGCCTGTTGTCCCATGGGCAAAAGCAGTGGCTGGAAATCGGCATGTTGCTGATGCAGGAGCCCGAGCTGCTGATGCTCGACGAGCCCATTGCCGGCATGAGCGCTCGCGAACGTGAACTCACCGCTGAACTCTTGCAGCGGATCTGCAAAAACCGAGCCGTGATCGTAATTGAGCACGACATGGAATTTGTCAAGCGCATCGCCCACAAGGTCACCGTCATGCACCAGGGAAAGATTCTGGCCGAAGGGCCCATGGAAAAGGTGCAGGCCGACCCCAAGGTCATTGACGTTTACCTCGGTCACTGACCGCGCATTGTTGTTGAACCAGGAGCCCACTATGTTGGAAGTCAAGGATCTGTTCGTTGCGTATGGCCAAAGCGAGGCATTGCACGGCATCAATTTTGAAGGGCGGGCCAATGAAACGGTCGCCATCATGGGACGCAACGGCATGGGCAAGACCACGCTGTTCAAAAGCCTGATGGGCATCCTTCCGATCAAGAGTGGCCAGGTGTCGGTGGCTGGCCAGGATGTGTCCAAAGACGAGAGTTTCCGTCGTGTAGCCAAGGGTATTGCCTATGTTCCCCAAGGGCGGATGATCTTCCCGACGCTGACCGTCGAGGAGAACATCCAGACCGGTCTGGAGAACGCCAAGTACAGGAACATTCCCGACGAAATCTACGCACTGTTTCCGGTGCTGTGGGATATGCGAGGACGCAAGGGTGGCAACCTCTCTGGCGGACAGCAACAGCAGCTGGCCATTGCCCGCGCGCTAGTGACCGACCCCAAGGTGTTGCTGCTCGACGAGCCGACCGAAGGCATCCAACCTTCCATCATCAAGGACATCGCCAAGGCGCTCAACGAGATCCGCAAGATGCGTGACATCACCATCATCGTGTCGGAGCAGGTGCTTTCGTTTGCCATGGATGTGGCCGACCGCCTATTCGTCATCGAAGGCGGCCGTCTGGTGCACGAGACGGCCCGTGCTGACACAGACCAACAGCGCATCAAGGCCTATCTATCCGTCTGATTTCCCACTTTGTTCAACTCACTTAACTAGGAGCACACCATGGCTGAAACCCTCATCAAAGTAGACCTCAAACAATCCGCTTACGAAAACGAACAAGTCCACAACCGCTGGCACCCCGATGTGCCTATGGCCTGCTGGGTCAAGCCCGGTGACGACTTCATTCTGGAAACCTACGACTGGACCGGCGGCTTCATCAAGAACAACGACAGCGCCGATGACGTTCGCGACATCGACCTGTCCATCGTCCACTTCCTGTCCGGTCCCGTGGGCGTGCAGGGCGCGGAGCCTGGTGACTTGCTGGTCGTGGACCTGCTCGACATCGGCGCCAAAGACGAGAGCCCCTGGGGCTTCAACGGTTTCTTCAGCAAGAAGAATGGCGGGGGTTTCTTGACCGACCACTTTCCGCTCGCGCAGAAGTCCATCTGGGATTTCAACGGCATGTTCACCAAGAGCCGACACATCCCCGGTGTCGAATACGCTGGACTGATCCACCCCGGCCTGATCGGTTGCCTGCCCGATAAGAAGATGCTCGATGCCTGGAACACGCGCGAACAGGAATTGCTCGACACCGACCCCACACGTGTTCCCGGCCTGGCCAACCCACCGTTTGCCGCAACCGCCCACATGGGCAAGCTCAGCGGTGAAGCCAAAGCCAAAGCCGCTGCGGAAGGCGCACGCACAGTGCCACCTCGCGAACATGGTGGCAACTGCGATATCAAGGATCTGTCACGCGGCTCCAAGGTGTATTTTCCGGTGTATGTGGATGGCGCAGGGCTATCCGTGGGGGACCTGCACTTCAGCCAGGGCGACGGCGAAATCACCTTCTGCGGTGCCATCGAGATGGCCGGTTGGGTGCACATGCGCGTCAACCTCATCAAGGGTGGGATGGCGAAGTACGGCATCAAGAACCCCGTGTTCAAGCCCAGTCCCATGACGCCCAACTACAAGGATTACCTAATCTTTGAAGGCATCTCGGTGGATGAGCAGGGCAAGCAGCATTACCTCGATGTGAATGTCGCCTACCGCCAGGCTTGCCTGAACGCCATTGAGTACCTCAAGAAATTTGGCTACAGCGGTGCGCAGGCCTACTCCATTTTGGGTACCGCACCAGTGCAGGGTCATATCAGCGGAGTGGTCGACGTGCCTAACGCCTGTGCCACCTTGTGGTTGCCGACCGAGATCTTCGAGTTCGACATCAATCCGACGGCCGCCGGTCCCATCAAGATGCTCGATGGCAGCATCCAGATGCCGATCTCGCCCGACGTCAAGTAAGCACCAGGAGCACGCAGATGCCAACCTATGACTATGCGTGCCCGAGCTGCGGGGGCTTCGATGCCATTCGCAGTCTGGCCGCACGCAACGAACCCTGTGCCTGCCCCGCTTGCGGAACCGAGGCGCCGCGCGTGTTTGTCAGCGCGCCCTGGTTGGCCTGCACCTCGCCCGAACAGCGGCGTGCCTTTGATACCAACGAGCGCTCGCAGCATGCACCCCGGTCGTCGCGCGATACCGGCGAAAGCTACAGCCGCCTGCGCCATCCCGCTGGCTGCGGTTGCTGCAGCAGCACAAACAAACGGGGCGCAACGGTTACCGCGCCCAATGGAGCCAAGGCCTTTCCCAGCAAACGGCCCTGGATGATCAGTCACTAAAAATCAGGAAAAATTTATCATGCATCACGGTGACATTTCGAGCAGCAAGGACACGGTCGGTGTGGCCGTTGTTAATTACAAGATGCCGCGCCTGCATACCAAGGCGGAGGTGCTGGAAAACGCACGCAAGATTGCCGACATGGTGGTCGGCATGAAATCCGGCCTGCCGGGGATGGACCTGGTCATCTTCCCTGAGTACAGCACGCACGGCATCATGTACGACTCACAGGAGATGTACGCCACCGCAGCCACGGTGCCCGGTGCCGAGACTGAGATATTTGCCGAGGCCTGTCGCAAGGCCAAGGTGTGGGGCGTGTTCTCGCTCACGGGCGAGCAGCATGAAGAGCACCCCAATAAGGCGCCCTACAACACGCTGATCCTGATGAACGATCAGGGTGAGATCGTGCAGAAGTATCGCAAGATCATGCCCTGGGTACCCATTGAGGGCTGGTATCCGGGCAACTGCACCTATGTGTCGGATGGCCCCAAGGGACTGAAGATCAGCCTCATCATCTGTGACGATGGCAACTACCCCGAGATCTGGCGCGACTGCGCCATGAAGGGTGCCGAGCTCATCGTGCGTTGCCAGGGCTATATGTACCCCGCCAAGGACCAGCAAGTGCTCATGGCCAAGGCCATGGCCTGGGCCAACAACAGCTACGTGGCCGTGGCCAACGCGTCTGGCTGGGACGGCGTGTACAGCTACTTTGGTCACAGTGCCATCATCGGCTTTGATGGTCGCACGCTCGGCGAATGCGGTGAAGAGGACTACGGTGTGCAGTACGCAGCCCTCAGCACCAGCTTGATCCGCGACTTCCGCAAGAACGGCCAGAGTGAGAACCACCTTTTCAAGCTTCTGCACCGCGGCTATACCGGCAAGATCAACTCCCGCGAAGGCGACAAGGGTGTGGCCGCCTGTCCGTATGAGTTCTACTCCAAGTGGGTCAGCGACCCCGAGGGCACGCAAAAGGCGGTGGAAGCTATCACCCGGCCTATGGTGGGTACCGAAGAATGCCCGATTGACGGCATTCCCAATCCCGCCACTGTGCAGCACAAGTGATGCCAACCCATCCGCTGCAAGCGTGGCGGCTGGACGCCGAGCCCTATTACGCACCGCAGGCAGAAGAGCTGGCTGTTTTTGAAGCCGCCCATGCCCTGCGCCTGCCGGTGCTGCTCAAAGGTCCCACCGGGTGCGGCAAGACGCGCTTTGTGGAGTACATGGCATGGCGTCTGGGCAAGCCGCTCATCACCGTAGCTTGCCATGACGACCTATCGGCCAGTGATCTTGTGGGACGCTGGCTGTTGGATGCGCAAGGTACCCGCTGGCAGGACGGCCCGCTGACGCAAGCCGCGCGCCATGGCGCCCTGTGCTACTTGGACGAAGTGATGGAGGCGCGTGCAGACACCACTGTGGTGTTGCACCCACTTACCGACGCGCGCCGCATCTTGCCTCTGACTGCCTGCAATGAACTGCTGCACGCCCACCCGGACTTCCAACTGGTGGTTTCCTACAACCCCGGCTACCAGGGCATGCACAAGACACTCAAGCCCTCCACCCGACAGCGTTTCGTTGGGCTGGAGTTCAGCTATCCCGGTGCCGAGCAGGAGGCCGCTGTGGTGGCGCACGAGGGGCAGGTCGATGCCGTTCTAGCCAGTCAACTTGTTGTCGTTGCCGAACGGACCCGCCGCCTCAAGGAACACGGTCTTGCCGAAGGTGCCTCCACCCGCATGCTCATCCACGCTGCGGCACTCACGCGCCAGGGCCTCAGCCCTCGC
Organism: Rhodoferax ferrireducens; assembly: GCF_049302455.1. Lineage (GTDB taxonomy): Bacteria > Pseudomonadota > Gammaproteobacteria > Burkholderiales > Burkholderiaceae_C > Rhodoferax > Rhodoferax ferrireducens_B. The sequence continues at coordinate 12,138 of NZ_JBAQMD010000022.1, read as the reverse complement.
GCCGCCTGCCAGCAGGCCATCACCTGCCCCTTGAGCGACGACCCCGATCTGGCCACCGCACTGGCCGCCGCAGTGGATGCTTCCTTCGCTCACTAGTGCTCTGGCCAACCGGCCAGCGTCCGCAGAAGCCAACGGCGGCGAAACGCAGCCCGCCGCACGCCACTTGCCGCCCTATGTGCGCGCGCTGTGGAACGTGGCGCCTCACTTTGCGCGGCTCGCACCGCCCGCCGCGCAGGGTGAATCCGAGTCAATAGCCGCAGATGCAGCACGCCGCCAACGGCCAGTGCTCATCACCCATTCTGCGGTGGTCCCCACGCCCATGCTGTACCTGCCAGTTCACTGGCAACAGCCCCTGCTGCTGCGTGCCGCTGTAGCGCACGCTTGCGCACATCTGGCCTATGGCGATGTGCCGCAACCGCGCGGCAAACTCAAACCCATCCAACTCGCCTTGGTGGGAACTTTGGAGGATGCTCGGATTGAGGCGCGGGCGATTGCTGAGCTGCCTGGCCTGCGTGCACTGTGGCTACCCTGGCACCAGGCCGACGCGCAAAGCGGCAACACTTTCGAGGCCTTGTTGCAGCGCGTCCAGCGCAGCCTGCTCGATCCGCTTTACAGCGACCCCCACCCGTGGGTGCGCAAGGCCTGCACTCTTTACCACGCCGCGTTACCCACGCCAGAGGGCATGCGTCAGGCGGCCTCTTTGCTGGGCAATGATGTGGGCCAGATGCGCATGCCTTTCAATGCGTGGCTCTACGTGGTGGAGCCTGCCTACCGCGATGACAACACCCACTTATGGGGGGCTGATCCACAAGCACCCCCAGCCACAGCGCCGCTGAGCGCCCCGAGCAACCCGCAAGAGGGACAGCCGCAAGGGGATACCAACAACTCCGCACCGCAACCCATCGAACAGCAGACTGAGTCTGCGGCAGGCCGACCCACGGCCGTCTATGGCGAGTGGGATCGACTCATCAGCCGTATGCGCCCCAAGTGGTGTCAGATGTACGAAGAAGACGCCCCCAACGGCACGCCTCAGGCGCGGCAGGCCCTGAGCCTCGCTTTGGCCCGTCATGCCGCACTGCTGGCACGCCTCAAGCGCGTGCTGCAAACGGGTCTGCCACTCTACCAAGCCCACGTTGTGGCTGGTCGTGCTGCGGAGGGGGAGCGCTTTCACCTCAATGCTTTGGTACACGCAGCGACTGACCAGCGCCTGCGCCGTCAGCCCGACCCCCACATTTATCTGCATCCCCTACGCGCTCCGCAGCCCATGCATGTGCTGGTGTTGCTGGATGCGTCGGTGTCCACCTTGCGGCCTGCAGCGCTGCCGTCATCGACTGAGTCCGGTGGCACCCTGCTGGAGGTACTACGCGAATCTGCCCTGCTTACGGCCGCCGCGCTGGAGCACGCCGGCCATTGGTGCGCGGTGCAAGCCTTTGCCTCGAACACGCGACAGCTGGTGCGGGTGCAGCGCATCAAGGGCTTTGCCGACCAGGCCGACTCCGCATGCACGTTGGCACGGCTGGCAGGCGTGCAGGGCGAATGGTCCACACGTCTGGGTGCCGCATTACGCCATGCCTGCTTTCAACTGCGTGGCCATCCCCGCCCGCATGTGCTGCTGCTCACGGACGGCCAGCCGCACGATGTAGATGTGCATGACTCGCGCTACCTGCCAGCGGATCTGCAGCATGCGGTGCAGGAGGCCCGGCGTGGAGGCATTGCAGTGTCGTGCCTCAATGTTCTGGGGAACGACAAGGCATCGTTGGACGAACACCGGGCGATGCAGCGCGCCTTTGGTGTGCACGCCTGCCGGGCTGTGCGCGCTCTGGGTGACTTGCCGCACCAACTGTTGGCATGTCTGGCGCGTTGAACGCTCCGTGGCTGTTTGTGCCAGTACGAAGATGAAGTTAGACCAGTTCATCGTACGGTTTGTGCTTTTTAGAGAAGTCGGTCACCGGGGAGCTTCAGAACTTTGTCAGATGCGTCGTCCACTTTTAGATTCAGGCAGCCTGAATATGATCATCAAAGATTGACATTGGGAAGACATTGAGTGACCGCCCCCAGGAGATGAGTTCGACTTGGTCGACTTCCGCTTTGTGTCTTTGCCGAATGCCACGAACGGCTTCTGACTGGTACTGAACTGGGCAACCCGTAAGCTGCCTGTCGTGTGGGGCTCCTATGTGCCGGTATCAGACGGTCGCGGCATGTTCTCCATTGCAGTCATAGACTTGACGCATAAATCAACAGCGGTCATTCGGCAGACGAAAAACGACTTTCCATTTGGTGGACAGGAGGGCAGTGTCTTTCGTCAATGGAAGCTTTCTGGTTGCCAGGTTTTTTACCAGTCAGGTGGCGTTCGGCATCGAACGCTCAATCTGTATTCAAGGTCACGAATTAGCTGCCTTGATGGCGGCCATTGGGGCACCGTCGGGATCATGTTTCTTTTTCTAAGACTGTTGCCGCAATTCGGAGCGGGATCCAATTCTGATTTCCAAAGCAGTGAATCAAGTCAGGAATTTCGGTCCAATGCTTGCAGGGTAGAGTCAGCGATGTGGTGGACCTGATCGAATTCCTGTGCAGCAGCGAATCATCCTACATAGCCAGCGTCGAAATCTCCATCGGCCGCGACCCAGAACGCCTGGTCGCCTGATGCGGGAGGCCGCTTTTTCCGACAGGGAACCAGACCATGCAGGGCAAGCGTGCGGCGTGTCAGAAAAGATGCTTGTACACCGTGGTGCGGGAAAGCCCCACCGTGCGGGCGGTTTCGGAGATATTCCCACCTGAACTGGCGTACACCATTCGGATTTCCAAACAGCGGTGCTCATTGAGCGGGTGGCCGCGACAACCGTCACAGACCTCGCCGGCCACGTGATCGGTGACTGAAAGGTCGTCAAAGGAATCTTCATCGATGAATTCCATGTACCTGCGCACTAACGCACGCTGCAGTGCGCCACGGAGTTGGCGGACGTTGCCGGGCCAGTCGGACCTGCGCAGGCGCTCGACTGCGGCGTCGGTGATGGCCGCTTCGGGCGCAAGCTCTTCCACAAGCCGCTTGACAATCTCCGCAAAGTCCTGCCGCCGTCTGAGCGGTGGAAGCTTCACGGTATAGGCATTGAGCCGGTACAGTAGGTCAGCTCGAAACTGCTTGTTGGCAACCATTTCCGTCAGATCCCGATTGGTTGCAGAGATGATCTGGATGTCCACCTTTCTGCCCGGCTTTCCACCTACCGGGCGCACCTCCATGCAGTCGAGAAAACGCAGTAGCGACGTTTGCGAAGCCAGTGGAATATCGGAGACCTCATCAAGAAACAGCGACCCGCCATCGGCTAGGCGAGCCAGTCCCGGCGCGCCGTCACGGTTAGCATCGGTAAAGGCACCTCTTTCATGGCCGAATATTTCCGAGATGAACAAGGCTTCCGGAACGGCACCGCAATTCAAAGCAACGAATTCCCCCTTGCGGCCACTGAGGTTATGGACGTGACGAGCCATCAGTTCCTTTCCGGTCCCGGTTTCACCCTGTAGATGAATCGGCATATTAAGCTGCGTTGCCTTGGCTAGACCGGCCATGGCGTGATTCAGATGGGCATCCTGGCAAACAAATCCGATGTCGTGTTGTTGACGAACAATCGCAACTTGCCTTGATCTGACTGAACCAGCCATCACACCATCCGCGCCTGTGTCTGTGTGATTGCGAGAGCCGATTTGCCGACACACCATGAAGACACTGCTGCCGGCGAGATCCTGGATCCGGATGACGCCACCGCGCATAAGGCTTTCAATGGCAATGTCAAATTTACCATCGAATAGCGCTTCGAAATGAATACCGTTGACGGTGGGTAGACCCGCGAGAAGCAATTGACCCGGTCGATTTACGGATGCCACGGCACCGTCTCGGGAGACGGCTATCAGCCCGGAAGACAGGGTATCCAGATACTCGGCACGCGGGTGAAAGGCAAAGATGAAGTGCCCCGCGCTTTCCTGGTAGATCAGACCGTTTTCAACGGTGGCAGCGGCCATCTTGACCAGTGCGTGTGTGTGCTGCTGGCGAACCTCGCTCGAGCATGATGCATCGATCAGACCGACTACATCACCCTGCGCGTTGAGTATGGGTGCGGCCATGCAGCTGATTTGTCCGAATCGTGTGAAGTAGTGCTCACGGCCATAAACCGCAATAGGTGATTTTTCCATCAGGCAAAGGCCCAGGGCATTGGTACCAACGTCGGTTTCGCTCCAAGCACTGCCCGGAATGATGGATTTTCCGGGGGGGCTGTCGGCAAAGTGCTGGTCACTGACGGTATCCAGGATGACTCCTTCAGGATCCGCAAAGGCAATCAGGAAATTGGATCCGGCAATCTGAGCATAAAGATTGTGCATCTCGGCCAGTGCCAGCCGCCTGAGTAGCGGGTTGCTTTCACGCCTTTGCCGAACCTCTGAGAACGGGATGACAACATCCCGTGGCTTTGACCCGGGATTGAGCCCGTACTCGCGGCAGCGCTGCCAGCTGGTGGCCACGGCAGTGGTCAGGTTGCCTGCGGGCAAGCGTTGCCCTCCCTCAAGCGCGCGTCGGGCACGGTCGATCCCGGATAGGTACTGCATATGTCTCCTCCTTCATGGTCTTTGCACGAATGGAATCTGGTCATTCTAGGGTTCAGTTTGCCGGACTGGTTGTGCAGAAAGTGAACACCGCAAATAGTAATCTGTCCACTGAGTGCACAGCAAGAAACAGCAAGGGGCATCTTCTTCCCTATGAAGTCAGTCATTTTCACGGCTGGCATGAAGGATGCATTGTGCTGTGCGTAAAACGGCATGTTGCCGATACAGGAGACCGACGATATGAAAGCACAGGTACTTAAAACTTACGACGAACAACTCACGGCAGAGCGCTGGGTCACGGAAGAAAATGTTCCAGACCCGACGATCGAGAAATCAACCGATGTGATCGTGCGCATCGGCGGTGCAGGTGTGTGCCGCACCGACCTGCACATCATCGAGGGCGTCTGGAGGCCGCACATGGATCCCAATGGCAACGCACTGCTGCCCTTCATCATGGGCCACGAAAACGCCGGCTGGATCGAGGCCGTGGGCCGGGATGTCGAAAACCTCAAGGTGGGCGACCCGGTGATCGTTCATCCGAAGATTACCGGCGGCACCTGTCTGGCGTGCCGCCGTGGACATGACATGCACGGCGTTGGCAAGTTTCCAGGGCTCGACTGCAATGGGGGCTACGCCGAGTACCTGGGCACATCCGAGAGAAACATCGTGGCGCTTCCCAAGACACTTGCACCCAAGGATGTGGCGCCCTACTCAGACGCGGGATTGACCGCCTATCGCGCCGTCAAGAAGGCATCGCGCCACCTGCTTCCCGGTGAACGATGTGTCGTGATCGGCGCCGGGGGCCTGGGGCACATCGGTATCCAGTGCCTCAAGGCCATGTGCGCCGCCGACATCATCGTGATCGACAAGTCAGAGGCCTCGCTGACGTTGGCCGGCAAGAGCGGCGCTGACCACCTTGTTCTGGCTGACGGAAATGAAGTCGAGGCGGTGCTCGCCTTGACGGATGGTGCTGGTGCCGAGGCCGTGATTGACTTCGTCGGAGAAAAAGGAACCACCACCAAGGGCATTGCCATGACGCGCGCAATGGGCAGCTACTACATCGTGGGTTACGGCGAGGACATCAAGGTGCCAGCTGTGGATCTAATCATTACCGAGAAGAACATCATCGGCAACCTGGTGGGCACCTGGGCAGAACTGGTCGAATTGATGGCGCTTGCCGACCGCGGGCTGGTCAACCTAGCAACCGTCGAATACCGCCTCGCGGATGCCAACCAGGCCCTCAATGATCTCCACAACGGAAAGATACACGGACGCGCCGTGCTCATTCCGTAATCCGTCGTCATCATCCCAACCACGAAAGAGGAAGACAAATGAAGAAAATGTCCAAAACATCATACCTGCCGACGCAAGGAAAAACGCTGCCGGTGCTAATAGGCGCACTAGCAGCCGGTCTCTTTCAGATCTGTAGTACGTCGGCATCGGCTACCGAAATTGATTACGGCAAGTACGGGGATTACGCCAAATACGGTTCGGCTACCGATGTACCCGGCATGTGCTCCTACGATGCCATGTCCAAGAAGAAGTACAAGGGCCGCACGCTAAAGATCATCAGCCATGCGGTGCCGGTCATCGGCGAACCCACGGATCTTCATGCAAGACAGTTTCAGGATCTGACGGGTGCCAAGGTTGACGTGGTTCACATTCCGTTTGGTGATCTTTACCAGCGGATCATGATTCCGTTTCAGACCGGACAGGCCGCTTATGACGTGATGTTCTATCCCTCCTTGTGGATCGGTGACGTACAGAGTTTCTTGGCGCCGGTGCCGGCTGCCTACGAGGCCGCAAGCGGCATGAAGGACGTCACCGCCAACTATCGCGATGTAGCAACCTGGGGCAACCAGATGGTGCAGTACCCCATGGACGGCGACCGTCACTACATGAAGTACCGCTCGGACATCTTCAACAACCCGCAGATGAAGGCGAAATACAAGGAGAAGATGGGCAAGGAGCTCAAGGTTCCGGCGACCTGGGAAGAGTACAACGATGTCGCAACATTTTTCTCCGGGTGGGATTGGGCAGGGGACGGCAAGCAGCACTTTGGCAGCGCCGAGGTCACCAAACGCGACGACCTGATGTTCTCGGCCTTTATCAGCCGCGTAGCCGCCTATGCCAAGAATCCGAACGTCAAGGGTGGCTTCTTCTTTGACCTTGCGACGATGAAACCACAGGTCAACAATCCGGGATGGGTCCGCGGGCTTGAAATGTTCATCAAGGCCAAGGCAAGCTTTTCGCCCGGCGGCACCAACTTTGGTCTGGGTGACGAAATCTTCTCCTTCGGCGGCGGCCAAACCCTGATGAGCTATAGCTGGGATGATGCGTTCATTCAAGCCATGGAGCAAGGCAGCCCGATTCGCAACAAGGTTGCTGCGGCGCCGCTGCCGGGCGCCAATGATGTATGGAACCGGGTGAGCGGAAAGTGGGATCACTTCGAGACACCGAATGCACCGCCCTACATCACCTGGGGGTGGACCTCCGCAGTGACCAAGGCTTCAAAGAACAAGGACATGGCTTTTGACTACCTGTGCTTCTTCTCCAATGAAGCCAATGCGGATCTGGATCTGCAGGTTGGCCGGTTTGGCGTGAACCCGTACCGTAAGGCACACTTTGCGGCCTCATTTTGGGAATCGAAACTGGGCTGGGAAAAGAGCCTTGCAGAGTCTTATGTGAAGACGCTAGGCGGAATGGATGCCAGCAACAACCGGGTGTTTGACCTTCGTGTGCCGGGCGTCAACCAGTTCATGTCAACGCTTGCCAACGGTGTATCGGAGGCCATGGCCGGGCAGAAATCAGCGCAGGCCGCACTCGATGGTGTGGCACAACAATGGAGCGACATCGTCAACAAGATCGGCGTTGACAAGGTTCGTGCCGCGTACAAGAACGTGGTGGCGCTCGAAGACAAGGGTCGCTGAAGCAGAGCACGCCTTCGCTTGAGACCGTTAGACCCTCCCGGGCTTGACGGCTGTTCATAACGTCGATAAACGATTCCCGTGGTGGCACCGCTGCGGGGTCGGTACCGCACACCGTCAAAGGGGTTGTCGTGGGTGAAACCGGATTGAGACCTTATAAGCTTGCATTTCTGCTGCCGGGGTTGCTGACCTTGTTGGCCATCATCTTATTTCCATTACTCTTCACCATCCGAGTCAGTACCTCGGGCTGGGATGCCATTACACCCGATCTCAACTGGATCGGGGGCGCCAACTATGCGGCGCTGTGGATTGACGCACGGTTCTGGGAGTCTCTTGCCCGTCTGGGCGCCATGGCCACGGGTACCGTCATCATCCAGTACGTGCTGGGCTTTGCACTGGCGTTGCTGGTGTGGCACGATGTCAAGGCACGGCGCTTCTTCCGTTTGCTCTTCCTGATCCCGATGATGACCACACCTGTCATCATGTCGGTGATCTGGAGGACCATTCTTCACGAGTCGCTCGGCCCCGCCAACGACCTGCTGCAGCTGATCGGCCTGGGCCCCTATCCATGGCTGACATCGAGCGGCTGGGCAGTGACAAGCGTCATGATGGTTGAAGTCTGGCAATGGACACCCTTCATGTTCCTACTGCTGTTGGCCGGACTGATCAGTTTGCCCAGGGAACCTTTTTTGGCTGCAGCCATTGATGGTGCCGGGCCGATCAGAACGTTCTTTAATGTCACCTTTCCGTTGATGGCGCCGGTATCCATTGGTGCCATCATGATCCGCCTGATCGAAGCGTCCAAGCTGATGGAGACGGTTTACGTACTGACATCCGGCGGCCCTGGAACGGCGACCGAAACTTCAGGCTATTACATCTACATCAAGGGATTGCGGGATTTCAACATTGGCTACGCGGCTTCGCTCTCAATCACCTATCTGGTCATCATGATCGTGCTGCTTACCGTGATCGGGAAGCTGCTGCACCGCTCATTCATTGGAGGACGCAACTGATGTCCAGACTCTACGCATTGCTGAAGTACCTTGCCATCACCCTTTGGAGCATTTTTGTTATCACCCCTTTTCTGTGGGCACTGACCACGAGCTTCAAGACAGCCAACGGGGTGACGGGTGGCCCCACCTACATTCCCTGGCTGCAATATGAGCCCTCACTCAAGGGCTGGCGCAGCCTGTTTGGCGGCAACGGCGGCGGCATCGACATTGTCCAACCCTATATCGACAGCCTGATCGTGACGGTAAGTGCGAGCCTTATCAGCATTGTTCTGGGATCCCTGGCTGCCTACGGTCTGTCACGCTTTACCTACCGCGCCGGTTTTGTAAAAAATGCTGATCTGATTTTCTTTTTCATATCGCAGCGCATCATGCCGCCCATTGTCCTGGCGATACCGTTTTTTCTGATGCTCAAGTGGCTGGAACTGCTTGACAGTAAGCTCGGCCTCATTCTTGTGTATGTGGCACTGCTGCTGCCCATTGCGGTTTGGATCATGGTTGACTTTTTCAACAACATTCCCCGCCAGATCGATGAGATGGCCATGCTCGACGGCTGCACACCGATCCAGGCTTTCATGCGGGTGATCCTTCCCAACTCGGTACCGGGGATCATTGTTGCCGGGATGTTCTGCCTGATCTTTGGCTGGAACGACTTCTTCTTTGCATTTACGCTGACCTTCACCGACACACAGTTGCTGCCGGTTGCAGTGGTGGCATTGAACTCGTCGGTCACACCCTGGTGGAGTTTGTCGGCATCTGCGCTGATTTCGGTGGCCCCCCTGTTGCTCATCGCGTTTGTGGTCGAACGCTTCCTGTCACACGGCACTCTGGCTGGTGCCATTCGCTAGGAACAGCAATGAGTTTGCAACTACGTGATCTGAATCTTTCTGTCAGCGGTGTGACGCATCTTGAGAGCATCAATGCCGACTTCGAGCGCGGCAGGCTGACCACCGTTATCGGCCGGACCCTGGCCGGCAAGACCACCCTGATGCGGGGAATCGCCGGTTTGCAGGGCCTGGATCGCGGGGCGATACAACTGGACCAACAAAACTATGGACGGCTACCAGCCTGGCAACGCGACATTGCCATGGTCTACCAGCAATTCATCAACTACCCGCATCTGAATGTTTTTGAAAATGTTGCGTTCCCCCTGCGACGCCAGAAGCTGGCCGAGGACGTGATTGGCCATCGGGTTCGCGGCGTTCTGGACAAGGTTGGACTGGGCGGATTTGAAAAGCGCCGCCCTTCCCAGTTGTCCGGTGGACAGCAGCAACGCGTCGCGCTGGCGCGTTCGCTGGCCCGCGAGTCAGGCATCCTGCTGCTCGATGAGCCGCTGGTCAATCTTGATTACAAGTTGCGTGAGCAGATGCGCAGCGAGTTGCGCAGCCTACTGGCACAGCAGACCCACACGATCGTGATCTACAACACCACAGAGCCGGTCGAGGCAATGCTGCTTGGCGATACCGTGGTCGTGATGCACGAGGGCAGGATTCTTCAGGTGGGTGCGCCTGCCCATGTCTTTGACAGACCCGCGTCGCGCCAGGTTGCCCTAATTGTGAACGATCCTCCGATGAACTTTATCCAGGGAAGGAGAACCGATGAGGCCATTGAACTTGCCGGGGGTGTCCAGATCGCCCGGCCCCAGCACCTAAACGCGCTGGCACCGGGCGATTACTGGTTTGGCCTGCGTGCCAATGAACTGCGCCTGGGTGGCACAGAGCTGCAAGGCCAGGTCACCTTCTCGGAAGTTTCGGGTTCTGAGACATTCCTGTATGTAGATTGCGTCGCAGGACCACTGACGTTGCAGGTTCAGGGCGTGCATGTGCACGACATCGCCTCGAACGTCGCCATAGAGATTCCCGCCGACAGGTTGTTTGCGTTTGAGGCCGACGGGGAACAACGCCTGGTTGCAGCACCGGCCACGGGAGCCAGATCATGAGCCGAATTCACCTGTGCGAACTCGGGCATTCCTATGCCGATGGTGTCTACGCGCTCAAACCGACCGATCTGGTGTTTGAGCACGGCAGGACCTACGCCCTGTTGGGGCCTTCGGGGTGCGGCAAGACCACCATGCTCAACATCATCTCGGGCCTGTTGCAACCGTCAGAAGGCCGCGTGTTCTTTGATGAGCAGGACATGACCGTGGTGCCGACAGTGCAGAGAAATATTGCACAGGTGTTCCAGTTTCCGGTGGTCTACCAGTCCAAAACGGTGTTCGAGAATCTGGCTTTTCCCCTGCAATGCCGCAGATGGGAAAGGTCGCGCATCACCCCACGCGTCAACGAGATAGCCGACATGCTTGGACTGACCTCCAGGCTGGGTCGCCCGGCACGCGATCTGACGGTAGATGAAAAGCAGTTAATCTCTCTGGGGCGTGGCCTGGTGCGTGACGACGTGGCCGCCATCCTGATGGATGAGCCACTGACCGTGATCGATCCGCAGATGAAATTCGAGTTGCGCCGGCGGATCAAGCAGGCGCACGCCTATGCTCGGGTGACGGTGATTTACGTGACGCACGACCAGAACGAGGCGATGAGCTTTGCTGATGAAATTCTGGTCATGAAGGATGGTCTGGTGGTTCAGCGCGGCACGCCGGAAGCGCTCTTTGAGCGCCCGGCCAACACCTATGTTGGCAACTTCATCGGATCGCCCGGCATGAATTTTCTGCCCCTCAAACGCAGTGGGAACTCGCTAAGCTTGGCCGGTCAACAAATCACGGACTTGCCCATTTTTCTCCCTGAGGGCGGCATCACGTTGGGAGTCAGGCCGGAGCACATTTCCTTTACCGACCCATCAGACAGTAACGGGTTTGCCGCAATTATTGAGTCTATCGAGGATCATGGCAGTGTTCGGGTCCTTGACGTCTCGATCGGAGATGTACGGGCGCGGATGAAGCTGGCCAGAGAGAAGACCGTTCCACCAGCAGCATCGGCGCTTACGGTGCGGTTCAATCGATTCTGCTTCTACGCGAATGGACAACTGATAGAGGATTGATAGGCCTCTTAAGGTGGTATAGAGCCGATACTCTCAATGTGACTTTCGCCGCACTGCCGGCTGAGTCAAAGAAGACGAACCCGCAATCTGAAGGACTGTTTCGGCTTCCAGTCCCAGGACCCCGAGCGGCCGGTTCCCACTTTCACGGCCGACCTCTTTGGGCACTGACCTGACGACCGATCAAAGATGGCGAACGACAGCTCCCAGACACCATGCAGAGTAAGCACGCAGCCAACCCATCTTGACCACAGCGCAGTGGCTGTGTCTGGGAATCAAGTGAATTGAATTTGCGGCTGCCAGCGATGCGGCAACAGTTCATGAATCTGACTGGCGCGTTGCGTTGGCAGTCGGGTCAGAACATCCTTGAGATAGGCAAACGGATCATGCCCATTGAGCCTGGCACTCTGGATCAGACTCATCACAGCGGCACCGCGCTTGCCCGCACGCAGTGAACCCGCAAACAGCCAGTTGTTTCTGTTATCGAAATGTTTCCATAATGCAGAGAGTCTTTTGCCTGGCGGTCGCGGGCTAAAGAGCTGAATCAAAACTGGGGCGGCCGTTCCGCGAACGGTAGGCAAAAGATCCCGTTGGACTAAGCCGCCACTCGAGACGGTGGCGTG
>NZ_JBAQMD010000021.1:0-10846 GCF_049302455.1 Rhodoferax ferrireducens | reverse complement strand
AAGCTGCACCAGCAAAGAAAGCTGCACCAGCAAAGAAAGCTGCACCGGCTAAGAAAGCTGCACCGGCTAAGAAGGCTGCACCGGCTAAGAAGGCTGCACCGGCTAAGAAGGCTGCACCGGCTAAGAAGGCTGCACCAGCTAAGAAGGCTGCACCAGCTAAGAAGGCTGCACCAGCTAAGAAGGCTGCACCAGCTAAGAAGGCTGCACCAGCTAAGAAGGCTGCACCGGCTAAGAAGGCAAGCGCTCCAGCGGCACCTGTGGCTCAGACCACCTTGAACCCGCAAGCGGCCTGGCCTTTTCCATCGGGCAGCAAACCCTGAAAAACCAAGCTGGTTTTTCTTCAAGCCCGGTGTCGCAAGGCCCCGGGCCTTTTTTTGCCCCCGGCAAAGGGGGGAAATAAGCTCAGGGATAAAAGGTTAGCAAACGATACCCTGCGATGCGATCAGACGTGCCCACCGCCTTGATCTCCAGGGCCAGAGAGATCGGCCACTCAGCGCCCGCAGTCATCGCATCCGATTTAACGCCGAGTTCCGAGGGCAGTAGTACCCGCCGCACGACTGGCTGATCCAGTGAGTCAGTCAGCGTCAGCTCAACTGCCGACACAGCCAGTGAAATATCCGCTGTATTTTTTATCGTGAAATTCAAACGGTAAGAATCGCCCTGAAGTCTGTTAAATGACGAACTGTCAATTACGATGGATTCAATACGTCGCAACGGCGACACGACGCAATTCAAAGGCGCACAGAGGGCCAGCAACAAGGGCCGCAAGCCAGGCTCCAACGCCACGATCCGATCGCGCTCATGCAACACAATTTGCCCCAACAGCCCGAGCAGCAATACCAAACTCAGCAAAACCAAAGTCGCACGCATGATCGGCTTGTGCCAAAAAACGCCACTCTTGCCGTCCTGCAGAAAAGAAACTTCGTCCAGCTCAGCACGGAAGTCGGTTTCGTCGGCGTCTCGGCCGGCATCTGCCGTGTATCCGGGTGCCATGACTGTTGAAACGGCTGACAGCGCCAAGTCCGAGGTATCCATAGGGTGCACAGACTCATCCGACCCATCGAGTTCCTCCACCAAAGGTGTTGGAACGGACGAATCTTCATCAACCGGCGAGACCTCGGCCGCAGGCAACCCGGATGCATCCACCGCGGTCAGGGCCTCGGGCAACTCCGGCTGCTGAGTTGATGGCAATTGCGGCGCAGGCGGCGCCTGTAGCAGGTGAAGCGCAGCGTCGAATATTTCGTCACATTGACCGCACCTCACCCAGCCTTCGGAAATCCGAAGTTGGTCTGGCACGACCTTGAACAGGGTCTGGCAGGACGGGCAACGTGTGATCAGGCTCATGGGTTGAAAATTGTAGAGCCGTGCCCGAAACAACTCAGTTCGACGCGGTCATCAATATCCAGCCCTCTTGCTGGTCAGAAATCACCAATTGGCAATAGGGTGCGTAAGCCGCTTTCAGCTCATCAGCCTGGGTGCCAAGAATGCCGGCCAATACCAGCGAGCCACCGGGTGCCACATGCGACCACAACAAGGGAGCCAGCACCTTCAAGGGAGTCGCCAAGATATTGGCCAACACGGTTTGATAGACACCCGTGGCGGCATCCGGGAAGCCGGCCTTCAGATGAACCTGATTGGCCTGCGCATTCAGCACGGTCGATTCAACCGCCGCATCATCAATATCAACTGCGTCAATGTCAGTGGCGCCATACTTGGCCGCGCCGATGGCGAGAATGCCCGAGCCACAACCGTAATCCAGCACCCGGCCCAGCGCATGATTGACTGTGGATTCATCGCCGTGACCACGCTGGGCAATCCAGCGCAAACACATGCGGGTGGTCGGGTGGGTGCCAGTGCCAAACGCCAAACCCGGGTCGAGACGAATGACAATGCGGGCCTGCGCGGGCGGTTCGTGCCAGGTCGGCACGATCCAGAACTCTGGCGTAATTTCCACCGGCGTGAACTGGGACTGGGTCAAACGCACCCAATCCTGCTCCGCCACGGCCTGCATACCCAACAGTTGGCAGTCCGAAAAAAAATCCTGCGCTTGCAACAGGTCCAAGGCTTCTTTCGCCAACACCTCAGAGGCATACAGCGCGCTTACCCGCGAGCGCTGCCAACCCGTTTTGGGTGGCGGCATGCCGGGCTCTCCGAACAAAGCCTGCTCGGCATCGGTCTGGGCATCGGCATCCTCGATACTGACGCTCAAGGCGTCCAGCGCTTCGAGCGTGTCACTCAAGGTCCCAACCCGGTTCTCCGGGCACATCAAGGTCAGTTCAAACATGCGTTTCTAATGAGTTGAGGACAGAGCTGGTTCGCTACGCGTAACTGCGGTCTGTCCCGCAAGGTTTCAGGTTAGTTGAGGACAGAGCTGGTTCGCTGCGCGTCACTGCGGTCTGTCCCGCAAGGTTTCAGGCTGGTTGAGGACAGAGCCGGTTCGCGCAGCAATACGGCGGCCTGTCCCGCAAGGTTTCAGTCTAGCGTGTGTGCTGGGCAAGCCATTCTTCAAGATAGTGGATGTTGGTGCCACCGGACATGAACTTCGCGTCCACCATCAACTCTCGGTGCAGCGCAATGTTGGTGTTGATGCCCTCCACCACCGTTTCACCCAAGGCTGTGCGCATGCGCGCCAAGGCCTGCTCACGTGTGTCGCCGTGCACAATGATCTTGCCAATCATCGAGTCGTAATTTGAGGGAACGAAGTAATTGGTGTAGATGTGGGAGTCCACCCGCACCCCTGGCCCGCCCGGTGCGTGCCACATGGTGACACGACCGGGTGAAGGAATGAATTTAAAGGGGTCTTCAGCATTCACACGACATTCAATGGCGTGTCCACGAATCTCAATCTGGCGTTGCGTGAACGGCAACTTCTCGCCGGCCGCCACCATGATCTGGGTCTTGACAATATCCACGCCGGTGATCATTTCCGTGACCGGGTGCTCCACCTGCACGCGGGTATTCATTTCAATGAAATAAAACTCGCCGTCTTCATACAAAAACTCGAAAGTGCCGGCCCCGCGATAGCCAATTTTCTTGCACGCTGACACGCAGCGATCGCCCAGGCGTTCAATCAGCTTGCGTGCAATACCAGGCGCAGGCGCTTCTTCCAGCACTTTTTGGTGCCGCCGCTGCATCGAGCAATCTCGCTCACCCAGGTAAACCGCGTTCCTGTACTTGTCCGCCAGAATCTGGATTTCAATATGCCTGGGGTTCTGGAGAAACTTCTCCAGATACACCGCCGGGTTGCCAAAAGCGGAGCCGGCTTCGGCCTTGGTCATGGTGACAGCATTGAGCAAAGCCGCTTCGGTATGGACCACGCGCATACCGCGTCCACCCCCGCCCCCCGCAGCCTTGATGATGACCGGATACCCCACGGCCTTGGCAATACGGCGAATTTGCACCGGATCATCGGGCAGCTCGCCTTCAGAACCTGGCACACAGGGAACACCGGCCTTGATCATCGCCTGCTTGGCAGAGACCTTGTCACCCATCATGCGAATCGATTCGGGGGTCGGGCCAATAAACTGAAAACCACTTTTCTCCACCCGCTCGGCAAAATCAGCGTTTTCGCTCAAAAAACCGTAACCAGGATGGATCGCCTCGGCATCCGTCACTTCAGCGGCCGAAATGATGGCGGGCATATTCAGATAGCTCAGGGCCGACTGCGCCGGTCCGATGCAGACGGCTTCTTCGGCCAACTTGACGTACTTGGCTTCTCGATCAGCCTCCGAATAGACCATGACCGCCTGGATACCAAGCTCACGACAGGCACGTTGAATTCTGAGGGCAATTTCGCCCCGATTGGCAACCAGGATTTTCTTGAACATGGGAATGGCCGCTTTACATCACTCAATCACAAACAAGGGCTGTCCGTACTCAACGGCCTGTCCGTTCTCGCAAAGAATTTGCGTCACCGTTCCCGACTTGTCGGCTTCGATTTCATTGAGAATCTTCATGGCCTCAATAATGCAGACGGTTTCACCGATTTTGATGGCGTCCCCAAGCTCGACAAAAGCCTTGGCACCCGGGGACGCGGACCGATAAAAAGTGCCCACCATCGGCGATTTGACGGTGTGGACAACAACGGTGGGCGCAGCCGCGGGCGCAGGACTCTGGGCCGCCACCGCAACAGGCGCCAGCGCCGCGGCGGGTGCCGCATACTGCTGAACCATGGCGCCACCGCCCTTGACGATGCGAACCTTGCCTTCGGCCTCTGTGATCTCCAACTCCGAGACATTTGACTCTGACACCAGGTCAATCAGCGTCTTCAATTTTCTAAGGTCCATGAGATCTCCAACGAATTTAAAATAATGACGGGCGAATTTACCTTAAATTTCGCCAAAGTACAGCTATCTTCTTTTATTTTTCGGAATTTCCAGCCAATTTAGATGATCAATCTATTGGCCATTGGCACCGTCGAGCCGCCTGACAACGACTGTTTGTTGCGCTTCGCACCTATTTCAAGGAGGCCCAAGCCAACAGATTCGCCGGCGACACCTGGCCTATTTTACGATGCGCCACCATCCCATCCGATCCAAGCACAACAGTGAACGGCAAACCACCACTCGAATTACCGAGAGATTTGCTGAGTTCAACACCGGGAACTCCTGCCAGCACGACTGGAAAAGTCACAGGACTCTTTACCAGAAAACGCTTGACTGGCTCCAGCTGATCCACCGCCAAACCAAGCATTTGCCATCCTTTGGCTGAATATTCCTGATAGAAGCTGCTCAATAGCGGCAGTTCTTCCACACAAGGTGGGCACCAGGTGGCCCAGAAATTCAACAGCACAGGTTTGCCGCGCAACGAAGCCATACTGAACACGCCACCATCCAGTCCTGGGAACTCCAGTTGCCAAAGTCCCGAGTCGGCAGCCGCTGGCATCGTTTGCGGCGCGTAGGTCCGCCAAGCCAAGCCGACGCCTCCCAAAGCGGCGGCACCCGCCACCGCACCCATCAACCAGCGCCGACGGCTTCTGGAGCGGTTTTCTGCGAATTCGGAAGAAGGGGGCAATTCATTCATGGTCACTGATCATGCAACAGACGCCGCACCGCCACCATGTCCCCACGCGGTGGACGCCCTTTGGCATCAGGTTTGAGCGCGCCCCGCACGTCGTCGTGGTCGTACACCAACAAGTGAACGCCCACATCTTCCTTCAGGTCGGGGCAAAAGGCATGCACACTCAAGGCCTCAACCGCTTCACCGTTGAAACCGCTGACCGTGCGCGGCACATAGTCGACCTGATGGTCAATGAGCGATATCTCCGCTGATTTACTGTCATCACAAAACAACTGAATGTAAATATCCGACAGTCGCGTCGCGGTGCCGTGCCACACAGCCCCGCCCAGATAGGGCCTAAACGCCGCCATACGCTCCATCCAGACCAAGGCCAAGCGACGCAAGGCCAACAACTCACCGGGCTGGGTGTCGGCACAGAAGACTGACAGGTACTCCACCACCGCATCTTCGATTTCGTCATTGCCTGGCAAGGCGGTGCGCAGCGGCAGACCCATATGCTTGACGGCGCGGCGCTTGGCTGGCCCATACTCAAGCCCCTCTTCCACCACCAGGCGGGCAGCCACAGCCGAAATTTCTGATTTCAGGGTTTCCATACGGCCTCATTTTGCCCCGGTTTGGGGGCGCATGGCAGCAGCCTAAAATTCAACCATGCATATTCATATTCTTGGTATTTGTGGCACTTTCATGGGTGGCTTGGCCGCTTTGGCACGGGAGGCAGGCCACAAAGTCACCGGCTGCGACGCCGGCGTTTACCCGCCCATGAGCGACCAGTTGCGAGCGCTTGGCATTGACCTGATTGAAGGCTTCGGCGCCGACCAGTTGACACTTGTCCCTGACATGTTTGTGGTGGGCAACGTGGTCAGCCGCGCCCACCTGGCCGATGGAAGCCCGAAATTTCCCTTGATGGAAGCCATTCTGGACGCAGGCCTGCCCTACACCAGCGGCCCCCAGTGGCTGGCCGAGCACATCCTGCAGGGTCGACATGTCATCGCCGTCGCGGGCACCCATGGCAAAACGACTACCACCGCCATGGTCGCCTGGATACTGGAATGCGCTGGTTTGCAGCCCGGATTTCTGGTCGGCGGCGTGCCTGTGAATTTTGGCGTGTCAGCCCGCTTGGGAGCAGGCCGGACTTTTGTGATCGAAGCCGACGAATATGACACCGCATTTTTCGACAAGCGCAGCAAATTTGTGTATTACCGGCCGCGCACCGCCGTGCTCAACAACCTCGAATTCGACCACGCTGACATCTTTGATGACTTGGCCGCGATTGAGCGCCAATTTCATCACCTGCTGCGCACTGTGCCAGGCGCAGGCCCGCACGGTTCGGGTCGGGTCGTCGTCAACGGACTGGAAGAAAGCCTGGCACGGGTGATCCACGCGGGCTGCTGGAGTGAAGTCCGCAGCTTTGGCGCGGCGGTCAGTGATTTCACGGCGCGCGGTGAGCCGCAGGAATTCGACGTGTTGTACCAGAACCAGATCATCGGCCACGTGAAGTGGGCACTAACTGGCGTACACAACCAGCTCAATGCACTGGCGGCCATTGCGGCGGCCCAACATCTGGAGGTCTCGCCCGAGGCCGCCGCCCGTGCGCTGGGCAGCTTTGAAAATGTGAAACGACGCATGGAAATTCGCGGCAGCGTGCAGCGCGCTGATGGCAGCATCACGGTATACGACGACTTTGCCCACCACCCAACCGCCATTCGCACAACCGTCGACGGTCTGCGGCGAAAGCTGGGCCCCAAGCAACGCATCCTGGCGGTGTTTGAGCCGCGCAGCAACACCATGAAGCTCGGCACCATGAAAGCCCAATTGCCGTGGAGTCTGGCCGATGCCGATCTGGCTTTTTGCCACGGGGGTGGACTGGGCTGGGATGCGCGCGAGGCCTTGGCCAGCATGGGCGCCAAAGCCCAGGTGGCCGACACCATTGATGACTTGGTGGCGCAGGTGGTGGCGCAAGCGAGAGCGGGCGATCACATCCTGTGCATGAGCAATGGCGGCTTTGGCGGCGTTCACCTGAAGCTGTTACGGGCGCTAGAAAATAGATAGCAACTTACCCAACAGGGACGGGGGCTAGAACCAAAAAATGCTCATAGTGCCAACCCCTGTCAGCGCCGGGTCCAGCCCGGTTCAGGGTTCGTAAGCCGCCAGACGACGACGCTCGTCCGGGCTGAACCGGGACTGGCACAACTGCACTAACGCCGACTCGCGCTGTGCCGGCGGCGCGTCGGCCTGTGCTTCGAGCAACTTGCTGCGCTCGCTCAGGTAAGTGGCTATGCGGCTCTTCCAGGCGATTTCTTCGCGGTCCACCTCGGCCAGGCGGGCAGCGGCTTCAGGGTTGAGCTCCCTGGAGCGCATGCGATAAACATCGTCGTCGCTGGCGCCCTGGGCACGCAGGTCCTGCGCCATTTGCTCGATTCTGAGCACCCTGCGGGGTGCCTCGCGTTCTTCACGCAGCACCGCCGACTGGGTGGCATCGAGTGTTGCGAGTTGCTCCTTCTTCTGCGCTGGGGTGAGCGCCGGGTCCTGGCTGATCTCCAGCCGCGCCACGGCATCCATGTCGTAGTCGTCCTCAAAGCCGAACATGCCCTGGGTTTCTTCTGCGCTGAAGAACTGGGACCGCAGGTCCTGCATGGCCAGCAGGCGCCGATGGATGGCTGGCACGCCAGCGCCGGCCAACTCCGGGTTCTTGTCCAGCTCGACCAAAGCCAGCTTGAACTGCCAATACAGGGCCAACAAGCGCCTGGCCGCCGGCAGCTGACTGGGGGGCAAACGCCGTTGCAGCTGACTGCCGATTTCCAGCCTGATGGCATCAAGACTCTGCTCGCCGACGG
The DNA here is from genome assembly GCF_049302455.1 of Rhodoferax ferrireducens. Lineage (GTDB taxonomy): Bacteria > Pseudomonadota > Gammaproteobacteria > Burkholderiales > Burkholderiaceae_C > Rhodoferax > Rhodoferax ferrireducens_B. The sequence continues at coordinate 2,993 of NZ_JBAQMD010000021.1, read as the reverse complement.
CACTCAGGTAATAGTCGAACAGGCGTTTGAGTTCAGCGTAAGGCAACGGGCCTGACTGCGCCTGCGCGGCAGCTGGCAAAGCCCGCAAGTCGCCGTCCGGCACGGTGTCCTGCATGGAGTGCACAAACGCCGCCCCAACAGCCGCTGGCGCCGCGCTGGACGACGAGGTCTCGGGGGTGGCGGCGTGCGGCCACCCCCGCCAGCCTGCAAGCAGCAGGACCAGACCGAACAGGCCCCAGGCAAGGTGTCTGACACGCAGCTTCATCGGCGCGTTACAGGCCCAGGTTCTTCAACCGGTTGGCTTGCTGGCGGTACAGGGTGACCGGGTTGGTCTCGAACAGATTCACCAGGCCGACGATTTGATTGACTTCGTCCAGGTGGTTCAACGCATAGTCATCGCGGATCACACGACCCAGACGGCTGGAACAACTCGCCACCAGTCCATCGTTCTTGGCCCCGTTAAAGGCAAGCGAAGTCAACGCCAGAGCCGGGTCCAAGATGTCGAACAGGTTGGTGTAGGGTTTGGCACCGCTCCAGGAAAAATAAGACACGCCCCGCACCGCGTACGCGCCTTCGCCGCAGGCCGTGGTCGGCAGGCCTTCAGGATGCGCCAGATTGAACTTGAGCGAACCCGCGGTACTGAGCGACTGCGCCGCCGCCAGTGAGTCCTGCGACAGGCCCGAGCCGCCGGACAGGAAACTGATGATGGAGCCCAGGCCGTTGGTGATCGAAACCAGCACGCTGTTGGAGAGCGATCCGGGCGGTGCGACGCCCAGCAGCACATCGGCCACGGCCGAGCCCTTGTTCACACCGCCAACCGAGGTGACCGAGGCCACCAGATCAGGGCGCACCGAGGCGACGTAGCGGATGGTCGGGCCGCCATGGCTGTGCCCAATCAGGTTCACTTTGCTCGCGCCCGTGGCGGCCAGAATCTGTTTCACCTGGATCAGCAACTGCTCGCCCAGCACTTCAGTGCTGTTGGCCGCGGAGACCTGCGTCACGTACACCTGGGCACCGTCCGCGCGCAGGGCTGAAGGAATGCCATACCAGTATTCGAGCGGGCCGATATTGTCAAAGCCGAACAAACCATGCACCAACACAATCGGGAACTTGGTTTGGGTGTAGCCGGCCGCCCAGGAGGATGCGGGCAACAGCGCCAGGGCCAGCAAACAGCCACCGAGCCAAGTCATTAAAGTTTTTTTCAAGATTGTCTCCTGCAGGACCGCGAGGTCGATAGGGTTGAAAGGATTTCGCTTGACTAGCCAGTGCGACCTCTGGGGTGGGGCGCTGTCGCCTGATGACCGCCGCCGGAAGATCGTGTTAACCGGTTTTAGCCTGAATAGCACGAGTGTGCTTTTTTGGATGTTAGCGCGCGCTGAACGGTTTGTCATGCTGGAAAACCCGAGCGCTGGTAAACCCGGACTGAGCGGTGACTTGAAGCGCTCGCCATGGCACGGCCCGTCGCCTGCCTCGCTGGGACACGTCATGGCACAATCAGTCTCGACGAGTCAAAACCCAACCAGCAGGGCCACTTACTGAAACTTGAACCGATGCGGCTTCATGCCTATTTTTCGGTTTTGATCCTGACCACTAAATTCACATTCCATGGCACGCTACAACACCCCTTTTGAAATCCATGTCCATGGCCAGGTGAGCTTGCGCCCCAATGTTGTTTTTGAGCAGTTGCAAGAAGCCCTCAAGCCGCTATGGAAATACGCCGGTGCGCGGTCCTTGGCCGATGCCGCCGACAGCTCCTACGAAGACGAGCCGGGCATCAAATTTGACCCGCAGGAGCATCTGTTGCAGATGTGCTGGACCGTGGCCGGTGATGATGATTTTCGCCAGGTGCTCGATGAAATGTGCATGAACCTCAATGAGGTGGCGCAAGCCGGTGCCGCGATTGAAGTCACGTTTTATGACGCCGAGTTTGACGATGAGGACGAGGATTCGGACGCCGAGTCACGCGATGATTTTGTGATGCTCTTCGTGGGGCCGGACCCGGCGGCCATCATGCAAGTGCAGCGCGACTTGCTGGTGCAGGACGTGGTGAACCTGATGGAGCGTCATTTTGATGGCGCCGAACTGGTGGGCGTGGTGGCTGAAGTCGACAAATTGTTCAGCCAGCGCTTTGACGACCTGGTGAATTCGCTGCAACTCGGGCGCCCCCCGCGTGGTTCCGGCGGCGGCCATGGCGGCATCGGCCATGGCGGCGGGCGCAAGCCGCGCCATTTGCACTGAGGTGGCATGAGGCAAGGCATTTTTCAAGCCAAATCGGGCTCTAGCCCCCGTATTCATTGCCTAGTGCGCTATCATTTTTGTATTATTTAATCCCTGGATGACCTGACCAATGGCAGCCGTTTCTTCCCCGCAGGTCCGCTCACTGCCCACGCCTGGCCGGCCTGAGAAGCTGCGCCTGGGCGACGTGCTGGTTCAGCAGCGCCTGATTTCACAGGAACAGCTGCAAAAGACCCTGGACCTGCAACGTCAGACCGGCAAAAAGGTCGGCCGTCTGCTGATCGAGACCGGCATCATCACCGAAGAACTGCTGGCCAATGGTCTGGCGCGGCAGCTGCGCATTCCGTTCGTCAACCTCAAGACCTTCCCGTTTCGTGCCGACGTGATCAAGCTGCTGCCTGAATCGGCGGCGCGGCGTTTTCGGGCCTTGGTGCTCGAAGACAAAGGCGACTCCCTGCTGCTGGCCTTGGGCGACCCGCTGGACTTGTTTGCCTTTGATGAGTTGACGCGCCTGCTCAAGCGCAACATCGCCATCGCGGCGGTGCCAGAGACCCAGCTGGCGCTGGCGTTTGACCGGCTCTATCGCCGCACCGAAGAGATCAGCGGCCTGGCCCGCGCGCTGGAAAAGGATTTGGGTGACGCCGTTGACTTTGGCGAGCTCACGGCAACGGCCGGCATTGAGGGCGCGCCGGTGGTGCGCCTGCTGCAGTCGCTGTTTGAGGACGCCATTCAGGTCGGCGCCTCCGACGTGCACATTG
>NZ_JBAQMD010000020.1:0-15786 GCF_049302455.1 Rhodoferax ferrireducens | reverse complement strand
GGATCAACGGCTCTACTCGCTTCCAAAATTCGTCGGTAACTTCCCATGCTTTCGCCTTGGCCATCTTCCCTCCACACGCGGTCATCGCGCATGGAAAGTCATTATCCACTATTTACGGATAAGTTCTAAGCCTGCACGAGATACATTTGGTTTCTCTTCAGTTGCCGTAACTATTTCGGAAATCTCAACAATGAACAACATCGCCGGCTGGTGGAGCAAAATTGGTCTGCAACTGAAGTTGCAGCTTCTCATACAGGGATTTTTGATTGTTGTTCTTGTCGGTGCGCAGCAATGGCTGTCGAACCAGTTTGAGCAGCGAGCCCTGCTTGCCGCCGAAGATCGGACGGTCGCAGTGGCAGACGGCGTCATCAATGGCTTGAACACGTTGATGGTCACCAAGTTGGGCGACAAGGATGTCATCAGCGATCCTGTGAGTCGTGCACTTTTCATCCAGAAGATGGGTGTTTCCGACAATCTCAAGGAACTCCGGGTTGTCCGCGGCAAAGGAACCAATGACGAGTTTGGTGTTGGCCTTCCTCAGGAACAGCCCGTCGACGACATGGACCGCAGCGTCCTTGCCAGTGGAAAAACACAGTTCAAGACGATTGCCAACGGCGACGGCGAAGCGTCACTCAGGGCCGTGCTTCCGTTCATTGCAATGAAAGAATTCCGCTCCAGCAAATGCCTTGAGTGCCACGGCGTGGCTGAGGGCTCCGTCCTCGGTGTGGCTAGCGTTACCGTTGACATCAAGGATGATGTGGCCGCCATCAAGCTGTTCAACACCTGGATCTGGATTGGCCAACTGGTGGTGCAGATCGTCTTGCTTTTTGTGATTGGCACCATTGTCCGGCGCTTGCTCAATCAACTTGGCGCCGAGCCAGGTGAGGCTGCCAGCCTGGCGCAGAGCGTGGCCCATGGCGATCTCAGCCAGCCGATTGGCTTGAAGACGGGTGATACCCATAGCATGATGGCCCAATTCAAAATCATGCAGGAAAGCCTGTCCGAGGTCGTGGGTAGTGTGCGTCAGGGCGCCGAAAGCGTGGCCACGGCCAGTGTCCAGATTGCCCAGGGCAATCACGATCTTTCTGCCCGCACCGAAAGCCAGGCCAGTGTGCTCGAAGAAACCGCTGCCTCCATGGAACAGTTGGGCTCGCAAGTGAAACAGAATGCCGACAGCGCCCGCCAGGCGAATCAACTTGCCCTCAACGCGAGTACGGTGGCGGTCAAAGGTGGCGAAGTTGTAGGCCAGGTGGTGGAAACGATGAAAGGTATCAACGACGCATCGCACAAAATCTCCGACATCATCAGTGTGATCGACGGCATCGCTTTCCAGACCAACATCCTGGCGCTTAACGCAGCGGTGGAAGCGGCGCGAGCCGGGGAGCAAGGCCGTGGCTTTGCGGTGGTCGCCACGGAAGTGCGCTCCCTGGCCGGACGCTCGGCCGAGGCGGCCAAAGAAATCAAGTCTTTGATCAACGCCAGCGTGGAGCGTGTGGAGCAGGGCACGGTGCTGGTGGATCGGGCCGGCAGCACTATGCAGGAGGTGGTGAGCAGCATCAAACGCGTCACCGACATCATGGGCGAAATCAGCACCGCCAGCGCTGAACAAAGTATTGGGGTTGCACAAGTGGGGGAAGCCATCACGCAGATGGACCAGGTCACACAGCAGAACGCGGCGCTGGTGGAGGAGATGGCCGCCGCCGCCGACAGCCTGAAATCTCAGGCACAGGAGTTGGTACAGACGGTGTCGGTGTTCAAGCTTTCTCAGCGGGAATAGCTTCTTTTGCGATCCGACTTGGTGACGAGTGACAGCGTCCCAGGGGTCGTATTGAAGCCAATTAGCCGGCTGCGACTTTCGACAGCATCAGGCTGAAATTTGCTATGTAATTAGTAGCTTAATACGCCTATGGTACGGGGGCTACAGCTCAATTTGATTTGAAAAAAAGCGCCTCAGTCGGGGGCATCTCTGTCCGGCCACATCCGCTGCCTCCGGGCGAACGCCATGATGCGCAAGTCTCAGGTGGGCTGGGGTATGATATTTACTGATCACGCCATTCAAGCGCGACGGAATCATTTGAGGAGACAACATGAATTTCAAGAAAATCGCGATCGGCATGGTCATGCTGGCCGCCTGCCTTACGACGTCCGCTTTTGCGCAGTCGATCGAGAAATCGAAGGTCTCGATCGCGGTCGGCGGGAAAAATCTTTTCTACTATCTGCCGTTGACCATCGCTGAACAACTCGGCTATTTCAAGGACGAAGGTCTGGAGGTCGAGATCAGCGATTTCGCCGGCGGTTCGAAAGCTCTGCAGGCGCTCATTGGTGGCAGCGCTGATGTCGTTTCAGGCGCCTTCGAGCATACGATCAACATGCAGGCCAAGGGCCAGATGATCACAGCTTTCGTGTTGCAGGGCCGGGCGCCGCAGATCGTGTTCGGCGTCTCGAACAAGACCCTGCCGAACTACAAAAGCATCGCCGACTTGAAAGGCAAGAAGATCGGTGTCTCCGCACCCGGTTCGTCAACCAACATCATGGCCAATTTCGTCCTGTCCAAGGGCGGACTGAAACCGACTGATGTGTCCTTCATTGGTGTGGGTACCTCGGCCGGCGCCTTGTCGGCACTGCGTTCCGGGCAAATCGATGCGATCTCGAACCTGGACCCGGTGATCACCATGCTGCAGCAGAAAAACGAGATCAGGGTGATTGCCGATACCCGCAAGCTCTCCGACACCAATGCCTTCTTCGGCGGACCGATGCCAGCCGGTACCCTGTACGCGACGGAGGCTTTCGTCAAGAAATATCCGAACACGACCCAGGCGCTCACAAATGCCATGGTCCGAGCCCTCAAATGGCTGCAAACCGCAGGACCGTCGGATATTGTCAAGGTGGTGCCGGAAAGTTTTCTGCTCGGCGACCGCGCTCTTTATCTTGATGCCTTCATGAACATACGCGGCGCACTTTCACCGGATGGCAGCTTCCCTGATGCAGGCGCTGCAACGGCCTTGCGCACGCTCACTGCGTTTGAGCCCGAGCTGGCGAACAAAAAAATCGACCTGTCGAAGACCTTCACGAACGAGTTCGTCAAAAAAGCCAACGCCAAATATCGATGACACCAGCGCTTTTGCTTGACCAGATCAGTTGCACCTTTGTCTCGAAGGAGGATCGTAGTCAGCGTTATACCGCGGTGAGTGACACCCGAATCGCGATAGCGCCCGGTGAATTCGTCTCGGTGGTCGGGCCGACGGGTTGCGGAAAATCGACGCTGCTGAACGTTGCCGCCGGGCTGTTGCAGCCATCGTCCGGCAGTGTGCAAATATTCGGCGAACCGCTGAGCGGCATCAACCGGCGAGCCGGCTACATGTTCCAGTCGGATGCCCTGATGCCCTGGCGCAGCGCACTGCAAAACGTGATCGCCGGCCTGCAATTTCGCAACGTGGAAGAAGCAGCGGCAGTCGAGCAGGGTGAAGCGTGGCTGGCGCGTGTGGGCTTGCATGGCTTCGGCGATCGCTACCCTCATCAGCTTTCTGGTGGCATGCGTAAACGGGTCGCATTGGCGCAAACCTTGATACTCGATCCCGACATCATCCTGATGGACGAGCCATTTTCTGCGCTCGATATCCAGACCCGGCAACTGATGGAAAACGAAGTGCTCGAACTCTGGAGTGCGAAGAAAAAAGCGGTTCTTTTCATTACCCATGATCTTGATGAGGCGATCGGCATGTCCGACCGTGTGATCGTCCTGTCTGCCGGACCGGCCACCCATCCGATCGGTGACTTCACCATTGATTTGCCGCGCCCGCGTGATGTGGCCGAGGTGCGCAGCAATCCACGCTTCGTGGAATTGCATACCCAGATTTGGGATGTGCTGCGGGAAGAAGTCCTGCGTGGCTATGCCCAGCAAAAGAGGCGGGCCTGACCATGTGGCGACGAATTCGACCCACTTCGGGCAACGTCCGCATTTGGCAGGTGCTGGTCTTGTTGCTGTTCTTTTTGCTGTGGCACTGGATCTCGCGCGATATTCAAGTGGCCTTCTTCTTCGGCGAGCCTTTGATTGTCCTGGGGCGCGTGTGGGCCTGGTTTACCTCCGGTAGCGGCAATCTCGAAGTCGGATTGGGTGATTCGACCTGGTTCACCCTGCATTTTCCCGGCGAGATCTATTCCCATCTTCTCATTACCTTGACGGAGACCTTGCTGGCTTTCGGCATTGGCACTGTGATGGGTTTGGGGGTCGGCCTGTGGCTGGCCTTGTCGCCGCTGACCTCCGCCATTTTGGATCCTTACATCAAGGCAGCCAACTCCATGCCGCGCGTGATTCTGGCGCCTATCTTCGGGATGTGGTTTGGCCTGGGGATCTGGTCCAAGGTGGCGCTCGCGATCACGCTGGTGTTTTTTATCGTGTTCTTTAACGTCTACCAGGGCGTCAAGGAAGTCAGTCCGGTCGTGCTGGCGAATGCCCGCATGTTAGGCGCCAATGCGCGTCAACTGCTGCGCAGCGTTTACCTGCCATCGGCTACGTCGTGGGTCTTTTCCAGCCTGCATACGTCGGTCGGCTTGGCTTTCGTCGGAGCCATCGTTGGCGAGTACATGGGTTCGGCACGCGGCGTCGGTTACCTGATCCTGCAGGCAGAAGGCACATTCGATATCAACACGGTGTTTGCCGGCATATTGGTCCTGACCCTATTTGCGCTGGTGCTGGATGGCGCAGTCGGCATGGTGGAAAAGCGTCTGATGAAGTGGCAGCCCAAGTCGGGTGAAACGGAAAAGCTCTAAGTGCTTGACGGCTATTGCCGTCGCCCCCGCTGCCAAATAACGGTGGCCCCGATCTGCAAGGCGTCGCGCGTCGCGACTTCGTTGCCGTAGTTACGAAATCACTCTTTGGGGTCCAGCGGCCACAATGCCCTTGTCTTTCAGCGCCTGAATTTGCGCCGGCGTGAGACCGATCTCGCGCAGCACGGCATCGCTGTCCTGCCCCACTTGAAGCGGCGCGTGACGTCCATGACTGCCGGGCGTGCGCGAGAGCTTGGGGCAGATGCCGGGCACGGCCAGCGTGCTGCCATCATCCAGCCGTATTTCCTCGATCATGCCGCGTGCCCGGTAATGCGGGTCGCGTGCGATGTCGGCCACGGTGTAGATGCGCCCGGCCGGAACGCCGGCGGCGTCGAGCGCTGCCAGCACCTCGTCGACGGTGTGTTGCTGCGCCCATTCACCAATCGCCGCATCAAGCTCGCCCACCCGGGCCACGCGGCCGATATTGTCTGCAAACGCCGGATCATTGCCCAAGTCGTCACGGCCAATGATCTTCATCAGACGTCTGAAGATGCTGTCGCCGTTACCGGCGATCAAGGCGTAACCACCGTCCCGGCAGGGGTAGGCGTTGCTCGGTGCGATGCCGGGCAGCGCGCTGCCGCCAGGGCCGCGGACTTCGCCAAAGGCGCTGTACTCGGGCAGCAGGCTTTCCATGCAGTTGAATACCGCCTCGTACAGCGCCACATCAATCACCTGGCCTTGGCCCGAGCGCTGGCGTTCCTGCAAAGCCAGCAAGATGCCAATCACGCCGTGCAGCGCCGCCAGCGTGTCACCGATGCTCACGCCAACCCGCACCGGAACCCGTCCCGGCTCGGCCGTCAGGTGGCGCAGCCCGCCCATGGCCTCGGCCACCACGCCAAAGCCCGGCTTGTCGCGGTACGGGCCGCTCTGGCCGTAACCGCTGATCCGCAGCATGATGAGGCGCGGATTGAGTGCCAGCAGTTCGTCGGGCCCCAAGCCCCAGGACTCCATCGCGCCCGGCCGGAAATTTTCAATTAATACATCGGCCTCCCGGACCAACTTGCGCACGATGTCTTGTGCCTCGGTTTGCCGGAGGTCCAGCGCCAGAGAACGCTTGCTGCGCGATTGCACTTGCCACCAGACCGAGGTGCCGTCCTTGAGCAGACGCCACTTGCGCAAGGGGTCACCAGCGCCCGGAGGCTCGATCTTGACGACGTCGGCGCCAAAGTCCGCCAGCGTTTTTGCGGCAAAAGGGCCCGCAATGAGCTGTCCCAGTTCGATGACCTTGAGGCCCTGGAGTACTGCCGTGTAAGTCATGTGGGTGGTGTGTGAATCAGCCTGTTGAAACATGCTGGATTATGGAGGGCCTGCACGCTGATTTGACCTGGAAATGAGCGCCTCAATCTGTGCATCCTTGTCGGCCCACATCTGCTGCGCCCATTGCTGGTACGCCTCGCGCACGGCCGGGTCACCGGCGTAGTCCCCTTGCACCAGGTGTTGGGGAATTGGCAAGGAACGTACCCGAACAATGACGCGTTTAAGCTTGCCGGTTAGAAATTGCCAGAAAGCGGGGGCACCGTCCGGGTAAACAATGGTCACATCCAGAATGGCTTGAAACTTGTCACCCAAGGCGTTCAGGGCCAGCGCCATGCCGCCGACCTTCGGTTTGAGCAGATGCTTGTACGGTGACTGTTGCCGCAGGTGTTTGGCCGGTGTGAAGCGCGTACCTTCCAGAAAATTCATCACGCTGGTGGGAATCAGGGCAAACTTCTCGCAGGCCTTGCGAGTGGTGGCCTGGTCTTTGCCACGCATCTCGGGATGTTTTTTCAGGAACTCCTCACTGTGACGGCGCATGAACGGGAACTCCAGCGCCCACCACGCCAGCCCCATCACCGGCACCCAGATCAGTTGCTGTTTGAGAAAAAACTTGAGCAGCGGGATGCGCCGGTTAAACAAATGCTGCAACACCAGAATGTCGACCCAGGACTGGTGGTTGCAGTTGACCAGGTACCAGCTACGGTAGTTGAGACCCTCAACACCCTGCACATCCCAACTGGTGCGTTGGGTCAACCGCATCCAGCCGCTGTTGCCGGCAATCCAGGTTTCGGCGATGTGCAGAAGAAGCGGGTCGATCAACAAACGCACGGCTTTGATCGGGAGGAGCAGCTTCACACAAGAAAAAAGCAGCAGGACTGGCACCCAGAACAGCGCGTTGAGCGCCAGCAGCAGGCTGGCGATCAGGCCCACCAAGGGTGCGGGTAAGAAATTAAGCATCAGTTGCTTTCAGGCAAGACATAGGTTGACGATAGCTCATTTTGGGTGCCTTCAGAACGTCGGCGTTTCAGCTGAACGCCCGGCCCGACCGACAGTGAAAGTGCCGTGTATGTGTTTTCGAGGATGATGACGACATGAATGAATCAACAAATGCCTCAAATTCTGCCAGCGCCGCACCGCTGCAAGTTGCCTTGATTGGTTACGGTAACGCGGGCCGAATTTTTCATGTGCCGTTGATCTCGGGTGTACCAGGTTTGCAATTGGCCTGCATCTGCTCCAGCAGGCCCGAGGCCGTGCACGCTGACTGGCCGCTGGTGCGTGTGGTGGCGACACCCGAGGTGGTGTTTGCTGATCCCGACATTGACGTGGTCGTGGTTGCCACCAGCAACATCAGCCACCATGCCCTGGCCAAAGCCGCCTTGCAGGCGGGCAAGCACGTGGTGGTGGACAAACCCTGCTGCGTGACGCTGGCCGAGACAGATGATTTGCTGGCCACCGCCCAAGCCGAAAACCGGATGTTGACCGTGTTTCAGAACCGCCGCTTTGACTCTGATTTTCTGGCGCTGCAACAAGTACTGGCCAGTGGCCAACTGGGACGTGTGGTGCAAGTGGAGTCGCACTTTGACCGCTATCGCCCCACCGTGCCAGCGCGCTGGCGCGAGCAAAGTCTGCCCGGCTCGGGTCTGTGGTTTGATCTCGGGCCGCATCTGGTGGATCAGGCGCTGGCCTTGTGGGGCGTGCCTGATGCGCTGTGCCTGGACCTGGCTTGCCTGCGCGATGGTGCCCAAGTGAACGACTGGTTTCATGCCGTCTTGCGCTACGACACGCGCCACGGTGGTTTGCGCGTGATTTTGCACGCCAGCACGCTGGTCGCTGAGTTGGGCCCACGCTGGGCGGTGCATGGCACTCAGGGCAGTTTCACCAAATTTGGGCTGGATACGCAAGAAGACGCACTCAAAGCCGGGCGTCACCCGCAAATGGATGCGCTGCACGATTGGGGGCAAGACCCGCAGGCGGGCGAAGTCTTGCGGTTTGACATGATCGCCGGGGTGGCATCTCCGGTCTCGGTGCGTCGTGCAGCACCCAACCCGTGCGGCAACTACCTGGCCTATTACGCGCAGTTGCGCGACCACCTGTGCGGCTTGACCCCCGAGCCACCGGTGACCGCCAGAGACGTGCGCGCCGTCATGCAACTGCTTACTCTGGGTGAGCAAAGCGCGGCGCAAGGGCGGGTTGTCGCGGTGCCGGTTTGAAGTTGACGCGCCAGTTGCCGCACTTGAGCCGGACGGGGAGCGAAGAAATCTCATAAATCGCCATGGCTTGCCATCGCGGATGAAGAGGAACTTGATTCTGATCACTTTGAGGCCATGAACGCGATGTCATAATGAATTTGCCGCTTATTCAGACATGGTAAATGCGTTCAATAAGTCTCAGGGTCAAAATCAGCCTGTATCTGTTCATCGTTCTTTCAGCGGTGGCGGTCCTGTTTACACTGGTTTTCGTTGAACACCGGGAGGAAGAACTGCAGAGTGAGATTTCCCGGCATGTCACACAAATTTCCGACGTGATTATCGCGAGTACGCGTAATGCGATGTTGGTGAACGAGCGTGACATCGCTGGCAAGATCATCGAGGACATCGGCAAGCAAAAAGGCATTGAACGCGTCCGGGTGATCAATAAAGACGGCACGATCATTCATTCAAACCGGACATCAGAGGTTGGCTATTCGGTTGAACAACAGGACGAACCTTGTGTTCAATGCCATAAGACCAGCACACCCCTGAAGCAAGTCTCAGACGACAAGCGGTGGAAAGTCATTGAAATGCCGGGGGGGCACCGAGTTCTCGGTACCATGCAAGCAATACGCAACGAGCCTTCGTGTTCATCCGCGTCCTGCCACGAACATTCTGCCAGTCAGTCGGTGCTTGGCATTGTGGATGTCGCCTATTCTCTCGATGAGATTGACCAGTCGAGAAGGACGCATACCATTCACGTGATTGGCATGGCAGCTGGGTTCATTCTCATTTTTGCCACCAGCATCGGCGTTTTGCTGCAGCGCTTTATTTATGTGCCTTTGAAAGACATGGATTCCGGCGCCAACGAGGTCGCCGCTGGCCGCCTTGATCAGAGTATTCCGGTGCGCAGCAATGATGAATTCGGCCGCGTTGCGGCATCTTTTAATCATATGACTGAAGCACTGAAAGCATCAAGGTCAGAGATGCAGGACATGTTGCATACCCTGGAATCCAAGGTCACGGAACGAACCCGGGAACTGCTGGCTGCCAAGGCCGAGGTCGCGCAGGGGGAAAAGCTGGCCTCCATTGGCGTGCTGGCGTCTGGCATTGCCCATGAATTGAATAATCCGCTCACCGGCGTGCTGACCTTCACCTCCCTGATGCGCAAGAAAGCGGCCGATGGCAGTGAGGATGCCGCGGATTTGGACCTGGTGATCCGCGAGACCAAACGGTGTGCCAGCATCATCAGGAGACTTCTCGATTTCGCAAGAGAGAAAGTGCCGGTGAAGGGGTTTTTCAACCTGAATCTAGTGATTGAAGACACCGTGCGTTTTGTTGAACGGCCAGCATCCTTGCAGCAGATCGAGATCACAACTGCTCTTGATCCTGCGTTACCCCAGGTATGGGGTGACGCCGACCTGATTAAGCAGGTCATCTTGAATTTGCTTGTCAATGCCCAGCAAGCCATCGAGGGCAAGGGCAGCATTAAGGTCGCGAGTCGTCTTTATCCCGGCATGGCTTCTGACAAACCTGGCGTTGATAACCTTCCGATGGTTGAAATAAGCGTGACGGACACCGGTTGCGGTATTCCGCCAGCCAACCTGGAGCGTATTTTCGAACCATTTTTTACCTCCAAAGAGGTGGGCAAGGGAACGGGGCTGGGCTTGTCCGTCAGTTATGGCATTGTCAAAGCCCACGGTGGCAAGATCAATGTTGAAAGCGTGGTTGGAGAAGGAACTACTTTTCACGTCCTTCTGCCTATAACGTCTCCTTTTGATGAAACCGAATCCCAGGCCGCGGAGAGTACCCCATGAGTGCCAGAATATTGGTTGTTGACGACGAAGAGATTGTTGTAAGAAGTTGCGTGCGCATACTCCACGATGACTTGTATACCGTGGACTCCGCGCCGGGCGGCTTTGAGGCCTTGAAAAAAGTCGATGAGACAGCCTACGATATTCTCATTCTCGACGTCATGATGCCCAAGATGGACGGTCTTGAGGTCTTGCAACACGTGAAGGAAAGGCATCCGGAGATCGACGTCATCATGATGACCGGTTTGTCCGAGATTCAAACGGCTGTCAAGGCCATGAAGCTGGGCGCATTTGACTACCTGTCAAAGCCCTTCGATCCAGATGAACTCAAGCTTGTTGTCAATCGCGCCCTGGAGCGGCGGCAATTGATGCAAGAGAATCGCAAGCTCAAGACCGAAGTCAGCTCAAAATATCGTTTTGAGAACATCATCGGCTCGAGTCCGCCGATGCAGGCAGTCTTTGGCCTGATCGCCAAGTGTGCACCGACAAACAGCACCGTGCTGATCACCGGAGAAAGTGGCACCGGCAAGGAAATGATTGCGCGCGCCATTCATTACAACAGCTTGCGCAAGGATCAGCCATTTGTCACCGTTGACTGCAACACGCTGAGTGAGAACCTCCTGGAGAGTGAATTGTTCGGGCACACCAAGGGATCCTTTACCGGGGCCGTGGCCAACAAACGCGGCATGTTCGATGTCGCCAACAATGGCACATTGTTCCTCGATGAATTCGGCAATATCCCGCTGTCAACCCAAGCTAAATTGTTGCGCGTGATCCAGGAGCGTGAGTTCAGGCCGGTCGGCACAACCACCAGCCAGAAAACCAATGTCCGGCTCATTACCGCGACCAACAAGGATCTCAAGGCGATGGTGGCTGAAGGAACGTTCCGTGAGGATCTTTACTACCGCATCAATGTCTTCCCAATTCACTCGCCAGCCTTGCGCGAGCGCCGCGACGATATTCCCGCGCTGGCCTTTCACTTCCTGAAAATTTTTTGCGGTGAACTGGGAAAGCCCGTGTCAGAGATTTCGGAGGGAGCGATGAGTCTGCTGATGAACTATGGCTGGCCAGGTAATGTGCGTGAACTTGAAAACACCATGCAGCGGGCCGTGATCCTGTCGTCTGACGGCATCATCCGTCAGGCGCATCTGGCTAGCATAATTGACAATTCTCCCCGGCTCGATCTTGACGTGCCTCGCACCAGCGATGAACTCAAGAGAATTAAAAAAATTGCCAGAGAAAAGTCGGTTGAGGAAGTTGAGAAGCTGTTCGTCCAGGAAACACTAAAAAGAAACGCGTCGAACGTGACCCGCAGCGCCGAAGAAACCGGCATGCAGCGCACCAATTTTCAGGCATTGATGAAGAAGTACAACATTCGGGTCCGGGATACCGAATACGACGACGGCGAACCCGAACCCATTTGATTTGGCGCGCCGAGGTGCGGCGCGCAAGGCCTAATTGCCAGTCTTCAGGAAGCGGTGCCGTGTTTCGGCTCGTCTTCAATTTCCTCGTAACCGGTGATCATGGCTTTGAAATGTGCCGATGGCGTGTGGCCGAGACTCGCCAAATAGACATGCACAATGATAAATCCGCTAAACAGGATGAATAACAGAACGTGCACGGTATCGACTACCCGCACGCCACCAAACATCTCCACCATGGCAGAAAATCGCGACACATCCCAAAGCAGCACGCCGGTAAAAAACTGCAGGGGCACCAGCAACATCATGATGATCTGGTACATCATGCTCTGCAAAGCATTGAATTTTCGATAGGCGCTAGGGTGATGTGGATTGGGGTCACCCTTGAAGATGCCGTAACCATAGAACTGCATTTGCCGGAAGCTGGCGCGAAAATACTTCATCGGACTTAACTCGGGGTGATAGACCTTGATCTTGTCCGTGAAAAGATAAAAGCTTAGCCACACAAAGAAATTGGCGATCAGCACAAAGCCAATCCAGTTGTGAGCGACCACCGCCGTTCTGAATGACACCAGTTGGATCAAGTCGAGGTACCGGATCTGAAGGCCGGTGGCAATCAGTAGCACGAAACCGAAGGCATTGGTCCAGTGCCAGATTCTGACCGGTAGCGGATTGATATAAAGCTTTTGCATGGTTGACTCCTGCTATTTTGAGGCGTCATCATCGGTGCGACGATGATGGGTTGAATCTTGGTCATCGGTCTCAGATCGTGTGGCCATCCTCTCGGCTGCCAGTTTCTCCCGCACGCTTTTGAATAATCGCTTGATGGTCATGTGCCCAATCGGCACGCTGACAGCGCCCAGCATGACCATGATCAGCAAAGTGTCCAACAACTTGATCCGCGTGCTGCCGATGGCGTAGAAACCACGCACGGATTCGGTGGCCAGCAATGAGGTCAACACCTCTTGTTGGACCCCATGGCGAATCGGCCGACCGTCTGCACCGGCGATCGTCAGCGTGACGCTTTGGAAGGGTTCTGCCCCTTTTTGATGGCAGGTCTTGCAGTCTCTGACAGCCTTTGTTTTTTCGCTTAACTGATGTGCATCAACACCCGATAGCACCTCCAGGCGGCCGCGTAAGACTGTTTTCCCTTCACCGCCGTCCTGGTTGAATTCCTTCAGCAAGCTCCATAGGGCCCGCTCATTCAAACCCAGATCCTTGGTGTCAGCAGCCTGCGTCCGTTTCTCAAACTGCGGAACCCCTGCTTTTTCAGAGATTTGCTTCATGGCAACATTGTCATAAAGCCTGAGATTTACCCGGCGCTGCGCAGTCGGTGCATGACAAACCGGGCACGAGATCGCCTCAAAGTGGCGCGAGGCATTGGGCAACCAGTCTTTATGCTGGTCGACTGCGTTTTCATGGCAAGAAAGACAAGCGTCCTTGATGCCGCTGCCCAAGGACGCCGCCTGGACATTGTGGGCTTTGTGGCAATCGGCACAAAGAGGGGCAGTTTTGCCGTTGGCAATGCGCGCCAGTCCATGCACGTCCTTGGCATAGGCTTTGAAGATATTCTCGTGGCAGTTCGCACAGGGAGTTGCTGTGATCGGCTCGACCGTCTTTGTGGAGCGAACCATATGCGGATTGTGGCAATCCGAACAAAGCGGCGCCTCTTTGCTGCCATCTTTGATCAGTGCCGCATGGACACTGTCTTCATACTGCGTGAAGTTCTTTTTGTGGCACGCCCGGCAAGACTCGCGCATGCTGAGGGTGAAGTCCCGCTTGCTCTTGATCGGTGTTATTTTTTTGCCGTGAGTCTTGGCATCAATGTCCGAGTGGCAGTCCTCGCAACTGGTTTCCTTATGCATCGACTCGACATAGGCTTTGGTGGAAATGGCAAGGGAAAGAATTTCTCCGTTTTCAAGCTTCTTTCCCGGCCCGACTTTGTCATGACAACTCAAGCATGCCAGTTCCTCTTTGGCCAATTCACTTCCTCCGGCGCGAGCCTGCGGCCCAGCAAAAGAAAGCACTACCCCGAACAGGCCAAGCAAGACCAGACTCTTTGCGTGTGACAGCAGATGCCTATCGGTCAATGTGCACAGTGCATTCATGGGAATTTTCCTCTTTTTTTGAAGTTTATCGCCTGCAACTATCAGAGCAGACGGTCTTCCTTGGTGGTGTTCACTTTACTCCGGGCGCGACTTCTTCATCAAGGCCTGCGCTCCCATCCAGACCAGCATGCCGGTGCCAACGAGTGGAAGCATGACTGCATAGGCTAGGCCGATGAATGGCGCTGCCAGAAACAGGGCGATGTTCCTGAAGTTGCTCTTTTCCTGCGGCACTTCGACCTGCGACTGTTCGACCGGGCTGGCTTGCAGTGTTGGAACGATGGTCAGCGCGGGTTGGAGCAGCGCATGTGCGGCGCTTTCTTCAATCATCTCCGGTGACAGCGGCTTGCGCATGAAGTCCGACACGCCCGCTGCCTTGGCTCTTACTTCGTTTTCAGCGGTGCCGTAGCCGGTGATGATGACCACGGGTGTCCAGGGCCGACTGGCCTTGACGTGTTCGGCCAACTCGACGCCGTCCATGCCCGGCATCTTGATGTCCGTGAAAACAAGGTCGTACTCTTGCTCGTGCAGTTTTTCCAGCGCTTCGGCGGCATTCTCGGCGGTGATGACCACATATCCTTTGTCCTGAGAAAGCACCCGGTTGAAGCTCTTGCCAACTACAGGATCGTCATCCACAACCAAAATTTTACGCAGTGCACTCATGATATTTCTCCTTTGAAAAACTGGCCTGGACAGCGAAATTGCTACCAGTCCTGAACTTGAATCCTTGCCTCATTGACCTCTACCGCATCGCCGCACATTGCGCAGGCTGGTCGCAACGCAAGGCCCATCTTTTATGCAACATGGCGCCATTGGCAGCGTTGATGACATCGTCCGGACCAACCGGCTTGGCGAGATAGCCATAGGCGCCCAGCGTTACCGCCGCCTTGGCAGATTCAACGGCTGGATACCCTGTGATGATGATCACTTCACTTTCGGGCCACTTCTGTTTGATGGTCTTGAGAACAGTCATGCCATCCATTCCAGGCATACGCAAATCGAGCAAAACAACATCGAATGGCTGTTGGCTCATCATTTGCAATGCGTCTTTGCCGTCTGCGACCACGTCCACATTGCAGTGCTGCCCTGACAAGGTTCTGAGATAACTGAGCCGAACGACTTCTTCGTCGTCCACGACCAGAATTTTGGTTTTCGCAATCATTTTGACCACCTATCAGTTCTTGCTTGTTTCCATGATGCAAGTCCTGTGCCAGATTGGTTTCAATTGATATTTATGTTTAATATCAACAAGTTGGGCTTGCATGCAGGTGCTAGAAAGGATGCTGACAAGCGCCCAGCCGGCACTCCCAAGTACAAATTCGATATACCTTTGAAAAGAAAAAAATGACAAATGCGCACTGAATCAACGAGATGCGACGTTTAAGTCGTAATATTTATTTTGTACAGCCATAAGAAATTCGGCTCTCTCAGACCGTTTGGCGGGCGGATCGGCTCCTGGTCGGGGCCGCATCGGGGGCGGAATCCGGTTTTGTAGCTACCGGCTTGACTCAGATCAGAATCGGCTCATATTCTGCGCAAGTGCAGCACGAATCAGCGCAAGATAACAACGTTTCTGTCTGTCAGATTGGTTTGACTTCCAGACTTTTTACGGGTCAGGTTATGTGTGGACCGTGTATCGGATTCCGTTTTTGTCAGGGCGGGTCTGGTGAGGTGGTGTTGCCCCGACGGACAGATTCTTGACGATTCCAATAGCAATAATCTTCCGTGAACTGACGTGAGCGGAACTACATGGAAAACATCGCAATGAAACTTTCGATTCCCCAAAAACTATTCACCCTTTCGGTCCTGGGCGTCGCGGCAGCAGCATTTTCCGGTGCGTCTTACGCCGCAGTCGATGCCGATGCGGCCGTGGCATTGGCCAAGAAAAGTGATTGTCTGAAATGCCACGCCATAGACAAGGACAAGAAGGCATCCTCTTTCAAGAAGATTGCCGAGAAATGGAAAGGCAAGCCTGACGCCGAAGCCAAGTTGACCGACGCCCTGACCAAGGCGCCAAAGGTCAAACAGAAAGACGGAACAGAAGAGGAGCACAAGATCATCGCGACCAAGGACGCGGGTGAGATCAAAAATATTGTCGGCTGGATTCTTTCTCAGTAAGAGAATTGCCGACTGATTGTTGGCAAGCGAAGCGTCAGGCCGTAGGCATGGAGCC
>NZ_JBAQMD010000019.1:0-78581 GCF_049302455.1 Rhodoferax ferrireducens | reverse complement strand
ACGTAGGTCAGGTTCAGGCGGGCAAATTCGTACTGGTGCGGGGGGGGACTACTCAAAAGGCCGCCTTCTATCAGGCGCTCCATCAGCCAGTCGTAAAACGGGCGCTGGTCTTCAAATTCGAGCGTGCAGATGCTGTGGGTGATGTTCTCCAGCGCGTCCTCAATCGGGTGGGCAAAGGTGTACATCGGGTAGATGCACCATTTGTCGCCGGTGTTGTGGTGCGTGGCGCGGCGAATGCGGTAGATGGCGGGGTCGCGCAGGTTGATGTTGGGGCTGGCCATGTCGATCTTGGCGCGCAGCACCATGGCCCCGTCTTCGTGCTGACCGTCTCGCATTTCTCTGAACCGGGCCAGGTTCTGGGCCGGGGTGCGGGCTCTGAACTTGCTGTTGACGCCGGGTTTGCTGAAGTCGCCCCGGTTGATGCGGATTTCTTCCACCGTCTGTTCGTCCACGTAGGCGTGGCCGGCTTCGATCAAATACTCGGCCGCGCGGTACATGAAGTCGAAGTAGTCGCTGGCCTGGTAGGGCTTGGCGGTGGGCGAGCCGTTCCACTCAAAGCCCAGCCAACGCACCGAGTTCATGATGGTGTTGACGTACTCCAGCTCTTCTTTCTCGGGGTTGGTGTCGTCAAAGCGCAGGTGGCACACCCCGCCATAGTCGCGCGCCAGGCCAAAGTTCAGGCAAATGCTCTTGGCGTGGCCGATGTGCAGGTAGCCGTTGGGCTCGGGTGGAAAGCGGGTGCGGATTTTGGCCGGGTCAGGCTGGCCCTGGGCATGGTGCGCCGCATCACCGGGGCTGCCGCCCCAGCGGCGCGTGGCGTAGGTGCCGGCGGCCAGGTCATGTTCGATGATCTGACGCAAAAAGTTGCTGGGTTTGACGGCCTCAGAAGCAGCGGCGGTGGCTTTGGTGGCGTGGGCCGGGGGTGTTGCGGGGGTGGGGGTGCTCATGCGAATGATTTTAGACTGCGCAGTGCCCTGAAGTACCATTCCTGGTCCGGCGCGCTCCCTTACCCAACCCTATGAATACCAACGATTTCCCTGACACCTCCCCCGACACAGTTTTCGACACAGTGCAGCTGCGGCGGGGCGATCTTCAGGCTGCGGTGCAGGACGGCATTATTTCCACCACGCAGGCGCAGCACCTATGGTCACGGTGGTCGCCGGGTGCGGCGGCGGATACGCTGGCGCCTGCACAGGGGTGGCGGGTCGGGCGTGCGGTGCCGGGCCCGGGCTTTAGCTTCACCAACACCTTGTATTACTTTGGCGGCATGGTGGCCATTGGCGCCATGACGCTGTTCATGACCTTGGGCTGGCAGTCGTTTGGCGCCTGGGGCTTGCTGGCGATCAGCTTGGGGTACCTGGTCGCCTGCCTGAAGGTGGCTGATCATCTGAAGACCCGCCAGTTACCCATTCCGGCCGGCATTCTGGCCACGCTGGCGGTGTGCCTGGTGCCTTTGATTGTGTGGTGTGTGCAGCAAGGGCTGGGGCTGTGGCCGCCGGGCGGGCCTGAGCGCTATTCGGCTTACCACACCCACATCAACTGGCGCTGGCTGACGCTCGAATTTGCCACGCTCATCGCCGGTGTGGTGATGCTGTGGCGCTACCGGTTGCCGTTCATGGTGATGCCGGTGG
This sequence comes from Rhodoferax ferrireducens, assembly GCF_049302455.1. GTDB lineage: Bacteria > Pseudomonadota > Gammaproteobacteria > Burkholderiales > Burkholderiaceae_C > Rhodoferax > Rhodoferax ferrireducens_B. The sequence goes on along the minus strand of NZ_JBAQMD010000019.1, from coordinate 76,950 downwards.
CGGTGACGATCTGGTACATGAGCATGGATGTGGCCAACGCCCTGATGCAAAACCAGGGCTTCAACTGGCAGTTCACGCGCGATGTGTCGCTGGTGTTTGGCCTGGCCACTTGTGCCGTGGCGGTGTGGGTGGACGTGCGCTGCCGCCAGGCGCAAGAGCCCGCCTGGCGGCAGGACTATGCGTTTTGGCTGTACCTGTTTGGCGCCATCATGTTCTGGGGTGGCTTGAGTCTGCGTGATTCCAGTTCAGAGTTGGGCAAGTTCATTTATGCCCTGCTCAATGTGTTTTTGGTGTTTGTGGGTGCGGCCATTGGGCGGCGGGTGTTCACGGTGCTGGGGGCGTTTGGCGTGGCCGGGTATCTGGGCTATCTGTCGCACCGGGTGTTCCAGGGCAGTTTGATGTTTCCGTTTGCGCTGACGCTCCTGGGTCTGGGTTTGGTGGCCTTGGGCATCTGGTGGCAGCGCCATGAAGATCGCATTAACGCGCGCCTGAGCGCCTGGGTGCCGGCCGGCTTGCGCGCTTAAGGGGAGGAGGGCAGGGCCAGGTACTTGGCCTCGAAGATATCGCTGGGCACCGGTTTGCTGAATAAAAAACCCTGGATTTCATCGCAGTTCAGCACCCGCAGCAGGCGCGATTGCTCCTCGGTTTCGACCCCCTCGGCCACCACCTTGAGCTTGAGCGCGTGCGCCAGGCTGATGATGGTGGACACCAGCGCCAGACTTTCCGGCGCATCCGTCATTTCGATCACGAACGAGCGATCGATCTTCAGCGTGTCCACCGGGAATTTTGACAAGTAGCTGAGCGAGGAAAAACCGGTGCCAAAGTCGTCAATGGCCAGGGTGACGCCCATGTCCCGGATCGCGTGCAGGCTGGTGATGCTGTGCTGGACATTCTCCATCAGCAGGCTTTCGGTGATCTCCAGCTCCAGCCCAGCGGCCGCATGTGCGTCAATGCTGATGGCCTGCCTGACCTCGTCGATGAAGCCGCGATGGCGCAGTTGCAGCGGCGACACGTTCACCGCGATGCGCACGGCGGCCAGGCCCGCGCTACGCCAGCGCAAGGCGTCTTTGATGGCTTGGCGCAGCGCCCAGCGTCCAACGTCGTGGATCAATCCGGTTTCTTCGAGGATCGGGATGAACCGGCCGGGTGGCACCAGGCCCGTGCGCGGATCGTTCCATCGAATCAGCGCCTCGGCGCCAGTCATCTTGCCGCTCACAAGGCTCACCTTGGGCTGGTAATGGAGTACGAATTCACCTTTGTCGAGCGCCTGGCGCAGCTGGTTTTCCAGCGTCAACTTGCCGGCCACCATTTCCGTCATTTTCTGCGTGTAAAACAGGTAGCGTTCGCCGCTCGCCTTGGCCTTGTTGAGCGCGGCCTCGGCGTTCTTGAACAAGGTGTCGCTGTCAGTACCGTCGTAGGGGAACAGGGCTATTCCGACCTTGGCGGAGATACGGAGCACGGCGTCGTTCAGCTGGAATGGATGCTCCAGAAAAGCGACCATCAATTGCTCAAGAGCCCGCGCCACCTCGCCGTCCTGCTTGACCTGCGGCAGCACCATGGCAAACAGGTCAGCACCGACACGTGCCAACAGGTTGGCGTCGCCCACTTTGCTCGTCAGCCACTCTGCCACCAGCCTTAACAGTGCGTCGCCAGCCGGTCGGCCCAGGCTGTCGTTGATGTTTTTGAACCGCTCCAGGTCAATCAGGAACAAGGCAAGTTTGTCCCCGCCCCTGACAGCGCTGCGCATGGACTGCGCCACCCGTTCGAGAAGAAGACTGCGGTTGGCCAGTCCCGTGAGCACGTCGTAATAGGCGAGGTAATTAAGCCGCTCCTGCTTTTCGATGTGATCAATCGCGAACGCGACGTCGCCGGCCAATTCTGTCAACAACTTCAACTCCTCGTCGCGGAAAAATCCAATCTCACGGGTATAGAGTACCAGCACGCCGGCGGCGTCATCCGCGACAATCAGCGGCAAAATTGCCATAGAGCGGACTCCGGATTCGGCGAGTTTCTTGCCGAACACAACCGTTGAGATGCTCTGCAAATCGTTGGTCACGATGACCTTTTTTTCACTCATCGCACGGGCGGTTATGGGGATTCCCGGTGATGCACCCTCACTGGCCGAGTAGCGATCTCTAAGGGCGGTAAGGAACTCCTCATCCACGCCTGCAGAGGCGACCGGGACGATCTTCATCGCGACTGGATCAACGATGCCTATCCAGGCCATACTGAACTCGCCTGCTTGGGTCGCGATCCGGCACGCCTCCCTGAACAGCGTGTCACGGTCACGCACCCGTACGATCAAGCTGTTGATGCCGCTCAGCATGGCATAAACGCGGTTGAGATACGCGATCCTCTGATCCGCCTTTCTGCGTTCGGTAATGTCACGGGTGATGCCGAGCAGCATCGTGTTTCCACCGTTCGCGCCGTCCAGCGGGGCCGCGTGGGTTTCGAGCCAGCGTCGCCCGCCCTTGAGCCCGATGACCTCGAACTCCAGAATGCCGCGTTCGCCACGAATCACGCGCTGATGCAGATCGGCGAAAGCGGCGCGATACTCGGGCACGATGAAACCGAGCAGCGTTCGCGACTGCACCGCGGCGAGCGAGTCGGCCTCCAGCATGGCGAGGCCGGCCGCATTCATCTCAAGGACCATTCCCTCGTGGCTCACTACCTTCACGCACTCGGGCTCGGTCTCGATAATAGTTCGCAGGCGCCGTTCGTTCTCGACGAGTTCGCGCTGGGCCAGGCGGTGAGCCGCGCGTACTTGCGTCTCTTTCAGTTCGCGTTCCAGCGCCGGCGCAAGCCGCGCCAGGCTCGACTTCATCATGTAGTCGCTGGCGCCGGCCTTCATCGCGGCCACGGCGGTGGCCTCGCCGATGGTGCCGGAAATGAGGATGAACGGAATATCGAGGCCGGCCGTGCGGAAAATTTCGAGCGCCTCCAGGCCGGTGAAACCCGGCATGCTGAAATCCGAGATGACGGCGTCCCAGCGCTCCTGCGCCAGCGCGGCTTGCAGGTCCGCCGCCGTCTGGACACGCTGGTGCGTCGGGTCGAACCCGCCGCGATGCAGCGCCCGCAGTGCCAGTATTGCGTCGTCTTCGGAGTCCTCGACGATGAGGACTTTGATCGGCTTGTTCATGTGGCGTTGCGCTCCGGCGGCGGCTGATTCGTCATCATCCAATAGATGCCGAGAACTCTCACCGCCTCCAGGAACTCGGCAAAGTTGACCGGCTTGCGCACGTAGCTGTTCGCCCCCAGGGAGTAACTCTGGATCAGGTCCTGCTCCTCTTTGGACGAAGTCATGACGACCACCGGAATGAGCCGGGTCTGTTCGTCGGCGCGGATCGCCTTGAGCACGCCCAGGCCGTCGAGTCGCGGGAGTTTGAGGTCGAGAATGATCAGCGTCGGCAATGACTTGCTGGCGCGCTCGGCGTAGGCACCGCGCGCAAACAGGAAATCGAGCGCTTCAACGCCGTCCCGCGCCACGATGATCGGGTTCAGCATGTTGTTGCGTTTGAACGCGCGCAGTGTCAGCTTCACGTCGTCCGGATTGTCTTCAACCAGCAGGATGGTCTTGTTCATTTGATCCATTTTTTTATTCCTTCAGGGTGAAAAAGAATGTCGCGCCTTCGCCTTCCTTCGCCTCGGCCCAGATTTTTCCGTCGTGCCGGCGGACGATCCGCTGGACGATCGCCAGACCGATCCCGGTGCCGGGAAAATCCTCGACGTGGTGCAGCCGCTGGAAGGCGCCGAAGAGATTGGCCGCGTGCGCCATGTCGAAACCGACACCGTTGTCGGCGACGAAAAATATCGTTTTCGAGTCGCGTTCCAGTGCACCAACGCGAATCACCGGCTGCCCGGACCTGCCGGTAAATTTCCAGGCGTTCTGGAGCAGGTTTTGCATGGCGATTCGCATCAAAGCCAGGTCGGCGTGAACGCTCAAGCCAGGTTGAATTTCCCATTTTGTCGACCGATCGGGCTGCTCCCGGTCCAGGGCATCGGCGATGTCCCGCGCGATCGCACTGAGGTCGACCGGCGTTACGTTGAGCTCGGCCCGTGTCACCTGTGACAAGCGGAGCAAGTCGTCGATGAGGTTGCCCATGCGCTGGCTCGCCGCACGGATGCGCTGCAGGGCATCCTTGCCCTCTTCGTCCAGTTTGTCGCCGTAGTCCTCGATCAGCACCAATGAGAAGCCGTCCATGCTGCGCAGCGGTCCGCGCAAATCGTGGGACACGGAATAGCTGAATGCTTCGAGTTCCCTGTTCAAGGCCGCGAGATCCTGGTTGCTGCGCTCGACCTGCGCAAACGATGCCTGCAGTGACTGGGTCATGGCGCCGAAATTTTTCGACAACTCACCGATCTCGTCCTTGGCGCGTATGTCAAGAACAAAATTCCAGTTGCCCGCGGCAACGTGGCGCGTCGCCTGCTGGAGTTGGGCGATCGGCACCAGCACGCCGCGTCGCAGAAACCATGACGCGGCGACGATGATCGACGCGATCAAGGCCAGCCCAGCGAGGATTGCAATCATCACCCGCCATTCGGCGTCCATGATGCGCTGCGTTGCAAGGTCGGTCAGGCGCAGTGCGTCGGCGAAGTTCTCCTGCTGGTAGACCATCAGTTGGCTCAGCAGTTGCGCCTGATGTCGCTGACCCGCCTCGTCCAACGGAGTGTCCGCGCGGCCTGCAAGCTCTGCTGCGGTGATTTCGGTGAAGAGGCGCAGCCCTATCGCCCTTTTTTCCCGCAACGTGTCGAGGATTTTGCTTTGCGCGGGCTTGCGGAACCGGGCGTTCGCGATCAGCTGGTCAACATGGTCCGACACCGCGGTCCACTGCACCCGAGCCCGCTCATTGTGGTGCCGGTCGTACTCGAAAGTGAGCAGCCTCAGCTCGGTGACTGCGTGTCCGATCTCAGTCGTCACGCGGCGCTGGCGATTCGCGTCATCGACTTCCGAGTAGGTCCACCAGATCATCGCCGCAATAAGGGCAATGATCGCGAGCCCCGTGCCCGTGACAAACCGTTCTTTGGTGCCGATTTTCATGCGCGGGTCCGGCGCTAGCGCAACACGGTGACATGTTCTGCCTGGACGGCTGGCAGCGTTTGGAATGGCCGCGCGGGCAAGCCCGGACAGTGATCTGGGTTCAGTCCACGGCCGTGCTGAGCCTGTCCAGTCTCATGATTGGAAACGCCAAAATTTGGATTGCTCTTAGACATGTGCTACTTTCCTATAAACAGTCTACGCGTGCTTGCCGTGGCTTTCCGTGCGGTAGGAAACATAGTCACTTTTTGTGTAACGGACTGTTATCAAGTGGCGATGCCGCTGCGCTCCAGAAGATCGCTGACCAGTTCCAGCCGCACCAGCGGGTTGTCGAGTTCCATCAGGCGCTGCTTGTGCTCCAGTGGCATGGGCAGCAACTCACACCAGCGGTTGGCGACCCAAGCGCAATCATCGAACTGATAGGGCGGTTGCACCGGCATCTGCGCCAGTGGCAGCGCACGCGCCAGCAGGGTGTTGATCAGATTGCCCAGGGCGGTGGCGACGCCCTGCAGGTCGTCCGGGATCTTGACCGTCAGATCGTTGGCAAGGGGAGATACGTCGGCGACCCACAAGCCGTGTTTGAGTCTTTCCTGGTGGGTGATGCGAAAGCGCTGCATGCCGGTGCAGCGAATCACCATCAGGCCCGGCTGCGGGTGTGAAAATTCAGTGATGCTGGCCAGGGTGCCCACGGCATGAAACATTTCAAGTGCGAAGCCATCGCCGGCGGGCGAGCCACTGTCGGGTTTAAGCACCTCGGCGCCTTTTGTCAGCGCGACCACACCAAACGGTGCACCGGTCTTGTGGCATTTGCCGATCATGTCGAGGTAGCGCACTTCAAAAATTCGCAGCGGCAGCGTTCCGCCTGGATACAGCACCGTCGAAAGTGGAAACAGGGGGAGTGAAAACAGAGCCAGGGATTCAGACATTTTCAGTGCCACGATTTGCGTTGCCAGCATCATCCCATGAACTTATCCGGCTTGGTGGGTGTGCCTGCAAAGCATGCTGTGATAATCGCTGCTCTTTGAAGGAGTTAGTTTGGATATCGTATTGCTGATCAAGGCCGCCATCATGGGGCTAGTCGAGGGCCTGACGGAATTCTTGCCCATTTCATCCACCGGGCACCTGATTCTTGCAGGGTCGCTGTTGGACTTCACCGGCGAAAAGGCCAAGGTCTTCGAGATTGCAATCCAGACCGGCGCCATGTTCTCAGTCATGTGGGAATACCGCGAACGCTTGCGCCGCACCGTGGTCGGGATCACGCATGACCCGGTGGCACAGCGTTTCGCGCTCAATGTGCTGATCGCGTTCATGCCGGCGGTGGTGCTGGGTCTGAGTTTCGGGGCCGTCATCAAGGCCCACTTGTTTCGCCCGGTGCCGGTGGCGCTGGCCTTTATCGCGGGCGGGTTCATCATCCTCGCCGTCGAGCACCGCCATCGCCGGCTGTACGGTGCACTGGACCTGGAGGGCCAGCGTCACGCCCGTGTCGAGACGGTGGATGAAATGAGTTACCTCGATGCGCTCAAGGTCGGGCTGCTGCAATGCCTGGCACTGATTCCGGGCACCAGCCGCAGCGGGGCCACCATCATCGGCGGCCTGGTGCTGGGGCTGTCGCGCAAGGCGGCCACTGAATTCAGTTTCTACCTGGGGATTCCGACCCTGATGGGGGCGGGTGCCTATTCCGTGTGGAAGCAGCGCGAGCTGTTGCGCTGGGACGACTTGCCGTTGTTCGCGGTGGGCACCGTGACGGCGTTTTTCGCCGCGCTGCTATGCATTCGCTGGCTGATTCGCTACGTGTCCAACCATGACTTTGTGCCGTTTGCCTGGTACCGCATTCTCTTTGGCGTGGTGGTGCTTGCGACCGCCTGGAGTGGTGCCGTCAACTGGGCCGCTTAAGGGTTTGTCAATGCGGGCTGGCCCGATTCAGGCCAGGCTCTGCAGGTTCAATAGCGCCGCTTCAATCGCCGCCGCCGTGGCGAGTGTTTTTTCCATGGGAAACAGGTGGCTGCCGTCGAGCATCATGATGCGGCCTTTGCATATTCTTTGTGTCATGGCCATGCCGACCTGTTTCATCTCCACCGAGCCGATGCCACCGATGAACGCCACCGGACACTTGACCGGATGGCGCTGCAGCAGCGCGTCCAGATTGTGCGGCAGGGTGTTGTAAATGGCGGTTTCCACCGCGCGATCAAAGCTCAACACCCGTTTTTTATCGTGTCCCTGCCCCTCGTCATGGGTGCCATGGGCAATGTAGTCCTGCAGCACCTGCGGGTCCCACCTGGCAAAGGCTTTCTTGCCGCGAAAGTGCTCCAGTGCTGCCTGTTGGCTGGGCCAACTGTTGCGACGTTTGTGGCTGACGGCACCCGGCGAAAACGATCCGACGAGTTGTGTGCTCTTGATGACGCCCAGGGTGGTGGCGCGCCATCCACCCAGAACGGGCGAGTCCACCAGCAGCACGCCGCGTACCAGTTGAGGTGCCCGGGCGGCGGCCATCAGGCTGAGTAATCCACCGAATGAATGGCCCACCAGGAAAACGGGCTCTGCCGACTTGTCAACCTGCACCTGCGTGAAGTCAATGAGCTGCTGGACCAGATGCGGCCAGTTGTTGGTGACAGGGTATTTGCTGTCATGGCCAAATTTTTCGATCGCGTTGACTTTGTAGCCCCGTGCTCTCAGACTTTTGAACAAAACACTGTAGGTGCTGGCGGGGAAACTGTTGGCGTGCGAGAAGATGATCATAAATAGTTGAGGACAGAGCTGGTTCACTGCGTGTAACTGCGGTCCGTCCCGCAAGGTATTCAAATTAACTTTTCCTGGGGCGTTGTGATTTTTTTCAAAGCCTGGTTACGGCCAGACTGCAGCATCAGTGGCACGTCGGTCTGTTCACCGTTCCACATGGGGTCTTCAATGCTGTCAAACATCTCGCGCAACTTTTGCCCCCAACTGCCGCGCAGCATTCTGAAATAGGGGTTGTTTTCGTCGATGCACACCACCTTGTCGGTCTGGAACTGATTGGCTTCATAGACCACCAGGTCCAGCGGCAAACCCACCGACAGATTCGATTTGAGCGTGGAGTCCATGGACACCAGCGCGCACTTGGCGGCCTCGTCCAGCGGTGTATTGAGCGTGATGACCCGGTCCAGCACCGGCTTGCCGTATTTTGATTCGCCGGCCTGGAAGTAGGGTGTTTCGGGCGTGGCTTCAATGAAGTTTCCGGCCGAATAGACCTGAAACAGGCGCATGCCTTCACCCTTGATCTGCCCGCCAAAAATCAGCGACACATTGAAGTCAACACCCGCCTGCTTGAGCGCAATCGCATCGCGTTCATACACATGGCGAATGGCCGCACCCAGCACGCGCGCGGCATCAAACATGCTCTTGGCGTTCCAGATGGTGATGGCCTCGCCGTCGGGATGCTCCTTGAGCTGCTCCACCTGCAGAATTTCGCGCACCGACTGCGAAATGCTGAGGTTGCCGGCCGACAGCAGCACCATGAAGCGGTCGTCAGGCCGCTCATAGACGATCATTTTGCGAAAGGTGCTGATCTGGTCCAGTCCGGCGTTGGTGCGCGAGTCGGAGAGGAACACCAGCCCGGCGTTGAGTTTGATGGCGACGCAGTAAGTCATGGTGAATGCCAGGGTTAATACGAGAGTGTAGGGCGAGGCCGCGCCCTATTGTCCCGTGAACTCGGTCATGTTTTTCCGCCCCTGGCCGTCAGATGGGTATTGCAAGCCTGGGTTTGATTCAAGTCAACGAGAGAAATTGGTGAAAATTTTATACTTGCATTTCGGATTATGGAATTTGAAGCTGGGAGGCAAATAAATGAATCCACCGTTGCGCAAATCAGTGTCCGGTCTGTTTTTATTGATTTGCGGTTTGGTCAGCGTCAATGTGGCAGCTGCCGAATACCACTTTGGCGTCAATGCCGAGGTTAGTTACAAGGAGAGCGAAACCGAAGTCAGGCAACGCTACAGCGCATTTCTGGACGAGCTCGGCAAAGCAACCGGGCACAAGTTTGTCTTCAGTCCGGTCTATAGCGACCGGGTCGCGCAGGCGATTGAATCCCAAAAATATGATTTTTTGCTGATTCACACGCATCTGGCGCTCGCGGCTGAAAAAAAACAGGGTTACCAGGTGGTCGGATTTTCAGATGATCGAAAAAATGACGCTGTGATCTTTTTTGTGCGGCCCGACAGTCCCATCCATGCGCTGTCCGACATCGCGCTGGGCCCGCTGGGTGCGCCCGGGCTGCAAAGCTGGGCAACGGCGACGGCGCGTGCAACGCTGAGAGCGGCTACGCCCGCCCAGGAGCCAAAATTTGTCACAACGCGCTTTCAGGAAGCCGTGCCGCTGATGGTCGAATTGAAAACCGCACCGGTGGGCATCAGCCGCTCCAAAAAGCTGGTGGATGCTTATGTGAGCCAGAAAAAGCTGCGCATCGTGCATACCACCCCCGCCTTGCCGCTCAACGCAGTGATTGCCGCACCCAAGATTCCAGCAGCGCTCGTCAGCGAAATGCGTGAGGCCATCGGTGCCATGGTTCGCTCCAAGGCATTTGAGCCCCTCGCATTCAAGGGCTTGCGTTATTCAGTGGCGCAGAGCCAGCGATTGCACGATTTTTATCAATAGTCGGAGGGGCATAGCCGAACCGGCTATGCAGGCGTTGCGCTTGCCCAGAAGGTGTTCACGCGCTTCTGTCCGTCACAGGCCAGATGCCAACTTCTTCAGCTGGTATAGCGCCTCCAGCGCCTCGCGCGGACTCAAATTGTCAGGATTCAGGGCTGCAACGGCGGTCTCGATGGCGCTGTCGACTGCTGTTTCGGTAGCCAGCGGCGCGGCGAACAAATCGACCTGGGCCTGATTTTGGGTCGCTTGTGATTCCAGCGCGGCCAGCGTCTGGCGGGCCTGGTTCAGAACGGCGGCCGGCATGCCGGCCAGGCGCGCGACCTGGATGCCATAGCTCTTGCTGGCAGGGCCCGGCTGAATTTCATGCAAAAACACAATGTCGCGGCCCGCCTCGGCGGCGCTCACATGCACGTTGATGGCCGCATGGTGCTGGGCCGGGAACTCGGTCAGCTCGAAGTAGTGGGTGGCAAACAGGGTGTAGGCCTGCGTTTTGTCATGCAGTTGGGTGGCAATGGCGGACGCCAGCGCCAGGCCGTCAAAGGTCGAAGTGCCGCGGCCAATCTCGTCCATCAGCACCAGCGAGTTGGGCGTGGCAGCAATCAGTATCTGCGCGGCCTCCAGCATTTCGAGCATGAAGGTGGACTGGGCGTTGGCCAGGTCGTCAGCAGCGCCGATGCGGGTGTGGATGGCGTCGATCGGTCCCAGGCGGCAAGCGCTGGCCGGCACATAGCTGCCCATGCTGGCCAGCAGCACGATCACGGCAATCTGGCGCATGTAGGTCGACTTGCCGCCCATGTTGGGGCCGGTGATGATCTGCATGCGCTGCTTCGGGCCCAAGTGCGTGTCATTGGCGATGAAGGCGCCACTGGTGGTCTCGGCCAGACGGGCCTGTACCACCGGGTGGCGGCCCTGGGTAATGTCCAGACACGGCTCTTTGACAAACTGCGGCGCGCACCAATCCAGCGTCAGGCTGCGCTCAGCCAGCGCGCACAGTGCGTCCAGCGTCGCCAGGGCGCGTGCCACTTGGGTGAGGGCGGGCACAAACACTTGCAGTTGGTCCAGCACCTGCTCGTACAGCCATTTTTCACGCGCCAGTGCCCGTTCTTGCGCGCTCAGGGCCTTGTCTTCAAACGCCTTGAGTTCGGGGGTGATGAAGCGCTCGGCGTTTTTCAGCGTCTGGCGGCGCCGGTAGTCGCCGGGCACTTTGTCGACTTGCCCCTGCGTGACCTCGATGAAGAAGCCGTGCACCTTGTTGAACTGCACGCGCAAGTTGGCAATGCCGGTGCGGGCTTTTTCGCGCACTTCCAAGTCGAGCAAGAAGCCGTCGCAATTGGTTTGAATGGCGCGCAGTTCGTCCAGCTCGGCGTCAAAGCCGCTGGCGATCACGCCGCCATCGCGCACCAGCACGGCGGGCTCGGGGTCAATGGCGCGGACCAACAAGTCAGCACAAGCTTCGGGCGCCAGCAAGTGCCCGGAAATTTGAGTCAAATAGGCCTCTAGCCCCCGTGTTATATGGGTTAGTAGCTCTGTTTTTTGTAGTGTTAACTGGAGTGCGACCAGTTCCCGGGGGCGCACCTGGCGCAGCGCGATGCGGGCGGTGATGCGCTCCACGTCGGTGCTGCCCTTGAGTTGTTCGCGCAGTTGGCGCCAGACGCCCGCACGCAGAGTGCTGATGGCGTTCAACCGTTGCTGCGCCTCACCACGGTCGCGCCGGGGTTCAAGTAGCCAGTTTTTCAGCAGGCGACTGCCCATGCCGGTCATGCAGGTGTCCAGCAGAGAAAAAAGCGTGGGTTGACTTTCACCGCGCAAAGTCTGGGTGAGCTCCAGGTTGCGCCGGGTGGTGGGCGGCAGGTCGATCAACTCGTCGCTGCGTTGCACACGCACGCTCTGGATGTGGGTCAGCGCCTGGCCTTGTGTGTGCTCGGCGTAACCCAGGAGGGCGGCGGCGGCGGCGTGGGCCTGCGGCAAATCTTGCGCCTGCCACGGTGCCAGACTGGCGGCTTGCAGCTGGGTCAGCAGCTTTTTTTCACCCAGTCCTGCGTCGAATTGCCAGTCGGGCCGCACGCTGACGGATACCGCGCCCGCGAGCGGCGCGCCACGCAGGCGCGCTTCAAAAGTCGGCGTAGTACCGGCGCTGAAAATGATCTCGCCGGGCGCGATGCGAAGCACCCACTGAGCCAGGTCGTCCACCGCGCACTCGGCCAGATGCACTTCGCCCTGCGTCACGCTGAGCCACGCCAGGCCGCATGCGTTGCGCGGACCCTGGTGCACAGCCAGCAGCATCGACTCGGATTTATCGCTCAGCAGTTCCAGATCGGTCAGCGTGCCAGGGGTGACGACGCGCACCACCTTGCGCTCCACCGGGCCTTTGCCGGTGACCTCGCCGACCTGCTCGCAAATCGCCACTGATTCGCCCAATTTGATGAGCCGGGCCAGATACGTGTCCACTGAATGAAACGGCACGCCGGCCATGACCACGGGCTGCCCGGCGCTCTGGCCGCGCTGGGTGAGGGTGATGTTGAGCAGGCGCGCGGCCTTCTCGGCGTCGGCAAAAAACAGCTCGTAGAAGTCGCCCATGCGGTAGAAAAGCAGGGTGTCCGGGTAGTCAGCTTTGAGGCCGAAATACTGGGCCATCATGGGGGAATGTTCAGCTGGTACCGGAGAAGGTTTCTTGCTTGGTATTTTTTCGTTTTGCATCAATGACTTGGCGCGCTTGCGTATTCGTTTGTTTTGCCTGTTTTAGCCAGTCCGGAATTTACTTCACATTCTTTGACTCAGGGTTTCAAACCTGGGTGCGGGGGCGGTATATTTTGAATAACTGTTCTGGACCGATAGAAAAATAGTCCGCTGGGCCACCACCTCGCAAGATGTGGTCGGCCGATGCCGTGTCGTAGAGTCCATTGACCAGCAGGCGTTGCGCGATATGCACCGCCACCACTTCACCGAGTACCAGCCAAGTCTGAAGCTCTTGTTGATTGGCATCTTGCAGTTGGATCGTTTGCGTCATTCGGCACTCAAAAGAAACCGGACTTTCAGCAATTCGAGGTGCTGCAACCAGGCGCGACGCCATCGGGGTCAAGCCAGCAAGCTCAAACTCACTGACTTCCGGCGCAACCGCCGCACACGTCTGGTTCATCGCCTGCGCCAGTGAGCGTGTCACCAGGTTCCAGACAAACTCGCCCGTTTGTTCGATGTTGCGAACCGAATCCTTGTAACCAATGCTGGAAAAACCGACGATGGGTGGAACGTAATTGAAGGCAGTGAAAAAGCTGTAGGGCGCTGCGTTGAGCACGCCATCTGCGTTGCGGGAAGAGATCCAGCCAATCGGACGTGGTCCGACGATGGCGTTGAAGGGGTCATGGGGCAACCCATGTCCCTTGCGAGGTTCGTAGTAGTAAGTCGTATGGGGCATGGGGGGAGGTGAATCAGATCACTTGAAAGCCGTGCGTGCCATCCTGGCGTAACTGTTCGACGAGTCCGTACTCCCAATCCAGATAGCCTTGCATCGCCTCACGCGGGTTGTCTGTGCCCTCGTAGGATCGGCGATAGCGGTCGATGCGCGGCGAGGCCAGTCGGGTCTCGCCCTGTTCCAGTGGCAAACCCGCATCGATCCAGGCCCGTGTGCCGCCCCGCAGTACGACTACTTCAGCATCGGTCAGCCGCGACAGTTCATGAGCTGCATAGCGCGACAACAGGCTGCTGTCACAGGTCAGGACATAGCGTTGCGCGCCTGGAATACGTTTTAGAACCTTTGGTAATTCGGAGCGCAGCGCAAACCAGGCGCCTGGGATATGGCGTTTTACATAGCTGGCGCTGGTTCCAAGGTCCAGTACGGCGAGGTGCCCCGCTGGTTCGTCTTGTAACCATTGAAACAGTTGTACGGGGGATGCCCACTCAATGGGCTCGATGGTTGGCGGCGCTTGTATTTCCGGGTGGCCGGTTTCGTTCAAATCAGTGATTTGTATGCCGTCAAGCACCCACACGTCCCATCCCATCTGGGCAAGCCACGAAGCCGTCATGTTGGCACGCACGCCGTCAAGGTCGGCCAAAACAACCCGTGCACCACGCACCGGCATTGAGACGTCAGTCTCCTGCACCAATTGGCCGCCGGGCGCACTGCCAAAGCCTGGCAGGTGGCCGGTTGCAAATTCCTCCGGGGTGCGGACGTCGTAGCGGTAAGTCGTGCGGCCTGTTTCGGAGGAAAAGCGCGCCAAATCGGCCAGCGAGGCACGCCCGACGCCCGCGCGATCAGCCACAAGACGTGCCTGGCGTGAGGCTTGGATACATTGAGCCTCGGAGATATTCGCAAACTGGCGACTGGCCCCGTGATCCAAGTCTTGTCCGGCCAGTTTCCAGCCGATGGTGCCGTTACGCAATGCTGAAATCGGGTTGGGAAGGCCCGCATTCACCAGTGACTGAGTGCCAATGATGCTACGGGTACGACCTGCACAGTTGACGATGATGCGGGTGGCCGGGTTGGGGGCCAGCGCGGCGGCGCGCAGCACCAACTCGGCTCCAGGAACACTGATGGCGGTGGGAATGCTCATGGTTTGGTATTCATCGAAGCGCCTGGCATCCAGTACGACCATATCAGCCTGCTGCTCCAGCAATTTCTTGACCTCTTCGGCTGACAGCGATGGTGTGTGCCGTTGGGCTTCGACCCATTCGCCAAATGCCTTGCTTGGCACATTGACATCCTTGAAAACTTCGCCGCCAGCCTGGCGCCAGCCTTCCAGGCCACCGTGCAACAAGGAAACCTGCTTGTAGCCGAGTCTCGTCAAGGTTTGTGCGGCGTTCCGGGCCAAACCTTCGCCGTTGTCGTACACCACGATCAAGGTGTCGCGGCGTGGCATGCGACTCCACGCGTCCAGTTCAATCCTGCTCACCGGAAGGTTCGCCGCAAATAGCGGATGGGCTTGTGCAAAAGGGTCTTCCTCGCGCACATCAATCAGGGCAATCTCCCGTCGATCGCGCAAAGCTTGACGTACGTCCAGGTATGTCTTCAAAGGTAGGGGTGCTGGCATGACGTTTCTTAAAGTGCTGTCAGTGCGCTCTACGCAGTTGCGCATTCAATTCGACCGACTTATTGTTGGCAGATCAGGCATGTGCAGGCGATTGCAGTTCAGCCAGCGATGCAAGCAAGTCGCCAAAGCGTTCCCCCTGAACAACCACGTGCTCACGCAATTGCATGCCTGCGGCGCTAGCGTCTCCGGAAATGATGGCTTGCACGATTGATTCATGTTCCTTGAACGAGATACCCATCCGATTTCTGACGCGCAGCTGCAAGCGGCGGTAGGGTCGTAAACGACGGTGCAATTGAAGCGCCTGCTCGCCCAGAAAGGCGTTGTGACTCCCGGTGTATATGGCGGCATGAAAACGCTCGTTGCAATAGAAATACGCATCTGAATCCTGGTCTTCGCGTGCTTTTTCGCATGCATGGTGGGCCGTCAGCAACCCGGCGCGCTCGATTTCGCTCATCCGTCTTGCGGCGAGGCGACCGCACATCGCCTCAAGTTCACCCATGACTTCAAACATTTCCATCAACCGACCGGGCCCGATGCTGGTCACGACCGCCCCGCGACGCGGCCGGATTTCAATCAAACCTTCTGTTGCCAACTGAATAAGCGCTTCTCTTACCGGCGTGCGAGACACCCCGTGCTGCTCGGCAATCGTGGCCTCATCCAGGGCGCTACCCGGCGGCAAATGTCCTGTCGCGATCTGCTCTTCAATCTTTTCACGCAATTGGTCAGAAATTTTCATGCCTTGATTTTCACACTTTGCGTGTTGCTGAATGCAACGAAAACATCAGGGTATTCACCAATTCATATAAAAAATGCACGAACTACATTAATAAATACATTTAACGAATTCGTTGAATGGAAAAGCCGCCAAAAAATTGAATTCACAACACACGAAGCCAGGAGACATTCCAATGAATTACCCCGCCCTTGCCAAATCTCTTACCGGCTTGCTTGTTGCAGCCTTGCCGTTGACGGCTGCGCTTGCAGAAAGCGTGACACTCAAAGCTTCACACCAATTCCCGGGTGGTAAAGGCGATGTGCGCGACGAGATGGTGCAGATGATTGCACGCGATGTTGCTGCCGCCAACGTGGATCTCACGATCAAGGTCTTTCCCGGCTCCAGTCTGGTGAAAGCGCAGGACCAGTGGAAGGCCATGCAGACGGGGCAGATTGACATGACGTCGGTTCCATTGGACTACGCGTCGGGCATTCACCCGCAATTTGGTGCAACGCTGATGCCGGGCCTGGTCAAGAATCAGGCGCATGCCCAGCGCATCAACAGCTCGCCCTTCATGCAGGACATCAAGGGGATCATTGAGCAGGGCGGTGCGCGGGTGTTGGCCGATGCCTGGCTGGCGGGTGCATTTGCCGGTAAAGACCGCTGCATCCTCAAGCCCGAAGATGCCGCTGGCATGAAGGTGCGGTCTGCCGGTGCCACCTTTTCGCAGATGTGGGCCGGGGCTGGCGCGTCGGTGGTCTCAATCCCGTCGAATGAAGTCTATAACGCGATGCAGCAGGGCGTGATCCAGGGCACCGACACATCAACCGGCAGCTTCGTGTCATTTCGGCTGTACGAGCAGGTCAAGTGCATCACGGCCCCAGGCGACAACGCGATGTGGTTCATGTACGAGCCGGTTCTGATTGCCAAACGCAGTTGGGACAAACTGAACGATGCGCAGAAGAAGGCGCTGACGGCCGCCTCCAAGAAAGCCGAAGACTATTTCAATGTCGAATCGAAAAAAATGGACGACAAAATGGTTGAGGTTTACAAGAAGAACAACGTGCAGGTTGTCACCATGACCAATGCCGACGCTGATGCCTGGCGCGCCGTGGCCAACAAGACCTCTTACAAGGTATTTGCAGAAAAAGTTCCTGGTGGCAAGGAACTGATCGAGAAGGCGCTCAGTGTTAAATAGAGAGCAGGAACTGGCCTTGCCCCTGTGGGTGCAGGTGGTTTACGCCGCTTCGCGCGCTCTGGGGGTGTTCTCCGCTTGCCTGATCGTGCTGGCGGTCATTGTGGTGTGTCAGATGGTGTTTGTGCGGGCGGTGCTCGGTGAGTCATCCATCTGGCAGACTGAGTTCACGACCTTTGCCATTTTGGCCGCCACTTTTCTGGGTGCTCCCTTCATCTTGCTGACGCGCGGCCACGTGGGGGTGGATATATTGCCCATGCTGGTGGCTGGCAATAAGCGGCGTGCTCTCTACTTTGCAGGCAGCGCCGTGGCGCTTGCTTTTTGCGGTCTTTTCTTTTACGCCTCTCTTTCCTGGTGGTATGAAACCTGGAGCACGGGGCATACCACGTCGTCCATGTGGCGCGCCAGGCTGTGGATTCCGCACCTCAGTGTGCCGGTCGGCCTGGGCCTTCTGTGTGTGCAGTACATGACAGAAATCTGGTTGGTCTGGACCCGGCGTGAAGAGCCCTATGGCATGACGCCAGGAGTGCACCTATGAGTCCATTGTTGATTGGCGCGCTGGTATTTGCCACCACGCTGTTGGTGCTGGCGAGCGGGCTACCCATTGCCTTTGGTTTGGGGGCGGTGGCACTGGGTTTCATGATTATTTTTGATGGATGGGGCAGTGTTCACTTTCTGCCTGAGACCATTTTTTCAGGCTTGGACGACTTCACGCTGGTGTCGCTGCCCATGTTTGTCATCATGGGGGCGGCGGTGGCCTCGTCCCGCGCTGGTAGCGATTTGTATGAAGCGCTGGCGCGGCTGCTGCACAAGGTGCCGGGCTCACTGGTGATTTCCAACATTGGCGCCTGCGCGCTGTTCTCGGCGCTCACGGGTTCGTCGCCCGCCACCTGCGCGGCCATTGGCAAGATGGGCATTCCCGAGATGCGCAAACGCGGTTACGACGCTGATTTGGCTACGGGTGCGATCGCTGCAGGCGGTACCTTGGGAATTCTGATTCCGCCCAGTGTGACCATGATTCTCTACGGCATTGCGTCGGAAACGTCCATCGGACGCCTCTTCATTGCCGGCATCTTGCCGGGCTTGCTGCTCACCATCTTGTTCATGGCGTGGGCGTTTTTTCTGAGCTGGAAGCGCGGCACTGTGTTGATCGACAAGGATCGTGTCTACTCGTTGAAAGAAAAAGTGGAGCTGCTGCCGCGTTTATTGCCGTTTATGACGGTGGTCGTTGGGGTGGTCTATGCCTTGTATGGTGGCATTGCCACACCGTCTGAGGCCGCAGGTGTAGGTGCCATGCTGTGTCTGGTGATGGTGGCCGTGATCTACCGCGTGTGGCGCCCGCGAGATATGTGGCACATCTTGCGCGACGGTCTGCGCGAGTCCGGCATGCTGCTGCTGATCATTGGCACTTCCATCCTGTTCGGCTACATGATGTCCTCACTGCAAGTGACACAGTCGGTGGCAGAGACCATCGGGGCGCTGCAGGTGAACCGCTGGGTGGTGCTTGCCGCCATCAATCTGATGCTGCTGGCAGCAGGCTGCTTCTTGCCACCGGCGGCCATTATCCTGATGACCACGCCTATTTTGATGCCAGTCATCACTGCAGCGGGTTTCGATCCAATCTGGTTTGGTGTGGTGCTGACGATCAACATGGAACTTGGCTTGATCACGCCCCCGGTTGGTCTGAATTTGTTTGTGATCAACGGCATCTCGCCCGACATCAGGTTGACGACGATCCTGAAGGGGGCATTTCCCTTCATGATGTGCATGGTGCTGGCCATTTTGATTCTGTGCGTCTTTCCCGAAATTGCCACCTGGCTTCCCACCAAGGTGATGGGCAAATGAAGGTTGTCCATGCGTAACTGGAACAGTGTGGCAGACAATCGCGGCGCCAGGCTGGCGCGCGCGGCCTCTCTGGTGAGCGGCAAGGTCGTGCAGGCGGAGGCTGCCACGGCGCTGTTGGGTGCCGTGCTGGAGTCGGGGGATCGGGTTTGTATTGAGGGCAATAACCAAAAACAGGCAGACTTTCTGGCGCGTTGCTTGACCCAACTGGATCCCGTTCAAATTCACGACTTGCACATGGTCCAGTCGGTGCTGGCGCTGCCCGAGCATTTGGACCTGTTCGAGAGTGGTATCGCATCCAGACTCGATTTCTCTTTTTCAGGACCGCAAAGTGCCCGTTTGGCAAAAATGGTGTCGGCCGGGCAGATAGAGATTGGGGCAATTCACACCTACCTTGAATTGTTCAGCCGTTACTTTGTCGACTTGACACCGCGTGTGTCACTGGTCTGCGCGCAGGCGGCCGATGCGCAGGGCAACCTTTACACCGGTGCCAACACCGAAGACACACCGGCCATCGTGGAGGCCACCGCGTTCAAGGGTGGCATTGTGATTGCCCAGGTCAATGAGATGCTGCCAACCCTGCCGCGGGTCGACATTCCTGGCGACTGGGTGAATTTTGTGATCCCTGCGCCACAGCCGCATTTCATCGAACCGTTGTTCACGCGCGACCCCGCGCAAATTTCAGAAATCCAGGTTCTGATGGCCATGATGGCCATCAAGGGCATTTACGCCGAATATGGTGTGCAGCGACTCAACCACGGCATTGGCTTTGATACCGCAGCGATTGAATTGCTGCTGCCCACCTACGCCGAATCGCTCGGCCTCAAGGGCAAGATTTGTCGGCATTGGGCGCTCAATCCGCACCCGGCGTTGATCCCTGCCATTGAGGCTGGGTGGGTCGAGTCAGTGTATTCATTTGGCTCCGAGCTCGGCATGGAAGACTACGTCAATGCACGATCCGATGTGTTCTTCACCGGGGCGGATGGCAGCCTGCGCAGCAACCGGGCCTTGTGTCAGGCTGCTGGCCACTATGCCTGCGACATGTTTATCGGTTCGACCTTGCAGATTGACCTCAACGGCCACAGCTCCACCGCCACGCTGGGGCGCATTGCAGGTTTCGGTGGCGCGCCCAACATGGGGGCCGATGCGCGGGGGCGGCGCCATGCCACGCCGGCCTGGCTCAAGGCGGGTGCCCAGGCGCGCCAGGGGCGCACCGGTGTATCTGCCATGCCGCGAGGCCAGAAGCTGGTGGTGCAAATCGTGGAAACCTTCCGGGAACACATGCAGCCGGCCTTTGTTGACAGGCTCGACGCCTGGCAGTTGGCCGATCAGGCCCACATGGCCATTCCACCCGTGATGATTTATGGCGATGACGTGACCCACATCCTGACCGAAGAAGGCATTGCCAATTTGCTGCTGTGTCGCAGCGACGAAGAGCGCGAGCAAGCCATTCGGGGCGTGGCGGGCTACACCCCGGTGGGCTTGGCGCGTGACCGACGCATGGTGGAAAACCTGCGGGACCGGGGTGTGATCCAGCGCGCAGAAGACATCGGTGTTGACAAACGTGATGCCACGCGCAGCCTGCTGGCGGCGCGCAATATGCGCGATTTGGTACGTGCCTCGGGCGGGCTTTATGACCCGCCTAAACGGTTTCGCAATTGGTAAGTGGCAAGGACGAATCCGTGGAAAGACTTCACTTTGAATTTCCGGGGCAACATGCGCCAGGGCACTTCACGCCTGTTCTGGTGGGGGTGGTCGGATCCGGCAATCTGGAGGTGATGTTGGAGCCTCATGGAGGCTCCACGTGCACCATCGACGTCACCACGTCGGCCGGGGGTTTTGGCCCCATTTGGGAGGCGGTGGTCCACGACTTTCAGACCCGTCATCGCCTGGCGGGGATCGCTGTCTCCATCAACGACATGGGTGCCACCCCCGCCGTGGTGAGTTTGCGTCTGGACCAGGCAGCGGCTGCGCTGCCTCTGGGTTCGCAGTCAAATTTTGGTGCCCCGACATGAACCGCAGTTTTGCCGAATCCACTGCCCGTGAGCGTGTCATGCACTTGCTCGATGCCGACAGCTTTCACGAAATTCTGGGGCCAGCCGAGCGCGTGGTCAGCCCGCACCTGGCGCTGCTGGGCGTGCCGTCGGCGTTTGACGACGGTGTGGTCATTGGCAGCGGCTTGCTTGATGGCCAGGTCATCCTCGTCGCGGCTCAGGAAGGTGAATTCATGGGGGGTGGCGTGGGCGAAGTGCACGGTGCCAAGCTGGTCGGTCTGTTCAAACGCGCGCTTGCCGTCAAACCCGCTGCTGTCATCGTGTTGGCTGAGTCCGGTGGCGTGCGTTTGCACGAGGCCAATGCCGGATTGATTGCGGTGTCTGAGGTGATGCGTGCCCTGCTTGATGTGCGCGCCCAAGGCATCCCGGTGATCATGCTGATTGGTGGTGCCAACGGCTGCTTTGGCGGCATGGGGCTGATTGCGCGCTGCGCCGACCATGTGGTGATGAGTGATATTGGCCGTCTGGCCATGTCGGGCCCCGAGGTGATTGAATCCTCCAACGGGGTTGAAGAATTTGACTCGCGTGACCGCGCGCTGGTGTGGCGCACCACCGGTGGCAAGCATCGCTACCTGACGGGTGACTGTGATGTCCTGGTGGAGGATGACGTGGCGCAATTTCGTGCTGCCGCTATGGGTTTGCTTGGTCGGTCCGTGCCCCTGAGTCTGGCCTCGATGGAGGCAGAACACGCCCTGCTGGCCAGCCGTTTGAGCCGTTACGGCGACTGCCGTGACGCACTCGATATCTGGCAGCGCGCGGGTGTCGCTGACCCGTTGCGGGTGCCCGATATGGAAGCCAGGCAGATGCCAGCCTTGAAAGCACTGAACCCCAAGGAGCTGGCATGAACTGGGAAGCCTTGCTCGCCGCCCTCTTTGGCAAATCGCATGACGTCAAGTGCGATGGTGATCTGCTCAGTGGCACGGCCCAATTCAATGAACACACCCTCACGGTGGTGGGCACCACCCATCATGCGGCAATTGGGGTGGAGCTCGCGCTGGCACAGGCGCGTGTGGTGCTCAACACGGTGCGTGAACATCCTGGGCGGGGTATTTTGTTGCTGGTGGACACGCAGGGTCAACGCTTGCGCCACCGCGATGAGCTGCTGGGTATCAATCGCTACATGGCTCACATGGGCTGTTGCGTTGAGCTGGCGCGGCGTCAGCACCACCCCGTGATCGGTTTGGTTTACGACCAGGCACTGTCCGGCGGTTTTATTACCTCTGGCTTGATGGCCGACGCTTGTTACGCATTGCCTGAGGCAGAGATTCGTGTCATGCGCTTGCCGGCGATGGCGCGCGTGACCAAAATTGACGAGCAGCGACTTGCTGAACTCTCAAAATCCAATCCGGTTTTTGCGCCGGGGGTGGAAAACTACGTGGCCATGGGCGGTATTCGCGCGCTCTGGAGCGGTGATCTGAAGGCCTGCCTGTTGACCGCGCTGCTGGATGCATTCACCCTGGACGAGCGTGCCGCTGATGGCGCTGCACGTGGCGGGCGCAGGCTTGCCGCGCAGGTCACAGCGCGTGTTGTCAACGCCTGAGGCATGGCATGCCTTGGTTGTGAATTGCATGAAAGTTTTGGCGCGTAACCAACTGGTGTGGCTTGACGCACAGGCTTGGGCGCAGATGCAAGCGCATCCTTGGGACGATGAGGCGCAGCGCATTCTTGCGCATTGGCGAAGTACCAGTTTGCCGCTGGTGGTGTGCCGCCAGCGCGTTGAAGTCGCGCCAGATCAGATTTGCCTGGGTTTGCCAGCCCCCCGACATTGGTCCAGGCGGCGCCTGGCGCTGACGGTGCGCCTGGATCAGGTCCTTGCCTTTGGGGTCTTTCCTACGCTGTTTCAAGTAGCGCGCGCCTGCCATTGGGGGCAAGCCGCGCTGGATCTGGACCTGGCGCTGTCCAACTGGGGTGTGACGGCCCATGTCTATGGTTCCCATGGTTGGCAGTTGCTCACCAACATGCCCTACTTGCATGACGGTTCAGACCTGGACTTGAGCCTGGCTGTGCCTGATTTTCAGACGGCGTGTCGGGTACAGGCGCTGATGGCTGAGGTGGAGCTTGAGCGGCGACTGGACGGTGAAATTGTCTTCCCAGGCGGGCAAGCCGTCGCCTGGCGGGAGTTGCAACGGCTGGTGACGGGGCAGACCTTGCAGGTCTTGCTGAAAGACCGCCAAAACATCCGGCTGGCAAGCCTCACAGAGGTGCAAAAGTTGGGTGCTTGTGGTGCACCGCATGAGGTAGCCGAAACGGCTCTGGCATTGCCCTGAGGCGCGGTATGGGACCGACTTCCGAAATGCCCGCTGTGCGCCGCACCATGGCTGCAGATGCACAAACACTGGGGCTCGCCGCGGTGCGTGCACTCTACGCAGAAGTAGCGCTGGAGCCCAAACCGGGTCTGGTCTCGTTTCGTGACTGCGGAAGCCATGCCGATATGAGCGCAGAGACGTTTGTGCGCAGCTTGTTTGCCTTGCGCGGCTATTTCTCCCGCATGGCACAGGCAGGTCGTGACGGGCATCCGTTTGGCGTTCTGGAAAACCTGGGTAAAAACGCAGAGGCCCGCATGCTGGCGGCTACCCGCGGCATCAATACCCATCGTGGTGCTATTTTCGGTCTGGGTTTGCTTTGCGCCAGCGCCGGGCAGTTGCAGGCACAAGGCATGGCATTCACGCCGCAACATTTGCGTGCCGTGCTGTTATCGACCTGGGGCGAAACCCTGGCGCACCGTGCCAGGGCGGCGCGCTTGGCAGTGCCTGGCTCCAATGGACAACAGGCGGCCCAACGCTTTAAGCTGCGTAGCGCGGGAGAAGAAGCGGCCCAGGCATTCCCGGTGCTGTTCGAAGTCACACTGCCGGCGCTGCAAGCCGCATTGCAAGCTGGGGCAACAGATCGCGCCGCCCGCGTGCAAGCCCTGTTTGCCACCATGGCCGAGCTCGATGACACCAATTGCGTTCACCGTGGCGGCATGGACGGCCTGCGTTTTGTGCAGACATCAGCCCGCAATTTTTTGGACGCCCGCGGGGTCATGCAAACCGATTGGCTGCTGCATGCCCGTGCCATCCACACCACTTTTGTTGAGCGCAGGCTGTCACCAGGTGGTTCCGCTGACGTGTTGGCCAGCGCTTGCTGGGTTGAGTCGCTGCGGCGAACGACCCTGGCCGAGTCATTTGCAGCATCCATCAGCGAGGGTCGAGTGGTTTGGTCACCGCATGAAATGCCGGTGTTTGCACCATGACCTATGCCCTTGTTTTTTCGGGTCAGGCCAGTCAGCACCCGACGATGCTGCCCTGGCTTGACACCGACCCCATGGCCGCTGATGCCTTGCATGCCATGGGCCTTTTCCTCGGTGCCAATTGGCGAACAGCGATCCAGGATGAGGGGTGCCGCAGCAACAATGCCTTTGCACAGGTGCTGATCACCGGCACCTCTTTGGCCGCGTGGGCGGCTATCAAGGACAAATTGCCCCAGGCACCTGCCGTTGTCGCTGGCTACAGTGTTGGCGAGCTGTCAGCGTTTGCGTGTGCCGGTGTGTTCTCGACAGATCAAGCCATCGCGCTGGCGGCGCAGCGGGCTGCGCTGATGGATCAAGCGGTTTCTGGCCTCCATACCGGCTTGCTGGCAGTGTCTGGTATTTCAGAGAGCAGGGTGCTCGCAGCGAGTGCAGGTCTTGGACTTGAATGCGCGATCCGGGTCAATCCAAGTCAGGCCGTATTTGCTGGAACGGATGATGCCTTGTCGCAAGCCATGCTGGCACTGGTGGCTGTTGGTGCTGTATGCAAGCGTCTGGATGTGCGCGTGGCCTCGCATTCGTCCTGGATGGCACAAGCAGCCCACGCCTTTTCCGATGTGCTGTGCGCATTGCCTTTTGCCGCGCCTTCTTGTCCAATTG
The DNA here is from genome assembly GCF_049302455.1 of Rhodoferax ferrireducens. GTDB lineage: Bacteria > Pseudomonadota > Gammaproteobacteria > Burkholderiales > Burkholderiaceae_C > Rhodoferax > Rhodoferax ferrireducens_B. The sequence goes on along the minus strand of NZ_JBAQMD010000019.1, from coordinate 52,576 downwards.
CCACCAATGCTCAAGGCGTTCTCAGCAGACAACCGGCAGAGCTGCGTCAGGCTTTGAGTCAGCAACTCGCCAGCACGGTGCAATGGTCCTCTTGCATGGAGGCCCTGGCCGAGCGGCAAGTCTCCTGTGTGCTTGAAATCGGGGCAGGGTCAGCGTTGGCGCGGATGTGGAACGAACGCTATCCTGATATCCCGGCACGGTCGCTGGATGAGTTTCAGGGACCCAAGGGCGCTGCGCAATGGGTTGGGAGGCACTTCAGTTTACGAGAGCCGCATTGATTCGGACTGTTTCGTTTGGCGCGGTTGAATCTCCTCTCTGTAGTTGCGAAATGTCAAGCCATTTGCAAACCCTGCCCATAAAGTGCAATCGGCGGATCGTGCCAGGCGTCATGGAGGTGAAAGTGGCCACAACCATAAACGATGAAAAGCAGGGAATGGGTTTTGCACTGTCACGGCAGAGCCCAGCATGACGGCGCAACTTCAGCCTGACTCTCTGGCTCCGTTGTTGTCTGTTGCAGCCAACGACCCGGATGTCATGGTGCGCATCGCCGCACTGGATGCGGCCTGTCGCTTCCCGCTGAGCCTGCCGGCCTGGCAGCGCGTGGCCGAGGCGAACTGGCGGATCGTCCAGGCACAGCCGGCGGGGTCGCTGGCGCGCCGCCAGGCGCTGGCGCTGGCTGTGCGCATTCCGCTGCGTTCGCTGCGCGAGCATTTGCGCCGCATGGTCGAAGGTGGTGACGAGGCCGACCGCGATGCGCTTGCTGCGGCGCTTGACGAGGCTGGCGATCGATCGCGGATCCTGCCGTTGCTGGCCCAGGTGCGCAGCGGGCGTCTTGAAAAATTCGAATGGCTGGCGGCGATGCCGGTCGAGGAGGTGATCACGGTCGAGGACGTGATGGCGACTCATGACGAGACTGCGCTGGCGCAGGGCGAGGCAGCCTTGTTCTGGCGTGCACTGGTGCTGGCACGGCTCGGTGAGTTTCGGCCGCTTGATGCCTTCTTTTCCGGCGAGGCGCCTGAGCCTGGACTATTTTTTGGCAGTCCGTGGACGGCCTACAACGCCATCGCGCGTATCCGCCCGATACCCGAACCGATGCGAGCCCATCTGCTGGAGGTGCTCGCGCGGCGGGACGCCGCGCCCACGGACCGGCAGCCCGACGATGCCACGCAGCGCTTGCTGCGACTGACCGTGTGGGCCGCCACAGGGATCGCGGACGCCGAAGGTACGCCGCTGGCGGCCGCTGAGAGACTGGCACCGGTCCTGGCTTCGGCGACCGGGTCGACAGCGTCGTCCGATCAGGTCAATCTGGCCCTGGCTGTTCGGGCGCAACTACCGGATGCGCTGTTCGCCGGACGGCGTGCGCCAAATGAATTCGATGCGCTCAACTACCTGCCCCAAGAAAGTGTCACCAGCCTGATCCGGGATGTGCTGGCACAAGGCAACCAGCGCGCGCTGGCACTGGGTTTGGAGGTCCCGGTGGCCTCGGTGCTGGGCAACGGCATCGTCGACTTGATCGGGTGTTGCCCCGTGAATGACGACTGGCCAGTTGCGGACCTCACCGCCGGACAGTTGGGCGCGCAACGCCCCGCGCTTGACGACGCTCAGTTCGCCTGGATCATTGCCCGCGATCGGGCCGAGCATCTGATCGCTCAACTTGCCAGCTTGCTGACGCCCGGGCGCAGCGTGGCGGAGCGCCTGCGCATCCTGCACCTGCTGGGTCTGGCAGCGGATTGCCAGGGCGGTCGGGCAGCTTCGCCCATGCGCGGTGCGGGCCCCGCTGGCAGCGGGTTCACCGGCCGCGAAGAGCTGATTGACGACACGGTTTACCTGGCGGCCAAGAGCATGGCGCCCGCAAGCCCAGCGCCGCCGGTAAAGAGTATCGCGCCACGGAAGATGGCGCCCCCACCCATGGCGCCCCCACCTATGGCGCCACCTGCCATGGCGGGCGCAGCGATGGCGGCGCCAGAGAAAATGGCGGAGGTTGAGAAGCGCGCGGTCAACGCACACATCCTGCACGACGGGACGCGACGCAACACCTTCGTCGCTGGTGCCGACAACGTCATTCGCTGCTGGATCGGCCTGCCGGAAAAAGATGCCGCTGTGGCGGACAAAACCATCCCGCCGGTGCACATCCCGCCCGAAGGCCTGCTGCTGACGGTGCAACTCGTGTGGCGCGACGGGGGCGGGCAGGACCATACCGACAGCAAGCCGATGCTGCTGCCGCCCGAGCGCACCGCGCGCAGCGGGGATTGCGACCTGCATATTCATGTGCCCGAGGGGGAGCGCTACGTCAGCGCCGAGATCATGTTTCGTTACCGCGGTCGGACCTTCGAGGCCGTGCGCCTGGAGGCGTTCGCGCTGGCGCCCGACGAGGCGCAGGGACCGCAACACGAGGTACGAGTTCGGGTTCAGGCCAGTCGGCGCGAAGTGATCGAGCTGGCCGACAGCCAGCCGGTGGATGCCGTCTTTGTCTTTGGCGACGAGCGCGCGCCTGCGGCGCAAGACGCTGCTGCACCGGCGCCTTCCAGCCTGCGTGTGTTCGGCGGCCAGGGCGGCAGCAGTTTCAACCTCAGCGATGCCAAGGTGGCGATCAAGTGGTTGAACGAAACGCTTTTCACAACCGAGAAGCTGGTCGTGCGGCGGCAGGCGGCGCAGGACCCGGCCAACGGTACTGGCACAGCGGGTGCCCGTGTGCAGGACGTGCTCGATGCGGACGACCCCAACGTTCGCGTGCTGTTGCGCGACATGGCGCGTCACGGGGCGGGCTTGTACAACCACCTGCTGAGCCAGGGCTTCACAGACCCGGGCGAGCGTATCCAGGTGTTGAACCATGAGCCCAATACCTACGTGCCGCTGGAATTCGTCTATGACCGCGGCTACCCGGTCAGTGACGCCAAGCTCTGCGCGCCCGGGCTGCAGGCCTTGAACGCTGGGGCCGGCGCCTGCCCGGTCTGCAGCGTGCCGGCGCCGGACGATCAGCGCAGCGCTGCGCCCGTCATCTGCCCGTTTGGTTTCTGGTCGCTACGCAAGATCATCGAACGCCTTGCCTTGGGCGATGCGGGGCAGGCGTCGTCGCCTGGGGTCGGGCGGCGCAGCCTGCCGGTGATCGATTCTGTTGCGTTTGCCAGCAGCCATCTGGTGCCGCAGGACGAGAGACGGGCGACGCAAGAGGTTCTGCAGCAGAGCTTCGGGCGCCTGTTCGTGGCCGATGACTGGACGCAGTGGAAGAAAGCCATGCAGGCGCATCCATCGCTCTTGCTGCTGCTGCCGCACCATGGCATCCAGGCGGCACTCGACTATCTGGAAATTGGTGATGAGCAACTGGCCGAGGACCTCGGCAAGTTGAGCCGTGGGCAGATCGACCGGCAGTATGTGAATCTGGATGGCCGTGATCCGGGGCCGATCGTGCTGCTGCTGGGCTGCCAGACTGCGGGCGAGACCGAGACCGGCTACGTTGAGATGACGCAACTCATCCAGCAGCAACACGCGTCCATCGTGCTCGGCACATTGGCACAGATCCTCGGCCGCCATGCGGCGCCGCTGGCGCGGGAACTGGTCGCCGAACTCGTGGCCGTGGAAGATGCACAGGCCGACTTCGGCACGATCATGCGCCGCGTGCGCCGTCGCATGCTCGGGCGTGGCTACCTGATGGCGCTGTGCCTGGTTGCACTTGGCGATGCCGAATGGCGCCTGACGCCCCGAGCGTCTGTCGGCCACGCTTGACACTTTACCGGGAGACGATTCATGTTCCGTATCGAGATGCTGCCCGCCGCGCATGGCGATTGTCTGTGGATTGAATATGGCAGCGCCCAGCAGGTCCGGCGCATACTCATCGACGGCGGTCCGGCCCACACCTACCCGGCACTGCGCGAGCGCATCCTGCAACTGCCGGCCGATGAGCGTCATTTCGAGCTGCTCATCATCACCCACATCGACGCCGACCACATTGAAGGTGTCGTGCGCCTGTTGCAGGACGCCCAAGTGCTGAACTGCCGCTTCGAGCGTATCTGGTTCAATGGCCGCGAGCAACTGAACCAGGTTTTTGATCCGGCCGGCGCGCCGCTGGGTGCCCTGCAGGGTGAAATGCTCGGCATGCTGATTGCCGACTATGAAAAGCGGACCGGCCAGCAGGTGTGGAACGTCGGCCTGGCCGATGCCCTGGCGGCGATCGACCGCACGGCGGGCACGCTGCCCGTGCTTGATCTGCCGGGCGACTGCCGCCTGACGCTGCTGTCCCCCGACCATGAGCGGCTGCTCGAACTCAAGGACTGTTGGCGCGACGAATTGCGCAAGGCGGGCGTGGCGTCGGGCGACGAGGCTGCCTTGCGCCAGGCGCTGGAGGGCGCGCGCAATCTGCGCCCGCTCGGCGACGTGCTGGGCGCGGACGGCGAGCCCATCGAGGACCGTTTTGAGCTGCCGGACCCGGCTGGGCGGGATCTGGCGGCGGGGCTGGACGACACGCTGGGTGGCGGCGACGGCGAGGCGGGCGCGGATGCGCCGTTTGGCGGCGACGCCAGCCGTGCCAACGGCAGCAGCATCGCGGTGCTGCTTGAATACCCGAATGACCAGCCGAAAGTCCGGTTTTTACTCGCCGGCGATGCCTGGCCGTCCGTGCTGGAAGCCTCGGTGAACCAGCTGTTGTCGGGGCAGGACAAGCGGCTTTCGCTCACCGGCTTCAAGCTGCCGCATCACGGGAGCGTCGCCAATACGAGCGCCGCGCTGCTGCGCAAACTCCGCTGCCAGCATTACCTCGTGTCCACCAGCGGTGCCGTGTTCCGTCACCCGCACGTGCGCGCGCTCGAACTGCTCCTGAGTGAGCACACCGGTCAGGGCAAACCACAGCTGCACTTCAACTACCTGACCGAGACCACCGCGGCGTGGAGCGATCCCGCTGACCAGCAGGCGCGCCGCTACCAGGCGTTTCATCCCAAAGGCTTGTCGCTCTTTCTCTGATCCTTCCGATTTATGGGCAGTTGCGAAATGTCAAGCTGTGGTGAAACGCCGGTCATAGAGTGCAACTGGTTTCTCGTGCCAGTTTTAGTCGGGGGAACAAATGAGCATCAGCATCAACGGGCAACAACGCAGAATCGGGCTCGCTTTGTCCGGGGGCGGCTTCCGGGCGGCAGCCTTCCATCTGGGGGTCATGCGAAAGCTGCAGAGCCTCGGACTGTTTGCATCCATTGACCTGCTGTCATGCGTGAGTGGCGGCAGCATCGCAGGTGCCTTTGTGGCGCTGAACTGGGGCAAGGCATCGGTCCTGGATGAGCTTGAAAACTACCTGGCCACCCGCTCCATCGCCGTCAGCTCCGTCATCGGCGGCATTCTTGATCCGTTCGAGAGTCGCCTGGACAAGCTGGCCGGCACCTATGACCGCGACCTCTTCAAGGGGGCCAGGTTGAGCGCGCTTCGCGGCGGGCCGCGGATCTATCTCAACGCCACCAACCTGGCGACCGGTAACATGTTTTTCTTTGTCGCCGGGGGCGCCGGTCCGGAAGAGATGGGGGAGCATGAACTTGGTGTCGTGCCGGGCCCCGATTTCAGCCTGGCAAGAGCGGTTGCCGCATCGTCTGCGTTTCCGCCTGTGTTTCCGCCGCTGCGACTTGAGTCCCCGGAATACATCCCGGCCTCTCAGGTCGACTATGTCACGCTGGCCGATGGTGGTGTTTACGACAACATGGGCGTGAATCCGACCCTGCGTGCACGCAACGCGCTCGACTACCTGATCGTCAGCGATGGTGGCAAGCCTTTTGCCAACGATGCACAGCCTACCGAGTCCGGCGCCATGGTTTTGAAGGCGGCGCTCGACATCATGATGGAACAGATCCGGGGGCTTGAGTTCGACCGCATGGAGCATCGGCATAAGGCCGGGCTCGGGCCCAAGCCCATGTGGTTCTCGATCGACAGCGTGGTCGGGCAAGCGCAAGACGGTGATGCGCAGTTTGCCGGTTCCATTGCGACAAATCTCATGGCGCTCAATGCGGCGCAAAGAGCGGTGCTGATTCGCCACGGCGGTGCCCTCGTGGAATCACGCATCAGGGGCTACGCGCCCGAGCTGATTCAATAAGCCGGGCGATAGCTCAAAGGACGGCCTTGCCCGTCGCGCAATCGGGACAGGAAGGAAACGTCACAGCGTTCAGGCGTGCACAAAGAAAACGTGGTCAATGAAGGCAGCTCCGAGCCACCAGTTGCGCCCAGCGTTTCCAAAGCGCTTGTTGACGGCGCCGGCTTGGCTCTGCAGCGGTTGATCGACATTGCCCGCGGCGTCGTGTTGAGCGGTGTTGCCTGTGTCTTCAGGCACGACGACGGTGATGTGACCGGGTCGGCCCTCGGCGGCGCGGTCGGCGCAAATGATGCCTATCCCGCCGCCGTTCGCCGTGCTCTGAAGTGCGGTCGCGTCGGCCACACGGCGCCAGCCGAACATCGCGCCGTAATCGAGCAGCCAGCGGTACAGGTCATCGGCGCGCATCTCGCGCACCGTGTCTGCGTAGGCCGCCGCGACGGCCTGGCCGGCAGCCATCCTCGCGATGGCGGGGCTGGTCCACCACACGCGCGGCAGGTAAGCTGCCGCCAGATAGCAGTAGTCGGCCGCGTAGACGTTACAGAAGGTCACGCCGTCCCGGCCCGCGTAGCGAGTGCTGTGTTCAACATCCAGCCAATCACCGATCGCGGCAAGCTGCTGCTTTCGCAAGGCGGCAACTGCATTTGGATCGCGTGTCGGCCGCCCGGCCTCGCCGATCGGCGAAGCCAAGCCGCCGGTCGATTGGCGCGTGGCCGAGCGGTTGTCTTCCTTCCAATGCACGGCCGCAATTTGTGGGTTCGGCGCCGGCGCCGGCGGCAGCCCAGGTGCGGCCTCCAGGAAACTCGCCTTGACGTGACCGATGAAGGTGGCACCATTCAGCGTCACACGCACGCGCACCCACCCCGGTGCCGACACACCGAGCACCCGCAGCAGCGTGCCATGCGGCAAGGTCGCGAGTGGCGTGTTGGCGTCGGCGGTCGGCACAAAGCGCAGGTTCAACTGGGTTGCGCTGACTTTCATCAGTTCGCCTTCTCCTGCCTGGACCTCAAAGCCCGCTGGCTGGAACTGACCGAACGCGGGCAGCGCGGTACAACGCTGCCAGCCGTTGCCGATGCTGCAAAGGTCCTGGTTGGTGACGAATTGTTTGACATCCCAGGCCGTATACGTTTTCGATTCGGCCCACCCGGTCGCCTCGGCGAGCCAGGTGAACTCAACCAGGCCGGCTTTCTTCAGCAGCCGGCACGTCAGGCCCGACCCATAGACGCCCAGCTTGTAGTGTGAAACCCCGCCAGACGCGGCGTCCAGCGCAGCGCGCACGCCCTTGAAATACGGCAGCACAAACTTCTTGATCTGCGCCGCGCTGAAATCGACATCGACCGCGAAGTAGATCGCGCTGCCGGCGGGCTGGCCGATCTGCCCGGCGCTGGCAAAGGCGCTGGCACCATCAAGCTGGCCGCGCGCCAGGTTGAAATCTTGGGTGAGCCGGGCACGGTCCTGGTAGACGACTGCAATCTGCAACCCGGCGCGCGCCATCTCGGCGGCCTCCTTCGGACGAAGTTGCTTTTCCGGCTGCTTCGTGGTGCGAGAGTAGTAACGGATCACAAAAGCCTTGCCAGCCGCCACCAAGCCGGTGGCCGAGCTGTCGCAGAGGCGGTTGGTGGAAATTCCCTCAAGCATGTTGCCTCCCTTATTGAACGCACCAGTGGCGTATGAAATGATCAATCTTGAACAGGTACTGCACTGCAGGAGAGAGCGTAGCCAATCCCGCTCAGCTGGGCAAGTGCTGAACCTCTCTTTGGGCGCTGCCGGCGTGACCATGAATTCCAGAAGTTGATCTTAGCCTTTTAGGCCTCTAGCCCCCGTTTAATATACGTTAGTAGCTATATATTTGATAGCATTTTGCTGTCGTGCCGAATGCGTCGAAACCTCGTCTTTTTATGTGCGGACCTGGCGCCACGTCGCCGTCTGCCATTCACGCTATAAACTGAAAACCCGCACACCTGTGTTTGCAATGCAGCAAGAACCTGCGCTAATGTTGCTTGCCCTGCGCGCTCCACCTCTTCTGAAAGGCTTTTGTATGAACACGTTGTTGTCCCGTCGCTGGCTGATCCGCTGCACTCCCATCCTGCTTTTTGCATCGGCCTCGGTATTTGCCCAGGCCCCTGTTCGCGTGGCGTCAAAAATTGACACCGAGGGCTCCTTGCTGGGCAACATGATGATTCAGGTGCTGGAGGCCAACGGCATCAAAACTGAAAACAAGGTGCAACTGGGTGCCACCAAAATCGTGCGCGGCGCCATCACCGCGGGTGAGATTGACCTGTATCCGGAGTACACCGGCAACGGCGCTTTTTTCTTTTCCGATGAAAAAAACCCGGCCTGGAAAAACGCCAAGGCGGGTTATGAGCTGGTGAAAAAGCTCGATGCCGACAAAAACAAGATCGTCTGGCTGGAGCCCGCCCCGGCCAACAACACCTGGGCCATTGCGCTGCGCCAGGATGTGGCCACCAGCAACAAAGTCAAGTCGCTCGCCGACCTGGGACCGTGGCTGGCCAAAGGCGGCCAGTTCAAGCTGGCCGCTTCAGCCGAATTTATCGAGCGCACCGACGCCTTGCCCGCGTTCCAGACCGCCTATGGTTTCAAGCTCAAGCAAGACCAGCTCCTGACGCTGGCCGGCGGCGACACCACCGTGACCATCAAGGCTGCCGCCCAGCAGACCTCGGGCGTCAACGCCGCCATGGCCTATGGCACTGACGGCGCAATCGCCGCTTTGGGACTGGTGGTGCTGGACGACCCCAAAGGCATTCAGCCGATCTACGCGCCGGCACCGCTGATCCGGGCGGAAACGCTGGCACGCTACCCGAAGATCAAGGACCTGCTCGCACCGGTTTTCAAGACACTGGACGGCCCGACGCTGCAAGCGCTCAACGCAAAAATCGCGGTGGAAGGGCAAGACGCCAAAAAAGTGTCCGCCGATTACCTGCGGGCCAAGGGCTTCATCAAGTGACACGCCGCGGCGTTGCTGCGCTGTAAGGCCACGCGATTGATGGAATGGTCAAAAACCGCGTAGTGGCTGTGCTGGTCCTGGCTGGCCTGGTTGCGGCGCTGGGCTTGCCATTTTTGACGCACGCGCCCAATCGACTGGCCGCTGGCACCGGTATACCGCTGGCGCAACTTGTCAGCGCCACAGCGGGCCACCCCATCGGCTCCTGGCTGGCCTGGCTGGTCTTGCTGCCCGCCCTGCTGTTGGTGGTGGCCATTTTCACGCGCCCGACGCGCAGCACACAGATGATTGTTTGCCTGGCGGCAACGCTGCTGCTGACCGGCCTGGCGGGGCTGGCGGCGGAACACGCAACGCAACTGGCAGACCAGTCGGGCGCGATCGCCCGCACGTCCCTGGGCGGCGCGTTCTGGCTGCTGGCCGTTTTCAGCTGGCTGGCGGCGGCCGACGCGATACAGCGGCTGGCCTTGAAGCCGAGCTGGCGCCTGCTTGGCGCCGGCGTCGTCATCGTGCCGCTGGGGCTGCTGCTTGGCGGCGGCGCGTTCAAGGATTTGTCGCTGCTCAAGGAATACGCCAACCGGCAGGACGTCTTCACTACGGCGCTGTGGCAGCATGTGCAAATTGTGCTGGCCAGCCTGCTGCCCGCGTTGCTGATTGGCGTGCCGCTGGGCCTGGCCTCAAACCGGTCGCGCGCGCTGCGCCCGCCCTTGTTTGCCGCGCTCAACGTAATTCAAACCGTGCCCTCGATTGCGCTGTTTGGCTTGCTGATGGCGCCGCTGGCGCTGCTGGCAGCCAGCGTGCCGGTGCTGGCCCAACTGGGCATCAAGGGCATAGGCCTGGCCCCGGCCGTGATTGCCCTGACGCTGTACGCCCTGCTGCCGGTCGTGCGCAGCACCGCCGCCGGGCTGAGCCAGGTGCCGCAGCCGGTGATTGAGGCGGCGCGCGGCATGGGCTTGACGGCGCGGCAGATTTTCTGGCGCGTCGAGCTGCCCCTGGCCTTGCCTATTTTTCTCTCGGGGCTGCGCGTGGCCATGGTCCAGACCATTGGCATGGCGGTGGTGGCGGCCTTGATTGGCGCGGGCGGTTTCGGCGCCATCGTGTTTCAGGGTTTGCTCAGCGGTGCGCTCGATCTGGTGCTGCTCGGCGTGCTGCCGGTGGTGGCCATGGCCGTGGCGGTGGACGCCTTGCTCAAGGCCCTTGCCCTGGCGCTGGAGCCCGACAATGATTGAACTGCAGCATGTCTCCAAAGGCTTCAACGGCGTGACAGTCTTCGACGACCTGAGCCTGCACATTGCGCGCGGCGAGTTCACCGTGATTCTGGGCAGCTCGGGCTCGGGCAAATCCACCTTGATCAAGATGATCAACCGGCTGCTGGAGCACGACAGCGGCCGCATCACGTTTGCCGGTGACGAGATTCGCAGCTTTCGGCCCGAAGACCTACGGCGCCGCATGGGTTACGCGATCCAGTCGGTCGGGCTGTTTCCGCACTGGAGCGTCGAGAAAAATATTGCCACCGTGCCAACGCTGCTCAAATGGCCGCCAGGCCGCATCCACGACCGCGTGACGGAGCTGATGACGCTGCTGCAACTTGACGCAGAGCTGTACCGCAAGCGTTATCCACACCAGCTCTCGGGCGGCCAGCAGCAGCGCGTGGGCGTGGCGCGGGCACTGGCGGGCAACCCCGAAGTGCTGCTGATGGACGAGCCGTTTGGCGCGCTCGACCCGGTGACGCGGGCCGCGCTGCAGCTGGAGATTGCACGCATTCACAAGGCGTTTGACAAGACCATTGTGCTGGTCACGCACGACATTGACGAAGCACTCAGCCTGGCCACGCGCATCGTCTTGCTCGACCAGGGGCGCATCGTGCAAAGCGGCACGCCGCTGCAGATGCTCGCAAGCCCGGCCAATGACTTCGTGAGCGATTTTTTTGGCCGCGGCGATGTCGGCATCAAGCTGCTGGGCCTGCAAAGCGTGGCCACGCGCCTGCGGGCGGGTGAGTACGCCGCGGGCGCGCCGGTGTTGGCGAGTTCGAGCTTGCGTGAGGCCTTGTCGATGTTTTTGTCGCGCCGGGTGGACCGCTTGCCGGTGGTGGACGGCGACGGCCAGGCCCTGGGTGTGATTGACTTCTCTGACCTGCTGGACCTGCGGCCATGAGCGGCGCAGCGCCTGTCAGTGCCACTGGCCGTGCCTGGGCGCGCGATCCCTTGCCGTGGGCCTTGGCTGCCTTGCTGCTGCTGGTCTTTGGCATGGCGTGGCTCAAGCCCCTGTTTGCCGCGCTGTTTCCGGCGCTGGAGCGGCCGGTGTACGCGCAGGACAGCTTTTTGGGGCTGACGCTGGCGCACCTGAAAATCGTCGGTCTGTCCAGCGGTTTTGCCGTCATCGTCGGTGTGGCCGCAGGGATTTTTGCCACGCGGGCCGGCGGACGCGAGTTTCGCCCGCTGATTGAAACCGTGGTGGCCGCCGGGCAGACCTTTCCGCCGGTGGCGGTCCTGGCGGTGGCGGTTCCCGTGGTGGGTTTTGGCGAGGCGCCGGCCCTGATCGCGCTCGCCCTGTATGGTTTGCTGCCGGTGCTGCAAAGCACTCTGGCCGGTATCGCTTCGGTGTCCCCGGCGGCGCGCGAAGCCGCTGAGGGCCTGGGGCTGAGCCCCTGGCAGCGCCTGCTGCGCGTTGAGCTGCCGCTGGCCGCCCCCGTGATTCTGGCGGGCGTGCGCACCTCGGTCATCATCAATATCGGCACCGCCGCCATTGCCTCGACCGTCGGCGCCAAGACACTGGGCCTGCCGATCATTGTGGGCCTGAGCGGTTTTAATACCGCGTATGTGCTGCAGGGCGCGGTGCTGGTGGGTTTGCTTGCGGTGGTAACCGACCTGGGTTTCGAGCGGTTGGTGCAGCGGCTGGGACGCTGGCAGTCAGCGCAATAACCCACCCAGCGCAGCTGACGTCCATTGCAATACCCGCGACAACAAAAGGGTGTCACGGCCACCGCCGGCTCAGTCGGCCAGTCGAAGTTAGCTATCATTTAGATAGCTACTTGCTCAGTACCTATAAGGGCTACAGCCATTTTTGTTCAATAAATTCAGCTGATCTCCGGCTAGCAGGCTGCGCCGTCGCGCGACGGCGAAGTCGGGCCCAAGGTCGGCTTGTTCATAAGGTATAAAATAAATAGACCTTATAGATTCGAGCATCAAAGGAGTTCCAAAAAATGAGATTCCAACATCAATGTTCAAACCTGCCCAAGCCCGGCGCGCGCCGTTCCAATGGCCCAACAGGAGTTGCATCATGACCATCACCCTCACGCCAGCAGCGGCCAGGCAAATACGCTCGCAAATTGCCAAGCGCGGCAGTGGCCTGGGCTTGCGCGTCGGCGTCAAAAGCGTCGGCTGCTCGGGCTTTGCCTACACCTATGAACTGGCCGACGAAGTGCGGGCCGACGAGCAGCGCTTTGAAGCCCACGGTGCCGCGCTGCTGATCGCCCCGCAAAACCTGCTCACCCTCAACGGCGCCAGCCTCGACTTTGTCACCGAGGGGCTCAAGCAGAGCTTCCAGTTTGACAACCCCAACGTTGGCACCACCTGCGGCTGCGGCGAGAGCTTCAGCCTGAAGGCGGGCGCTGGCAAAGGAGTCCCTGCATGAGTGCCGTCTTGCAAAACCTGGTCAATCAGCCCTACAAGCATGGCTTTGTCACTGATATTGCGTCCGATGTGGCGGCCAAGGGCCTGAGTGAAGACACCATCCGGCTGATATCAAACAAGAAGAACGAGCCCGAGTGGCTGCTTGAATTCCGCCTGAAGGCGTTTCGCCACTGGCTCACGATGACCGACCCCAGGTGGGCCAACGTCAAACATCCGAAGATCGATTTTCAGGCCATCAGCTACTACGCGGCACCCAAGCCCAAGGCGAAGCTCAAGAGCATGGACGAAGTCGATCCCGAGTTGCTGCGCACCTTTGAAAAACTCGGCGTGCCGATGCACGAGCGCGCGGCGCTGGCGGGTGTGGCGGTGGACGTGATTTTTGACAGCGTCTCTGTGACCACCACCTACAAGGCCAAGCTGGCCGAGGTCGGCATCATTTTTGGGTCGATTTCCGAGGCGGTGCAAAACCACCCCGAGTTGGTCAGGCAATACCTCGGTAGCGTGGTGCCAGCGGCCGACAACTACTACGCCGCGCTTAATTCGGCGGTGTTTACCGATGGCTCTTTTTGCTTCATCCCCAAGGGCGTCAAGTGCCCGATGGACCTGTCCACCTACTTTCGCATCAACACCCAGGACACCGGGCAGTTCGAGCGCACCCTGATCGTGGCCGAAGAGGGCGCCTCGGTGTCTTACCTCGAAGGCTGCACCGCGCCCCAGTTCGACACCAACCAGCTGCACGCAGCCGTCGTTGAACTGGTGGCGCTGGACAACGCCGACATCAAATATTCAACGGTGCAAAACTGGTACGCAGGCGACGAAAACGGCGTTGGCGGCATCTACAACTTCGTCACCAAGCGCGGCCTGTGCCGGGGCGTCAACTCGCGCATTTCCTGGACCCAGGTGGAAACCGGATCGGCCATCACCTGGAAGTATCCGTCGTGCATTCTGATGGGCGACAACTCGGTGGGCGAGTTCTATTCAGTGGCGGTGACCAACCACCACCAGCAGGCCGATACCGGCACCAAGATGATCCACATCGGCAAGAACACCCGCAGCACCATTGTCAGCAAGGGTATTTCGGCCGGCCAGTCGAGCAACAGCTACCGCGGCCTGGTCAAGGTGATGCCGGGTGCCGATGGCGCGCGCAACTATTCGCAGTGCGACTCGATGCTGGTGGGGGACAAGTGCAGCGCCAACACCTTCCCCTATATCCAGGTGCGCAACCAAAGCGCCCAGGTGGAGCATGAAGCGTCCACCTCAAAAATTGGTGAAGACCAGATGTTTTATTTCGCGCAACGCGGCATCGGTGCCGAGGAAGCTGTCTCGATGATCATCAACGGTTTTTGCAAGGACGTGTTTCGCCAGTTGCCGATGGAGTTCGCGGTCGAAGCCACTAAATTACTCGGGTTCAAGCTTGAAGGGAGCGTAGGATGATTGTTCAAAATAGCCAGACACTGCTGGAGGTGCGCGACCTGTGCGCCAGCGTCAGCGGGACCGAAATTCTCAAAGGTCTGAACTTCACAGTGAAGCGCGGCGAGGTTCACGCCATCATGGGGCCGAACGGCTCGGGCAAGAGCACCTTCGCCAAGGTGCTGGCGGGCCACACGGCGTACCAGGTCACGGGCGGGGAGGTGCTGTTTGAAGGCAAGAACCTGCTGGAACTGGCCCCTGAAATGCGCGCCCGGGCCGGTGTTTTTCTGGCCTTTCAGTACCCGATCGAAATCCCCGGCGTGGGCAACAGCCAGTTTTTGCGGCTGGCCTACAACACCGTGCAGGCTGAACGTGGTCATGACGAGCTGGACCCGCTTGAGTTTGACGACCTGGTGCGCGAGAAGATGAAGCTGTTGGAGATGAGCCCCGAGTTTCTGGAGCGCAGTGTCAACGAAGGCTTTTCTGGCGGCGAGAAAAAGCGCAACGAGATTTTGCAGATGGCGCTGCTGGAGCCCAGCCTGGCCATCCTGGATGAAACCGACTCGGGCCTGGACATCGACGCGCTGCGCGTGGTGTCGCAAGGCGTCAATCACCTGGCCAGCAAGGACAACGCCATTGTGCTGGTCACGCACTACCAGCGTCTGCTGAACTACATCGTTCCCGACTACGTGCATGTGATGAGCGCCGGGCGCATCATCCGCACCGGCGGCAAGGAACTCGCGCTCGAACTCGAGGAACGCGGCTACGACTGGATCGAGGCCGAAGCAGAGGCCGCAGGGGCCCTGTCATGAGCACTGAAACCGCCGTTGCCCGAGGCGTTCTGGACAGCCTGCTCGCCAGTCTGGCGCAAGCACCCGGCAGCTTGGCGCCAACGACGCTGGAATGGCTCAAAGCGCTGCGTGCCCAGGCGCTGGAGCGGGTCGGCGCACTCACGCTACCCACTCCGCACGACGAAGCCTGGCGCTTCACCAACATTTCAGCGCTGACCCGGCAATCGTTTCATCCGCTGCGCACGCCGACCGCGTTGCAGGCGGGCGACATCAAGCGGTTTCATATTGAAGAGGCGACGACCCGGCTCGTTTTTGTGGACGGCGTCCATGCGCCGCAGCTCTCCAGCATCACCGCTGAAGCTGGCGTCGTGGTCAGCACCTTGTTGTCAGCCCCTGCAACGCAGACCGCCAGTATGGCGGCGCATCTCGGCCAGCACGCGCCCTTCCACGATGCGCTGTTCCCGGCGCTCAACACCGCCGTCCTGCATGACGCTGCGGTGGTCATCGTGCCGCGCGAGACCTCGGTTGCGACACCGGTGCATTTGCTCTTCCTCTCAACGCAGCCTGACCTTGCCAGCCACCCGCGCGTCCTGCTGGTGGCCGAGAGCGGTAGCGCAGTGACGGTGATTGAAGACTACGCAGCCTTGCACGATGGCGCGTACTTCACCAACGCGCTCGCTGAGGTGGTGTTGGCTGCCAACGCGCAGGTCGAACATATCCGCGTGCAGCGCGAGAGCGGCCAGGCCTTCCACATGGCCAGCTGCGCCGTGTCGCTTGGGGCTGCGAGCCGCTATCACTCGGTCAGCATTGCACTGGGCGCACAGATTTCCCGGCTCGACCTCAGCGTTGCGCAAACCGCCGACGCGGCGGAATGCTCTCTCGACGGATTGGCGCTGATCGGTGCGGAGCACCTTGCCGACACGCACACCTTCATCGACCACGCCAAGCCGCACGGCGTCAGTCGCCAGTTGCACAAATGCATCGTGGGCGGCGCCGCGCATGCGGTGTTTAACGGCCAGGTGATGGTTCGCCCCGGCGCTCAAAAGACAGATTCGGCGCAATCGAGCCGCAACCTGCTGCTCTCGGGCAAGGCGCAGGTTGATACCCAGCCGCAACTCGAAATTTTTGCCGACGACGTGAAATGCACGCACGGCGCCACCGTTGGCCAGCTCGACAGCGAGGAAGTTTTCTACCTGCAAAGCCGCGGCTTGTCAGAGCGCGTGGCGCGCAATCTGCTGACCTACGCCTTTGGTGCGGAGGTGATCAACCGCATTCCGGTCGCGTCATTGCGCCGGCAGCTGGAACAGACGGTGCTTGAACAGACCACGGGCCAGCCATGAACACAATGCAAACGTCGCCCCCAAGCAACACGCTAGTCGCGTTTGAAGTGGAACGCATCCGCGCCGACTTTCCGATCCTCAAGCTCACGGTGGCGGGAAAACCGCTGGTCTACCTGGACAACGCGGCATCCAGCCAGATGCCGCAAGCCGTGATCGACCGCTTGGTGCGCTACCAGACCAGCGAGCACGCCAACATTCACCGCGCCGTGCATTATCTGTCCGAGACCGCGACCGCCGCTTACGAGGCGGCGCGCGCCCGGCTGCAATACTTCATCAACGCGCGCGAAGCACGCGAAGTGATCTTCACCAGCGGCACCACCGAAGGCATCAACCTGGTGGCGCAGGGCTGGGGCCGCCAGAACATCGAGGCGGGCGATGAAATCATTTTGAGCGTGCTGGAGCACCACTCGAACATCGTGCCGTGGCAAATGCTGGCGCTGGAGAAAGGCGCCACAATCCGCGTGGTGCCGATGAACGACGCGGGCGAACTGCTGCTCGATCAGTACGAGGCGCTGTTCAACGAGCGCACCCGCCTGGTGAGCGTCGGCCATGTCTCGAACGCGCTGGGCAGCATCAACCCGGTGAAAAAAATGATCGCTTTTGCGCACGCGCGTGGCGTGCCCGTGCTGGTCGATGGCGCGCAGGCCGCGCCGCACTTGGTGGTGGACGTGCAGGATCTGGACTGTGATTTTTATGCCTTCTCGGGCCACAAGCTGTGCGGCCCGACTGGTATCGGCATCCTGTACGGCCGCGCCGCGCTGTTAGAGGCGATGCAGCCGTTCAAGGGTGGTGGCGACATGATCCATACTGTCAGCTTCGAGAAGACCACTTACGCCCCGATACCCAACAAGTTCGAGGCCGGCACGCCGCCGATTGCCGCGGCCATCGGCCTGGGTGCGGCTGTGGATTACCTCTCCAGCATTGGCATGCCAGCCATTGCCGCGCACGAGCATGAGTTGCTGCGTTATGCCACCGAACAGATGGGTGCGCTGCCCGGCGTACGCCTGATCGGCACCGCGCACGACAAGGCGGCCGTGCTGTCCTTTGCCGTGCAGGGCATCCACCCGCACGACATGGGCACCTTGCTCAATCAGGAAGGCGTGGCCGTGCGCACCGGCCACCACTGCGCGCAACCGCTGATGGCGCGCCTGGGCGTGGTCGCCACCTCACGAGCCTCCTTTGCGTTTTACAACACGATGGCTGACGTGGACGCGCTGGTCGCTGGTATTCGCACCGTTCAAAAGGTATTCGCATGAGCGCAGATCCCAAGGCCCTGTACCAGGAAGTGATCCTGGACCACAACCGCAAGCCGCGCAACTACGGCGAGCTCGATCACCCCAGCCACCATGCCGAAGGGGTGAATCCGCTCTGCGGCGACCACATTCACGTCGCGCTGGAGCTCAAAGGCGACACCGTCGAGCGCATCGCCTTTCACGGCGAATCGTGCGCCATCTGCAAGGCGTCGGCGTCGATGATGACGGTGGCGGTCAAGGGCAAGAGCGCGATCGAGGCCAAAACGCTGATTCACGAGTTTGTGGATATGGCGACCGGCCGCATCGTCGCGAACGAGGGCCCTCACATCGGTAGATTGGCGGTCTTTTCTGGCATCAGTGAGTTGCCCATGCGCGTGAAGTGCGCCATTTTGCCGTGGCACACACTGCAGGCCGCGTTTAATGCTGAGCCCAGCACGTCGACCGAGGCTGAGGCTGACCCGATGCACGCGCCCTTGGGCGACGCGTGAGGCAAATCGCTTAAATGACAGGACAACAAAATGCCAAAGATCGCTGACATCGAAGACACGCCCAACCCGAACGCGAAGAAGTTCGTTTTGCGCGAGCCGCTCACCTGGGGTATCGCGCATTCGTACGAGAACGCGGAACAGGCCCAGGGCGACGCACTGGCGCGCGCGCTGTTTGCCATCCCTCACGTGACCAACGTTTTTTATGTGGATCGCTGGCTCACCGTGACGCAAGACGGACAGGCCGACTGGGAGATTTTGCTTCGTCAGATTGCGCCGCCCTTGCGGGGCACCCCCGCCGCCAGTGAACAGTCGGCTGCCGCCGTTTTCGAGGCGCGCGCCAGCGTGGCGGATTTGAGCGCAGAAGACCGCCAGCGGCTCGACGACATCGAGCTGGTGCTGGATCAGGAGATCAGGCCCTATCTGCAAAGCGACGGCGGCGACCTGCATGTGCTGGGCCTGACCGGCAATCAGCTTATCGTGCACTACCAGGGCGCATGTGGCACCTGCCCGAGTTCGATTTCCGGCACCCTGCAGGGCATTGAGAATCGCTTGCGCACCCTTGAACCTGACATCGAAGTGATCGCCGCCTGATGCGGCAACACGCATCAACCTCCTTAGAGAGTCCAACATGCGCCTGACTACGATGAGCGACTACGCGATGCGCCTGCTGATGTATGTCGGCCAGCATCCCGATCGCCTGTGCACCATCTCGGAGGTGGCGCGCGCTTATGAAATTTCCGAGGCGCATCTCACCAAAATAACGCATCAATTGGCCCTGGCGGGCTGGCTGGAAACCGTGCGCGGCAAGGGCGGCGGCATGCGGCTCGCCGCAAGCCCGCAAGACATTGGCTTAGGCGCCGTGGTACGCAGCATGGAGCCGGATTTCACCATTGTTGAATGCCTCACCAGCGACACCACGTGCCAGTTGACCAGCAGCTGCCACTTGACCGGCATCATCAATGGCGCACTGCAAAGCTTCATGCAGTACCTTGACCGCTACACGCTGGCTGACCTGCTGGCGCCAGGCACCGAAGGCCATACGAAGGTTCAGCCCCTGACCTTTCACAAGCGACCAAGCGCAGCGATCGCGTGACAAGCTGTGTTCACGCCTCATACCCACCATTTGTCGCCACCGAGCCCCCCATGATCCAGAAATCCATCGACTCATCCGCCGCCAAAAGCGAACTTCAAGCCGTGCTGTTCGAGGGTATTCACCCGTCTGCAGTCGAGGCGCTGGAGCAAGCTGGCTACACGCGCATCGTGACGCATGCCAAGTCACTGTCCGGCGACGAACTGCTGGCAGCCATTGCCGATGCGCATTTTGTCGGTGTGCGCTCACGCACCCAACTCACCGCCGAAGTTCTGCAGCACGCGCGGCGGCTGGTTGCCGTCGGCTGCTTTTGCATTGGCACCAACCAGGTTGACCTGAAGGAAGCCATGCGCTTAGGCGTTCCCGTCTTCAATGCCCCGTTTTCCAACACCCGCAGTGTGGCCGAGCTGGTGCTGGCGCAGATCATCATGCTGATGCGCGGCATTCCGGAGAAGAACGCCATCCTGCATCGCGGTGGCTGGGTCAAGAGCGCGGCCGATTCTTTTGAAGTGCGCGGCAAGACGCTGGGCATCATCGGCTATGGCCACATCGGCACACAAATCGGCGTGCTGGCCGAGCAACTCGGCATGCGCGTGATATTTACCGACATCGAGGCCAAGCTGCCGCTGGGCAACGCGCAGCCCATGAGCAGCCTCGAAGCACTGCTGAGTGCGGCCGATGTCGTCACCCTGCACGTGCCTGAAACGCCGCAGACAGCCCTCATGATCGGCGCGGCGCAACTGGCTGCCATGAAGCCGGGCAGTCACCTGATCAATGCGTCGCGCGGCAGCGTGGTAGACATTGAGGCGCTCACAAAGGCGCTGGAGAGCAGGCATCTGCACGGCGCCGCCATTGATGTTTTTCCGATCGAACCGCAAGGCAACGATTCAGCCTTTGTCTCGCCATTGACGCGCTTTGACAACGTGATCCTGACTCCGCACATTGGCGGCTCCACGCTTGAGGCGCAGGTCAACATCGGCACGGAAGTCGCTGCCAAGCTGATTCGCTACAGCAGCAACGGTTCCACCACGTCGGCCGTCAACTTTCCCGAAGTGGCACTGCCCGCCCACACCGGGCGCAGCCGCTTGCTGCACATTCACCACAACGTGCCTGGGGTCATGGCGCACGTCAACGAGCGATTGTCAGAGGCAGGCATCAACATCGCGGCGCAGTACCTGAGCACCAACGAGGAAGTCGGCTATGTGGTGATCGACGTGGACAGCGCGGCGAGCCAGGTGGCACTCGATGAACTCTGCGCGGTGCCGGAAACCATCCGTTGTCGCATTTTGTATTGATCGCCATGAATATTCTTTGGCCAAACGATGAACAAAAAATTTCCAATACATCCCGCTAAACCGGAACGTGTTTGCTGGGGTTGCGACCAATACTGCTCAATCGATTCGATGGCATGCTCGAACGAGCGTTCACCACACCCGGTGGAACTTTTTGGTGAGGACTGGCTGGCTTGGGGTGATAACCACCAGCACGATCAAAAACCGGCGGATCCACCCATCAAGCCAGGCAACGAATTTCAAAATCAGACCAACAAGTGAGCGTTTCCCATAGGCTCAGAGCAGGCCTTGCTCGGTGGCAATGACAGCGGCGTGCACGCGGGAACTGACGTCGAGTTTGCGCAAAATGTGCTGCACGTGAATCTTGACGGTGGTTTCTGCAATACCGTGCTCGCGGCCAATTTCCTTGTTGCTGGCGCCACGCGCAATGCCACGCAATATGTCGCGTTCGCGCGGTGAAAGGCTGGCCATGGCGGGGCCGGCACTGACGGCCGGGGGCTGCGATGTGCCGATCCCGGGGACTTCTTTACTTGTCCCCCGATAGGCGGCGACCAGCTTGTTCATCATCTCGGGCGCCACCACGCTGTCGCCCTGCATGGCACGCACGATGGCGGCAGTCAGGGCATCGCCTTCGATGGTTTTAAGGAGATACCCGGCGGCGCCGCCGCGCAGGGCCGCCGCCAGGTCGTTTTCATCTTCGCTGACAGTCAGCATCAGGATCACGGTGTTGGGTGCGGCTTCACGCAGGGCGGGCAGGGCGTCCACGCCGTTGACGCCTGGCAAGTGGTTGTCCAGCAGGATCAGGTCTGGTTGCATTTCCTGCGCCTTGCGCAACGCCTGGCCGGCATCCGCCGCATCCCCAATGACACATAACTGGGGATCGCGCGCCAGAAGCGCTGTCAGGCCCCGGCGAAACAAGGTGTGATCGTCAACGACCAAAATGCGAATCGGTTGGGGAGAGACTGTTTGCATGAGGTTTCAAGCCTGAATCGAAGCCACTGGTTTGACTTTGGCCATGGGGTGTGCAGGAAGCGGCAATGTCAAAATGACCGAGCTGCCATGCGACGGCGTAGAAATGACATCAAGTTCAGCACCAATGCGCTGCGAGCGCTCCGACATGATACGCAGACCCACATGTGTTTCGTCGAGGGGGTCATCGCCCAGGTCAAAGCCAATTCCGTTGTCACGCACTTCAAAACGCCAGGCGGGGAGTTGCTGCACATCGAGCCAGACTTGTGACGCGTGGGCGTGCTTGCGCACGTTGGAGAGTGCCTCCTGAATGATATGCAGCACCTGTATTTGCAGGTCGGGTAATAGTGGCATGCCTTGCCCCTGCATTGCCAGCGTCGCCTTGATGCCACTCTGGTGCTCAAACTTGCGCAGGGTGGTGGCCAGTGCCGGCTCAATATCCTCGGCATTGGTTCGGGTTCTGAAATGCAGCAGCAACTCACGTACGTCACCATAACTTTCACGCACGCCAATATCAATTTCTTCCAGTACTTTTGCAATTTCTACCGGGTCGCTGGACTTGATGGCATCGCGCATCAGTTGCACCTGAATTTTCAGAAAAGCCAGTGACTGGGCGATCGAGTCATGTAGTTCCCGGGCCAGCAGGTGGCGTTCCTGCGATACGGCCGCTTCCATTTCAAGGGCATTGAGACGCAGGTTTTCCATACCGCTGGCCAGATGGCTGCTCAGTGCTTCCAGCAGGGAACGCTCCGGCAAAGTCGGATTGACGCGTGCGTGGAAGAACAAATCGACCTCTCCCATCAAACGTTCATGCAGACGCACGGGAAGTGTGACCAAGGTCTCAAAGCCGGCTCTGGCGCAATGTTGCAGCGATGATCCGGCGATATTGCGGATTGGAATCACGTTCAGCCCGGGTTCCGCTTTGGCGGCACCACAATGACAGTCGCCGGTGTAGATGCACTGCTCAGCATCCACCATGGAGACCGGCAGGCCGTGGGCAGCCAGAATCAGGTGGCGCTGGTTGGCCTGATTTGACCAGCGCAGGGCAACCCCGTCGGCGCGGGCAATCCGTGCCAGAGTTTTGGCAAATCCTTGCGCAAGCGCCTCCAGTGAAGTGGCGTTGCTCACCAGGGCAGTGACTTCATAGAGACTCTCCAGGCGTGCAGTCTTTTCTTGCAACTGGGCGGTCTTTTCAGCGACTTTGCTTTCCAGGTTTTGGTACATGGACTGCAGATGTGCAGCCATGTCATTGAACCCATCGGCCAGGGTGCCAAACTCGTCACTGGTGACGCGCTCAACCCGGGCGTCAAAATTACCTGACTGGATGTTTTCAATCGCCTGTTTGAGTTGGCTCACCGGCTCCAGCACGAAGAGATAACCGGTGTAAAGCAACACCGCCGCTCCCAAGATCACCAGTGCCAGCATGCTGATCTGCAGCAAATGCAGCAGGGCAGTCCATTTGGCAATATGCGCCTCGATGCTGCTCACGAAGGCATCAATGTGGGAGGCAAAGGCCACGGTCTGCGCCCGCAAGTCAGTCAAGACGCGTGGCTGGCCTGCAATCCAGCGGGCTTGATATTGGGACCAGTCTTGCTCGATAACGGCAAACCGCGCTGTCGAGGTGTCGTCCCACGACACAAACAAAGGTCGATCGGGGTCACCATGGCGCAAGGTGGCCAGACTGCGGTCAAATTCTGTGGCCAGCGCGGTCAGCTCTCTGGTTTCGCCGGTGCCAATAGCCAGAGACATGCGGTAAGACTGCATTCGCATGCGGCCGGCCTCATTGACCGCAGCGGCGCCACCATCAAGCTGCCAGGAAACCCACAGCGTTGCCACGGTAGAAATAAAGACCAGCAGCAGAAAGGGCGCCCCCACCAGCATCAACTTGGCGCCCAGACTCCAATGCCTTACGTGTGCCATATGGCGTTGCCTGCTGCGCGTCTGTCGGTCAGGAGACGCGCTCGAAAACAGCTGCAATGCCCTGGCCGCCACCAATGCACATGGTGACCAGTGCGTAGCGGCCGCCGATGCGCTCCAGCTCGTACAGGGCCTTGACAGTGATCAGGGCACCAGTCGCGCCAATCGGGTGGCCCAGCGAAATGCCGGAACCATTCGGGTTGACCTTGGCCGGGTCCAGACCCAAATCGCGACTGACTGCGCAGGCCTGCGCAGCAAAAGCTTCATTGGCCTCAATCACGTCCAGATCGTTCACGGTCAAACCCGCCTTTTTCAGGGCCATCTGACTGGCCGGTACCGGGCCGATGCCCATGTATTTGGGGTCCACGCCAGCATGTGCGTAAGCCACCAGTCGGGCCAGTGGTTTCAAGCCACGCGCTTTGGCGGTGGCGGCTTCCATCAGCACCACCGCGGCGGCGGCGTCGTTGATGCCGGAGGCGTTGCCGGCCGTGACAGTGCCGTTTTCCTTGAGGAAGGCGGGCTTGAGTTTGACCAGGTCGGCCAGCGTGCAGTTGGGGCGATAGTGTTCGTCGGTGTCGAAGACCACGTCGCCCTTTCTGCTTTTGAGCACGACGGGCAGGATTTGGCTCTTGAAGTAGCCGGCTTCAATCGCGCGTTGCGCCCGGTTGTGGCTCTCTACCGCCAATGCGTCCTGATCAGCGCGCGTAATACCCCATTTGGCCGCAATGTTTTCGGCGGTGACCCCCATGTGGACGGTGTCAAACGGATCGTTCAGCGCACCGACCACCATGTCAACCATCTTGGTGTCGCCCATACGCGCACCCCAGCGCATATTCAGGCTGGCGTAGGGCGCACGGCTCATGCATTCGGCACCGCCACCAATCGCAATGTCACAGTCACCCAGCAAAATGCTCTGGCTGGCAGAAACGATGGCCTGCAGACCCGAGCCGCACAGGCGGTTGACGTTGAATGCCGGTGTGCCCTGCGCGCAACCGCCGTTGATGGCTGCTACGCGCGAGAGATACATGTCTTTGGGTTCGGTGTTGACGACATGGCCAAAAACCACATGGCCGACATCCTGGCCGTCTGTGTTCGCACGTTTGAGCGCCTCACGTACCACTTGCGCTGCCAGTTCGGTTGGGGCGATGTCTTTCAGGCTGCCGCCATAGGTACCAATAGCGCTGCGCACACCGCTGACGATTACGACTTCACGTGACATGGACGATCTCCGGTAGATAAACAAAAAGAATAGGCATATTGGTATGCCAACCGCCTTATCTTAGCCCTGCCGGTGATTCCCGAGCGGGTCATCCGGCGCTTGGCATTAAAAGTTGAGGTTGTAGGAATTTTCTGACAACGAGCTGGGCTGGCGCCCGATGGTCCTTTGGGGTTTACGCAGGCATATTCGAGTGAATTTTTTTTGACTTCACGGAAGTAACGCTACAGGCCATGCAACAGCTCAAGACTTACATCGTCGAAGACAACCCGGTCATCCGCGAGAGCCTGATCGTCACTCTGGAAGAGCTGGCACCTGTCAAGGTGGTGGGCACGGCCGTCGATGAATTCACGGCAGTGCAGTGGATGTCGCAGCCAGGCAATCATGCCGACTTGGTGATTGTTGATATTTTTCTGAAGGCCGGCTCCGGCCTGGGTGTGCTCAGGGCAGCGAGTGGCCTAACGCCGCGGCAGAGATTGGTGGTACTGAGTAACTATGCCACGGCGGATATTCGGCGCAAATGCCTTGAACTCGGTGCCGACCGGGTTTTTGACAAGTCCAATGAGATCGATGCGCTTATCGAGTACTGCGCTCAGCTGCCAGTGGATCCAGGTGACGGCAGCAGCCAACCGGGTCCCGGAACGTCGGCCTGACCATGCGGCTATTGGATCAAGCCGCTTTTCAACGCGTAATAGGTCAGGTCGCTGTTTGTTTCGAGTTTCATTTTTTCCATCACCCGGGTTCGGTAGGTGCTGACCGTCTTGACGCTTAGCGACATGCTGACCGCCATGTGGCCGATTGCCTCTCCCTTGGCCAGACGCAAAAAAACCTGTAACTCACGCTCCGACAGATTCTCATGAAGCGGCTTATCGGTTCCCCCGCTCAAACCGTCCGCCAGAAGCTCGGCAACACCCGCCGTGATGTACTTGCGCCCGCGATACACCGTGCGGATCGCTTTAACAATTTCTTCCGGGTCGCAGTCTTTGTTCAAGTAGCCACTGGCACCTTGGCGCAGCAAGGTGGTGGCGTAATGCTCTTCCGCAAAGCCACTCAGAATCAGTACCGGCAAATCGGGTGCACGAGCCCGGATGGCGATCAGTGCATCAACACCGCTTTGGTCCGGCATGGAGATGTCGAGCAGGATCACGTCGACCTCGCCTTTGCGCACGATGTCGAGCGCCCCTCGGCCATTGGCCGCTTCGGCGACCACGGCGAAGTCGATCTGGTCGGAAAAAAATTGGCGCAATCCGGCGCGGACCATCGCGTGGTCGTCAACAATGGCAATTCGAATCATGGTGTTTGGCAGCATTTTTTGTTGCATGATCCCACATTTTGGGGCGGGGGCTGAAGATGGATGTACTGAACGTTGCCAAACAAGGCAACTCTGTCCTGCTGCTGGCTGGTCTCGCCGCCGTGGTGTCGGTGATTATCAGTCTGTTGGCGCTCTTCATGTATTGGCGCCAGCGTTCAATGATTGATAAGCTGCGACAGGAGTTGCAACGCACCATTCAGGCCGGACGCGACCGACTCGAAACCGAGGTCTCGCTTCGCACGGTGCAACTGACCGAGTTGACCCACCATCTGCAGACTGCGCGAGAAGACGAGCGTCATCGCCTGGCGCGTAATTTGCACGATGATCTGGGTGCCTTGCTGACATCGGCCAAGCTTGATGCGGCCCGCATCAAATCGCGCTTGGCAGACAGGGCCCCCGAGGCCTTGGAACTGTTGGCACATCTGGTTAGCACACTCAACAGCGGCATTGCACTCGGGCGCAGCATCATTGAAGACTTGCGCCCGTCCGCACTGAGCAATCTGGGCCTGGTGGCGACGCTCGAAATTCTGACGCGTGAGTTTGCTGAAATCTCAGGTGTCGAAGTTCATTGCGAACTGGAGCCGGTAGAGCTTGAAGTCAGTGCCGAGCTGATGGTTTATCGTCTGGTGCAAGAGGCCATTACCAATATCACAAAGTATGCCCGGGCGCAGAATGTTTGGGTGCGCTTGGCCACAGACAATGGCCAGGTGGAAGTCTCGGTTCGTGACGATGGGGTTGGTTTTGATACCCGTGTGCAGCCGCGTTCTGCCTATGGCTTGGTGGGTATGCGTTTTCGGGTTGAGGCCGAAGGCGGAACCCTGGCCTTGGTATCGGCGCCGGGGCAGGGCACGTTGATTCAAGTGAAACTGACGCCAGTGCGCGAGCGGCACGACCGCAGAAACAACGCAAGGCCAAGCTGATCTGCGCCTCCAACAAGGCATTGTCAGTCCCGTCCTACGCAAATTGGCGTATCCACCCGACAAGGCCGCGGCGGGCTTGCCTATCGCCGTTACCTGCAATCAAGATCACACTTGATGCATGGCGCGACACAGTTTGCGGGCCTTTCGTTCGAATTATCCCAAGCGGTTGGCCGCTTTTCAAACCAGGAGTCTGGATATGCTGCATTACGCTGTTGTATTTTTTGTCATTGCCTTGATTGCTGCTTTATTCGGCTTTGGCGGCATTGCCGCCAGCGCCGTCAGCATCGGCAAAATTCTATTCATCGTGTTTGCGATCCTGGCTGTGGCCAGTTTCCTGTTTGGCCTGATCAAAAAACACTGACGCCGGGCTGGCATAGCTGGCCAGGCGAGCCGTCTGGATCGACGCTTGATCACCACAGTTTTCATTTAACCCCAGACTTCCCCTAAGGAACCTTCATGTTTAATAAAAAGGCCCCAGAGCCATCCAGCCTGACTGACCAGGCCGCCGAGTCGGCTACCCACGCCATCAAGTCAACCCAGCGTATGACCCATGAGGCGCTCGATAGCTTGGCCGGAAGTGTGCAGGACTTGCGTCAGCAAGCCAGCGCGTTGGCACATCGTGGTGTGGACGGTGTGCGCGACACGTCACAACAGTTGCGTGACAAGGCGCTGCGCGCCTCGGACAACACGCTGAACTACATCAAGGACGAACCCATCAAGTCGGTACTGATCGCCGCTGCGACCGGTGCTGCGCTGATGGCGCTGATCAGTATGATGGCAAGTTCGCGGGATCGACGCTAACTGCTTTTCATCAGGCGTGCGCGGCCCGGTAGCAGCCGCTGCCGCATAGCCGTCAATGCAGACTCCGCGCTGTCCGTGACGGTTCTGGTCATGCCTCCATTTCTCGATTCCGGAGCTTGACCGTCATGATTCACCCCCTGTTTCTCCTGATCGCGACCCGACCGCAATTGCTGGCGGACCACGCCGAGGCCTACGCCGAGCTGGTAGCCACGGAGCTTGGCCAAGTCTCGGCCGCCTGGAGGCGACGTGCGCTGTTCTACGCGGTGGCGTTGGCTTGCCTGGTAGCGGCTGCGGTGTTGGCGGGCGTGGCACTGATGATTTGGGCCGTTATTCCCGTGGCCACCATGCAAGCGCCGTGGGCCTTGGTTGTGGTGCCGTTGTTGCCGATGGCCGTGGCTGCAGGGTGTTTGCTGGCGGTCCGGTCGCGCGGCGATACCAGCGGTTTTGACAACATTCAACAGCAAATGAAAGCCGATCTGGCTATGTTGCGCGAAGTGAGCACGTCATGAGTGCTGCACCGCTGACTCCGTCCGAGCGGCTGACCCTGTCGCGCGAGCGATTGCGCCTTGCCCTGCGTGATATTTCAGCCCCGGCGGGCGGCGCCTCCAGTGCGCGCGCCAGCGCCGTTGGGCTGGCCTGGCTCGACAGCCTGAAATCAATTCCCGCTGCCGGTATCGTGATTGAGGCCGTGCGCAGTTGGTGGGCGCAACACCCGTGGCGTATCAGCAGTTTGCTGGTCGGCGAAGCCGTGAAAACTGTGGTGCAACCCATGGCGCAACGTCATCCGCTGGGGCTGGTCGTGGGGGCTTTGCTTTTGGGTGGTGTGCTGGCCCGGGCGCGCCCGTGGCGCCTTATCTTCACGTCGTCCCTCTTGGCCGGACTGTTGCCACAACTGTTGTCCAAGGCCGTGGCCCAGCTACCAACGCAGTCCTGGATGGCGGCGCTGACAGAATTGCTCAGACAGCCGCGTCAGCCACAGGAACCGGCCCAGGCGGCCGGCTTGTCGCCAACCCGACCTGATGCCCCGACGCGCTGATGGACGCGGCATGGTGCCGCGCCAGGAACGACCGTTATATGCGGCCCATTAACAGCAACACGATGATGATGATCACCACCAGTCCCAGTCCACCGCTGGGTCCGTAGCCCCAGTTCCGGCTGTGGGGCCAACTCGGAATGGCGCCTATCAGCATCAGGATCAGAACAATCAGCAGTATGGTTCCCAAGCTCATGAGCTTCTCCTTGAAGTGGTGAGTTGGCGAATTTAGTTGGCAGGTGCTGAAGCCGGTGGCGTCACGATGATCGTGGCACCGCTACCGGCCTTGCCAGTTGCACCAGTGTCGCCGGTTGTGCCAGTGTCACCGGTTGCGCCAGTGCTACCGGTTGCGCCAGTGCTACCGGTGCCGCCGGGGCTGCCGGTCTCGCCCTGCGGACCTGCGGGGCCGGGCACGGCCACGGGCGTTGCGGGGACAGTGACCACGGCGGGTCGGTCACAGGCGGCCAAACCTAGTGTGGCAAGCAGGGCTGAAATGAGCATCAAGCGTTTCATGAGAAATCCTTTGAAAGTTTTAGAAATATTGCGGTCGACTTGAAGAAGACGTCCGCAACCAGACCGGCACAACCTGGCTGTCGCGCTCAGCAGAATTCCAGCTTAAGCCTTTAGCCCGCGCGGTTCTGTGCGTTGGCGAACACACAAGCCATATTTTTATTTAGTCTGTTGCGTCTGCCTGTGTGCGTCATCGCACAGACGTTCAAGCAGCGCGGGGCAATACTGCCCCCGCGATGCACGGCGCCCAAACGATTGTGCAAAACAGCAGCGTGAGCGCCGGACGGAAGTCGGGCAATTACATCAATGGGTTTCTGGATAAATACGTAGGAAAACAAATGAAAAAATATGACAGCTATGCCAGAGTCTTGCCGTGGTTCATGGCATTATTTCTGAGCGTTTTGGTTGCGGCCTGTGGCGGCGGACGAGACCCGATTCTCGGCAGTCCGGCCTTGGGCTTGGGCGTGGTTTCCGTCTCGGTGACGCCTGCAACGGCCTCATTGCCGACAGGTGGTATCCAGCCATTGATGGCGACTGCGACCTACGTCGATGGGTCAACCCGTGATGTGACCGCAACCTCCAACTGGGCGTCAGGCACCCCCGGTGTGGCCACTGTCATGCAGGACAATGGCGTTGCCACCGGCGTCGCAAGTGGCACATCGGTCATATCGGTTGATTTTGGTGGCAAGTCCGGCTCAGCTAATTTGACAGTAACTTCCGCAACATTGATGTCGATGGCAGTGGCGCCTGCTGCGGCCTCCATACCTATTGGCAGTATCCAGGCATTGATTTCGACGGCCACCTATAGCGATGGGTCAACCCGGGACGTAACGGCCTACACCAACTGGACCTCAGGCACGCCCAGTGTGGCCACGGTCGTGCAGACCACTGGCGTCGTTACCGGCATCGCTAGCGGCGCATCTGTCATCACTGCCAATTTTGTTGGCAAAACCAGCTCGACCAACTTGACCGTGACTGCTGCAACGTTGGCTTCGATCGCAGTGACACCCGCATTGGCCACCGTACCCGTTGGCCTCACACAGCCCTTTGTTGCAACGGGCACTTACTCTGATGGCAGCATCGTCGATATCAGCCAGACGGTGGCTTGGACCTCAGCCAGTCCTTTGGTGGCGACAGTCCTGTCGAGCACCGGCGTCGCCACTGGCGTGTCAGCCGGTTCGGCACTGATCACTGCAACATCGGGCGGCAAGTCCGGCTCAGCCACCTTGACCGTGACGGCCGGAACGTTGGCTTCGATCGCAGTGACGCCGGCATTGGCTAGCGTACCAGTTGGCCTCACACAGTCCTTTGTTGCAACGGGCACTTACTCTGATGGCAGCATCGTCGATATCAGCAAGACCGCGGTCTGGACTTCAGCCAGTCCTCTGGTGGCGACAGTTCTGTCGAGCACTGGCGTTGCCACTGGCGTGTCAGCCGGTTCAGCACTGATCACGGCAACGTCTGGCGGCAAGTCCGGCTCGGCGACCTTGACCGTGATTGCCGGAACGTTGGCTTCGATCGAGGTGACACCTGCACCGGCCACGGTACATATTGGTTTCACCCAGCCGTTTGTTGCAAAGGGGACTTACTCTGATGGCAGCATCGTTGACATCAGCACGAGCGTGGCCTGGACCTCAGGTAGCCCGCTGGTGGCGACAGTTCTGTCGAGCACCGGCGTCGCCACTGGCGTGTCAGCCGGCTCAGCATTGATCACCGCAACGTCCGGCAGCAGTTCCGGTTCCGCAACCTTGACTGTGCTGGCTCCGCAAGGCCCTGCCGCGGTCAATCTTGGATCGGCCGGAAACTTTGTGGTCTTGGCAAAATCAGGAATCTCAACGACGGGAACCACCGCGATTGTTGGCGACATTGGCGTAAGTCCAATCGACTCCACTGCCATCACGGGATTTTCTTTGATCGCGGATCCCTCAAATGTTTTTTCAACATCGTTGTATGTGACTGGAAAGGTATACGCAGCCAACTATGCCGTGCCGACGCCTACCACCATGACCACAGCCATCAGTGACATGGAAACCGCGTTCGTCGACGCCGCCGGAAGAGCCACGCCCGATGCCACCGATTTGGGCGCAGGAAACATCAGCGGGCTGACACTCGTTCCTGGTCTTTACAAATGGGGTACCGGAGTTCAGGTGACAAGTGCCGGCGTTACGCTGTCGGGCGGCCCGAATGACGTCTGGATATTCCAGATTGCTCAAGACCTGACGGTGGACAACGGTGCCATTGTTACCCTGAGCGGTGGTGCCCAAGCCAAGAACGTTTTCTGGCAGGTGTCTGGACAAGCGACCCTGGGAACAACGGCTGACTTCAAGGGAAATCTTCTGAGTCAAACGCTGATTTCCTTGAACACCGGCGCAGTGGTGACCGGCAGGATGCTGGCACAGACCGAGGTCACGTTGAATGCCGCTCGCGTGACCAAGCCCTAGCTTTTTGAAGCAGAGACAACGGGCGTCGGAGTCATTTCAGTCGACCGTTGTTGTTCAACAAAAACAGAGTGAAAAAGTTTTAATTCCTTTTTGGAGAAAAGTATGAAATTAGCAAGAACCAAATTGGCAAGCGCCTCAGGCAAGCTGAGCTTGATTGCACTGGCCATCCTCGCCGGCCCGTTTGCATTGGCGGACGATTCAGGCTGGTACGCCGGCGCCAATGTGGGCCGGTCCAGCGCGACCATTGATGACGCGCGCATCACCAGTGGCCTGTTGGGCTCTGGCTTGACCACGACAGCGATTAGCGATGACAACCGTTCCAACGGCTACAAGATTTTTGGCGGCTACCAGTTCAATCAGAATTTCGCTGTTGAAGGCGGCTATTTCGATCTGGGCAATTTTGGCTTCAATGCCACCACGGTGCCAACTGGAACCTTGAGTGGCAACATCAAACTCAAAGGCCTCAATCTTGACCTCGTCGGTACCCTGCCCATTTCAGAGAAGTTTTCTGTCTTGGGCCGCATTGGCGTGAACTATGCCGATGCCGCCGATTCCTTCGCTGGAACCGGAGCGGTCAGTGTGCTCAACCCCAACCCCAGCAAGCGTGACACCAACCTCAAAGTGGGCGTGGGGCTGCAGTATGCCTTCACCGACGCACTGGCCATGCGAGCCGAGATTGAACGCTACCGCATCAATGATGCAGTGGGCAATAAGGGCGACATTGATCTGGTCTCGCTCGGCCTGATCTATCGCTTTGGTGCAAAGACACCAACGCCCGTGCCCGTTGCCTACGTTGCGCCACCGGTGGTTGCCCAAGCGGCGCCGCCGGTGGAGGTGGCGCCACCAGCACCCGTGCCAGTGGTCGTGCCGCCGCCGGCTCCAAAGAAGGTGTCCTTCTCGGCGGACTCTCTGTTTGACTTCGACAAGGCAAGCCTCAAGCCAGGCGGCCAGCAAGACCTGGACAAGCTTGCGGCGGAGCTCAAGAACACTCAATTTGACGTGATCTATGTCACCGGGCATACCGACCGGATTGGCTCGCATGCCTACAACCAGAAGCTCTCGGAGCGCCGCGCTCAGGCCGTCAAGGGCTACCTGATGACGTCGACCGGAATTGCAGGTGACAAGATTTTGACCAAAGGCGTCGACGGCGCTGAGCCGGTGACGAAGCCGGGCGAATGCCCGGGCACCAAAGTCACCAAAGCGCTGATTGCCTGTTTGCAGCCTGACCGCCGGGTCGAAGTGGAAGTTGTCGGAACACGCTAACGATGACTGTGGCGCGAGGCGACGACTCGATACCTCACGCTCTTTTGATCGTTAGCTCGCACTTGGGGCCATGCACAGACCCAAGTGTGCAATAGATTCTTTATTGTCGAGGTCCAATTTTCTGTTGTGCGGGGAGCTTTTCATGAACGCAAATATTATTCTCAAATCGCGCTGGAGCACCGCATCTTTCGGCGACACCGCTGACACTTCCCCGATGGAATTGTCGGCTCTGGGCGCGCATCTGGAACTATGCCAGAGATCGCATGGGCGCCTGTTTTTTCTGAAATGCGCGGCACAGACCATGCACGGTTTTGTGGTCGGGCGTTTTGTAACGACCTTGGTGGTGGTCGCCCTGTTGATTGGTGTCTTTTCAATGGTGTTGTAGGCGATGGCGCAAGGTGAATTGCAGCGCCTGTTGCCGCAGGCTCCACGGGCGCTGTGCGAAATGCTGGACGGCGCGCGCGGCTCGGTGCAGCCTCCGATCCGCTCCGAGATATTCGGGCTGCAGCGTTTTGCCCAGCACGGCCGCAGTCTTGGCGCCACCCATCGTGCCGCCAGGGCTGGCAGGCGTGCGCCGACTTTTTTTCCACGTCTGCGCAGCAATATTCAAGCGCTGCGCGAGGCGCATCTTTACATCGGTCAACAAGCGAGCAGCGGTTACGACATCAGCCCGGCGGCTGAGTGGCTGCTCGACAACTTTCACCTGATCGAAGCGCAGCTCAGGGAAATTCACGAGGGACTGCCGCGCAGTTACTTTCGCACCCTGCCCATGTTGCTGGACGAGCCCTTGGCCGGATTGCCACGGGTTTACGGTGTCGCCTGGGCCTTCGTAGCCCACACCGATGGCGCGTTCGACGAAGAATTGCTGATGCAATTTTTGAGCGCCTACCAGGAAACCCGTGAACTGAACCTGAGTGAGATGTGGGCGCTGCCTACCACCTTGCGGGTAGTGCTGATTGAAAACCTGCGTCGCCTGGCCGAGCGTGTGGCC
Source organism: Rhodoferax ferrireducens (assembly GCF_049302455.1). Lineage (GTDB taxonomy): Bacteria > Pseudomonadota > Gammaproteobacteria > Burkholderiales > Burkholderiaceae_C > Rhodoferax > Rhodoferax ferrireducens_B. The sequence continues at coordinate 18,890 of NZ_JBAQMD010000019.1, read as the reverse complement.
ACGAACAAGGCAGCTCGCGGGGTCGCCAATCTGTGCTGCGATCACATAGATGCCTATAGCGTGCCGGTGCTTGACCAGTTGTTAAGGCTGCTGGATCAGCGCGGCGTGGGCCGTGTCTTTCTGGTGCAGATGGCACAGCGTCTGCAGGGTCGCCGCACCACGGGTGATGCCAGCTATCCGGTCGAATTGCACGACTGGCTGCACAACGCGCTGCCGGATCTGGCAGCGATGCAGATGCAGCAAAGCGCCGACCAGGCCGCTGACAACCTGAGTGTGAGCAATGCCGTCACGTCGCTGCGCGCCATCGGCGCCGCGGATTGGCCCGAAATTGTCGCCCGTACCAGTCCGCTCATGCGGCTGATGCTCACCTCACTGATGTTCGAAGCGGAGCAGGCCGTCACGCGCGACCAGACGCTGCATGGCATTGAGCGCTTGGCCAGGCGCAGTGGTCGCAGTGAATTATCGGTGGCGCAAACACTGCTCGATCTGATGCATGCCGCAGAGGGCGCCAACAGCACCACCGCAGCGGCCAGCCACTGGCTGCGCGGTGCAGGCTGTCCCGCGCTGCTGCAAGCGCTGGGCTTGCATGAGCATGCGGCATTTTTCTGGCGCGCCGTTGCGCGCCGCGTGACCGTACCCGTTTATCTGGGCACGCTGCTGCTAGGTACCTTGAGCCTGGTGGCGTGGCTGTTGCTGCGCCACGGCGCCGATTTGACTGGTGCCGGTGCTCCCCCGTGGTTGACCCTGCTGGGCGCGGCGCTGATGATGTTGCCGGCGTCCGAGGCGGTGGTCGCGGTGATCAACCGGCTGATCAGCGAATCGGCCCGGCCTCAGCATCTGCCCCGCCTGGCCTTGGGCGAGGGCATACCGCCAGAGCACCGAGTGATGGTGGTGATCCCGGGCATGCTGACCGGCACCGCGTCAACGCGCGACCTGGTGTACCGGTTGCAAATGCATTACCTTGCCAACCCGGAGCGTCACGCCCAGTTTGCACTGCTGACCGACTGGGCCGATGCCGATACGGCGCAGCTGGCGTCTGATGACGCCTTGCTGGCAAGCGCAACGCAGCAGGTCCGCGAACTCAACGCGCGCTATCCCAACGAGGCGCAGGCGACTGACGCTGCGCCGCGTTTCATCGTACTGCACCGGGAGCGCCGTTTCAGCGAGACCGAGCAGCGCTGGATTGGTTGGGAACGCAAGCGCGGCAAGCTCGAACTGCTCGTGGCCGCATTGGCAGATGGCTCGGCCGCCGCGTTCCTGGACTTGGGTGCTGAGTCACGCATTGCCGCTGACACACAGTACATCGTGACGCTCGACAGCGACACCCAGTTGCCGCCCGGTCGGCTGCGCGAACTGGTGGGTGTGGCCGCGCACCCCCATAACCAGCCGCGGTTTGACGCGAGCGGGCGCGTGGTGGTGGGCGGCTACGGCATCTTGCAACCGCGCGTGGTGACGCCACTGCCTGCAACCAGGAACTTCACGCTCTATCATTGGCTGTTTGCCGGGCAGTGCGGTATTGACCCCTACAGTGCAGCGAGTTCGGAGGTCTATCAGGACCTGTTCGGCGAAGGTACCTTTACCGGCAAGGGTCTGCTCAATGTGCGGGCGATGCACACGGTGCTGTCCGGTCGCCTGCCAGATGGCCAGGTGCTGAGCCACGATTTGCTCGAAGGATCCATGGCACGCTGCGCAGCGGTGACCGACATCACGGTGATTGAGGACGCACCGTTTCATGCCGATGTGGCGGCCTCGCGTGTGCACCGCTGGACGCGCGGCGACTGGCAGTTGTTGCCGTTCCTGCTAAGCCCCAGGGGCTATCGCTTTCGCGTCATTAACCGCTGGAAAATGGTCGACAACCTGCGCCGATCGATCGTGGCACCCATGTCCTTGGTGTTGCTGCTGCTGGCGCTGGGTGGCTTTGTGGTGTCGCCGTGGGCTGCTTTGGCGCTGGTGATGGCGGCCTTTTCAGCCGGGCCGCTGCTGGGTGCGGTGGCCGGCTTTGCCCCCAGTCGCGACGATGTTGCCAAACGCCACTTCTACCGTCTGGCTGCCATGGACCTGGCACGTGCTTTGTGGGGCGGCTTGTGGCATCTGGCCTTGTTGCTGCAGCAGGCGCTGATGGCGGTGGACGCCCTCGTGCGCGCGCTCTACCGCATGACCATCAGCCACCGCCACCTGCTGCAATGGACCACGGCCGCAACCGCGCAGGCGCAGGCAAGGACCGACCTGAAATCGCTCGCGCGGGCCCATTGGAGCTTGCCCGTGGTGGCGCTGTTGCTGCTCGCTGCTCTGCTCGCCCGCGCCACACCTTACCCGCTGCTGTCGCTGATGCTGTGCCTGTTGTGGGCCGCGTCGCCGGTATGGATCTGGTGGGTCAGCCGGCCGCGCCCGGCCGGCAGAGATGCGGCGTTGCCGCCGCAGGATCAAGCCTATCTGCAAGGCATCGCGCGCGACACCTGGCGCTTTTTTGAGCGCTGCGTCGTCGCCGAGGACAACCACCTGCCGCCCGACAACTTGCAGACCATGCCACACGACATGGTGGCGCACCGAACCTCACCCACCAATATTGGTCTGTACCTGCTGAGCGTGGCTTGCGCCCGGCAGTTCGGCTGGATCGGAACGCAGGAGTTGTTGGCCAGGATGGAGGCGACGATGACCACGCTGCTCACCCTGCAGCGCCACCGCGGCCACTTTCTGAACTGGTACGACACGCAAACGCGCTCGCCACTACTGCCCATGTATGTGTCCAGCGTGGACAGCGGCAACCTCAGCGGCCACCTGCTGGCGGTGGCCCAAGCCTGCCTGGAGCTGGCGGGCGCACCCCATGACAGTGGCGCGGCGCAGCTTGCCATCGAAGCGTCAAGGCAACGACTCGCATCGCTGCTGGCGATGCGGTCCACACTGACGCCAGCGAGGCGCGCCGAACTGAGGTGGTGCCTGGCTGATCACCGTGCCACACAACGCTCGGCAGCACTGGACGCGCAGGCGCTGGGCCCGCAAGGCGACACCGAGGCAGCCCGGCGTTTGCTGGCGCTGGCGGTTGCGTGCGAGCAACTGGCGGGGGAGGCGGACTTCAGCTTTCTTTACCACCGCAAGCGGCATCTGCTTCACATCGGCTATCGGGTCGCGGAGCAGGAGCTCGATGCAAGTTTTTATGATTTGCTGGCGTCGGAGTCGCGGCTGACCAGTCTGCTGGCCGTCGCCAAGGGTGATGTACCGGTGAGCCATTGGGCCTCCCTGGGGCGGCTGTTCTACGCCGTTGGTGCGGACGCGGGCTTGCGTTCGTGGTCGGGTTCGATGTTCGAATACCTGATGCCCACCCTGGTGCTCGACGAGCCGCATGGCAGCGTGTTGTGTCAGGCCTGCCATGCAGCGCTTCGAGAGCAAATCGACTTCGCTCAGGCGCAGAACGTGCCCTGGGGCATTTCGGAGTCCGCCTATGCCGGCAGCGACTACACACTGGCCTACCAGTACGCGCCACAAGGGGTGCCGAGACTGGCACTGCGGCGCACACCGATTGACGAGCTGGTGATCGCGCCTTACGCCACGGCCCTGGCAGCGCAAATCGCACCTCACCGCGCCTCTGCCAATTTTGCGGCGCTGGAAAAGCTGGCGGCACGTGCACGCTACGGTTTTATTGAAGCCCTTGACTTTTCCCCCGCGCGGCAAGCCGATGGCGAGCTCGTCACGCCAGTGAGCACCTTCATGTCGCATCACCAGGGCATGAGTATTGTGGCGCTGGCCAACGTGCTGCTGGGTGGCCCGGCGCAGCGCTGGGGCATGGCCAATGCACCCATCGAGGCGGTGGCCTCCTTGCTCCACGAGCGCGTGCCGCGCGAGGTGTCGATGCTGTATGCGCCGCCCTCGGGTCCACCACTGCAGCCGCTGGAGCGCAGGCGCGCGCCGGGGCTCCTGCGTGACGTGTTGCCGGGCTCGACCGCGCTGCAGCCCACGCATGTCTTGTCGAATGGACGCTACAGCGTGTCGCTGCGCGCCAACGGCGCTGGCTGGAGCCGTTGGGGTCAGGCCGGTATCACACGCTGGCGTGACGATGCGCTACGCGACGCTCATGGCAGCTTCTTTTACTTGCGCTGGCTGGATCTGGCGCGCGGGACCGGGCCACAGCGGCCGGTGTCCATCACCCAGCACCCGGCACCCGATCCGGCCGCGCACTATCGCAGCGTCTACCACACCGACCGCGTGTGCTTCGATGCAACATGGTCCGAGTTGGAGGCCCACATCACGGTCTGGGTCAGCCCGGAAGACGACATCGAGTTCCGTCAGGTCGAACTGCGCAACCTCAGCGATCAAAGCATCGACCTCGAACTGATGTCGGCCTTCGACGTCACGCTGTCCGATCCGCGCGCCGATGAAGCTCACCCCGCGTTCACGAACCTGTTCGTGCGTGCCCAGTGGCAGGCTGGGCACCAGGCGTTGCTGTTCGAGCGCAAGCCCCGTCTGCCCACTGAGCAGGGATTGCAGGCCGCGCACTTTCTCGCCGCCAGCGACCCGCAAGTGCAGGGCGTGCGCGTCCAGACCGACCGGCAACGCTGGCTCGGCCGTAACCAGAGTGCGAGTCAGGCGCTGGCCTCGTTCGATGCCTTGCCGCAGGCCTCGTCCGATCAGGCGGTCGAGCTCGACACCGGCCTCGACCCGGTCTGCGCCCTGTCCGTGCAGCTTCGCATTGCGCCCCACGGCAAGGCGCGCCTGACCTTCGCCACGGCGGCGTCCGACAATGGCGGCACCTTGCGCGCCGTGATCGACAAATATGTGCAACCCAGCCATATTGAACGCGCCTCACTGATGTCGGCCACGCTGAGCAGCATTCGTTTACGTGCCCTTCGTATCAGCGCTGAGAACTTCGCGGCCATCCAGACCCTGACGACCGCGTTGGTGTTCAGCTTGACGCGCGCGCAGGCCGAAGTAGTCCGCTTTGACGGCGCGGCGATCGAGGTTTGTGACCGGCGACTGCTGTGGCGCTTTGGCATCTCGGGCGATCGTCCTATCGTCCTGGTGTCGGCCGGCGTGATGCAGGGCCAGGGCTTGCTGCGTTCGCTGGCCCAGGCCCTGAGCCTCTGGTCTTGGGGCGGCATCGGTTGTGACCTGGTGGTGGTGAACACCGAGCCGGCCTCGTACCTGATGGCGTTGCAGCGCGAGATCGTGGCGCTGCGCGAGCGCTACGTGAGTGACAGCGGTGAAAATTCGACCCGAACCGGTCCCTGGGCCACGGGGTTCTACGTGCTGCGCGGGGACGAGCTCGCACCGGAAGAACTGAGCACCTTGCGAGCTTGCGCGCGCGTGCGCCTGCATGCCGACGGTCGCCCGCTGGTGAATCACGTGCAGGAATGGGTAGAGATGCATGAGCAAGCCTTCGAGCAGCGCCATGACACCTCAACTTTCGCCGTCGCCGTCGCCTCGACGCCTGTTACCGACGTAGCCGCATCGGTGGGCGGGTTTGATGCGGCTTCGGGCGAGTTCCGTTTCGACGTCAGCGCCCGGTTGCGCCCGGTGCGACCCTGGATCAATGTGCTGTCCAGCCCGACCTTTGGCGCCCAGATTTCGGAGTCGGGTGGCGGCTACACCTGGGCGGTGAATAGCCGTTTGAACCAGCTCACGGCCTGGTCGAACGATCCGGTGGCCGATCCGCCGGCCGAGTGGTTCTTGCTGCAGGATCTCAATACCCGGCAGGTCTGGAGCGTGGCGCCCAGTGCCTGGGGTGACGAGCGCGTGGCCTACCAGGTGTCGCATGGGCAGGGCTACAGCCGCATCAGCCATCAGCAGGGCGACCTGGCGGTGAGCGCGTCATGGTGTGTCGATGCGCAGACGTCCGTCAAGCAAGTGCAGCTCGACATCGTCAACCACGGCCACCAGACACTGCATCTGCGTGTGATCGGCATCGCCGAGTGGATGATGGGTGCGAATCGATCCGATCGCAGCACCGTGCGCACGGCGCTGTACCGCCAGCGCCTGCCAGGGCAAAAGCTGACCGCGCTGCTTTGCACGCAGCCGGAGCGTTCAGCCGGCTTCGGCGACGGCACGGCATTCTTCGGTCTGGCCAGCGCCGCCGACGAGGCTGAAGACTGGACCTGCGATCGGCGCGAGCTTTTTGACGCGCGTGGCCGCCTGGTGCTGCCCGACTATTTCGGCTTGACCCAGGGTGACGGTCTTGACCCCTGCGCAGCGCTATCGACGCGTGTGCTGCTGGGCGCTGGTGAATCGGCGCAACGCGTGTTCCTGCTGGGCTACGGCGACAACCCAGATGCCGCCCGGCGGATCGCCACCCGGGCCGCAGCGATGCCTGCCGCGCAGCGCATGGAGCAGGTGCGCAGCACTTGGGATGAATTGCTGGGTGCCACCACGGTGAAGACGCCCGATCCCCTCTTTGATGCGATGGTGAACCGCTGGCTGCTGTACCAGTCGGTCACGTGCCGCTTGTGGGCCAAGGCTGGCTTTTACCAGGCCGGGGGCGCCACCGGTTTTCGCGACCAGTTGCAGGACGCGATGGCGCTGGCCTGGGCAAGCCCCGAGACGCTGCGCCAGCAGATCGTGCTGGCCGCGTCACGTCAATTCCCTGAGGGCGACGTGCAGCACTGGTGGCATGCCCCGCTGGGTGCTGGCGTGCGCACCCATTTCTCCGACGACCTGTTGTGGCTGCCCCATGCGACCCAGCACTACCTGCGCGCGACCGGCGACGCTGCGCTGCTCGATGAGAGCGTCCCGTTTCTCGAAGGGGCGGCTATTCCTGTGGGCGCCGAAGACGCCTACTACACGCCAACGGTCAGCAGCGAGCAAGCGTCGGTCTACGAGCATGGCGCCCGGGCGATTGATCGCAGCCTGGCGGTGGGCGCACACGGCTTGCCCTTGATGGGCAGCGGTGACTGGAACGACGGGATGAACCGTGTCGGCATCGAGGGCCGTGGCGAGTCGGTCTGGCTGGGTTGGTTTCTGTGTCAGGTAGTGGCCGACTTCGCGCCCTTGGCGCGAGCGCGTGCTGACGAGGCGCGGGCGCTGCGCTGGGAACTTGCTGCCCAAGGTTGGAAATCGGCGCTTAATGGCATCGCCTGGGACGGGCAATGGTTCAAACGCGCCTTCTTTGACAACGGCCAGGCACTCGGTTCACAGGCTAATCCCGAAGCGCGCATCGACCTGATCGCACAAGCCTGGGCGGTGCTGTCCAAGGCCGCCGAGCCCGACTTGCAGCGCCAGGCGCTGGCGGCGCTGGATGCGTATCTGGTGGACCCAGAGGCGGGGCTGATCAAGTTGCTTGACCCGCCATTGGTGCACGCCGTGCCGAGCGCGGGCTACATTCAGGCTTACCCGCCGGGCGTGCGCGAAAACGGCGGCCAGTATTCGCACGCGGGCGTCTGGGCGCTGATGGCGCAGGCTGAAATGGCGAAAAGCCAACCGGAAGCGCGCGAGGGCCTTGACACCCCCTACCGCTACTTCACCTACCTGAGCCCGGCCCACCGCGCCAGCCACCCGGTGCGCGGCCCGGTGTACGGCATCGAGCCCTATGTGATGGCCGGTGACGTGTACAGCCAGCCGCCTTATGTCGGGCGTGGTGGCTGGAGCTGGTACACGGGTGCTGCGGCCTGGCTGCATCGTGCCGCCATCGAGTCGATTTTTGGCTTGCAGCAAGGGCCCCAGGATTTGATTTTCACACCTTGCCTGCCTTCCGATTGGCAACAGGCCGAGCTGACGCTGGTTCGCGACGGCCGCTCCATGCGCTTCATCCTGGTACGTGCCAGCGCTCGCGTCGCGCTGGAAATGACGGCGTCAATGTGCGCGCCCTTGGTGGCACAACTGCTGCACCCCGGCCAGCCGCTGCCCTGGACCGGACTGGCCCCGCACAGCTGCTTTGTGGTCCCCTTGCTGCCGCAAGAGTGGGAACCGCACAGGGCAGCCAGTGCCTTGGCAGCCCCATCGACTTGAACAGCTTAAGCCGCGATGGCGGTGGCGTCGGCGGCCAACAGCGGCTTGTTTCGAGTTTTCATCAAAGCCTGTTATGCTATATATATAATAGCAATATATGCTTATTTCACGGGGGCTATCGCCTGATTTAATGTGAATTTGTGGTGGATTTCCTGGGCGCCGCGCGTTTGATCGCGCTCACCGGGACCCCTTTGACACCACCGCCTGCGGCATGGCCGGGGCCTTGACTGGCGGGCCTCGCGCGGGTCACATCAGCCAGCGTTACCTTGTCCAACTCGGCCAGAAAGTTCTGTTTTGCTGTCCAGAACACCTGCTTTAACTGGCACTGATTGGTCAGGGTGCAGGTGTTGTGGCCGGAGTCGAAACACTCGACCAGGCGGAAATCGGTCTCGGTCTGGCGTACCACATCGCCAATGCGAATGTCCGCCGCTGGTTTAAGCAGGCGCAAGCCACCACCGCGCCCGCGTGTCGTCTGCAAGATGCCTTGGCGGGCCAGATCGTTGACGACCTTCATCAAATGATTTTTGGAGACCGCGTGGCTCTCGGCCAGTTCGGCAATGGTGACTGAGCGATTGGGGTTGAGGGCGCAGAACATCAAAACCCGTAGCGTGTAATCGGTGTAGTCGGTTAGTCTCATGGGCGCTTTCAGGGTTTGCTGTATTGTGAATTTTATCGCAGTTTGTCTTAAGATGCATATAAAATGTACTTTTCAAATAGTTGATGTGTCCGTCATCCTGCCGCCATGAAACCAACATTCTTGCCCCTCTTTTCTGAAACCAAAGCCGCCACCCAAAGGCCTCAAGGCCTGCCTTTCTTGCGATTGGGTTTTCGGCCCTTCTATGTCGGTGGCGCACTGCTCGCGGCACTGATCGTGCCGTTGTGGGTGGCCATTTTTCTGGGTTGGTTGCAGCTCACGCCGGCGTCGCAGCCCCTGCTATGGCATGCCCATGAAATGCTGTTTGGCTTTGCAGTGGCCATCATCGTGGGCTTTTTGATGACGGCTGGCAAAGCCTGGACCGGCTTGGCCACGCCGCGTGGTCCCACATTGGCGGCCCTGGCGCTGCTTTGGCTGGGCGCCCGTGTGGCCTCGGTGACGGGACCCTATGCGGTTTACGCCGTGCTGGACATGGCGCTGTTGCCGATCGTGGCAGCCATTTTGGTCACGCTGCTGCTGCGTGCACGCAATTACCGCAACTTGCCGATTGGCTTGATTCTGGCCTTGCTGGCCGGCGCCAACCTGGTGTTCCACCTGGCCGTTCTGGGCCTGCTCAACCTGTCGGCGATGACGCCCTTGTATGCGGGTCTGGCTTTGATCATCATGATCGAATGTGTGATGGGCGGGCGCGTCATTCCGGCGTTCACGATGGCGGTAACGCCGGGTCTGAAGCTGGTCGCCCCGGTGTGGCTGGAGCGGGTCACATTGGGCGTCACCGGGCTGGGTTTGGCATTTTGGGTGCTGGCGCCGCCCAGCGCGATAGGTCTGATCGTGCTGGGCCTGGCCAGTGGGTTGCAGGTGCGGCGCCTGCTGGCCTGGCGCTTCGGCGTCACGCTGAAGCGGCCTATTCTGTGGATTCTGCATGCCGCCTACGCCTGGATTCCGGTCGGCCTGGCATTACTTGCGTTGGCCCAATTGGGCTGGGTGCCGGTGTCGGCGGGCGTGCATGCGCTGGCGGTGGGTGCCACCGGTGGCCTCATCATCGGCATGATCACCCGCACGGCGCGTGGCCACACCGGCCGGTTGTTGGTGGTGTCGGGTCCCGAGGTGCTGGCTTACGCGCTGGTCATGACGGCGGCGCTGCTGCGGGTTTTTTTACCGCTGTTGGCGCCTGGTCTCTATGCGTCGGCTCTGATTGCCACCGCAATGCTGTGGAGTGCCGCCTTTTTGATATACCTCTGGATTTACACCCCCTGGCTGATGAGCACCCGGCTTGATGGCAAGGATGGTTGAGGCGCGTCACAACGGTTTGGGAGCATCCGCATGGACTATCTTTTGGTGAAATATCTGCACGTCACTTGTGTCGTGCTCAGTGTCAGCCTGTTTGTTTTGCGCGGCACGCTGGAGCTGCTGGCACAGCCCTGGCGGCAGTGGCGACTGCTCAAGGTGGCGCCACATGTGATCGACACCACGCTGCTGACTGCTGCGCTGTGGCTGGCCTGGCGCATCGGGCAATACCCATTTGTGAATGGCTGGCTCACGGCCAAGGTGCTGGCGTTGTTGGCGTACATCCTGCTGGGCATGCGCGCCCTGGGCAAGCGCACACCGCAGGGGCAACGTTTGCCGTTTTTTCTGGCGGCGCTGCTGAGCGTTGGCTACATCGTCGGCGTGGCGCTCACCCACTCGCCCAGTTGGGGTTTGCTGTGACGTCGACACCGCCCTGATTTCGGTCGCCGCGTTTTGACCTGATCCACAGCTTGCCCTGCCAGGGCGGGGTTCTTGACTGGGCTGGCTTCTTGGCTGGGCTGGCTTTTAGAACGTTCTTGCCCCCACTCACTCCCCCCAACCCCTCTCTCGCCCCGCCGGGCGAAAGAGGGGAGCCTCATGTGGCCGCGTTTTTTGAGGTGGGAAATTGGTACTTGATTGCGCGCTGGCCTCGAAGTGGCGGCAACCCACCGAGAAGCCGCTCAGCCGGTTTGTGGCCAACGTGCCATGGCGCGTTTATTTCCCACCTTCAAAGACAAGGCCAAATGTGGCTGTTAGCTCCCCTTTCCGCCCCGGCGGGGGCGGAGAGGGGTTGGGGGAGAAGGGGGGGAATACAACATCTGAAAAATGTATGGGTCCGCAAAGACGGGGCTGCTGGAGCAACGACTGCGGTTCACAACCTCGGTTGCGCTGCAAGAAAAAGAACGCACCATCAATTCAAAAATAAAGATGCATTCAAATTGCCTTTTACGAAAAGATGCACTTAGAATACATCTTATAGCTTTGTCAAAAACATCCGCTTATCCAATTTTCAACTCAACCATAAAGGAATCCCTGCCATGCATGCCACGCGCAAACTCTGGACCTGGCTCGCTGTCATCTGTGTACTGTCTTTTGCCGTTTTAGGCTGGGTCGGCACCGAGATCTATCTGACAGCGCCGCCTATTCCCAAACAAGTCGTCAGTACCAAGGGCGCTGTTTTGTTTTCAGAAGGACAAGTTCAGCGCGGTCAGGAAGCCTGGCTTTCCGCTGGCGGTCAGCAGTTGGGGTCGGTCTGGGGTCACGGCAGTTATGTCGCACCGGATTGGTCGGCCGACTGGCTGCATCGCGAAGCGCTGGCACTGCGTGCGGTGTGGTCGCAACGTGACTTTGGCAAGCCTTTTGAGCAGCTAAGTGTCGGGCAACAAGCCGAACTCAGCGCGCGCCTCAAGAGCGAGATGCGGCGCAACACGTATGACGCCAGCACCGGCAGCATCACGCTCTCGCCAGAGCGCGCCGAGGCGGTGGCCCAGGTCGTCGCGCATTACGTCGGTCTGTTTGGCAGCGACCCGTCACTGGACAAACTGCGTGAACAGTATGCAATGAACGCCGGGTCCCTGCCCGATGCGCTTGACTTGCAGGCCTTGCCGGCCTTTATCTTCTGGTCGGCCTGGTCGGCCGCCACCGACAGGCCCGGTGAAACCGATTTGAGCTACACCAGCAACTGGCCGCACGAACCGCTGGTCGACAACACACCAACGGCGGGCGCCGGTATCTGGTCGATCGCCAGCATCATTTTCATGATCGCGGCCATAGCGGGCATGATTTTTTACCACTCGGTCAGCAAAGAAGAGGGCGACCCGACCCCGCCCAAGAGCGATCCGCTATTCGACCTGAAGCCAACCCCGTCCATGAAGGCGACCCGCAAGTATTTCTATGTGGTGATCGGGCTGATCCTGGTGCAAATCGGCATGGGGGCCATTACCGCCCACTACGCCGTTGAAGGCCAGAGCTTCTTTGGCTTTCCGCTGGCGCAAATCCTGCCCTTTACGGTGAGCCGCACCATCCATACCCAGTTTGCCGTCTTGTGGATTGCCACCGCCTGGCTGGCCACCGGTCTGTACATCGCGCCTGCCATCTCAGGCCATGAGCCCAAGTACCAGAAACTTGGCGTCGACGTGCTGTTTTATGCCTTGCTGTTCATCGTGGTTGGCTCCACCGCCTTCGGCTGGCTCGGCACCTTGCAACACCTGGGCAATGATTTCAGCTTCTGGATCGGCAATCAGGGGCTGGAGTTCACCAGCATGGGCCGCGTCTGGCAAGTGCTGTTGTTTGTTGGCTTGTTGTTCTGGGTCACCCTGCTGGGCCGCGGGCTATGGCCTGCATTAAAAACACCGTCGGAGAGCCGCGGTCTGATTGCCATGGTGTTCCTGGCCGCGCTGTGCATCGGCGGCTTCTATGCCACGTCCCTGACCTGGGGCCCGCACACGCACTACTCGATGATCGAGTACTGGCGCTGGTGGCTGGTGCATTTGTGGGTGGAAGGCTTCTTTGAAGTGTTTGCCACCGCCGTGATTGCCTTGTTGTTCACGCGTCTGGGTTTGATCCGCGCCAGCACCGCCAACAGCGCCATCGTGCTGGAAACCATCGTGTTCCTGTTCGGCGGTATTCTGGGCACGCTGCATCATCTGTACTTCACCGGCACACCGACCTTCGTGATTGCCATTGGCGCCATGTTCTCGGCGCTGGAAGTGGTGCCACTCGCCATGATTGGCGTCGAAGCCTGGCGCAACTACCAACGCTCCAAGTCGGCGCCCTGGGTGCAGGCCTACAAGTGGTCGATCCTGTGTTTCATCGCGGTTGGCTTCTGGAACGTGGTCGGCGCCGGTTTGCTGGGTTTCTCGATCAACACACCGATCGCGCTGTACTACATGCAAGGCCTGAACATGACCGCCGCCCACGGCCATGCCGCGCTGTTCGGTGTCTACGGCATGCTGGGTATCGGGCTGCTGCTGTTCTGCCTGCGCGGCCTCTCAAGCCGGCTGGCCTGGTCGGACAAGCTGCTGGCGCCGATGTTCTGGTCGTTCAACATTGGCCTGGGCATGATGGTGTTCATCTCCCTGGTGCCAGCTGGCATCTACCAGGCCTGGGCCAGCATCACCCAAGGCATGTGGTTTGCGCGCTCGCCCGAGGTGATTCATTCGCCCTTCATGGAAACCCTGGTCTGGTTGCGGGTGCCGGGCGATGTGGTGTTCTCCGTTGGTGCCCTGTTCCTGGCCTGGTTTGCCGTGCGTTTGCTCACGGGTGGCAAACGCGCGCAGTTGGCACCGTTGCCAGTGGCCAGCGCCAACCGGGCTTGACGAAAAGGCGGACAGACCGATCGTCAGGCAGGCGCTGCGACGGTCTGTGGACTGCGGCTCTGCACGCAGTTGCGCCCCTGGTTCTTGGCGGCGTACAGGGCCTGATCAGCCGCATCCAGCAGCGCTTGTGCGCTGCTGGTTTGGTCCGCTTTCAGGGTGGAGGTGCCCAGACTGACGGTGAGCTGGTTCGATATGGCGGATTTTCGATGCGGCAGATTGAGCGCCAGAACCGCGGTCCGGAGCAGTTCGGCAATTGCCAACGCTTTGTGCTCACCGCAGTCGGGCAGTATGACGGCAAACTCTTCACCCCCATAGCGGGCCAGCTTGTCGGTTGAACGCAACAGAACAGCCTGAAGGGCCTGTACCACGGCAATGAGCACCTTGTCACCGGCAGGGTGACCATAGGCATCGTTGTAGTCCTTGAAGTAATCCACGTCGATCATGATGAGCGACAGCTTGGTTCCTTTTCTTTGCGCCCGTGCGAATTCCTGCTGGTAGAAATGGTCGAAAAAGCCCCGGCTGAAGGCACGCGTGAGACTGTCGGTCATCACCTCGCGGTTGAGACGCTCCGATTGCCTTTGAAGTACTTTTTCGCGGGAAATTGCCCGGCTGGAATCGGTGATTTGAATCAGACAACAGGCACCCCATGGGGGCAGCACCAATGGTGTCATGGTGATGGCGTGCGGCATCCGGGTGGCCGATGCATCTGCCGGCGTGTGCGCGTACAGGGGCAGGGGGCAAAAGTGCAGCACATTGGACAGCACCACCGGCAGTCTGTAGCGCAGGGCGTTGCTCAACGCGGCCACAAAGGAGGCCGACAGGCCCGCGCCAAACACGCCGGCCAAGGGCTGGCCGCAGGCTGTCTGGGCGCTCACCCCGCTGTGGCGGGCCAGCCAGGCGTTCCACAGCAACACGCGCGCGTCGGCGTCCACCAGCACCAGACCCAGCCCCACGGCGTCAAGGATCAGTGGCCAGCTCGCGCCGCCATCGAGTTTTTCAGGTTCCATTTTTCGGGCAGTACTAGATACGGGAGACGAACTGTTCAAGATGAAGCATCAGTTCCTGCAAAGACGAGGAGCTCAGCCAGAAAATCAGGGTTCCCTGGCTGCGTCGCTTTTCGATCAGCATGTTGATGTGCAAAACCAGCATCAATGGATTGTCGGCATCCGCGACCAGGCGCTCAATGACAACGTCGGGCTCAGCGCTTGAATACTCGGGCAGCGTGCTTTCAAAGGAAATGCCCAGCATGTCCGCCATGGCCGACAGGCAGGCGTTCAAAATGATGTTGCCGACCTCGCACATGGCCTCTTGTTCATATTCGACCAGGTCCTCTTTCTGCACTTGCGAGCCCAGCATCTCCTGCACAATTTCCAGGGCCCGCTCTTCGGTGAACAAGAGGGAGGCTGTCAGGTTGAACGGCCCCCTGAATTTTTGTTTGACCGAACCGAGTCGCGCCGAGGAAAGCGACAACACTTTGGCGTTGACCTCATGGGCTCGGTAAAACTCGACACGGGGCACCGACAGCAGAACTTCGTCGCCCACGATGTCGCTCAGGCTGGACGCCGCGCGCCCGGCGCCAATGTTGAATATTTCGGTCAGTGCATCGAGCTGGGCGGCAGTGATCGTCATCAGTCTTACCCCTGAAAATAGGCCAGTGCCAGGGCCACCGACTTGGGGGTCACCGGCTTGGCTACGAACTGCGCACCCAACTGCATGGCGCGAATCTGTTGCGATTCCTGAATATTCGCTGAGAACAGGGCGACGCGCACGGTCGGCTGCATTTTCAGCAACTGCTCGGTGGCCTCGGTTCCCTGCAGGCCCGGCATGTTGATGTCCATGGTGCAGTAATCAAAGGGCCGCGTCGCAGCCAGTGCCAGCGCTTCGTCTCCGCTTACCGCCTCAGTGACGGTCCAGTGCGGAAACTGGGCCAGGATCAGGGACCTGATCAGCAAGCGTGAGACACGGCTGTCGTCGACAATCAAGACGGATTTGGGGGAAGGGTGGTCCATGGATGGGCGGCTCTCGTGTTGGTATTCCAGCGAATTCGTCGACCAGTGTAGCGCTGGACCAGCTGGTTCAACCACGACCAGCGTCATCCAGATCAATCCTTGAATTCAGCCGCGCGTTTACCCAGGTTGGCCATCATCGCTTCCTGCAGGTCTTTGCTCATCAGCATGGCCGAGTTCCAGGTGGCAATGTAGTTCAGGCCGTCGGCTACCGAGTGGTCACGCGCATAGGTAGTGCCTGACCGGAAACCCCATTTTTTCAAAAAATGGCCTGCCTAAACTTCAAGCACAGATCATTTTTTGCCTAAACCTATCTGCCGCTCGGACTCGTCGCCTCCTTTTTCCTGCAAAGCCAACAAATGACGGCGTTTTCAAACGAGCGTATCCCCTGATTTCTAAAATCCTACCCACCAAAAGCTGTGTCGTTCGCGTTGGCTACGCCGCGAGCTTGTAGGTCGTGTCGCGATCGGCATATTTGCTTTCCCGCTGCTCACGCTCAATTTCCTGCTGCCACACAATCGCACCAATGCGGTGAATATTCCTGGCCACCACCGCTAACGCCACATAGCGCTTGAAGCCCTCAATGCCGTGGTCCCTGCACACATCAAGTCCATGCACCTCGAGCCCATTGATCGCCGACTCCACCGCTGAATGCGCCCGGCGCGCTTTGACGAAATCAGGGGCCTGTTCTTGAGCTTGCGCCTGTTTGCTCAGTTTGCCTTTTCTGGGCAATACCACCAGTTCGAGTTGCTCTTTCAAGGCAATCTGGTTGGCCGGTGAGTGAAAGCCTTTGTCAAAGCTGCAGGCATTCAAGTGTGGGAAGCGCTTCCTGGCTTGGGCCACCATCTCCAGCGTCACTTGATCGTCCGTCTGCTGTTGCATCACCTGGTGGTGCAGGATGAACTGATACTGGTCTTCCACGATGCACACCTTGACGCCGAGTTCCACCGCAACGCCGGCCTTGCCTTTGCTGATCCATTCGGTGTGGGGCTGGAATATCGAGAATACTTTTTCGCCATGAGGGATGGTTTCACCCAGAATGACACGCCTGCGGACTTGGTCGATCTGGCGATCAGCATGGACCATGAAGCCCTCGATCTCCACTTTCCTCACCTGGTCAAAGACGTCTGCCAAGGCCTGCGCCTCAATCAGAACCAGTGTCTGGCGGGCCTTGTCCAAGTAGGCTTGGGCCACGCTCAGATAGTGCTGGTGCGCTTGCACGATGAGGGCTTCGTTTTTTTGCACTTGCTCGGGCGCCTTGGCCTTGCTGCGTTTTTTGTTTTGCGCCGTGCGCATGAGGCGCTTGACGTGGTTCAGGTTGTAGGCGTTTTGACGCCAGTCGCTCATGCCAAGATCGTCGCACCACTGCGCGGTGAGGCTGATGACTTTGCGCATGGCATCCCACAGCAGGTTGATGTCGGTGGGGAAGTGAACGTTGGTTTCAAGGACAAAGGAGTCGCACCGACCACGCAGCGCTTCGGCGGCCTTTTTTTTTACCAAACCGTGACCTGCCTGGACGATGAGTTGGTTGATTCTGTCGAGCAGTTCCGGTGTCAGCAGGCTGACGTTGTCTTTGAGGGTCTGGAAGTGGTAGCTCACATCATCGAAGGCGCCATGACCGAGCATCTCGCGGATGGTGTTGTGGTGGTTGACCAACTCATGCAGGCGGTCATAGTCGCAGTTCAAATCGAGCCGAATCACGCCGCACACCAGAATCGTCCACAGGGCCATGCCGGGGCGTCCGTTGGACTTGCTCACCGTTGGGGCGACTTGACTTTCCAGCAGTTCGAAGATCGCCGTGCGCAACTCGACATGGGTGTAGATGAATTGCAGGCCTTTCAATATCTTGGGGATGTCGTCGCGTGATTTGTAGTCGAAGTTGATCTTGGAGATGTCAACTTCACCGATGGTCATTTGTTCGTTCTGGACTACGCGCATGGTCTTCTTGTCTCTTCAAAACAGCATCATTTCGGGGCCTCACTTATTAACGTTTGAGAGGGGAAATGGTGCACTCCAGGAAGAGATTTTGATGACATTTCTCACCCCGAATTCAAGGGTAAATCAGGAACGAAGATACCGGGCATTGCCCCGGTATTTGACGCAAAACCAGCTCAAAGCATGGTTTTTGGAAAATCTTCACTTCGATGAAAACCGTGAAAACACGCGCCGTTGCTGGGGTTGACGGGTTTTCTGTCAAGCACTAAATAGGCACAAAATCGACAGGTTGCTTGGGGTGATTCTAGGCTTCAATCGAGCTGACCTGGAAATTGAGCGAGCTATCAAGATAGTCAGTTCCCTGTGCACAACCGTAGTACGTTTTACTCCATTTCAAGTTTAGGGGGGCATCAAAAATTACGTCAATGAAATTGAGGTCGCCGTCGCTTCTGCGACTCGATGAATTTGAAGAGATTACACTTCCATTCCATGGCGCAACTTACAAAAGAGCAGCTCGCTTTTCTAAAAGCACAGAAGGTATCCCCCTCATGGCTATTTGATGGCTCGGGACTGTCTAAGCGGTCGCGTGATGAGTCCATGAATACGCTGGAAAAATATTTCTATTATGGTGGATCACCGTGTGCAAAAGCGGGGCACACACTTCGATCAAAGGCAGGTCATTGCATACAGTGCGACACATCAAAAATTGCTTATCAGCTCAGAAATTCAGCTGCCGGTTATGTGTACTTGGCATACTCAAAATCAACGCAATTTTCCAAAGTCGGATTCAGTAAACATCATCCGCAGGATCGCAAGGACCTCCTCAATAAAGAGGCTTATGGGAGCATAACCGACTGGGATATCAAAAAAATCGCCACAATGACAAAGGACGCGGGGAAAAAAGAGTTCGAAATTCACTCCACTTTGGAGAAGTATCAGAAGGCAATCACTTATGAAAAGACACGCGGCTTGATTGTGGAATGCCGTGAAATTTTTGCCTGCGACTATCAAGTTGCATTAGAAGCCTTCCTAATGCACACAACTTAACGAATGTAGCGACTAAGATAGACCTACTGGACATGCGTGTCCGCTGACCGCTTCCGCTGCGCTGCCGAATTACGTTTTTCTCCATTGCCGACAAATGAACCTCCCCGCCCCAGAGGGGCGGGGAATCTACCCGCCACGATTAAAACAACACCTTGAATGCATTGCCTTTGTTGTCTTTTGCCACGCCAGAGCCGTTTGCTGTACCACTGCCGGTGTAGAACTCGACCTGAATGACTGTGCCCCGGTCTCCAACGAGCATGGCTTCGCCCTTGTTGACTCCCGGAAGATTTGCCACAGAAAAACCGGAGCCGTAAACCGTTGCCCATACTGAAGCCATACCATTTGTCGCAGACCCGGAAGCAGTTGCCGTTGAAAAGCCAACGCTCATAGGTGCAATAGATGACCATTTGCCGGTGCAATGCTCACCGTCAGGCAGCGACAATGAAATGCCGCCAGTATTTCCCATGATGCCGTCAACAGCTGCGGTGAGAACCGGTAGCGGCTGTTGTTTGGACAGGGGGCCGTCAACTGGATAGAGCGTTGCCGTCGTGGAACAAGCCGCTATGGCGGTAACCATAACAGCGGTTGGACTAACCCGCTGACGCGCGAACTGGTTCGCCAGTCCAGCAGGCTACCTCGGACTTTTCAGCAATCTCCTTTTGCAGGACGATGGACTCGCTGCTCGCAGCACTTCATCCCTTCAATCCGTAA